>QHYI01000030.1 GCA_003223245.1 Acidobacteriota bacterium
CTTCGGCGCGCTTCCTGAGTTGTGGTTGTCCGGAATTGGGTTATCGCCCACTCTCGTATGGAACGACTACTTCGGGATTGGCCGGCTGAAGCCCGGTATTAGCTTGCAGCAGGCTGAGGCGCAGATGAACACCGTGTCGGAGCGTATCGAGCCGATGCATAACGATCTGAAGGGGTGGAGAGCCCAGTTGATGACCTTGCGCACCAATGCTTCAGGGGATGCGCGTGCGGCCCTCTTCGTTCTAATGGGGGCGGTGATCTTTGTTCTGCTTATTGCGTGCGCCAATATCGCCAACCTATTGCTTGCACGAGGCTCTGGCCGCGCGAACGAGTTCGCTGTGAGAAACGCGTTGGGTGCCGACAAGAGTCGCATTATTCGCCAACTTTTAACCGAGAGCTTAGTGCTTTCTATCGCCGGTGGAGTTCTAGGAGTTTTGCTGGCTTCTTTGGGATGCAAAGCCTTGGTGGCGCTAGCTCCGCCATTCCTGGTGAAGTCCGCCCCGGGCTTGGCTGCCGGGGCGACGGACGTGCGGGTTCTCGGTTTCGCCCTGGTCGCAGTGATCACCACCACCTTCTTCTTTGGTTTGGCGCCCGCGCTTCAGAGCGCTCGCCCGAATGTCACAGAAACCCTCAAAGAAGCCGGTCGCAGCGCGCTGCAGAGTCCGCGAAGTCGCCGCTTTCGAAGTGCTCTGGTGGTCTCTGAAATTGCACTCGCCATGGTCCTTTTGATTGGGGCTGGACTTATGGTGCGGACGCTCGCGGGGTTGAGTCGCGTAAATCTAGGCTTCAATCCGATGAATGTCCTGACGTTGCGTGTACCGCTGTCGGGTGAGCGGTACAAGGAGCCACAAGCGCGAGCGCAATTCTGGGAACATGTGGTCTCTGCTGCTGAGTCATTGCCAGGTGTTGAAGCAGCGAGCGTCTCCCGTGGTCTGCCTATCAACGGGTGGGATGGACAATTCTTCACCACGCTGGATGATCCAAACCCTCCTCTGGGGCAAGTGCCAGCGGCGAATTATGTTGTTATCGGCCCACACTATTTTCGTGCCATGGAAATTCCCTTGCGTCGAGGCCGCAGTTTCAACGATCACGATACGCAGAGTGGCGAAAGAGTCGTGATCGTGAATGAAGAGCTGGTTCGATCTTACTGGCCGGGCCAGAATCCATTAGGGAAGCAGTTGCGGATCGGAGGCCAAGGCCCTTGGCGCACAGTCGTAGGAGTCGCTGGCGATGTCCTGAGTCAAGGACCTGATGGCGGCTTTAACCCAGAGATGTACATCCCGTATCAACAATTTCCGTGGTTGGTCGAGGGCCCGAAACACTTGGTCGTGCGCACGTTGGCGAACGTGAGGCCAGAGAGTCTAGTGCACCGGGTCACGCAGGAAATCCATCGTGTTGACAAGAACCAGCCCGTGGCGGACATCGCCACGATGGAGGAGATTGCGCTAGAACCAATCAAGCAGCAACGCATGGTGATGGCGCTCCTGACGTCATTCGCTTGTCTGGCGCTCGTCCTTTCGGCCTTGGGGATTTACGGCGTGCTTTCATACTCCATTGCCCAGCGGACGCGAGAAATCGGTTTGCGCCTGGCGTTGGGCGCCGACCAAGGCAGCGTGCTGCGGCTGGTAGTAGGCACTGGCGCGCGGCTGGCGCTTCTCGGGATTGCCGCGGGAACGGCAGTAGCATTGGCTCTGACGCGAATGATGACGGATCTGCTTTACGGCGTGCGCCCAGCCGACCCAGTGACGTTCGCTGTCGTGACAATCGTCCTCGTGTCAACGTCGATTCTTGCCTGCTACATCCCAGCGCGCCGTGCGACGCGTGTCGATCCCATAGTGGCCTTGCGTTACGAGTAGTTCGCAGTTTTGGACCGGCCTGCGGTGTATACTGTTATTCCAATACGCTGAACTCCGTGCCCAAACCGTCCAGAGCCAGCCAAACAGTACCCTTGGTTTGAAAACCTTTAAGCTCGAAAAGGGTCTCGGGTTCGGATCCCACCTTGTCCACGGCATTGCATAAGTGGTCTTAAGTGCGGCAAGGCGGCGTTCGGTCCATCGCTTCCAATCGGAAGCAGGCCCACTCATTCACTTTGAAGGATTCGCCTCACGTCTCGTTTGCCGTGCAGGATACGAATAATGTGGAGGGCATCCTCGTCTAGAGCGTAATAAATCCGAATCGCTTCAAATCCAGCAACTGGCTATGATCGAAGATTTTGAACCCGCGGATTGCTGGAAGAATATCGCGGACCCACATGAGGATTTTGGCCTAATGACTGAATGGTGCGCCTGACAGCATCCCGGAAGCGAAGGGCGATCTCGGGTGCTTCGGCAGTAAGGAGGTAATAGCGGAACTGACGAACGATGTCGTCGCTGGCGGTCTGTCGATACAGAACCTTCACGAAGGGGGGCCGGTCTTATGCTCAGCCAGGAGCGCATCTGTTCGCTTGCTTACGGAACTCCAAAACTCATCTTCCGTGAGTTGCTTTGAGGCAAGCCCTTCAGCGAGCAGGGTATCGAGTTCTTCCGCTGTTCCCGCGAAACCTGGCACGGTGCGTTGTTCAACGGCCGTTAAAGCAGCCTCGACAACCTCCTCAACGGATTTGTAGGCACCGCGGTCGAGGACAGCTCGAAGCCGGCGTTCTTGTTCCGGCGTGAGATGAATCGTCATGTGTTGCTGCTCCGTGGGTTCGTCATCTTCAGGGTAGGG
>QHYI01000031.1 GCA_003223245.1 Acidobacteriota bacterium
CAGCCGCCGGGAGGAAATTGAATTTTGCTGATTGCTTAAGGAGTTCGAGTCATGCGGTTGAAATACGTTGTACTTCCGCTCGTCGTTGTTCTTGCGGTCTCGGTACTGGCGAGTCTGGCGGGGCCGCCTGCAGACACTGGCACAATCGAAGGGAGAGTGACCTATACAGGTACACCCCCGAAGATGAAGCCCATTGACATGTCCAAGGAGCCCACCTGTGCTCAGGAGCACAACCCGCCCGAGATGACCCAAAATGTCGTCACTGGTCCAGGCAACGCGCTTCAATATGTGGTTGTCTACATCTCAGCTGGCGAGCCGCCTTCTCCAGCTCCCAGCCAAGCCGTCCGATATGATCAAAAAGGATGTATGTATATCCCGCATGTCCTTCCCATGCAGGTGGATCAGCCTCTTCAGATCTATACCGATGATCCGTTCTCACATAATATCCACCCGGTTCCGAAACTGAATCCGGAGTGGAATAAATCGCAGCTGCCCGGGACTCCGCCCATCCAGACCAAGTGGCGCGAGGCGGAGTTCATCCAGGTAAAGTGCAACATCCATCCGTGGATGCACGGGTACTTCGCCGTTCTCAAGACGTCTCACTACGCGGTGACAGACAACAACGGCTCGTTTAGCCTAAAGGGCCTCGCGCCGGGCAAATACACGGTGACCAGTTGGCAAGAACAGTACGGCACGCAGAGTCAGGAGGTTACCCTCGCGGCGGGAGAGACCAAATCGATCACTTTCACCTACAAGGTTACTCCTTATCTGTATTAAACAGCCTCGCTGCACGTATCGGGACGAAGCGCAAAGGCGACGGGTCATGGGCAAATTATTCGCAGTGGTTCTGACGATCATTACCGTGGTATCGGCCGGGCTCATTGCCGCGCACGTCTGGTGGCTGCCGGTCGATATCTCTACGATCGGACCCAGGATCGACCGCCAGATGGATGAGACCATGGTCGCCACCGGCATCCTTTTCCTCTCCTCACAGTTGATTCTGGCCTGCGTTGTCTGGAAATTCGGCGACAAGCGGGACGGAGGAAAGATCAAATACTTCCCAGGAGGCTCCGGCCCTCTGATCGGGTTCGCCATCGCTCTAGTGGGAATCGAAATCCTGGTTCTTTCCTTTGTAGGCTCCAAGGTCCGGAGGAAGCGCACCAAGTCCCACCCCTCCTCAGGCTTGATGTTGTCGGCGAAGGAAGGCATGGCGTCCCATCCCAGGCCAGTCATGAAGATCCGGTAAAGGTCCCGTTTCGAGACACCGCATTTACCGTGAGGGTCTGGGCCGACGGACCATCTTCGCGTCCTTCTGTCCCGTGGCACTTCCAACATTGCATTTTGTCGAAGAGTTCGCGACCGTGAGGAATGCTCTCGAGTCGCGGGCACAGACCAAACTTCTGGTCCTCTGCTGGCTTAAGAACCACGCGGAAATCGGCGATGAAGAAGATGCAACACGTCCATTGAGGACCCCGCCCTTCCTTTCACGAAGAAAAGAAGGACCGAAACCCCCCGAGTCCCTGGACCGAGGGGAATTTACTCCTGAAAGAAAAGGATTGCAAGTTTCTCTTCCAGCTCACCGGCTCATTCTGGCCCATAACCGCTAATTGGATGCAGAGAAGAAGGGGCGCGTACACTGGTCCGGCGAAAAAGATGGCAAGAACTTTTGTCCGTTTCCCCGTCGCGATTGTCCTTTGTCCGTAGCCGTTGCATCTCGGGGGCTGTGCTCCCCCTTCCCTCCGGACCACGGGCCGTCGTTCACGGTCAATTTCGGGATTGACTTTCCTCCGCCCCACGCGTACGAAATACCCTTGAGCACAAACCAAGCAACAACCGCAAGGTGGATTAGCTTCTAGACCCCAATGCAAAACTTCTTGCCAACCCGGCACAACAGCGTCGTCACCGGCTTCGCCGCGGCATTAAGCATCGTACTTCTTGCAATGTTCTGCATGGAAACGCGACTGACCGCAGCCAGCGATCGCAACACACCTAGTCCGGGTTTGGTTACCGAGCTCTCTGCGCCTGTAGATCACGTCCTGCAGGGTGTCGAGGAAGTGCTTCAAGATCAAACTATCCACGGGACACTGATGTTCGAACGGGAACCGACGCTTACCGGGGCGATTGCTGTGGAGTCCACTCCGCTGTTTGAGCCCTGGAAAGGCGAGGGGCAGGTCTTCTACAAGATTCGCAAAGATGCGATAGCTCCCAGGCATTTCCGGGCGAGTGCGGACCGGGGAACGATCGCCGTTCGTTATGTGGTCACGAGTGTTAGCCCGGAACGCACGCGGTTGCGTATTGATGCAATTTTCGTTGAAACGGTCAGGCGCACAACCCATGCGTCGGACGGCACAGTTGAATCCAGTGAATCCAGGGCTATTCAGGACCATCTTCAGGTGATTCAAGCTGCGGAGCAGCAAGCCGTCGAGGCCCAGCGTCGTCGCGAGAGCGCAGACCTTGCCACACAGACGTTGATCCGCCAGCGCGAAGATGAGACGGCTCTCCTCGCTGCAGCCGGGTCTTCCGTATACGATCTCGAGCAGCGCATCGACTCCTTGCAGCATGAAATAGAAAGACGGATTAAGGGGCCGGGTGCCAGTCTGAAAGCCTCGCCGTTTCGCTCCGCGGCAGACCTGGTCCATCTGCCCGCGTATACCCAGGTTGTCATCTTGATCGTTACTCCCCACTGGTATGGCGTCGAAACGCCGAACGGCCAGCACGGATGGCTTCCGATAGACCAATTGGAACCTCTACCGTGAGAAGACCTAAGTACGCCGCATGCAAGCTGCGACTCCGCGCGTTATGGATGCTTTCCGCCTTGGGGACTTCAATTCCCCGTCCGGCAACTGCCCAAGCTGTTCCTTATGCGCGGACCTATGCCAAATCGAACGAAGAAGTGGACAAAGCACTGAAAAAAATGCAGGCCTACGCAGGTCAGAAACTGCCTACTGTTGAAGGTTTCGTGGCCAATGCAGAGCACCCCCTCGATCGCTATGAGCGTCCCTTCTACCAGTTCTCCATCGACCTTCTGCCGACCGCATCCGGGACCACTGTTGTTCGCGTCACCGCAAAGATAACGGCGTGGTACGCCGACCGCGATCCCTCGAAGTCGGCCTATGAGGCTCTGCCATCGAATGGTCG
>QHYI01000201.1 GCA_003223245.1 Acidobacteriota bacterium
ATTCCTGTAAATATGTGCTTCAATGTAGCACGTATGTTCGTGCAGGTCACCAAATGCAAGCACGGCAGCGCCACCTACTTCACCTACTTGGTTCGCGAGTCCTTTCGTACCCCAAAGGGGCCTCGCTCCCGCACCATCTGCAACATCACGGCCCTGCCCCCGGAGACCCGCGAGCTCATCAGCCAGTCCCTTCAGGGGCGCAGCTTTGTGGCCGCAGAGTCGCTCCAACTGGCCGAAGCCTGGAATTGCGGCGGGCTGATGGTCCTGCACCAGGCCTGGGAGGAGTTTGGCTTGAGCACGATCTTTGGCTTCGTTGCGGATGCTCGCATGGCCGGTCTGCTCAAGGCCATGATCCTAGGTCGCATTCTGTTTCCCAGCGCCAAACTGGCCTTGGTCGATCACGCTCGCGGCACCCTGCTGGCCGCGGCCTGCGGCCTGGATCAGGCCAGCGAAGACTTCGACGAGGATGACTTGTATGCCGCCATGGATCAACTGAACGGACACTGGGTGGGCGTCGAGAAGCAGCTCTACCAAAAGAAAAAGAGCTTTCCCCAGGGCGTCTCGCTGGTGCTCTACGATCTGACCAGTGTGTATTTCGAAGGGAACGGCCCGTCAAAGATCAGTCAGTATGGGCATAGCCGGGACCATCGCTCGGATCGCCCGCAAGTTCTGCTGGCGGTAGCCACCGACGCCCAGGGTCTGCCGCTGCATGTGGAGGTTTTGCGCGGCAACCGCGGCGATACCACCACGCTGCAGGGACTGTTGAGCACCTTGCGGCGCCGTTTCGGCATCCGCGAGGCGGTCTTCGTGTTTGATGGCGGCATGAGCAGCAAGGTCAATCTGGAGGCCATGGACGAGCTGAAGCTCAAGTATGTGACGCGTTTGGGCGCCAGCAAGCTGGAAGAGTTGCTAGCAAGCTTGCCCGCCGAACAGTCGCCTGAGCTGTGGGACCGCACCCAGGTGATGGAAATCGTGCGCGAGGGCAAGCGCTACGTGATTGCCGGCGGTTCCTGGCGTCAGCAGCGGGATCAACAACGGCGGCAGGCGCGACTAAGCAAAGCGGAGAACGAACTGAAACGGCTGGCAGCGGTCCAGCGCAAAAAGGTGAATCCGCAGAAATTGGCTAGCCAGGTGGGACGCGCGCTGCAACGGCTCAAAGCCCATAAATACTTTGACTATGCTGTGGACCCAAACGGTCAATTGCAATGGAGCCGCCGGACCGAGGTGATCCGAGCCGAGAAGATCCGCGACGGCCTCTATCTGCTGGGAACCAACGCCACTCCGGAGCAGATTCCCAGCACCGGAGTCTTGAGTCATTACAAGAACCTCCTGGAAGTGGAGGATGCTTTTTGCCATCTCAAAGACTATTTACGAGTGCGGCCGGTGTTTCATTGGCGACCGGATCGGGTTCGCAACCATGTGCGCATTTGTTTCCTGGCTTACTGGTTGAGCGCCAAACTGGAACGGCAGTGGCGGCAGAAGGACCAGACCATCGAGGTCCACAATCTGCTGCGCCAGCTACAGGCCATCCGACTCGGACGGCTGGAGGTGCAGGGTAACCCCTTCAAAACGATGGTAAGCCAGGTGCCCAAGGATTTGAATGAGATCCTGAACAAGCTCGGGCTACTGCCGTTGTTTTCTCAGCCGCCAACCTGGGCGCCAGGCGTTTGTAGCAAGTGAAGTCAGGAGCAAGGCTTGCAACTCAATGACTTACGCTTGCGGCAAAGGGAAGTTAGGTTAGCTAGAAGCAGATGACGAAAAACTGCTTCACGGGCGGTGGCGATCGTCGGGCGCAGCGCCGATGCCCAGTCGCCGCAGTTCATCCTGATAGTACTTCTTGTGCAGTACATCCCATTCCTCGCTGCCTTCCAGGATTTCCTTTTTCTGTGAGGTAATACGCTTGCGGACATCCTGCTCGATTTTTTCTTCGTCTTTGAGCATGGCGGTCAGAATCTGCACGATTTGCTGGCGGATGGTGTCGCGGTCGTCAATGAATTCCACTTCGTCGCTGGACACCAGCACGTCGGTGATCTGGTGCGAGAGTCTGAGAATTTTTTCGCGGCTCAGTCGCAGCATGCTCTTACGGTTCCTTTTTCTGCCAGCCTGTTTTCTTCAAGCGGCCCTTTTGGCATCGAAACTCGGAAATAGAAACTCGAAGATGGAAACTCGAAAATCGAAACGCGAAATCCGCAGTCAAGGCTTTTGTGGGCTACCGCGTTTAGAAACGCGAGACGCGCCATCGAGTTCCCAATTTCGAGTTTCGAATTTCGCATTACCGCAGGACCAACTTGCGGTCGCGTGCCAGATGCTGTTTCACCTTTTTGTACATCTCCTGGTAAGAGACGCCGGTACTGCGCATCTCGTCCTGGCGTTCGACAAGGATCTGGCGCACTTCCTCGTTCAGCCGGTCCTCAACCGTCAACTCTTCGAGCATGCACTGGCGGACGCGCGTGGTCACCGCCTGCGCCACCTTGGTCTCAATTTGTCCGCCCTCCACTAAGCGTTTCACTACTTCACTAGCCATGTGGGCCACAAAATCCCTTGCGAGCAGCATGTCTATGCTTTCCTTGGTGTAAATGCAAGCAAATCAGTTTACTGGCTGCGTGCAGAAAGTGCAAGAAAACGCCCGCGCATGCCGAGCATGCCGAGCATGATGCGAAATTCGTAGGAAATCCTGAAAAGCCGGGCTTTGAGGAAAAGGGGAAGATGCGCGCGTTGACCCTTCCCCATGCTTCCGGTACGATGAATTTTTAGGGGCGCTTAGCTCAGCGGTTAGAGCGTTCGGTTTACACCCGAAAGGTCGTCCGTTCAATCCGGACAGCGCCCACCATCTATCACATATACATAAATTCTATCCACCCCTTTTACGGAGCGCGATCTCGACATATTTTGGGAGGGGCTCGCGCGCCCCTAATCTACAGGCGCTTGGCGCGGCAATTGGCGCATCTCGAAATCACGCGCAAGGCCAAGGCGCGGGCTTATGAATGGTACGACCTGCGGGGGATCGCATCAAAATGGACCCAAATTATCCTTGGCCAAAGTTCACTGCTTGCAAAACACAAGTTTGGCGGAGAAGAGTCTACCGGGTGCCGATTCTCGATCTCCGTTTTTAACGAGGCGCGTATGATAGGAACATGCTTATAGAGAATTCGAACGATTGCTGAAAGGAATAATTGGGGCGCTGTCTTAACAAATACCGATGAAACCGCCCGAAAAGATTCGCTCCTCGAGAAACGTTGCCGTTCGCAGTTGCCTGGGCGTAGCCCTGTTGGTGTGTACCTATGCAGTGATCAGACGAGGCATGGGCAGCCACTATTTTCAGAAGAAGTCTCCCGAGGCGATTCAGACCGCAATTCGCTGGGATCCCCACAATGCTCTATACTACAACGCGCTGGCTACCGTGAGGCACTTTTACGCAGACAATGAAAATCCGTTTGAACAAGTGAAGTTATATCAGCGCGCGACAAGCTTGAGCCCGCAAAGCGCGCAGTTTTGGGCAGATTTGGGTACGGCATACGAGTGGGCCGGCAACCGCGACAAGGCAAGGCAGGCCCTCGAACGTGCAAGAGAGCTGTTTCCGAATTCGCCAGAGATCAATTGGAAGCTCGCGAATTTCTGCGTTCGCGCGGGCAAGACTTCCGAGGCTTTGCAAGCCTTGCGGAAGGTTTTGATCGGAGGCGGAGTACCTCAAGAAGAT
This sequence comes from Acidobacteriota bacterium, assembly GCA_003223245.1. Taxonomy (GTDB): domain Bacteria; phylum Acidobacteriota; class Terriglobia; order Acidiferrales; family UBA7541; genus Acidiferrum. Next base: position 3,698 of record QHYI01000201.1, read on the forward strand.
GTGTTTGCTTTGGCGGAAAGCGCTGCGGCCGACAAAGCCGCTATTTTGCAAGAAACGGTGCCGCCCGAGGCGCCAGCCCTTTTTGGCTATTTGAATTATCAAGTCAAAGCCGGCGATATGGTTGCTGCCAAGGAAGTCTGGGAACAAGTGCTGGCACTGAAACTGCCTTTTGACCTACCCATCACCTTCTTTTATCTCGATGCGCTGATTCAAAAGCGGGAGACCGAGCAGTTGGCCAAGGCGTGGTCCGCCCTTGGCGAACGATTCCCAGAGAAAGTCGGATCGCTCCTCGCGGCCCCCAACTTGGTGGCCAACGGCAGTTTTGAGGACGACATTTTGAACGGAGGGCTAGACTGGCGCGTCCTGCCGGTGGAAGGAGCAAGCGTCACTGTGGATTCGCAGGAGGCCTTTGAGGGCGCGCGATCCGTGCGCATCGAGTTCGACGGGACGCAAAACCTCGACTACGGCCACCTGCTTCAATACGTCCTGGTTCGTCCCAACGCCCGATACCTCTTCTCGGCGTACATACGCGCGGATTCCATTTCAACGGATAGCGGGCCGCGATTCCAGGTTTTTAATCCCTACGGCCTGAGCAAAGAGTTCTACGCGACCGAGAGTGTGGTCGGCACGTGCGGCTGGACGGAGCAGCGGCTGGAATTCAAAACGGCGGCGGATACTCACTTGCTGCTGATCCGAGTCGCGCGACCGCCAAGCAGCAAATTCGATAACAAGATTGCAGGAACCGTGTGGATTGATCGTGTGCGCCTAACGGAGGAGTAAGGTGATGCGCCGCTCGCAACCTACTGACAGGCAATCACTTAGAGGAGTTTTTGTGGACAACTCGTTTGGCGGTATTCGCCAATCCTTCAAGTGTTTGCCTGATTGAATGCTGCGAAACAGCGAGAACATAATTCACCCGTAGAGGTATGTTGCCACAGCCTTCCGGCAACAATTTAAGAGGCATGCCGGACAAACTGCAAGGCGTTCAAAGCACAGCAACAACCGCCGAACGACGAGCGAGCCCACGCCTGCGTGTATCCTCGCTGATTTATGTCGAACTCGGTAACGGAAACGGCGGAATCGTCACCAGTATCAGCGGAACCGGAGTTGGTCTCGCGGTGGCCGATGTACTGCGAGAAAGCGCGCAGGGCAATGAAGCGCTAGAGATGCGAATCCAGCTTCCTGGCTTCGCAAGCGAGATCGCAGCGAATGGGCAGATTGTCTGGCGAAGCAAGTCGGGAAAGGAAGCGGGCTTGCGATTTGTCGGTCTGGAAGAAAAAACACGCGAGGATATAGAAAACTGGATTTCGGGCAAGACGTCCAAGAAGGTCCCAAAGGTAGAACAACAGGTAGAACAACAGGTAGAACAACAGGTAGAACAACAGGTAGAAGAACAGGCAGAACGACGCGAACTTCCCAAAATGAAACTGCCAATCGCCAGTGCGACGAAGACGCGTGGCCCCAGGTTTTCATTCGCGGACGTTGCCAGCTCCAGGGTAGGTGCACAAGAGGAAACATTCGAAAGCATCTTTTCTGAAGCTATTCCCGAAACCATTCCCGAAGCCGAGGCCGTGCCTTCGCAGATGAAAAGCAAGGTATTCGTAGACGGAAAAAAGGCAGTTGCGGCGGCGTTCGAGAACCCAGTCTTCACGGAGGCGCAGAAGGAACCAGTTCCGGCCCAACGGAAAGAATCTCAAACACAATCCGCAGAGGAAATCCGGCAGAGTCGGCCATCTTCATCCATCGCTGAGCGCCGCTCGGCTGCGCGCCGGCCAATCCTGCTGTTCACCTACGCTGTGTTGGATGAAGACAACGGAGGTCTCGCCTTCAATCTCGGTGAAGGCGGCTTAGCACTCACAGCGGCCGCCACTTTGCGCGGTCGGCGCTTTTCCAAAGTACGCGTTCGGTTTCCGGATTCCGAGGACTGGATTGAAGCAGAAGGTCGCTTCGCGTGGATCAGTGACTCGGGAAAAGAGGCCGGAATTGAATTTGTCAGTCTTCGGGAAGATACGCGCGCCAGAATCAAAGAGTGGGTTTCTCAGGGAGAGCCTGCACCCGATTTCCGATGGGAGGAGAACGAAGTTCAAACGAATCAACCTCCGCCGACCGAGCCCCCCAGTTTTGTCGAAGACGTTGAAGAGGAGGTCCCAAGTCCACAGTCCAGGAAGTTCGCGGCATCCTTCGACAATTGCGGCAAAGTCTTCGTCCCTGCTCGATCCGCGTTGTTCTTGTCGGGGATTAAGGGGCTCTTAGCAAGAGCCGCGCTAAGAAGGCGCGTTGCAAAAATCGAGCCGCCACAGCGCCGAGCGCGTGTGATAAAGCCCCAAGGCCAGGTTCGCAGGGGAGTTTTGGCTTGCACTGGTGTCGCTGCCTTGTTTGCAATCGGATGGCTCTTGCTGCAACGCAATTACAGGAATGCGGCGGGTCCCGTGGTCGCTCAAGATATTCCTAGCCCTGCGATCCCAACTGAACCTACGGGAAAACCAGCAGTGGTAGCCGCGAGCCCAGCTTCAGAGCCTCTAATCGCCCCGCAAACCCAGAATGCCACGGCACAAAATGTCGCCCCACAAGAAGAACTTACACCGCGAGAAGAACCTACAAAGGACGCCACAAAAGCCTCTTCGCAAAACTTGGATACAGGAACCAGCCCTACTTTGAAAGAGAAAGCGCAGCAGGACGCGAACGACCAGAGCGCCGCGCTCGTTCCAGACATGAGTCCAGCACGAGACACCGCAGACCGACAAAGGCGAAAAACGCCCCCGGCTCGGGAGCAGAGACGCAAACCGACGCGGAGCATCGCGTCTGTGCCCGCTCATTTAACAGAAAATAAGCAAACCAAGACGAAGTTTGTGTTCCCACAGAGTAGGCCCATTCAAACCGCAGAAGTTCGGCCAACGAGCAAGGACTTGTATGCGAGCCTGCCGTCATTAAATGCCTCGCCAGTTCGTTCGGAGACCGCACCGCTTGCTGGTAAGGCAGAAGTGCCGCTTCCTCAGCCGCAGCAGCCAGAGATTCCCGTGGTCAGAACGGGAGTCGTGACTGTTAGTTTCGATCCTTTCCCTTCCATCCGCCTACCGCAGAAGGAAAACTCCCAAAAGTCGCGCCAAGGAAAAAGCCTGCAAATGGGCCATCTGGTTGCGCGGGTCGATCCTGTGTATCCGCAAGATGCCAAACAACAAGGCATAGAAGGTGCGGTTAAAGTGCATGCCATCTTTAATCGGGATGGAGCTGCGCAGAATGTGATCTCCTTGAGCGGCCCTACCTTGCTTGTGCCCGCGGCCATGAACGCTATTCGCCAGTGGCGCTACTCGCCAACACTTCTCGGCGGACAAGCAACGGAAACGGAAGAAGACATCACGGTTCTTTTTCGGTTGTCGAATGTGAGCTCTAAGAACTAGCGATGGGAACTGTCGAGGTCTTTCTTCTCTAGCCGCAAACGCACTTTGCAAATAAATTTCACAGTGCTTCACTTCCTGCTGCTGGAAATCCTCTTCTTACGGCGCCGACGGACTCACGGGCCTGCTTCCTCCATGGCTCAGCGCCAGCGCCGCCGCACCGGCGCCCCCTCCTGCCACACCAAGCAACGTCCAGCCCGTTCGCCCCGACAGCCCGCCATGCGCGCCAGTCCCAGAAGATTTAACCCCAGACCCCTTTTGGGCGGACAGTTCCCCACGCGGCGAAATGCTCACCGATTGCCCTGCTTCTAAGAGCTGCCCAGAGCCACCCCCTAGCGGGATCGTGCTTATGTCGCCGTCCAAGCACGTGACCAGAAATGCCCCGCCTGGCTGCCCCTCAATTTTCGCGGATGTTACCCGGGAGCGGACCGCGGGAACTACGACAAAGTTCCCCACACGAACTTTGATACCGGACGGACCGCTGATGGAATCAAGCACCGCCGTGCCCTTCTGCAACTCGGCCGGGAACTCCGGGTCGCCAGAGACTACGATCTGGGTTTGCGACCCAAGTTTCAGCGTGCCGTAGCCAGGCATAGTGAATATCGCGGTGCCGGTGTCGCCCGTTCGAACGGTGTCGCCGACGAAAATTGTGGATTCCGTCGGCGCGGGCTTGTCGTTTACGTAGACCTCGCCCGTTGCCGTGAGTGCGCCCAACGGCTGCTTTTGCGCATTTTGGGTCGGCTCTTGCCGGGTGCCCGTTGCATTTGCAGGAGTAAGAGCCACAATGCTCTGCAAGATCAGCGTCAAGGCCAGAACGGAAACCATCCTGGGGGTCGTCTTGTGCTTCCGGTATTCGCACAAGGCGCCAGGGCAAACGAGGCGCATTTTCCGTGTTCGGTGCTTCATGACTTTCCCTTGCATGTTCCGCACGCTGCCTTCGCCGCGTGCGCGCGATCAAGTGATGACGTTCCGGTGAACCACATTGTGAGCTGCAAAGACGCTGCAAATCTCTAGGGTATTTTCCTGCATTTCAAATGCAGGTTGGACCTTATCGACGGAGGGCGGATTCGTCTTTAACATGCAGCTGGGGACATTCCTATGGAAAGCCGGCAAGTGCGTCGCTGCCATGGGAAGGACAAAGAGTAGTTCGTCGATTCCTGGGGGGTGAAAATTTGGGGTGCTAGTTCCTCATGGTGTCAAAATCTTCTAACTTGGCAAATCAAAACTTTCGACTAAAGACGCGCACGCCGCGTAGGCGCTTACCGCTTCCATCAATATTCAAGGGCCTTGCGCTGGATTCTCTCTCGTGTTCGCCCGCCGCGGAATCCCCGCAAACTTCGGTGCTGAACCTTGCAACGTACGCGAGCCCTGCATCCTGTGACCACGCGAATGCCACTAGCGGTTGGGCGTTGCAAGAAGAGGCGCTTCCCTTCTTGGGTAGATTTTTTAAGAGGTTTCTGGACCTGCTGCTTGCTTCGATCGCCCTTGTTCTTCTCTGGCCGTTGATGCTCGTGATCGCCATTGCCGTGAGCCTGGAGTCGCCCCGAGGCCCAGTCATTTTCGCTTCGTTGCGTGTGGGGAAAAGAGGCGTCCTCTTCTCCTGTTACAAATTCCGTACCATGATTCCTGGCGCGAACGGACTTCGCAGAAAGCTGCGGCATTTGAATCAACGCCGCGGCCCCTTCTTCAAGATTGCCGATGATCCCCGCGTCACACGGCTCGGCAGGTTTCTGCGCAAATACAGCTTGGACGAGTTGCCGCAATTGTGGAACGTCCTCAAAGGAGACATGAGCCTGGTCGGGCCGCGTCCGCATCCGGTTGAGGACGTTGCCCAATACGGGCCGGGGCATGAGCAACGCCTGGAAGTTACGCCGGGCATAACCGGCCTTTGGCAAATCACCGCGCGCCAGGATCCCTCTTTCGAAACTTGCATGCTCCTGGACGTTGGCTATATCCGGCGCTGGAGCCTTTTGCTGGATTTCAAAATTTTACTGCGCACCATCCCGGCAGTTCTTGCAGGAGAAGGCCTATAAACTAACGCGCCGGGTGTAGTATTTGCCATTTCGATTCTTTACCCTGGCGCGAGTTATTGGAATATCCGATGACCTCTATGCAGATGGCGAGGATCAAGGCAAGCGCTCTGGAGTCTGGTTCTTCGACTCCCTTCGCTGCTCCCTCTCGCCGCGGAAAAAGCATTCTGGTCGGCCTGCGGAAACACCGCCAAGAACGCATTGTCAACGGCTCGTTGATCCTCATTGGCATCGTGGGCGCCATTATCTCTGTGGCTGACGGCCTAACACGCCCTCCCAATTTAGACTTCCAGCCTCTTCCACAATCCATGCAATACGACCCGTACAGTGCTGCCTTTCTGCTGGCAGGCATTACACTACCTCTCACGTTTGCATACGCGAGACGGGCACGGGCCTCTCTAACCGAGGCGCTATTTCTGTGGTTTATATTGTGCACCACCGCATACAGCAAGGATTTTGCCTACATTCACTTGCCCGGCGCTCCACTCTTCGTTACCGATATGGTGCTGATCGTTCTTCTTACTTCAATCTACATCTTCCAGCGCCGCTCCCGCTCGCGCTTTCCATTAGTGCTAAACGTCTCTCTGGCTCTATTTGTGGCGGCTGGTGCATTTGCGGCCGCACGTGGTTTTTGGGGGCATCACGACTCAGTCCTCGTATTACGCGACTCCGCCATTGTAGGCTATTCATTGTTTTTGCCGGTTGGGTATCATCTCACCAGCAATTGGCTAGTGATAAGGAGAGTGGCAGCTTGGTTTGCGCTTGGCGCAGCATTAAGTATTCTAAATGGGTTGGCTCAGTTTGCCGTCTTACCCGAACAAAGACGCTTCGTTAGTGGCATTTATGCGTTGGTTCCACTCGTCGGCGTTCTGGTAATGATGGCGGACAGACTTATCCGGCCACGCATAGCCTGGATTCTTGCGGCGGTCTTTTCTATTGGCTTATTCCTTTCCAACTCTAGAAGCGTCTTTGTGACCATTGTTGTCCTTTTCGTGCTCGCATGGCTCGTTCCCGGGCTGATTCGGAGAAAGCTTCGCCTTCTGACCTCGATTACCGCCCTTGGCGGGGCCGCAGTGCTGGCAGGTTCTTTGGCATTCGTGTATCTTCATCTGCGGTCGGAGCGAGCCTATGCCGTACGCGTCGCAGGCGAACTGTCCTCAGGAATACTTCATACGAGCAAGGATCCTTATTGGCAATTCCGGCTAATGGCTTGGAAAGAAGCCTGGAACCGATTTAAGCAGTATCCTGCGGCTGGTGAAGGATTTGGGATTCCTTTTACGTTTGATATCGTGGACGAGGATGTGCGTCCCCACAATACGTACTTGACTGTGCTTTATAAAATGGGAATTGTCGGCTTTCTCCCGTTCCTCGTCTTTCTTAGCTATTACTTCTGGCTTGCTTTTAACGCCGTTGGTCGCAATCGGCGAGACGATCATGTCACCTTCTTGGGGATAGTAATCCTGGCGCAAGTCTGCTTCTGTGTGTGGGGAGGGGCTAGTTTGCTACTTGAGAGCCCCTACTTGGCCTCTCTCTTTTGGGCAGGAGTAGGCATCAGTTTACGCTTAACGCAAGCGCTTGACTTCGAACGTTCCTTACGAAACCTTGCAAAACAAAAATCAGGTGGAACAACGAAATGTTCGTGGGAAGCCCGCAATCTGGAAGTAATACAACTCTCCGCATGAGCGAGCGCGAATTTCACCGGGAGCACGGGCGTATCGGAACAATGATTTGCCCTCTTTGTCGTGGCAAGGCCGTTCGGCACCTGCCACTGCCTCACACAACGATTTGGAGATGTCGAGCAAGCCATTGTGGGTTAGAGTTTGCCTCGCCACAGGTCAGCGACGACGAGCTACGACGCATCTATACGGCGACCTACTACCCATCCATTGACAATAGTCGTCCTGTTAAATACGGGGCTACTCCGGACTCCGTGCTACGACAGGTTCTTTTGCAACTCGAAGCCTCATTAGGTTCTTTGAAGGGTTTGCGCTTGCTGGATTATGGTTGTGGACGTGGGCCCCTTTCGCGTATTGCCCTTGAGCTCGGCCTCGTGCCAGTGGGGATGGAGCCCGACCCGGTAGCGAGAAGTATCAGCAAGGCGAGCCTCGGAATGCCGGTGTACGGTAGTCTTGAAGAGCTGCGCTCGCAAGACCTGCTGGCACAATTTGACTTGGTTATACTCTGGAACGTAATTGAACACTTACGTCAACCGTGGTCTGAGCTACAAGAAATCCGAAGGTTCCTGCGTCCCGGAGGACGCCTCCTCGTTTCTACAATGAATACGCGCTGCCTCAGGGCCCGGATTGAAAGCCAACGCTGGGAGAGCTACAGCAACCCTACACACTTATACTATTTTGATAGCGGCTCGCTAGAACGCGTCTTGCGCTGCGGAGGCTTTCACACGCCGCAAGAGTGGAAACCAAAAATCCGCTACCCCCACCATGGCGCTGTAAGGCGCTGCCTCTATGAACTTTCGACTATGTTTGGAGTCTCGGACGGTCTTTACTACTTATGTCACTTAGCTTCAAGTACACATCTGTAGCTGGTGATGTGACGCTCGAGTCAGAAAAAGGTGAGACGCACTTCCACGCCGATGTATGCGTATGATGCCAGCATTAGTGGTTCCAGGGCTATTGAAGCGGTGGCTCGTGCACACTTGCTTCGGATGACCCCGCTCAAGTGGCGCCTCGTTCGCACATTTGAAGCATTAATGCGATTGCTGAAGCCGCTGATACCTCCGCTGCCGCCTTTCGAGGATCCTAAAGAACAGCCNNGGAATCTAAGGCAGCGCTTTGCACGGGCCAAAATCTCCCTTCTCGTCAACGCGAACCTGACATATGTCCTTGACGGTCAAGGGCTCGTGGATGCATTCATTCCAACGCGCGCGCCCTGGGCTCGGCACTTCAATCGCTGGCGAAAATACAACCCTTTTTCCCTAGATTGGATTTCACTGGCCCGGACGATTCTCCAACTCCGGAAACACCAGTTTGACTGGGCTTTCTCGGGTCGCATGGACGTCCGTGACAACTTCATCCTCTGGCTCAGCGGTGCGCGCCGTCGTATCGGTTATGGTTTAGGTGGCGGCACTTCTTTTCTGACGGACGCGGTTATTCCCGACCTGTCTCGGCAACATCGAGCAGACATTTGGCTCCGCCTGTTGGAATCATTGGGTGTGCTGCCGGACAGAAGCTTCGGAGCCTTCCGGCTGACTGATGCCGAGGTGGCTTCGGCTCGGTCGTTTCTCAGCGAGCGAGGCGTTGAGCCCGGCAGCTTGCTTGTTGGTATTCATCCTGATGCACGGCTTGCCACTCGGCGGTGGGGCAACGAGAATTTTGCTAAAATTGCACGCCGCATCGTCCAAAACACTGATATACACGTCCTCTGGTTCTCAGAGCCAGGCCGTCCTGTGCAAGCACCTTCCTTGGACCGCTGTCACACGATAAGTCTGAGCTTTCGCCCATTTCTGGCGCTGCTTTCCTACTGCAAGCTCCTTGTGTGCAACGACAGCGGTCCTATGCACCTTGCGAATCTCTTAGGCGTTCCGGTCGTCGCCGTCTTCGGTCCGACGAATCCGGTTTGGTTCGGTCCGCGTGGCGCGCGGGACCGCGTGGTAATCCGCCCGGAATTTTGGTGCCGCCCGTGCTTTGACTACTGCATTTTTGACCAGCCGTATTGCCTGCGCACGATTTCCGTAGACGAGGTGTACGACGCTGTTGAGACCCAAATGAACGCCATCCGTGAACTGGGACAGACCTACGTCCACCTCTCTCATAAGGAGGAATGAGTTTCCAATGCCTGACACGACTTCCAACCAGAGCGTAGCGGAAACCAGAGTCATTGAAGCCAATGTGGCCTTCTATCTCCAGTTTGCGAATAAATACGATAGCTACGAAACATTCCTCTTCAACCCAGCTCAACAGAAGAGTCTTGAAAACGATCTGGACAGAATTGGCTCGTATTTTGTCTCCCTTGAGAGGCCGCCTTCATGCCTCGACTGTGGCGGAGGAACAGGGAATCTCACATTGAAGATGTGCAAGAGGGGCTGGGCTGTCACAGTGGTGGACGTTTCCGAGAAAATGATCGGTTTGCTACAGGAAAAGGCGAAGGCTCATGGCTACTCCCCCATGATCATTCACAGTCCTATCGAACGATACCTGAAGAAAACTCGGCAGACGTACGACTTGATCACTTTCAGCTCTGTTCTCCACCACTTGTATTCATATTTGTTCGTTGTCGAGCAATCCGTTCAACGGTTGCGTCCAGGCGGTGTCTTCTATTCGAATTATGACCCTCTTGCGCGCAGGAGCCCTTTTTGGGCTCGTGTGTTCGAATCCCTCGATACAACAATTGCAAAGGTTTTGTTTGATCGCAAGGACGTTCTCCCTGGCATCGGCCGCCGCCTGCGCAAGCTCTTCTCACCGAGCGACACCGAATTTGGTCGCACCCTGCTTACTGCCGGCGACCTTGCCGAACTTCACGTCGCAAGCGGTGTCGACGACAGGCAAATCCTCCAAATCTTGCAGACAAGCGGGTTTTCGATTGTGGAACATGAAAGATTTCCTACCGGCAGAACGAACTTTACGCGTTCTTTGAACAATCGATTCCGGCTTTTGGAGAGCTTTAAGATTCTCGCACGACGGAGTCAAGATCAAGCAGGATCGTCGCCGGCTCGCGCCCCGTCCGCGAATGCATCGCGGATCCCGATGGGAAACGCTCCTTAAGGCGCAGAATCGGCTCTTCAAAGAAATACCACGAAATGGCGCCAGCTATTGTCGCCATGAGAATTTGACCACTGAACGCGAAGAGATTTCGTGACACGGGGTTAGACAGGAAATTCTGTGTGTTGATGAACCGGGCCCAGAACGTGAAGAGTGGCAAGTGTAACAGGTAAATTCCATAGCTGATCCTTCCCATGTAGCGTAACCAGCGGGCCGAGAAGCTCCGTCCCAGTAGAGAGGACCGGGTGTCAGAGATCAGCAATAATCCAACTAACCCGGTGTACATAAGACCCAGGAATGTATAACCCACTACAGAGCTGTTCCTATGCATCAGAATTCGTGCGAGTAGCGTGCCCGCCGCGCCAATAGACAACGACCGATAACTCCAGGTTCGCCAGCGGACAAGGGTGCAACTTGGGGAACGCAGCCAAAGTGCCGCAAGGGAACCAAATGTGATGGCATCTAAACGCGAAAATGTATATTGGTGAACATATCCGGACGCCGCCCCCCGAAAGTAGAAAGCGAGCCTGAGAGACAAGGACACAACGAAAAGGGAGAATAGAAGGATAGCGAGTGTGCGTTTTTTGAGGAAGAATATGAGGAGTGGCCAGGTGATATAGAATTGCTCCTCGACTGCCAGGGACCAAGTTGCGCCCAAACCAAAGGGATAAGCGTCATGGTAGATGAGGTTTTGCACGTAGAAGGCAAAAGCAGGCCAAATGCCGGCCACTGTTGGTCGCATGGCAGGCACAAATAGCGGCTCGACGACAAACACCAGAAAGAGAACGAGATAATACAAAGGCCAAATGCGCACCGCCCGCCGAGCGTAGAAATTGCGAAAATAGTGCTCGGATCCCTTCGAGTCCAAAAGTATCCCAGTGATGAGAAATCCCGACAATACAAAGTACGAATCCAACACACCATATCCCGCATATTTCAACATCCCCGCATGTGGTAGTAGTTCAAGAGAGCCAGAGTGGGTAATCAGGACCATGAGCACCGCAACACCCCTCAGGCCATCAAACTGAGGTATATATCGGGGCACGAAAAATGAGGTCTCGGTGGGAGCCTTTGCCATAGTACTTAGGGGCGTCAAGCCTTCATTGAAAATAGCCGGGGTTATTCTTTTTGCGGGAAGAGGCCTTGGGAAGGATGCTTTCACTTCCCTGACCTGTATAGAAACTGTCCACGCAAATTGCGCAACTCAGAAACTAGCATTCTCATTGATTCCAACTAAGACTCAATAGGGGAAAGACTGGCACTAGCCCTCCGTCATCAACCTGAGCTGCTCTCCTTCTTTCAGACACCCAAGCACTTGTGGAGGGAACTGCGCACCACAAACGTCATCGAACGCTGCTTCGTGGAGGTGCGCCCCCGCACCCGACCCGTGGTCTGCTTCGTCAACGAACCAGGCTCATCTGGCCGGACGTTATTTTGGACTATGTTACAATGTAGTATGAATTTTCGGCTCCGCCCGTCCTTGAAGCCCTTGGCCTGTATCCCTGACCCGTGCGTATCCCCGTCTTGCGCTCTCGGCAACCCACATTTACAATCTGACTTTTCCCCTGCCCCGCTTATCTCCTTTCGTACCTTTCCGCGCTCTTTGGCACCACGCAAACGGGGACCCCTTTTCTTTTCACCAACTTGCGCACTCTTTCGCAAAAACAGAGGGTGGGGTACCCCCTCTCAACTCTCCTTTTTTTCAACAAGTTACGGATACTCACG
>QHYI01000145.1 GCA_003223245.1 Acidobacteriota bacterium
GATGGCAAGGGAAAAGGCGCAAGCGGAAATCCCGCGAGGCCGAAAGTACCAATGCGCAAGCCAGGGGCGGACTGCTCCGTAGGAGCGTTGATCCGGGGTAATTCCCGAGGAGCAAAGGGAGCAGGCCACCCGTACTGATCCGAGTCAACGGGCAACCGGAGGAACTCGATATCGGTGGAAGACGGCAGTCTTCCGACGGTGGCACGAGCCGGATAAGCTGAGAGGTTTAAGTCCGGTTCAGTGAGAGGCTCGGGGTGCAATTCCCCGGGCCTACTCGGCGGTCGGCGGGTGACCGCCGCCCCTATGCCGATCAAACGCGCCAGTGTTGACTGAACCGATCAAATCTCGGATGGGGGGCTTCGTTCAAATTGCGCACTGGGAAGTTCGCATCGAACCCATCGATTCTCGACTATCTCAGGATGCCAGCAGCAAAAGAAAAGCCCCGGCTCTGTAGAACGTGAGTCGAGGCCATTCTTTTGGGTCCAACATTGGGTCCAAGGCTTGGGGTGCGTCACGCGCTGAGAAAACTGCGCAAGGAAAAGGCGTTCGAACGGCGGCTTGGCTGGTACAAGGACTCAGTCGCCGCGTTGGTTGCAGCGAGAGACTTGTCTATCGCTTACGCGGGGGCGAAGCATGGCGCGTCGCGCATGCCTATGTATTAACTATGAGTGAGGGGCCTTTGAAGGCCCGTTAAGTTCGGTTAAGTCCGGTGAGCTAACTGCCTTTGTTTTCTTGCAAGTCGTTTGTTTGCAATACGCGAGGATTTGTTCCTAAGTCTTGCGCGTCTGCCAGTTCCGCCACTCCCGCGTGGTGCATCTATTTTAGCGGTTGCAGCTGCTCCCGGCTATCGGGATTTTGCGCGCGGGCAGGCTAAGAGTCTGAAAAGATAAACGCCAATCCGCAGGCGCTTATACTCCTTATACCCATTGATGGTAGGCCTGGATTCGGGAAAGTGCCGGGGGCATAATGTTACGGTCTCAACAAAGAAGCTTGACAGGTCCTCAGTCAAGCCCAGTTGCCTAGCCCTTAGGCATGCTCACACACCGTCGCTGCAATAAGAGGGCAGTGTAATGATCATTGAAGAACAGGGCGACCATCTCATCCTGATTCGACAAACCGATCACGCGGTCCTGGCGGGGCATTTTGCCCGTGAACTGGGGAATGACACGTTTGCCGTGCCGCAGCCTCAGGAATCTTTTGTACTCGCCGCTACCGAACACGACAATGGATGGAATGAGTGGGAGGTGCTGCCGGAAATCGATCCGGTGACATTTTTACCGTATAGCTTCATGTCCATTCCAACACGAGACCACATTGAGCTGTACCAGCGGGGAATTGAGCGCGTCGTCAAAGTGGACCACTACGCCGGGCTGCTCGTGAGCATGTACTGCCTCGGGCTCTATGACCGCACTCGCGCGACGATGCCGGGTTTTTCCGCGAAATACATCAAGTCGCAGGAATCGCAAACGGTGAATGATTTTTTGCAGACGCTGCGGCTTCAGCAGTTGCGATTGAAAGTGGATTTGCGCGCGGATCCCAAGATGAAAGATTATGCGGATGAAAAATGGCTGCAGGCAAACTCGCTGCGCCTGGAAGCGCTGGACCGGCTGTCCTTGTATTTTTGCATGGGACCGCTGGAGGGCGCGACCATCGACGCGGTTCCCGCCGATTATCATGGTCAAGAAGTGGACTGGAATTTGCAGCCCGAAGGGAACAACTCCGTGGCGCTCGAGCCTTACCCGTTCCGGCGCGATCCGCTGGAAATCAGCATTCTAGATAACGGAGACTTTCAGAAGTTGGTGGGGCAAGCGCCGTACTTCGCCCTGAAATACACGCTACGCGCCGGAAGCGCACACATGCGCGTGCACGGCGCAGCAATCTGATCAGGTCAATTGGAGGCCGCGGGTCTCCGGAAGAACCAGAGCAAGAAGGGCCGCCACAAGAAAAGCTCCCGCCAGTAGAAAAAACGCCGGAAGAAAACCGAATCGCGTGGCCATCGCGCCCACCGCGAAGGGTGCTGCGGCCGACAGGCCACGCCCCACGTTGTAACTGAGGCCCATGGAGGTGGCGCGAATCTCTCCGGGGAAAAGTTCGCTGGCTATGGCCGCGTAGCCGGAGAAGAAACCCGTACCGAAGAATGCGACGAAAGGGCCAAGAAGCAAAAGCACGAGCGGGCTTTGAATGACGGCATAGAGCGGAACTAATATCGCGGCGATGAGCAAGTAGGTGAAGTACGGTTTGCGCCGGCCAAACGCGTCCGCAAAAAATCCGAACGAGGCGTAGCCCAGCCATTTTCCCGGAGAGAGCGCCAAATAAAAGGTTGTGCCTACGACGAGGCTGAGACCGCGGCCTCCAATTGACCTGATCAGATTGCTGCGCAGTGCACGCGCATGTGTGCGCTTCCGGCGCGTAGCGTGTATTTCAAGGCGAAGTACGGCGCTTGCCCCACCAACTTCTGAAAGTCTCAGGTTCAGGAACACCGCGGTAAATCCAGAAGGCGAGAAACGCGGGTAGAACGCCTGCAAAGAACACGGCGCGCCAGCCGAAATGCGGAAAGACGATCAGAACGATAATTGCCGCCACAGCTTCCCCAATGGCGTAGGAAGACTGCATGAGGCCCAGGGCTCTTCCGCGATGTTCGGCGCGCCACGTCTCGGCGATGAGCGCGGCGCCGCTGCTCCATTCGCCCCCCATGCCCAAACCGAGCAGAAAGCGAAAGGCCGCGAGTTGAGGTATGGAATGGGAAAGACCACAAGCCGCGCTGGAAATGGAATAAACGAGGATGGAACCCATCAAAGCGCGCGTGCGGCCAAAGCGATCCGCAAGAACACCGAAAAGGAGGCCGCCAATCGCGGAAGCGATCAGCGTGAGGGAATTAAGAAAGCCTCCGGTGGATTTGCTCATGCCGAACTCGGTCATCAGATAGGCGAGGACGAACGAGTACAGCATGACGTCCATGGCGTCGAGCATCCAACCCAGGCCGCCGGCAATGAGGGATTTGCGTTCCGCGGGAGAAATGTCCCGCGGCCACGCGAAAGGCGACGCCGAGCGCAAAGAAGCGCGGGTTGGGGGAGCGGAGTCGCCAGATGTCATTTGGTCTTGCCGCCATTAGGCCGTTCGCTATGGGTGCGTGGCGCGATCGATGCTTTCCGCGATGCGCTGAACGAGAAGCGCTAACTCCAACATCCCGCGCCAAACGAGAACGCCTACGAAGAAAGACACAATCCCTATGCCAAAGTTGATCAGCCCTTCTGCGGGGGACTGCTGGGATCCCTGGACCACGTAGACGACGACGTCGATACCGCCCGCAAGAATGCCAATGATGTAAAGAACCTTCACGATGCGGCGCATGATCTGTTGTTGGAACGAAAAGTCAACGAGACCCGCAAAGAAGTTCTTTTCCTCGGGCATGAAGCCTCCTGGCGAAATTGTGATGAAAAGCCGGGCAATGATTTAGGTAAGGCTTTTCCGGGGGATAAGTCAAGAAGGTTTAAGGAACGTTTAAGGAACGAAGTCGAGAGTCGACCGTTAAAAGTCAACCGGCGAGCCAAGGAAAACGGAATCGCTGTTTGGCGAATAGGCTCCAAAGTTTAGCCGAGCTTTCTCATTCTTCGCGTGACATTCTTGGTCTTTCCCCTTGCACTTCGACAAGAGAGGTGCTATGGTGCTGGCGTCTTGTCGAAGTGAAGGGGGAGCGAATGACCGCGCAACGGATTGACCTGCCGCAAGGAACTTTGGATTTGCTGATTTTGCGAACGCTGGGGCTGCAGCCGCAGCATGGCTGGGCCATCTCCGAGCGCATCCAGCAGATTTCGAGCGACGTGTTGCGGGTGCAGCAAGGCTCCTTGTATCCCGCGCTCCACCGGCTGGAACGGCGCGGCTGGATCAAAGCGCGATGGGGAACTTCGGACAACAATCGGCGCGCCAAGTATTACGAGCTGACGAAATCCGGCCGGCGGCAACTCGAAGCGGAAAAGGTAGCGTGGGACAAACTGACGGCAGCCGTGGCGCAGGTGCTTGGGACGGCGTAGAGCGTGGAAGCAATGAAGTAAGGAAGCGAGGAAGTAGTGAAATAAGGGGATAAAACCGTTTGGGGATGTTGGGGTAGGAGTGAGTGATGTTCAGTGTTTTGTGGCTTCGAGTGAGGGCGGTGTTCCGGCGGAAGTCTGTGGAAACGGAATTGGATGAGGAACTGGGGTCTCACTTGGAGCGGCAGGTCGAGAAGTATGTGCAGGGCGGATTGAGCCGCGAAGAGGCGATACCACGGGCACGGGCGGAATTTGGCGGAGTTGAACTGGCGAAAGAGGAATGTCGGGACGCGCGCGGAGTGCGATTTCTCGAAACGTTGCTTCAGGACGCGCGCTACGGCTTGCGCGTGCTGCGCAAATCTCCTGGGTTCGCCGCGGTGGCGGTGGTTACTTTGGCCCTGGCCATCGGAGCCGACACCTCTATTTTTTCTGCGGTTTACGCGGTTTTGCTCAAACCGCTGCCGTTTAAGGATTCAAACCGGCTCGTCTTCATCGAAAAGAAAAATCCGCCGCGCGGCTGGACTCGGAACCCTATTTCGCCGGCGGAGATTCTCGCGTGGCGGGAGCAGAGCGGCGCTCTCGAAGACGTGGCGGCATACACGTTGAGCGACTGTGTGCTGACCGGCGCAGCAGAAGCCGAAGAGGATCCTTGCGAGACGATTTCCAGTAACCTGTTTCCCCTGTTGGGCGTGAATCCGATTTTAGGAAGGACGTTTTCTGCTGATGAGGACAAGCCAGAAGGGCCGCGGGTTGCGATTCTGAGCTACGGATTGTGGCAGCGCCGGTTCGCGGGGGATGAGAACGTAATCGGCCGCGCCATGGATATTGACGGAGCTAGTTATACCGTTGTTGGAGTTATGCCTTCCGATTTCTCGCATCTGTACGATCCTCCTCAGTCGCAGTACGACACGCTCTCCGACGCGGGCGCCGCGCTATGGCTCGCCGGGATTGGTCTTTCTCCCGTGCACGCGTGGAATGATTACTTCGGAATTGGCCGGCTGAAGACCGGCATCAATTTGCAAGAGGCTGCGGTGCGGATGGACGCGGTTTCGGCTCGCATCGACACGCTGATTCCCGAACTGAAAGGGTGGCGGGCGCAGCTCCTGAGCTTGCGCGAGATGAACGCAGGCGATACGCGACCAGCGCTGCTTGTTCTGATGGGAGCAGTCCTTTTTGTCCTGCTGATTGCGTGCGCGAACATCGCCAACCTGTTCCTCGCGCGTGGCGCGGGCCGCGCGAACGAGTTTGCGGTCAGAAGCGCACTAGGCGCCGGTCA
Source organism: Acidobacteriota bacterium (assembly GCA_003223245.1). Lineage (GTDB taxonomy): Bacteria > Acidobacteriota > Terriglobia > Acidiferrales > UBA7541 > Acidiferrum. Next base: position 5,305 of record QHYI01000145.1, read on the forward strand.
GGGTCGAATTGTGCGCCAGCTTTTGACCGAGAGCTTGGTCGTTTCGATGTCGGGCGGGGCCTTAGGAGTCTTGCTGGCTTCCTGGGGATGCAAGGCCTTGGTGGCGCTGGCGCCGGCATTCCTTCTGAAATCCGTGCCAAGCTTGGGCACGCTGAATCTGCAGGTCCTTTGCTTTGCCCTCGTGACGGTGATGCTGACGACTTTGTTTTTCGGACTCGCGCCCGCGCTTCAGGCCGCCCGGCCGCATTCCACGGAAACACTTAAGGAAACCGGCCGCAGTTCGTCGCAGAGTCCCCGCAGCCGGCGCTTTCGCAATGCTCTGGTTGTTTCTGAGATCGCCCTGGCCATGGTGCTGTTGATTGGGGCGGGGCTTATGGTGCGAACCCTAGCGCAGCTTAGCCGGGTGAACCTGGGGTTCAATCCATCCAATGTTCTCACGTTGCGCGTGCCCCTCTCCGGGGAACGGTACACGGAACCTCAAGCCCGTGTGCAATTCTGGGAACGACTGCTCTCCGCAGTTGAATCGTTACGCAATGTGGAGTCCGCGAGCGTCTCTCGCGGCCTGCCGATCTACGGATGGAACGGCCAGTTCTTTACTACCGCAGATGATCCCAATCCGCCGGCAGGGCACGTGCCGGACGCGAATTACATCATTGTTAGTCCCAACTATTTCCGCGTACTGCGGATTCCCATGCGAAAAGGGCGGAGCTTCAGCGATCAGGATACGCAGAGCAGCGAGCGAGTTGCGATTGTGAATGAGATGCTGGCACGAACCTACTGGCCGGGCGAGGATCCGCTGGGTAAACAGTTGAGAGTCGGCGGCCAGGGGCCATGGCTTACCGTGGTCGGAGTCGCAGAAAATGTCCTGAGCCAAGGGCCCGCCGACCGCGCTCACGCGGAGATTTATGTTCCCTACCAACAGTATCCCTGGCTGCTTGGCGGACCAAAGCATTTGCTCGTGCGAACTTCTGCTGCGGCAAAACCGGAGAGCCTGGTACACGCCGTCGTGCGGGAGATTCATCGTCTCGATAAAGACCAGCCGGTGGCGGACACCGTGACCCTGGAGCAGTATGCGGCGGCACCGCTGGCACAGGAGCGCCTGGTGATGACGCTTCTGTTGTCGTTTGCGGGCCTCGCGCTGGTTTTGTCGACATTGGGAATTTACAGCGTGCTTTCGTATGCGATTGCTCAGAGGACGCGAGAAATCGGTTTGCGCATGGCCCTGGGAGCCGAGCAAGGAAGCGTGCTGAAGCTGGTAGTCGGCGGCGGGGCTACATTGGCGCTTTTCGGGATAGGGGCGGGAATTGCCGCCGCGCTGGCGCTAACCCGGCTGATGGCGGACCTGCTATACGGCGTCCGCGGCACCGATCCGACGACCTTTGCCGTGGTAACTCTCATTCTCGGGGCAACCTCGCTTCTCGCTTGTTACGTTCCTGCGCGGCGGGCGATGCGAGTGGATCCGATGGTGGCGCTGCGTTACGAATGAGACCGAGGTAAAGGAAGTAAAGGAAGCGAAGGAAGAAAAGAAAGAAGGAAGGGGACACCGGGCGGTTGGTGATGTTGGGGTAGGAGCGAGAGATGTTCAGTGACTTCTGGCTTCGCCTGCGTGCATTGCTTCGGCGAGAAGCGCTCGAGACGGAATTAGATGACGAATTGCGAGGGCATGTCCTGCGGGAAACCGAGAAATACGTCAGAGCCGGCGTGCCGCAGGAAGAAGCTGTGCGTCGTGCGCGATTGGCCCTAGGCGGCGTCGAGCAGACCAAGGAAGAATGCCGCGAAGTGCGCGGCGTTCATCTCCTCGAAACGACGCTGCAAGATATTCGCTACGCGTTGCGCATGCTGCGGAAGAGCCTGGGGTTTACGGCAGTCGCCATTTTGACCTTGGCGCTTGGCATCGGCGCGAACACGGCCATTTTTTCACTGCTCAATGCTTTGGCGCTTCGCGATTTGTCTGTGCCCCACCCTGAAGAATTGGTGTGGTTCGGCGCTTACTCACCCGATGATCGATTTCCCAATGACCCCTACACGGCACTTTCGCTCCCCATGTTTCAGGAACTCTCGCGGGATCAACAGGTGTTTTCGGGGACGTTTGCCTGGTGGGGCGGCGCGGTGATGAATGTAGAAGTCAACGAGACGCTCACGCGGGCAAGCATTTGGGCGGTGACGGGAAACTTTTATTCCGAACTCGGCGCGCGACCTGAAATTGGCCGCTTGCTCGAGCCCGACGATGTGGATTTGAATGCCAGTACGGTTACGCGTGTGGCTGTGCTCGGTTACGGATTTTGGCAGCGACAGTACGGTGGTTCGCGAGAGGCTGTTGGCAAAACGCTGAAAATTGAAGGAATTCCTTTCACCATCATCGGCGTTGCGCCCAGAGGATTTACGGGAACCAGCGCAGAAGGCGGTCTTGATGTCTGTGTGCCTCTAACAGCGGAGCCAATGCTTTTGGGTGATACAGACGTTCAGAAGCATCTGCAGCGACGAGACGCGCTTTGGTTAGCGGCGGCGGGCCGGCTGAAAGCCGGCATCCCGTCGGAACAAGCTCGTGCACAGCTCGAATCGCTTTGGCCGCCTGTGCGGCAGGCTATGCTCCCGGCGGCGCAGGACCCGGGGCGGCGGAATAGGTTCCTGGCGCTTCACATGAGAGTCGCGCCAGGCTCGAAGGGCGACTCGTATCTCCGCAGCCGCTTCCTGAAGCCGCTTTACATTCTGCTGGGCATAGCGGGAACCGTGTTGCTATTGGCCTGCGTGAACCTGGCGAGCCTCATGCTCGCGCGTGCGGCGGCGCGGGCCCATGAGACGGGACTGCGTGTGGCGCTGGGAGCGAGCAAGTTGCGGTTGGTTCGGCAAATGCTCACGGAGAGCCTCACACTTTCTGTCGCCGGAGGTCTGGCGGCATTCGTCGTTGCCTACTGGGGCAGCCGGCTGCTGGCGGATTTCATTCTGACACAGAGCTCCACGATGCCCGCGGAGCTGAACCTCTCGCCGGACACGCACATTTTGGGATTTACAGCGGCTGCGGCAGTTCTTACCGGGATGCTCTTTGGCGTTGCTCCAGCCTGGCGTGCTGCGCAGGGGAATTTGAACGCGGTACTGCAACAGAATGCGCGCACGCTTTCCGGCGGAACCGGGCGGCTAGGCCGCGGGCTCATCGTCACACAAATTTCGCTTTCGCTGCTGTTGCTGGCGGCATCCGGTTTATTTATCCGCAGCTTGTTGAAACTGCAGGCGGTGGAACCGGGATTTCGCAAGGGGCAGCTTTTGGCGGTCGGGTTGTTTCCCCGCCCGAACGGCTACAAAGACCTGAACTGGACAAATTACGATCGCGAGCTACTGGCAAAGGTTTCAAGTCTGCCTGGCGTGGAAGCGGCAGGAATCGTGGAAATGACGCCAGGAAGCGTGGGCGAATGGACGGAAAAGGTGCGCGTGACTGGCGCGCAAGCTGAGGAAGTCACCTCCGATTGCGTGCTGCTGATGCCGGGTTCGTTTCATCCACTGAACATAAGTTTGCTTCGGGGGCGAACCTTCACATGGAATGATGACGAGCACGCAGGCAAAGTTGCGATCGTGAGTCAGAACTTGGCCCAAAGACTTTTCCCTGGAGGCAACGCGATTGGCGGCCCCCTCGACGTTAGCACCGAGCCGAAGTGGCAGAGCCTCAAAATCGTAGGCATTGTGAGTAACGCGAGTTACTACAACATCCGCAAGCCACCGCAATTCACGGTCTACGTTCCCGGCACGCAGCATGGCGATTTTATGGGCTACCCCGACCTGATCCTTCAGACGAAAGCCTCGCCAACGGCATTGTGGGATGCCGTGCAGCAAGCGGTGAATTCCTTCGGACATGAATACGTGTTTTCCATCAAGGCGATCCGCCAGCTCATTGACAAATCCGTTTTGCAGGAACGCGTGGAAGCATTGCTTTCGATTTTCTTCGGTGTGCTGGCGTTGCTGCTCGGGGCCATCGGACTATACGGCTTGATGGCTTACAACGTCACGCAGCGAACGCAGGAAATTGGCATTCGCCTAGCGCTCGGGGCGTCCCGAGGAGACGTGCGGTGGATGGTCCTGCGCGAGACGCTCATCCTGACGTTGATCGGGATAGCGATTGGCGTGCCGTGTGCCATGGTTGCCTCCCGTGTTATTGCCAACTTGCTATTTGGGTTATCGCCGCATGATCCGGCAACGTTGCTCTTGGTGGTGGCAACGCTGCTGGCGGTTGGCGCGCTCGCCGGCTATTTGCCGGCAAGGCGGGCTGTGCGAGTGGATCCGATGGTGGCGCTGAGGTATGAGTGAGGAAACGAGGTACAGGAGGTTGAGGCGGTAAAGGAAATAAAGGAGCAAGAAAAAGACAAGTGACGGTAGAGAGGCAGAGGAAATAGCCATGCTTAGGGATTTGTGGTTTCGCGTAAGGGCGCTGTTCTGGCGTAGGTCGGTCGAGACGGAATTGGATGAGGAACTGCGGTTTCACTTGGAGCGGCAGGTTGAGAAATATGTGCAGAACGGATTGAGCCGCGAAGAATCGCAGCAGCGGGCGAGGGTGGAGTTTGGCGGTGTCGAACTCGCGAAAGAAGAATGTCGAGACGCACGGGGCGTAAGGTATCTCGAAAGCCTGTGGCAAGACTTGCGCTTCGGGTTGCGCATGCTGCGCAAGAGCCCGGGATTTACGGCCACCGCCGTCGTTGCCCTGGCGGTCGGCATTGGGGTGAACACAACAGTGTTCACGGCGTTTGACGCCATCGCGTTGCGGCCGCGACAGGTGAAGGACCCGGACCACCTCGTAGGCGTTTACCGCACGGCCCAGGGAGAAAGTTACGGCGCATTTTCTTACCCTGATTACATTTATTACCGCGACCATACCAAAACCCTTTCTGACTTGGCGATGTGGAGCGGGGAAACGAACGTAACCACTCCGGACCTTTCCGTTGCCAGCACGGAAAACCTGCCGCGAGTCGCGGGGGCGCTCGGCTTTCATATGCCGCAATTGCTGAAGGGAGGCGTACAACGGCTGACCTGTATCTTTGTTTCGGGCAACTACTTTCAGTTGCTCGGAGCGCAGCCCGCGGCCGGCCGTTTGTTTTTGCCCGAGGACGATCAACTAGGCGCGCCGCCGGTAGCTGTTTTGAGCGGAAATTTCTGGCAGACCCAGCTCCACTCGAACCCTGACATCGTAGGGGCCACGATTCGCCTCGACCACGTGGCTTTCACCATCGTTGGTGTGACGCCCGTGGACTACCTTGGCACTCTTTCGAGGATGCCCGTTCTGTGGGCGCCGACCGCTGCACGGCCTCTGCTTGGAGACGGCACGCGCGAGACCCTGACGAACCGCAATGTGCCATCCGGGATTGTGTATGGACACCTGAAGGCTGGCATTTCCTTGCCTGATGCAGAAGCGGAATGGAAGGTTCTGGCTGCGCAGTTGCGCGCAGGATATCCAGACGTTGAACGAAATACCGGCGTCAGGATCATCAGCGAGCGAACCTTTGGTGAAATTGACTCGGAAGCATGGCCCATCGTAGCCGCCACGATGGGCGCGGTGGCGCTGCTGTTGTTGATTGCCTGTGCGAACGTGGCCAGTCTTTTGTTGGGACGCGCGGCGACGCGCCGCCGTGAAATCGGCGTGCGGCTTTCGCTCGGAGCCGGCCGGCGACGGCTGCTGCAACAGCTGCTGATCGAGAGCACGTTGATCGCTCTTTTGGCCGGCGCCGTGGGCCTTCCGCTGGCGTCGTGGACGCTACATCTGCTTGTCGTGAAAATTACTTCCGCGATTCCTTCGTATTGGGGCGCCATCGCATTGCAAGTCAGTCCGGACATCCGTATTTTCGGCTATACCGTGCTCATCTCTTTGCTGACAGGAGTGGCGTTTGGGTTGACTCCGGCTTTGCAAGCATTGAGGACTGACGTCAACTCGGCGCTCAAAGATAGCGGCAGCATGCTGGGAGAGCGACTGAGCAAGTCGCGGCTTCGCGACCTGCTTATCGTTGCCCAGGTCGCTGCTTGTCTCGTGTTGCTTATCAATTCGACGCTCCTGCTGCGAGGATCAGAGCGAGCGCTTCACGTCGATCCAGGATTTGATAGCAAGCATCTTGCGCACTTGTCCTTAGAAATGAATGGGCCACAGACAGGCTACAGCCAAGAGCGGTTGTTTCAGCTGAAGGGGCAACTGATGGATGAGGTTGGTAGTCTTCCTGGCGTCATCGCGGTTACTCAGGCTTCTCGTGCGCCGATCTCTGGCGGCAACCGGTTTGTGCCGGTCGGGATTGACAATGCGGAGCCACCATCGAATAACGGGAGCGAAGACAAGCGACCGACGGCAGGCTACAGCTATGTTCTGCCGAATTATTTCAAGACCCTTGGCATCCCTATCGTTGAGGGGCGGACTTTCACAAAGCAAGAAGCTGATACAGAAGCTCCCATCGTGGTCATCAGCGAGGCCACGGCGCGGCGTTTCTGGCGTGGTCAAAATCCCCTCGGCAAGCGCTTGGTGATCGGATCGGTGAAGGGGCCGGCTCCTTACCCCGGCGAGACGGCTCCGTATTCTCCGGGCAGCGAGGTGATTGGCGTGGTTCGAGATGCGCACAGCCTCTTTCTGGGCAAAGTGGACGAGTCGTATCTCTATTTGCCGCTCTCGCAGACGCGCCATTGGACTAGCATGTTGCTGGTACGCACAGAGGACGCCGCATCCGGTCTGCTCCCTACATTCAGAAGCGCAGTGCGGCGCGTCGACCCGAATTGGTTTGTCGTTGTCGCGCCCCTCGACTGGATGGTTTCGCTTGACCCTTACTTCGTGATCTCGCGCATCGGGGGCATTCTCTCCAGCATTGTCGGTGTGCTCGGCTTGATTCTGGCTTGCCTGGGTGTCTATGGGGTGGTGGGTTACAGCGTGGTACAGAGAACACACGAAATCGGTATTCGGATGGCACTTGGCGCGCGACCGCCGCAGGTACTCGGGCTGGTGTTGCGAGAGTGCACGCGGCCGACGCTGCTCGGAACTGCAATAGGAATCGCCTTGTCGGCTGCGATTTCGCGGCTGCTTTCGGCGCTGCTTTTTGGCCTGAATCCCATGGATGCTATTTCCTTTGCAGGAGTCTCGCTGCTGCTGGCCGCTGTGGCGCTGTTTGCAGGCTGGCTTCCCGCAAGGAGGGCGATGAGAGTGGATCCGTTGGTGGCGCTGAGGTACGAGTGAGGAAACGAGGTATAGGAGGTTGAGGAGGTAAAGGAAATAAAGGAGCAAGAAAAAGAGAGAAAAAGGAAATAGGCCATGCTTAGGGATTTGTGGTTTCGCGTGCGGGCATTACTCCGGCGTCGGTCGGTTGAAACGGAATTGGACGAGGAACTGCGTTTTCATTTGGAGCGGCAGGTTGAGAAATGTGAGCAGGGAGGGTTGAGCAGGGGAGAGGCCCAGCGGCGGGCGAGCGTCGAGTTCGGAGGGCTCGAACTGGCGAAAGAGGAGTGCCGCGACGCGCGGGGCTTGCGATTGCTCGAGAACTTGTTTCAGGACGTGCGCTATGGGATGCGCGTGCTGCGCAAATCGCCAGGATTCACAACGGTTGCCATTCTGACGCTGGCACTGGGAATTGCGGCCAACACGACGATCTTCAGCGTGGTGAACGCTTTTCTTTTGCGAAAGCCGCCGGTTCGCGATCCTGACCGCGTGATGGTCGTCAGCAGCGTCAATCCTGCGAAGGATGCCTACGCGCCAGATCGAACTCCTGTGTCGGCGCTAGACTTTCTCGATTGGCAAGCCCAGAGCCATTCTTTTAGCGCCATGGCAGCGGCCGATTTTGAGGATTTCACGCTCAGCGGCGGCCTTGCACCACAGCGCGTGGCGGGCGCTAGGGTCTCAAGCTCCTTCTTTCAAATTATGGGCGTTGCTCCTGCAAGAGGGCAAGCGTTCTTGCCCGAAGAGAACGAGTGGGGACACGATCACTCCGTTGTTTTGAGTGACGAGCTCTGGAAGGAACGATTTGGCGGTGATTCGCAGATTCTTGGCCGCCTCATTAAGGTCAACGGCCAGAACTATAACGTTGTCGGAATCATGCCAGGCACGTTTCACCTCTGGGACTTCGAGGCACAACTTTGGGTTCCCCTGACATTTTCATCAGATGATTTGCGCCCGCGTTCCCGGTCCTCGAGGCTCTTGCGCGTTTTTGCGCGATTGAAGCCCGGTATGGACGAACGCCGCTCCGCCGCGGAAATGCAGACCATCGCGCAACGGCTCGCGCAGGAGCATAAAGATACAAACGAAGCGTGGGGAGCGAGCGTGAAGTCTCTTCAACGCTACAGCACAGCGGACTCGAACTCGGAGACAGCCACGACGTTTCTTATGGCGGCGGTGGGATTCGTGCTCCTGATTGCTTGCACGAATTTGGCGAACCTGATGCTGGCGCGCAATTCGGCGCGGCATCGCGAATTTACCATCCGCTCGGCGCTGGGGGCCGGGCGTTTTCGGCTCGCGCGCCAACTGTTTACCGAATGCCTGCTCCTTTCCTTTGGGGGTGGCGCCTTGGGAGCCCTGGGCGCATTTTGGGGAGTGCGCGCGCTTCGCGTGCAGTTCAATTGGAATGAGTACGCACAAGCGATGGCAAAGGAGGTTTACGTTGATGGCCGAGCGCTGTTCTTCACGCTTGCGGTCTCTTTGGGCGCGGGTATTTTATTTGGCTTGGTGCCGACAATTCAGATTGCGCGAAGGAGTGCAAGCGACGGCTTGAAGGAAGGGGGCCGCGGCACGACAGCGGGTCCCGAGCGCCAGCGCCTTCAAAGGATGCTCGTCGTTGGGCAGCTGGCTCTATCTTTGTTCTTGTTGGTTGGCGCGGGGCTGTTTGTGGAAGGCTTCTTAGAGGAAATCCGAGCGAGCGTAGGATTTAATTCACATCATTTGCTGACGGCAACGGTGTGGCCTCGCGACCTCAAGTACCTTGACTCGCAGCGCCAGAGGCAATTTTTTGAAAACGTTCTGCAGCATCTCACAAATCTCCCTGGAGTCCAGTCGGCGGCCGGGGCCACTGATCTTCCGTACAATTTTCCAGGTGATGTGTCCTTCACGGTTGAGGGGCATCCTGGGACCAAGCCGGACGATCAGCCAAAATGCGCCTGGTTCGCCGTAAGCCCCGGATATCTTGAGACACTGCAAGTTCCGCTATTGCAAGGACGTGAGTTCACGCCCTCGGACACTGCGGATGTGCCTCCCGTGGCGATCGTCAACAAAGCTTTTGCCAAGAGCTTCTTTGGCGGAGAAAACCCAATTGGCCGCCATATCCGGCTCGACCTGGATGACCACAAGGAAAACTCATGGAGCGAAGTCGTCGGTATTGTGGGGAATGTGAAAGAGTTCCTCGGACAGGTGAAACCGCGGCCACAAATCTTTGTTCCGTTCGCCGCGCATCCCAGCCAGTTGATGAGGTTCATAGTGCGAACGAGAACAGAGCCGACGAGCCTGTCGGATTCTCTGCGCCACGCCGTGTGGGCTGTTGACCCGGACCAGGCTGTGACCGAAATCCGGACGATGGACCGGGTGATCGAGGACTCTGCTTCGGGAGATAACCTGATGGCGGAAATGATGGGTGGGTTTGCATTGCTCGCCTTAGTGATGGCTTCGATCGGAATTTTTGGCGTGCTGTCGTATTTGGTGGAACAACGCACGCAGGAAATGGGAATTCGCTTGGCTTTGGGCGCCGAGCCTGCCGGATTACTGCGTTTTGTGATCCGCAAGGGCATGGCGATTGTCGGCGTTGGTACGGGAATTGGAGTGCTATTCTCGCTGGCACTTCCAAAGCTGGTTGCGGCGTCGTTTGACAACTTCAGATTCCACAGCCTATGGGTTCTGGCTCCAGCGCCAATCGTGGTTTTGACTGTCGGTCTTGCGGCGTGTTACGTGCCTGCGCGGAGAGCGATGCGGGTCGATCCGATGGTGGCCTTGCGGTACGAATAAACTCCTTCTGTTGAACTTTCCGAATGCTGGAAAAACATAGGACGGTGGTATAGTCCGCCCTGAGGTGGAACGAGGCAAAGCGTCGCCCCTGCGCCCAAGGTGCGAAAGTAGCGCGAAACGGTTTGCAGTGGCGTGGCGTCTGTCAGTTTGCGAATGACGGACCGGGCCGGTTGTGGTCTTCCATTCTTCAAATCAATTTTCGGGGGAGAGAAGCAATGAGTAGTGGGAAAAGATTTGCGGTTTGCTCTGCGTTTTTGCTGGCAATGGGGTTTGTGGGGGCTCGGCAAACGATTCAGGCGCAGACGTTGGATGAGAAAGCGCTCAAGGGCATGAAATGGCGGCAAATTGGGCCGTTTCGCGGCGGGCGCGCGCTGGCCGTGGCTGGCGTGGCAGGGGATCCGGAAACGTATTATTTCGGGGCCGTGGCCGGAGGCGTATGGAAGACCGAAAACGGCGGGATGACCTGGACGCCCATGACGGACAAAACCGGAATCATGTCCATCGGCGCAATCGCCGTGGCGCCGTCCGATCCAAACGTGATTTACGTTGGCACCGGCGAGTCGTGCATTCGCGGAAATATTTCTTATGGCGACGGGATGTACAAGTCCGTGGATGGCGGAAAGACGTGGTCACAGATCGGGCTGGAGGATACGCAACACATCGCGAAGATCGTGGTGCATCCGCAGAATCCGGACATCGTGTACGTGGCGGCACTGGGACACGCGTATGGACCGAATGAAGCGCGCGGCGTGTTTCGCTCGAATGACGGCGGCAAGACGTGGCAGAAACTGCTGTACAAGGACAACAAGACCGGCGCGATTGATCTAGTGTTCGATCCGAATAATCCGCACATTTTGTTTGCGGCGCTTTGGGAAGCGCAACGCACGCCGTGGAGTTTGATTAGCGGTGGTCCCGGGAGCGGGCTGTATCGTTCGGGGGACGACGGCGCGACCTGGAAGCGGCTCGAAGGGCACGGGCTGCCGAGCGGTGTGCTGGGGCGCATCGGCGTATCGGTCTCCGGCGCGGATGGCAATCGGGTGTATGCAATTATCGAGGCGGAGAAAGGCGGAATCTACCGGAGCGACGATGGCGGCGAAAGCTGGCATCTGATTAATCCGGATCATCGTTTCACGCAACGTGCCTGGTATTTTCATCACATTTTTGCGGACCCGAAGAGCGCCGATACCGTGTACGTGCTGAACACCGGAATTTCGCGCTCGACAGACGGCGGGAAGAGCTTCGAGACCATTCGTGCGCCGCACGGTGACAATCATGGTTTGTGGATCGATCCTACCCATCCGCAGTGGATGATCCTTTCGAATGACGGCGGAGCCACGGTTTCACACGATGCTGGAAAGAGCTGGACAACCGAGGCCAACCAGCCAACGGCGCAGTTCTATCATGTGGCTGCAGACAACTCCGTGCCTTACAAAGTGTACGGCGCGCAACAGGACAATTCGACGGTGGCGATCGCTACGCGAAGCGACGGCTTCGCGATTGACCGGCCGGACTGGTACGACGTCGGCGGAGGCGAATCCGGATACGTGGTTCCCGATCCGCGCAATTCGAATATCGTATATGCCGGTTCTTACGATGGACTGATTACACGCTTCGACAAGTCGAATGGGCAGGAACAGGACATTTCTTCCTGGCCGCTGAATCCGATGGGAGCGGGCGCTGCGGAGTTGAAGCATCGCTTCCAGTGGACGGCTCCGATTTTGATTTCTCCGAACGATCCCAACACTCTGTACCACGGCGGAGAAGCTGTTTTCAAAACAACAGACGGGGGAATGAGCTGGACACCCATCAGCGGAGACTTGACGCGTAACGACAAAACCAAGCAGCAGTCTTCGGGAGGACCGCTGACGCAAGACAACACGAGCGTCGAATACTACGACACGGTGTTTGCGATCTCGGAGTCTCCCGTGGAGAAGGGAGTGATCTGGGCTGGCACAGATGATGGGCTGGTGCAGGTCACGCGCGACGGAGGACAGCACTGGACGAACGTCACGTCGAAAGAATTTGGAGAGTGGAGTCTGGTGAGCCTGATTGAGGCATCGCCACACTCCGCAGGCACCGCATATGTGGCCATTGACCGGCATAAGCTCGATGATGACAAGCCGTATGCGTTTAAGACCACCGATTACGGGAAAAGCTGGACCAAAATTACGACGGGCTTGCCCGAAAACAGCTACGTGCACGCGGTGAGGGAAGATTCCAAGCGGAAAGGGCTACTGTTCGCGGGCACCGAGAATGGCATTTATGTTTCGTTTGATGATGGAGGACATTGGCAGTCGTTGAAGCTGAATCTGCCCACAACGCCGATTCATGATTTGACGGTAAAGAACGATGACCTGATCGTGGCCACACACGGGCGGGCATTCTGGATTCTGGATGACATTTCGCCGCTGCGACAGATGAACGCTTCAACGATGAGTGAGGACGCGTACCTTTATCAGCCAGCCAGTGCGGTTCGCTATCGCGGTCCGGGATTCTCCTTGCCTGCGACTGTTCCCGTCGGAGCGAACCCGCCGACCGGAGTCATCATTGATTATTTTCTGAAGACCAAGCCCAAAGACGCGGTGGATCTGGAGATTCTCGACGCCAAAGGCGAGGTGGTGCGGAAACTTTCAAGCAAAAAAGCCGCGGACGGAGCTTCGCCGGAGGAAGAAGAATTCGGCATTTCGCGGCCGGGGGAGAAATTGCCGGCAGAGGAAGGGCTTAACCGCTTTGTTTGGAACATGCGCGGCGAACCGGCGACACGCGTGCCCGGAACCGTTAATTGGGGCGGGCGTTCCGCTGGGGTTCTGGTGGTGCCGGGAGCTTACCAGATCAAGCTGACCGTGGGCGGCAGGACGCTAACGGCTTCTGCGGAGATTGAAAAGGATCCTCGCGTGAACGTTTTGCAAGCCGATTTGGAGAAGCAATACGAGCTGGCCACGCGGATTCGCGACTGCGTCAACGCTGGAAACGAAGCAGTGAACCAGTTGCGCAGTGTGATCGAGCAGCTTGACGGGCTGAAGAAGCGCTTGAGCGGAGATACAGGAGCAAAAGCGGTGCTGGATTCCGCCGACGCGCTGAAAAAGAAGATCGACGCGGTGGAAGAGAAGATCATCCAGCCAAAATCCAAGAGCGGAGAAGACCCGCTTAATTATCCGATCCAGGTGGCGAACCAACTTGCGGACTTGCAGGACACGGTGGAAAGCGCGGATGCCGCGCCTACGGCGCAGTCGTACGTAGTCTTCGACGAATTGAACGGAAGATTGGAGACGCAATTAGCGGCTTGGCGTGAGATTCAATCGAAAGATCTCGTAGCTCTGAATGATTTGATCAAGAAGAACAACATTGAGGCCATCGCGCCGGCAGCGGAAAAAACCAAGGTCGCGGCCGAATAAGAGACGGCCGGGCAAGGTCACGAAGCTTGAGAAGCGGAACGCTTCGCGTATCTCCATTCCAAACAGAACGCGACGCAGATTCCGACGAAGAGCAGTGCCCATACCAAACTGACGTTCACGTGAGCAATGCCCAAGCTGCCGAGCAGGAAGAGAATCGCGGCGATGAGGAAAAGCGGTCCGCTCATCACGCAGTGAAACGAGCGATTTTTCAGCCAGTTGGCCATGCAACCGAACCCTGCTGCAAAAAGAATGGTGGAGGCGGCGTACCAATGCAGCGCATGCCAATAGATGCCCGCTACACCCAAGATTCCCCACGCAATCAACGAAGCGGCGAACCAATAGCAAATTGCCGCCGGTGAGGTGCAACAGGCTCCAACGCTCTCGGTCATCTTCGTGGCCGCCGACGATTTTGTGAGGGGCTCCAATTTTGAGAATAACTCGCTGAGGCTCCACCCTGGAGTATAGTCCAGATTCAAGGCTTTTCTTTCGGCATAAAGAAGACTAATTCTGCGGGCATGCGGCCGCACGAGTGAGAAGCAGTTCGCGCTCGCGGGCATTTTGCGTGAGCTTTGCAGCGCGTTCGAACTCCGACTGAGCCTCGGTGAATCGGCCGAGCTTGAAGAGAAAGTCGCCTCGAACGCTGGGCAAGAGGTGATAGGCCTTCAGAGTGGGTTCTGAAGTAAGGCGATCGACAATCTCGAGACCTGCAGCTGGGCCAAAGGCCATCGCGACGGCAACCGCGCGATTCAACTCGACGACGGGCGAGGGAGTAAGTTGTGCAAGCCCATCGTAAAGCGCGACGATTCGCCGCCAATCCGTTTCTGCCGCAATGCGCGCGCGGGCATGACACGCCGCTATTGCGGCCTGCAAAGCGTACGGGCCAAGTGCTCCGCCTAGCTTCTCGGCGCGCTCGAGAGCGGCGAGACCGCGGCGGATGAGCAGCTGATCCCAGCGCGTGCGGTCTTGATCGAGCAACAAAACTGGTTCGCCATTCGGCCCGACGCGCGCGCGCAAGCGTGAGGCCTGAATCTCCATCAGCGCGACAAGGCCGTGCACTTCAGGTTCCTGAGGCGCGAGTTCGGCAAGAATTCTGCCAAGGCGGAGGGCATCCTCGCAGAGCGCCGGGCGCATCCAGTCTTCCCCAGCGGTGGCCGAGTAACCTTCGTTGAAGATCAGGTAGATGACTTCGAGGACGGACGACAAACGAGCCGCGAGATCCTTGCCGCGAGGCACTTCGAAGGGAACGCGCGCTTCGCTGAGAGTGCGCTTGGCGCGAACGATGCGTTGCGCGACGGTTGGCTCGGGCACCAGAAAAGCGCGCGCGATTTCTTGGGTGGTGAGGCCGCCAAGCAGCCGAAGCGTAAGAGCGACGCGCGCCTCGGTAGAAAGAACAGGGTGACAGGAAACGAACACGAGACGGAGCAAGTCGTCGTCAATCTCGTGGTCCTCGGGAATCTCGAAATTCGCCATGGCCATGTCTTGTTGCGTCTTGAGCTCGCGGCTAAGCTCCTCGTGCTTGCGCTCGAGGAGCTTGTTGCGGCGGAAAAGGTCGATGGCGCGATGCTTGGCGGTGGCCATCAGCCAGGCGCCGGGGTTGTCCGGAATGTCAGTCTCTTGCCAGCGTTCGAGTGCGATAACGAGGGCGTCCTGCGCGAGCTCTTCGGCCAGGCCGACATCGCGTACCATGCGAGCAAGGCCCGCAATGAGCCTGGCCGACTCGATCCTCCAGACCGCCTCGATGACACGATGAGTATCGGCAGTTGACACGGCTATCCATCACAACATCTTCAATTTGTCCGCGCAAGCCGGCGAGGACGAAGGATCCAGGCGCTGGGTTCGGTCAATGTCGAGCGTAAGCCTTTTGCAAACCCGCAATGTCCTTCATCTTGAGCAGGGCTTCCATCACTCTTTTCGATTTCAAGCCTTCCGGTGTCCGTTTGAAGACACACAGGTTGGAGGTGAAATCCCGCCGTAGGGGCTGGGTCGCGGGCTTGAAATTGTCCTTGCGGCACACCGGTCAGATCACGCCTTCGCAGCCGCCGAAGCGCAGGTGTCCACCTCATAAATTTGGCGGAGCTCACACTCGCCATCACCCGCAACTTGCAGAAACTTTCTGGTCAATTCGATAGCCTCTTCCTTGGAGTTCACTTTTAAAATGGCGAAACCGGCGACAAGTTCTTTGGATTCGGTGAAGGGGCCGTCGGTCACAGTCTGCTTGCCGCTGGAGGAGCGAACGCGGGCTCCAAGTTTGCTCGGCAGGCAGCCTTCCGTGGCGACCAACCAACCCGCCTTGAAGCCCTCTTCCACGAGTTTCCCCATAGTGGCCATTTCCTCCTGGGAGGGGGGAGCCGTTCTTTCTGCCGTCTTATAAATGCTCAGGAATCGCATCTCTTTCTCTCCTTGTATTTTCAAATTTAGTGCAAACTTTTCTGTTCTTCAGAGCCGCTGTGCATGCCGCTCTACTTAGACGACGAACGACGCGCCGGAAAATCGACATGCGGTTTTTTGCAAATTCACTTTGCTCCAGCATCGGCGCGTCGAGCGATGGCATGACTGTAGGTACCAATGCCGGCGAGGCGAAGATGTTGTAGTGCGTTACGCCGGGCAAAATCGCCAGGCTGCCCAAACGCCTAGGTCGATGCTGCAAGGATACTTCCGGCAGCGGAAGCTGCAAGAAAATTTCTCCTAGGCATCACCACTTGTCTCCTTATTCACTTTTCTGGGAGAGTTTCTTCCCCATCTCGCGGGCGTGGTCGACCGCTTCACTGGGGCCGAAGTCGTCTAACTCGAAAAATTGGCGGATTTCGATTTCTCCCTCCTTGCCTTCCCCTTGGGGATTGGGGGCCCGCTTGGCCCATTCGATGGCCTCTTCCCGCGACTTTACCTGGATGATCCAGTAGCCCGCGATGAGTTCCTTCGACTCGGGGAAGGGGCCATCCAGCACCCTCCGCTGGCCGCCCGAAAACTTGATGCGGGCGCCCTTGGAGCTGGGTTGCAGCCCGGCGAGGTCGAGCAGCACACCGGCCTTCATCAGCTCTTCATTGTATTTGCCCATAGCGGAAAGCAGCTCTTCGCTCGGCATCTTGCCTGCCTCTGAGTCTTTGCTGGCTTTTACAAGAATCATGAAGCGCATAAGTACCACCCCTTGATTTTGGTTTGGAGCAGGCTCCGGAGGAATTGACCGCCGAACCCCGTCTCTACTTTAGCGTCGAATGGACGCCCGTCAAATCGACATCAGAATCCTAGTAGAACATCGTTACATTGCCAGAGCCTGTGAGTACAAAGAAGAAGTGGCGCGCGGGGGGTACGTCTTCGGGTGAGAGTCCAACACCCCTTGTTGATAGCACGTGAGTTATCGTATTCTCAGCGCCCAGAACGCCAGACGGGACGCGTTTTCACGGATTGAGGTACATGTTTAGCTACAGGGTGGGGACACAGAAACGAACGCGAGTTAGCCTCAGTCTGGTAGGGTTTCCAAACCCCGGGCGCAAGCATGCCGCGCCCTACAAAAATGATTAAGCAAATTCATGTGTGCGGCTATAGGTCTGTTCGGGACCTCGACCTGGAATTGAAGCGAATTAATGTCCTCACCGGCCCGAACGGTTGCGGAAAGTCCAATCTTTACAACTCCCTGGTCTTGATGGCGCGGGCGGCGCAAGGGCAATTGGCGCGAGCGATCGCTGAGGAAGGCGGCACGCCTAGCGTGTTTTGGGCCGGAGGCGAGCGCGTTCGCTATCAGGTTAAGAAACCTCCAAAACGAGTCGTGCTTGGCTTTGAAGCCCAGAAGTTCGGGTACGAGCTGCAAATCGGGCTCCCGTCCGCGAACGAGCATGCGCTGGAAACCATGTTTAAACTCGACCCTCGCGTGAAAGAAGAATCGATCTGGTACATCTCGCCCCCCGAAGCGAATAAAGCGAATGATGCGAAACGTCGCGTCGCCATGCTGAAACGCGACGAGCCTTCGGCGTGGTTGCGCAACGCGGAAGGGAAGATGGTCACTTATCCCTTCAAGATTTCGAAACACGAGTCCGTCCTGTCGCAGATCATTGATCCGCACCTCTATCCGGAAATATCCGCGATACGGCAGCAGATCTTGAGCTGGCGTTTTTATCACCATTTCCGTACAGACCTGGAGTCCCCGGTGCGGCAGCCGCAAATTGGCGTCTATACCCCGGTTCTGGGTCATGACGGCTCGGACCTTGCAGCGGCTCTCCAAACCATTCTGGAAATCGGCGACGGCGGCGCCCTTCGCCAGATCGTAGCGGAGGCCTTTGGCGGCGCGGCTCTTGCGATCGAAACAATGGACACCTTGTTCAGTATCAAGATGAAAATACCCGGGCTGCTCCGTCCCTTGCAGGCGCAGGAATTCTCGGACGGACAAGTGCGGTTCTTATGTCTTTGTGCGGCGCTGCTGAGCCCTCGTCCGCCCTCGCTCTTGGCGGTCAACGAACCGGAGACGAGCCTGCATCCGGACATTCTGGATGCCCTGGCGCACTTGATCGTTCGTGCCGCGAAAAACACACAGCTTTGGATTACCACGCATTCGCAGTCCTTGGCGGACCGCATCGAGAAACATTCCGGCGTGCCGCGTGTGCGCCTGTGCATGTCCGACGGCGAGACTCAAGTCGAAGGAGCCCGGAAATCGGTCTGAATACCGGCTTCTCTAGGGTTTGTCTATCGGAGAGATTGGTGCCCGGGGTGGGTGTCACAGGAGGAAAAATCCCCGGGGCATTTTAAGCCCTCCGTGTCTGCCATTCCGCCACCCGGACATCGGCAGAAGAACAAATTAGCAGACAGGACGCGCGCGCTCGAATTTGACGCGCAGGGGCACAGCATGCCGTGCCCCTACGCCATTTCGCGTGATTCATTCCGAGCCCGGTGGTTTTGGCGGAGGCGGGGGCGGGGGCGGGCCAGGGAGAGGAGGTGGAGGCTCAAGAGGGTTGAGCTTCGCCTGCGCTGTCGCCGGATACGGTTTCCCGGGGTTTAGCGCCACGGCTCGATCCACGAATGCATCCGCCTTGCGGATAAGATCGTCAAATTCCTGGTCGGTCGGCGCCAGTTCGGCTTTCAAGCGATAGAGCAGATTCAGCATAACCAAAGGCTGGCTCGCATGAGGGTTTATTTGACTTGCGCGATCGAGCGCTGCTTCCGTGGCTTGGATTCGCGGCTCAAATTCGCTTCGCAGGGACTCTCGGAGCTTTTGGTCATCGATACGCGCCGGGCCTTTCATCTGGATGTCCGCCTTGCGCTTCTCGCTTTGCACGTCAAAGTAGGTTTGCATGGTCGCGATGGTGCCGGATGCAGCGAGTGCATCGCTATCGTTCGGATTTTCGCGAAGAAGAATCGCGAGAGTCTGCTCGGAATCCCGGTGACGTCCCGCATATTCGTAAAGCATCGCCAAATCCCAGAGGGCAAGCCTATTTTGCGGCGATTCCCTGAGGATGTTCCTAAGAGTCGACTCAGCCGCATCCGCCCGCGCCCGGGCATCGGGATCACGCTGACTTTGCATGGACCAGCGGGCTTGCGCGTTAGCCAAGTGCAATTGAAGGATGATCGAGCCGGGCGATTGTTGAACCGCTTCGGTGAAGAATTTGACCGCTTGACCGAAATCCCCTCGCTCGTACGCTTCCACGGCGAGCTGAGCCGAATCCGAGGCGAAGGCCGAAGATTGGGCACCTGTCAGGCTTCCCGCCGCGAGTAAGTGGGGGTTTAAGAGGAACGAGGCAATTAGAACTATATATCTAGGACTTAATCGTAGTTTCGTCATGAGAACCTCACTTTTACTGAATTCGTTTCGAACTATCTCCGGCTGGGCGGCAGCGGAGGCGGAGGCGGAGGTGGGGGCGGGGGAACCCGCAACATCTGTTGCCGTACGTGCGGTTCCGGCACCGCACTCATCCAGAGAAAGGTTTTGCGGCCCGAGGACAATAGCACGGTGAGCAACACCGAGGCGGTCAAGACCAGGCAAGACTTGTTCCAAGCAGTGAGTGTGCGGGACAGCAAGGGAGAGAAGGTAACCAGAGCTTGGATGCGATGCTCAAGCGTTGCACTCTCGGAAATGCCCAAGGCAGGAAGAGGAGACCGTTTGTCGTTTAAGGTTTCGGCCACGTCCAGAAGGCAACGAGCATAGTCGATTGGGGGAAGCATCAGGCCGCTTACGCAAGCGTCGCAGGCCATCTCTCTTGCTTCGGCAAGCCGACTGCGAAGCCAGTATGAAAATGGGTGGAAAGCAAGCGGGACTAACATGATTTCGGATAGCAAGTGCAATAACATATCGCGGCGCTGTACGTGGGCAAGTTCATGCGCAACCACGGAGACGAGTGTCTGCCGGTTTGGCGAGACGAATAAATTTGCGGGAATCAGGATGGACGGGCACGTTAGACCACAGGTAAACGGGCCACATTCCGAGGTCGCCGACGGCGTTGAGAATATTTTCGCTTTATATCGCTTGATGCTCAGAAGCAGGTCCTTCGGAAGGACAGATTCCAGAGTGTCCGGCTCGACAAACGTCGCCCGGCTTATTAAGTGACTCGCGGCGATTCCTCCTCGCAGCAGCAGAAACGCGCGATACAGAGCTGGCAGCATAAGGAGAAGCAGCAGCAAATGCGAGGCGCTCGAACTATTCACACGGGCGGTCACTACCAGCCCAAGATCGCTGCTCATTGTTTTGGAGTCGCCCCATAATCCGAGGAGCGTTCCGAACGGACCAAGAAATGCCAGAGTGAGCGCTGCCAACCACAGTGCATGGCGTATCTTTGCTGCCAGGTTTGGGATGAAGCGGAGGAACAACCAGCAGCAGACGAAGCAGACGGGCAATTCCCAAATTGCGTTCAGGAACCACCACAAGACGATTTGTTCGAGGGCGCTCATGGGGACCTACTTCCGAATACGACCGTCAGCATCTTCGACGAGTTTGCGCAAGTCGGAAAGCTTTTGACGAGATAACTGCCGCGATTTCACCATGGCTAGGATCAATTCTTCCGCAGAGCCTCCAAACAGTTTACGAGTAAGATCGCGCAGCGCAGTGGATGCAGCGTCTAAACGGGAAACCGCCGGTTCGTAATGGTAGGCTCTGCCGCGCAACTTCCGCCGGACACTGCCCTTGCGATGAAGAACGTTCAGAACGGTTTGAACGGTTGTGTAAGCGAGAGGACGACCGGGAGGCAAGTAATCGACCACTCCTTGGACTGTCGATGGCCCGCGCTCCCAAAGGATGTTCATCAACTCGAGCTCGGCTTCCGTGAAACGTCCTGGTTTGGCCTTCTTTGCCATAACAGCGTACCAGCGGCACTGTAGCGAATCCGATGGAGGCTTGTCAACTATATTTATAGGAATTGGCGGTGGGCCCAAAGCGAAAGCACAGGTAATTCGTTCTGCATCGGGAAACTGGTGCCGGGGGGGAGTCGAACTCCCAATGAGAGACAGAGGGAAATCGCAGAGCTTGAAAAGTGGCTCAGACCAAAGGAAAGCGACGCCCGGTCCGAGCGGCGCGAAACACGGGAAGAGCTTATTCGGGCCCGCACGGTGCCGGCGCTCAAAGAAGCCTGTGAAAATTGGCAGCTGCGGATCGTGCTTTCCTCGCGGTTCCATAAGAAACTGCCGGATGGCAGGATCAAAGTCTTTGGCTTCCCGGGACCAGATTACATTCTTGCGCACGCGAGGGAATTCTTCGGGATGAAGGCGAAGGGTACTCAGTTCCCTGGGTCCTCGTACAATGATGAGTCGCGCCTGGAATATTGGGCGCGAGGCATGGCGGGCCTGTTGGTGGGAGTCAGCCCCCAAACAGCTATCGAACGTCTGCGAAACATGAAACACGACAGGCGTGGGCCGCTGTGGAGCATTGAAAGGGGTCGGTGTGAATGCTGGCGATGCCGTCTGCGGCAGTCGCGGGTATTTTCCGAGACGGGCGCTTTGCGCGGGCGTGCACTGGAATTTCCGGAGCCGGCGGAGAGATAAGTTTTTGACCGCGAGGTCGTTGTTTTTGGGGACAGGACGGAACAGCGCGAGTGCGCTGCGAAATCAGCGACGAAGCGCTGGAGGATCATTTTGGCGGTGATGGCAAAGACAAGGTGGCGGTATTCAGAGCCAACCGGCTGGTCATCGAAGAGATCGCGCGCCGAAAATATCTCGCTGGCCACAGAAAAGCGGATGGCTCAGTTCTTATCCGCAGCGAAGACGCGTGAATAAGCAGGAATTGTAGAGACCAGCGTGGCGTTCAAAGGGTTTTCATCGGGATCGACCGCTACGATTTACCGGAAATCCAGATCAGTGGTGAAGCTCGTGTCGTCCTGACCGCGTCTGGTCCGACGCAGAAGTTGGGAGAGCCCGAAGCTTGGCCATGGCTTTTTGAGCCTTCATCCTTCCCGGATTTCTTCCGGTCCCTGCAAACCTTCGAACTAATGCTTGACGGATATGCGAGGAAGCGCGTGGTCCCGCTGGCGATCAGGAGCGATAGGATTGCGCTGAATGTACGATACGGTTGGGAAACTCGAACTGCCCCCTTACGTGACGGACAGCGAAAGCCGCCCGGCTCCCCACTCCATGCGCGGCGCTGTGGAGTCAATTTCCTCGTTGCAAATGGGGAAGCGGAGGCGCATGGAGATTCAACTCGAATTCCTCTTTAGGGTTTAGGAATACCTGGACATGGATCATCACCCCCAGAGCGCACAGCCGACCCAAGATCCAAATGTAGCAGCTGCTGTTGGGACCTCTGGAACAACGTCGGCGTTAACAAAACCGCGGAGCATCTCCATCGTTGGAGTATATCCTTCAAAGGTCGGTCGCAAAGCGATAAGGCACAAGCGGTTGAATTCAAAGAACAAATGGTGCCCGGGGTGGGAGTCGAACCCACATGAGGAAAAATCCCCGGAGGATTTTAAGTCCTCAGCGTCTGCCATTCCGCCACCCGGGCCCGGCAGAACAACAAAGTTAACATGCACGCCGCGCGTGCTCAAATCAAATAGACGGTGACGCTACCGGGCTGTGGAAGGAATCAATTCTAGGTCTTAAATTTTAACTACTAGCTTTGTTGACCGCCTGCCTTGAGCGCGCAACTGGGCAAGCCTGTCATCCCGAATCCCGCGCCCTCTTACGTTAAACGGTCGCGAGGTGAGGATCTGCTTTTTGGCTTTCGCCAAGGCTTGATCGTGGATGTCCGCAGAGCCAGTTTTAAGTCTCAAGTAAGAGTCCTATTCCTTCGGGTCGAAGCCCAACGAACCGGCATCGCACCAAGATATTTCTTGTTCAGACTGCTGCCTGCGCCTCCGGCCCCTGCCAGAACCGCCGCGCCTCCTCGGCGGCTTCCGAAAAGCACGGGTAAGTACTGGGAAGGTGATAAGGCATCAGATTACGGAATTGCGATTGTCTACCTGATTGTGCGGTTCCCGCGTGGGCGTAACCTCAGGGTGTCTCCTGATATCCCCTAGGGGGGTGATCTTCCCTGCGCATTGGAAGCTCACCCCATCCCGCCAGCTCTTCGGAAGGCTAGGCAATGATTGGCCGGAAAGAAAAGCGAAGCCAACAGAAGTTCGAAGTGATGCTGTCGAGCGGCGGACAGCGGCTGTCTGCCGGGCCAGCTTCGCTCGAGAACATCAGTTCTTACGGCGTGCGCGTGCGAACGGAACGCCCCTGGAAACCGGATACTCGCGTGCTGATCAAACCCTCAGCAGGGTAATGGGTGAGTGTGCGGATTATCTATTGTCAGGCCCTGAGGGCTATGTCTTATGCGGTTGAATTGGAGTTTACGACTCGGAAAGTCGAGCCGCCGCTCCCACACTAGGCCGGCATTTCCCCCTTGTTGGCTACCGCCAAAGATTGGCGGACCTGTGTACCGAAAATACGAAATCTATGAAGTTCTGCCCGATGGCTGCTCCCAGAAGGTCAACGTTGTTACCGGCTTAGAGTTTGCCAAACTAGCCCTCCAGGGGTTGGCGAAACGCACCAACAATGAATGCTTTGCTGCCGATGCGAAAACGCGCCAAATCGTCATGCAGAGGAATGTGCCTCGGCCAAAGTGGCGAACGATGAAGCACATTTTTCACATCGCGTACGACGAGGAGCGAGGATTTCGAAGAGCAGAACTCCTGAGAGCACGTGGCTACGGCGTGCTCTCGGCGATCGGTAACGACGCAGCCGAAATTGCCTTGAGCACGATCCACGACGTCGATCTGTTCATCGTTGGACAGGCGGCTCCCCAAGAAACGAGGAGAGAAATGGTGAACTGGCTTAAAGCTCGGTTCCCCGGGGTCAAAATTCTTGCTATCAATCCGCCAGGTCAACAAGTCTTCGGGGCGGATTTTAATGTGAGAGAGAACGATCCGGAGAGATGGCTACAGGTGGTCACCCAAAGGCTTGGAAACACCACAATTGATCTGGCAGGGCGCCACTCTGCAAGCTAGGTACTAGTCACAAATCACCAATCACGAGTCACCAGTCACAGGGTCCCGTCGCTCTACTTCAACGTCTGGAATACATTTGTGATCCAGCAGGTCAGATAGGAAGCAGCAAAAACGTTGTGGGGTGTGCGACTTATAGTAAAAGGGAAAGTTAAGCGGCCCGGCGTGCCTCCCAATAGTTTTCAAATTCGCCATTGAGCTGGCAGCAACGTAGGGCCACGATTGCGTTGGCCCCTCGAACGGTCCAAAACATTCCTGATCTCTTGAGACGCGCAGCGATTACAGTTCTGCAGCCAGCTTCGATCACACCTGAGCCAACAAAGAGGTGTTGGCGACGAAACTTGGGATATCGCATGCGCTCTCGATTCCGCTCAAAATAGTCTGCTTCGGTGCGAACCTTCTCTGCGATTTCGGCGTTCTCGGACTTGATCGTGCGGAGTGCGCCAACCAACTTTTCGATTTTGCCGCGATCCAGCAGCTTCTGGTGCATCTTCATCCAGGCTTTTTGTCTTGCTTGGTCATTGGGGTACAGCTTGCGAGCTACGTACCAGAGATGCTGGCGCGCGTGGTAGAGATCGACGATCTCAATGGCACCCGGAAAATGCAGCTCGGCAATATTCCAGATCCACTCGGCGCCGTCGCCCATAACCACCTTCAGCAGCGCGCGGCTCCATCCGCGTCGGGAAGCTTCGGCATACATGCGTGGGCCAAATTCTTCTGCCGTTTCGATCGCTCCCGTGTACGTGGAGGAACCCGGGTCGCGGATGGCATAGCCCTCCTTATCCCAGGTAGTCTGCGTGAATACGCACCCTAATTTACACTCCCGCGTATGGGCGGGTTGGCCTTCGACCTTGTAGATCCTGCGGATGGGTTTGCCGATGATCGCGGGCAAGTCCAACTGGAGGGCTCTCTGGATCTCGGCCTGTTCGCGCTGAGCGATATCGGTCCCAATGGCTTCTGCGGTGCGTTCCACCGATTTCGTGGTCACCTCCAGGCCCGCCAGGATCTTCATCTGTTCTCGACCGTCATCAAACGGTGCCTCCTGCCCAACCATGGCTTGCATGCGGCGTACTCCGGGAGAGAATTCTGTACTCTCGATATCCAGTTCGACGTCCACGGGAAATTGCCCTCGGCCACAGTGCGCGCACAAATAGTAGGGACGCAAAACTTCCACCCACCCGAAGGCCGTCAGCACGAGCTTGCTGCGCAGCTCGCGGTAGTGGGCTTGTTGGCCGCAAGAACAAGGTAGCGTGCGCTCTTCTTCGCCGGGGACCGGAAATTCGAGCAGCTGGCTCAAGGCGGCGGCACCCGCGCGGTGCAACGCCGAGCGCATAGCCATCTCGGTCGCCTCCAGATCCAGCCGCCCCGTCTTGCGCCGCTCCTCGAACACTACCCGTAAGAACTGTTCTACTTCGCGCGTGATCTCTTGCCGGATCGCTTCGACCGTTTTTTTTTCCGCTCCGTCTCGGCCTCCTCCTCAACAGGCCGCAAACGACAGATCTCCGCACTGGTTCCCAGAAACTCACGAGTAAGCTGTTGGAATTTCCGGAATTCCTCGACTTCTCGCTCCGCCTTCTGGATCGCCGCAGGCGTCGACAACGCTTCCGAGACGGTCTTGCCATTGACCTTATAGGTCAGCCGGAAATTGGGGCCGTGACCAGGCTCGCCGGGTTGATGACAGCGACAGTGCGGCTTCCCGCACCGACCTGACGTGCCGGTTATGCTGCCGGGGCGAAGATCGCCGAGTTGCGCGATGCGCTGAGCAATCACTTCACGCTGCTGTTCTAAATCCGGAAGGGAGTGAGTCATGTGGTGGTCCTTCTATTCCGAGCGTACTATATACGCAAGGAAATAGCCACCCGAAAAGTATATTAGCCCTTTGTCCCTTTAAAGTCGCCCGCCCAACGTTGTGCGGCAGGCAAGCGGTGCCGGCGATTTTGTCGTAAAATCCCGTCACCCGTGCCGTAGCCGCGCCCCGGCGCATCTAAATCTTGCGGGTGCCCTCCTGCCCGCAACAGGAGCGAAAGTGAGCCAGGTAAAGAGTCAAGTAGACGTCGATCTCCTCAGTATCAATACCATCCGAACGCTAGCGATCGATGCGGTCCAGCAGGCAAATTCCGGACATCCTGGCGCGCCGATGGGGCTTGCGCCGGTGGTTTATGAGTTGTGGCAGAAATACTTGCGCTACGACCCGGCCGATCCCACCTGGCCCAATCGCGACCGCTTCGTGCTTTCCGCAGGACATGCTTCAATGCTGCTGTATGCGACGCTGCACCTGGCCGGGGTGCGCAGGGTGAATGCCAAGGGCGAAGTGACTAATGATCTTGCGGTTTCGATGGAGGAGATCAAGCGGTTTCGGCAGATTGACAGCCGCACGCCGGGGCATCCGGAATCGCATCTCACGACTGGAGTAGAAACCACAACTGGCCCGCTGGGGCAGGGCGCGGGGAACAGTGTGGGCATGGCCATCGCCAGCAAGTGGCTGGGCGAAAATTACAACCGCCCGGGCTTTGAGATTTTCGATTTCAACGTGTATGCGGTATGCGGCGACGGCGACTTGATGGAAGGCGTGGCGAGCGAAGCGGCGTCGCTCGCGGGCCACTTGAAGCTTTCGAATCTGTGTTGGATTTACGACAACAATCGCGTGACGCTGGACGGCCCAGCGGAATGGTCGTTCAGCGAAGATGTGGCGACACGTTTTGCGGGTTATGGCTGGAACGTCACGCACGTGACGGATGCGAACGACCTCGAAATGCTGGCCCGCGCGTACGAAAATTTCCTCAAAACCAACGATCGGCCGACGTTGATCATCATCAACAGCCACATCGGCTATGGCTCGCCGCACAAACAGGATTCCTACGAAGCACACGGCGAACCGCTGGGCGAGGCGGAAGTCAAGCTGGTGAAGAGGAATTACGGCTGGCCGGAGGATGCGAAATTTCTCGTTCCGGACGGCGTGTACGACCGGTTCAAGAATGGCGTGGGCAAGCGCGGCGCGGAGGCGCACGCGGCGTGGCTAAGCAAATTTGAAGAATATAAGAAGCAAATCCCGCAGCAAGCGGATCAGATCAACTGCATGTTGGCCGGAAAATTGCCAGATGGCTGGTACAAAGATCTGCCGAATTTCCCGGCCGATTCGAAAGGCATTGCGACGCGGGAATCGTCGGGAAAAACTTTGAACGTGCTGGCGAAAAATATTCCCTGGCTGATTGGCGGCTCCGCAGATTTGGCGAAATCCAACAAGACCAACTTGACGTTTGATGGCGCGGGCGACTTTTATCCCAATGAGTATCGCGGGCGCAACATTCACTTTGGCGTGCGCGAGCACGCTATGGGCGCGATCGTGAATGGGATGACGCTTTCGAAGCTGCGCAGCTTCAGCGCGACTTTCTTCAATTTCAGCGATTACATGCGTCCGGCCATGCGGCTGGGCGCGCTCATGGAAATTCCTGCAATTTACATCTTTACCCACGACTCCGTGGGCGTCGGAGAAGACGGGCCGACGCATCAACCGGTCGAGCAGCTGGCGTCGTTGCGCGCCATGCCGAACATGCTGATTCTCCGGCCCGGCGATGCCAACGAGGTTGTGGAAGCGTACAAAGTGATTCTGCAGCACCAGCACGGTCCTTGCTGCTTAGTGCTGACGCGTCAGGCAGTGCCGACGCTTGAGCGCACAAAATATGCGCCAGCTTCAGGCGTCGCGAAGGGCGCTTACGTTTTGGCGGAGGCCCCCGGCGGAAAGCCGGACGTGATTTTGATGGCTAGCGGCAGCGAAGTGTCGCTTTGCGTGGACGCCTACGAAAAGCTGAAAGCGGAAGGCATCAAAGCGAGAGTGGTAAGCATGCCCTCGTGGGAACTTTTCGAGCAGCAAAGCGCCGCTTACAAAGCGAGCATGCTTCCGCCCGAAGTGACAGCGCGCGTTGCGGTGGAGATGGCGTCGACTTTCGGGTGGGAGCGTTACACCGGCGCGAAGGGTAAAATCCTGGGCATGCGAAGCTTCGGGGCGTCCGCTCCGTTGAAAGATTTGCTGAAGAAATTCGGCTTTAGCGCAGACAACGTGGTTGCCGCCGCCCGGGAAGTGTTGGGGAAGTGAGCCGCTGATGAAGGTAGTGATTGGGTCGGATCACGCGGGATTCGCCCTTAAAGTCGCGACGGGCGATCTTCTGCGCTCGCTGCAACATGAAGTGCTGGACGTGGGCGCGTTCAACGAGAACCCTTCCGACTACCCAGATTTTGCGGAAGCGGTCGGCCGGGCGGTACTCGACGGCAAAGCCGAGCGCGGAATCCTGATCTGCGGCAGCGGCGTGGGGGCGAGCGTTGCAGCGAACAAATTAATGGGCATTCGCGCAGCCATGTGCCACGACATCTATTCAGCGCATCAGGGCGTGGAGCACGACAATATCAATGTGATGGTGCTGGGCTCGCGTGTCGTGGGTGTGAAGCTCGCCGAGGACTTAGTGAAGGCGTTTCTCGGAGCGAAATTCACCCAGGAAGAGCGCCATGTGCGCCGACTTGGGAAAATCAAGGCGCTTGAAGCAAAATTTGGCGCGGGAATGAAAGTAAAGGTATAAGAATTCTGAGGCCTGGAATATGGCCCCTGGCTAAGGGGTAAAATAGATTTTAAGGCGTTTTTCGAGGCCAAGGAGAACAATCTATGACGACGACAACTACTTTGCCTAATATCGCCAAGGGAGAAGGCACGAATCCGCTTAAGGGCCTGCTGGCGTACGGCCAGTCTCCCTGGATGGATTATGTGCGCCGCGACCTGCTTACGAGCGGGCAATTGAAGAAATATATCGATAACGATGGCCTGCGCGGGATGACCTCCAACCCGTCCATTTTTGAGAAGGCCATCACCGGAAGCAATCTTTACGCTGACATTTTGAACTCGCCGGAAGCGAAGAAGCTCGATGCCAATGGCATTTTCGAGAAAATTGCTTTTCGCGACATTCAAGACGCCTGCGACATCTTCCGGCCGATCTATGAGCAGACCAAGCGCCGCGACGGCTACGTGAGCATTGAGGTTTCGCCTTTTCTTGGTTACGACACGAAAGCCACGATCGCCGAGGCGCACCGTCTGTGGAAGGGCGTGAATCGCCCGAACGTGATGATCAAGATTCCCGGGACGCCGGAAGGGCTCCCTGCAATTCGCCAATGCCTGGAAGAGGGGCTCAATATCAACATCACGCTGCTCTTTGCGCAGTCGGCTTACGAACAAGTAGCGGAGGCGTTCCTTGCTGCGCTCGAAGCGCGCGCGAAGAAAGGCCAGGACATCAGCCACGTCGCCAGCGTGGCGAGCTTCTTTGTTAGCCGCATTGACACGCTTGTGGACAACACCATCGATGAAAAACTCAAGGCTGGCGTGGACGCGAAACAAAGGGCTTTGCTAGAAAGCTTGCTTGGCAAAGTGGCGATCGCCAACGCGCGTCTCACATACAAGAAATATCAGGAGCTTTTTGGCGGTGCGCGGTGGAAGGCTCTGGCAGCCAAGGGCGCACAAACGCAGCGGCTGCTATGGGCCAGCACGAGCACGAAGAATGCCAAGTACCGCGACGTGCTTTACGTCGAAGAACTCATCGGCCCGGACACTGTGGACACCATTCCGCCTGCAACTTTTGATGCTTTCCGCGATCACGGGCGTTTGCGCATGAGCCTCACCGAAAATGTGGAAGGCGCAGCGAAGACCATGGCCGATCTGGCCAAGGCCGGAATCTCGATGAAAGAAGTGACCGACAAGCTGCTTGCGGACGGCGTGAAGCTCTTTTCCGATGCTTTCAGAACCCTGCTGGACGCCGTGGGGAAAACCGCGGGAGCGCACGCGTGAGCGTGAACAAGCAGACCTGCACACTTCCGGAAGATCTAGCCAATGCAGTGGCCGCCTCGCTGGAGGACTGGCGGAAAAACAACAAAGTGACGCGTCTTTGGCAGAAGGACGCGTCGCTCTGGACACGCAGCGACGAAAGTAATTGGTTGGGCTGGCTGCACATCGTGGAACAGCAACTCAAGCACGCGGGTGCCTTCAAGCGCATTGCCGAGGACGTAAGGAAAGCGCGTTTCAAGCATGCCTTGCTGTTGGGAATGGGTGGCTCCAGCCTTTGTCCCGAAGTTCTGCGCATGACGTTCGGCAAGATTAAAGGTTTTCCTGAACTTCACGTGCTGGATTCCACCGATCCCGTGCAAATCAAGGCCATCGAAGACAAGGTGGACTTGAAGAGCATGCTGTGCATCGTGTCGAGCAAGTCCGGCAGCACGCTCGAGCCCAACATTTACAAGCAATACTTTTTCGAGCGCATCAAAGCCAAAGTGGGCGAGAAGGAGGTGGGCAACCGCTTCGTGGCCATCACAGACCCAGGCTCGCACATGCAGGACGTCGCGGTAGCCGACAAGTTTCGCGAGATTTTCTTTGGAGTGCCGAGCATCGGAGGGCGCTACTCCGCTCTGTCGAATTTTGGGATGGTGCCTGCGGCGATCATGGGTCTGGACGTGGAAAAATTTCTCACCACGGCGAAGGAAATGGTCGCGGCCTGCGGCCCAACGTCCACCGTGCACGACAACCCCGGCGTGGTTTTGGGAACGATCCTTGGCGTGGCCGCGAAGCACGGACGCGACAAGCTCACGATCATCGCGTCGCCGGGAATTTATGATCTTGGTGCGTGGTTGGAACAATTGATAGCCGAATCTACTGGAAAGGTGGGCAAGGGCATTATTCCCGTGGATCGCGAACGCGTCGCGCGGCCTTCCGTTTATGGCAAGGACCGCGTGTTTGCCTATTTGCGAGTGGCCACGAAACCCAACAAGGCGCAGGATGCCGCAGTGAGGGCGCTCGAAAAAGCTGGGCATCCGGTAGTGAGCATCAGCGTCGACAATATTTACACGCTTGGACAGGAATTCTTCCGCTGGGAAATCGCTACGGCGGTCGCTGGCTCGATCATCGGGATCAACGCCTTTAATCAGCCTGACGTCGAGGCCAGCAAGGTCGAGACGCGCAAGCTGACCAGCGAATATGAGGCCAAGGGCAAACTGCCTCTCGAAGTGTCCTTTTTTGAGGCCAGCGGCATCCAGTTTTTCGCCGATGAGAAAAATGTTGCGGCCATTCACGGGGGCTTGAACGTCGCGGCGGTTTTGAAGAAACATCTCTGCCGAATCAATGCGGGCGACTATTTTGCGGTGCTGGGCTATATCCCGATGAACGCGGACAATGAAAGGGCCCTGCAAGCCATGCGGCACACGGTCCGCGATAAGAAGAAAGTGGCCACGGTTCTTGGCTTTGGTCCGCGTTTTCTTCACTCGACGGGTCAGGCCTATAAGGGTGGACCTAACAGCGGCGTGTTTCTGCAGGTCACTTGCGATGACGCGAAAGATTTGCCCGTTCCCGGGCAGAAGTACACCTTTGGCGTCGTCAAGGCAGCACAGGCTCGCGGCGATTTCGCTGTTCTTGCAGAGCGCGGCCGGCGCGCGTTGCGGGTCCATCTCAGGAAAAATGTGAAGTCGGCGCTTGCCACATTATCCAAAGCCGTGCAAAAGGCAGTTGCCTGACACACCGGAAAAATCTTGTTCAAGCAGAGCGGCGAGGAGCGCGCACGATGCAACTGGGGATGATCGGGCTGGGTAGAATGGGCGCCAACATGGTGCGCCGCTTGCAAAAAGGCGGGCACAAGTGCGTGGTCTATGACCGCAGCTCCGAATCGGTGAAACAGCTTTCCGCGGAAGGGGCGACGGGCGGCACATCCCTCGACGATTTCGTTAGCAAACTGCAAAAGCCGCGCGCGATTTGGCTAATGGTGCCGGCGGCGGTGGTCGATGCCACGCTGTTCGATCTGGTTGGCAAGCTCGACAAGGGCGACGTGGTGATTGACGGCGGAAATTCTTATTACATTGATGATATCCGCCGGGCGAAGGAACTTTCGGCCAAAGGCATTCATTATTGCGACGTGGGCACCAGCGGCGGCGTGTGGGGACTCGAGCGCGGCTACTGCCAGATGATCGGCGGGGAAGCGGCGGTGTTCAAACGCCTCGACCCCATTTTCAAGACGCTCGCGCCGGGCCGCGGCAGCGTGCCGCGCACTCCGGGACGCGAAAAAGTTGGTGGGACCGCCGAAGAAGGCTATCTGCACTGCGGCCCCCCGGGAGCGGGCCATTTCGTGAAAATGGTGCACAACGGGATTGAGTACGGCTTGATGGCGGCATATGCAGAAGGCTTGAACATTTTGAAGCACGCGAACGCCGGCAAAGCCCATCACGAAACAGATGCGGAAACCACGCCGCTGCGCAATCCGGAGCATTATGAATACGATTTCAATCTCGCGGACATCGCAGAAGTTTGGCGGCGAGGCAGCGTAGTTGCTTCCTGGCTGCTCGACCTTACGGCCATTTCCTTGTTGGAGCAGCCGACACTGGAACGCTTCTCCGGCCGCGTTTCGGATTCCGGTGAAGGCCGTTGGACGCTTCTCGCGGCGATAGAATCGACCGCGCCCGCCCCCGTGCTCAGCGCTTCGCTTTATCAGCGGTTCGCCTCGCGCGGTGAAGATGATTTTGCAGCCAAGGTGCTGTCGGCCATGCGGTTTCAATTTGGCGGGCACATCGAGAAGAAAGCCGGCCAGTAAGAATTACGCAAGCGGTCGGGCTGCCACGCAAACAGGAATTCCATGAAATGAACCACGATCACACGGACACAAATTCTTCGGCCTCGCCTTGTGTCATGACCATTTGCGGAGCGACCGGCGACTTGACCAAGCGCAAGCTCATTCCTGCGCTTTGCAATCTAGCTCAAGAAAAACTTCTTCCGGAGCAATTTGCGATCGTCGGCTTTTCCGTCGATGACTTCACGACGGAAAGTTTCCGACAAAATCTCGTGCAGGAGACTCCCAAGTTTGCCGCTTCGCCGATCGATACGAAATTTCTCGACTCCATGTGCGAGCGCATTTACTACGTCAAAGGTGACTTCCAGGATCCGGATGCGTATCAGCGTCTCGAACAGCAAATTGCCGAAACAGACAAAAAATACAACGCTCTCGGTAACAGGCTTTTTTATCTTGCGGTAGCGCCGCGTTTCTTCTCGATGATCGTCAAGATGCTGGGCCTGTGCGGCTTGTCGAAGGAGGAAAACGGACGCTGGGTGCGTGTCATCGTGGAAAAGCCCTTCGGGCATGACCTTGCTTCCGCCAAGCAGCTCAACCAGGAGCTGAAGCAGGTTCTGACGGAGAGGCAGATTTATCGCATCGACCACTACTTGGGCAAAGAGACGGTGCAAAATGTGATGGTTTTCCGCTTTTCCAACAATATTATCGAGCCGCTCTGGAACCGCAATTACGTGGACCACGTGCAAATCACCGCAGCGGAAACGGTGGGCGTCGAGCATCGCGGCGGATTCTACGAAACCGCAGGTGCGCTGCGCGACATGGTGCCGAACCACCTCTTTCAACTGCTGACGATGACCGCGATGGAACCGCCCATTTCCTTCGATGCGGACGAAGTGCGCAACAAACAAGCAGAAGTGCTTCATGCCATTCAGCCGCTGACTCCCGAAGAAGTGCTTACGTGCATGGTGCGGGGGCAATATGGTAGCGGGAATATCGACGGCCAGCGCGTTGTCACCTATCGGAGCGAACCGGCGGTCGCTCCGGATTCGAACACGGAAACGTATGTCGCGCTGAAACTGCTCATTGACAACTGGCGATGGGCGGGCGTGCCGTTTTACCTGCGCACCGGCAAGCGCCTGGCGCGGCGGGTAACGGAAATCGTCATTCAATTTCGCCGCACGCCTTTCGTGCTTTTTCGCAATACCAGCGTGCGAAACCTCCAGACCAATCGCCTGGTTATTCACATTCAGCCGGAAGAGGGCATTTCTTTGAGTTTCGGCGCAAAAGTCCCCGGCTCAGTCATGAAGCTTGGTCTCGTCAACATGGACTTCGATTACTGCACGTATTTTGGGATGGAGCACAACACCGGTTACGAGCGGCTGCTGCGCGACTGCATGGCCGGCGACGCCACGCTCTTTCAGCGCGCAGACATGGTCGAGGCGGGCTGGAGCGTGATTCAGCCCATCCTCGATGTCTGGCATGCCCTGCCGGCTCGCGGCTTTCCCAATTACGCCGCGGGCTCCTGGGGCCCTATCGAAGGCGACGAATTGCTTGAAAAGGACGGGCGCGCCTGGCACCGCATTGGCGAAGAAGAGCTCGATAATCGCGGACGAATTGCGCCCCCGGCCAAGGCACAAAAAACCGGAGTCGCCACCTGAAGGAAACCCGAGTGGAGCCAGAAATCCGAATCCTGGCGGACGGCCGAGCAATCGCCAAACGCGCCGCACAAGAGTTTATTCAAGCCGCAGCGACCGCCGTGCGGGAGAGGGGCACCTTTCGTGTTGCGCTAGCAGGAGGGTCTACTCCGAAAGCGCTCTACAGCTTGCTAGCCAGTGATCCAGCGCTGCGGTCGCAAGTTCCCTGGGATAAAATAGAAGTGTTTTTCGGAGACGAACGCCATGTCGGTCCCAGCCATCCGGACAGCAATTTCCGCATGGCTACGGAAACGATGCTTTCCAAGGTTCCGGTGAAAGCGAATCAGGTTACGCGGATCAAAGGGGAATATCAGGACACCGAGCAAGCCGCTCGCGAATACGAGGAAGAGATCACCTCGCATTTCAAACTGAAGCCGGAGGAGCTTCCACGCTTCGATCTGCTTCTTGCCGGGATGGGCAATGAGGGCCACACGCTCTCGCTTTTCCCCGGTACTCGAGCGCTTCACGCCGACGGGCGCATCGTAGTAAGAAACTGGGTCGGCAAGCTGTACGCGGAACGTATTACCTTGACTGCGCCTGCCGCATGTGCTGCTGCGGAAATCCTGTTCATGGTGACCGGAGCGGATAAGGCGCTGGCCCTCAAGGGCGTTTTGGAAGGCCCGTATGAGCCGGAGCAGTTGCCCGCACAATTGCTTCGGCCCCAAAATGGAAAACTGCTCTGGCTGGTAGACACCGCTGCCGGAAGCATGCTATCAAAAGGAATTTGAGAATAGAGAAGGAGCATGTTATGGCCACCACCGTAAGCCTGGGAAAAATTGAGACCTATCTCGGTGCAAAGACCGACTCTTTGCTGGGGTTTAAATCGCCCAAAATTTCCAAAGAGAAGCTGAATCTTCCGGGGCCGGATTTTATTGATCGTGTTTACGCGGTTTCCGACCGCAATATTCGCGTCCTGACCAACCTTCAAAGAATGTTTGGAAACGGACGGCTCAGCGGCACGGGCTATCTGTCCATCTTGCCCGTGGACCAGGGCATCGAGCATTCCGGCGGCGCCAGCTTCGCGAAGAACCCCGACTATTTTGATGGCGAGAACATCGTCAAACTGGCCATCGAAGGCGGCTGCAACGCCGTCGCGTCAACCTTCGGCGTGCTTGGCTCGGTGGCGCGCAAATACGCGCACAAGATTCCCTTCATTGTGAAGATCAATCACAACGAGCTCCTGACTTTGCCCAACCGCTTCGACCAGGTGCTTTTTGGCACCGTGCAGCAAGCCTACGACTTGGGCGCTGCGGCAGTCGGCGCGACCATTTATTTCGGCTCCGATCAAAGCACTCGCCAAATCGTTGAGATTTCTCAGGCTTTTGCCCACGCGCATGAGCTGGGCATGGCTACGGTTTTGTGGTGCTATCTGCGCAATAGCGCCTTCAAGAAAGACAAGGATTATCATGTTTCCGCCGACCTCACCGGGCAAGCCAATCACCTCGGCGTGACGATCGAGGCCGACATCATCAAGCAGAAGCTTCCCGAGAATAATGGCGGCTACTTGGCGCTAAATTCGAATGGGGCTAGTTACGGGAAATTCGACAAGCGCATTTATTCCGACTTGACGAGCGACCATCCGATCGATCTCTGCCGCTACCAAGTGGCGAATTGCTACATGGGCCGCGCGGGCTTGATCAATAGCGGCGGCGCTTCCGGTGCGAATGATTTCGAAGAAGCAGTCGCCACGGCGGTCATCAACAAACGCGCCGGTGGCACC
This sequence comes from Acidobacteriota bacterium, assembly GCA_003223245.1. Classification (GTDB taxonomy): domain Bacteria; phylum Acidobacteriota; class Terriglobia; order Acidiferrales; family UBA7541; genus Acidiferrum. The sequence goes on from QHYI01000145.1 coordinate 41,018, forward strand.
GGCCTCATTTCCGGCCGCAAAGCGTTCCAGCGTCCCATGAAAGAAGGCGTGCAGCTCCTGAACGCCATTCAAGACGTGTATCTCAACCCCGAAGTCACCGTCGCCTAAATTCAACACTATGAGGTTATGACGTTGTTCGCAGCTGGCCTTATTTGAAGGGATTCACTCGACGAACCGACACCGGAGTCGCAACCAGGCTCGTTTGCGTGCACGATCATAGCCCTTGTGCTCGCCCAACCAATTCTTCCCGCCCCAGGGAGCGGCTGATCGAGCTCCCTTCTTCCGCAGCTAGTATCCTTGCTTCTTTCAACAGGTTGGCGTCCAGTTTCAGAGTAACGGTGGTTTTCCTAGCGAGCCCGACCGTCGTGCTGCACAGGTTTACGTGGTGGCAAGATTTGCTGTGCGGGCCGTGCATTTTGCGCTTGACATATTCCTATATGGGAATGTATTTTCTTGCCGTGCCTCGGGCAGCCACAACCTCGGATGCTTTTAACGCCGTCGCCGAGCCGCGTCGCCGGGAGATCCTCCATTTCCTGGCGTTCGAGGAGCGCCCGGTTGGCGACATCGTCGATGGCCTGAACCTGGAGCAGCCTTCGGTGTCCAAGCACCTTCACGTGCTTCGGGAAGTCGGCTTGGTCAGCGTGCGCCGTGACGGCCGCCGCATGCTCTATCGCACGAACGCGGAAGCCATCCGGCCGCTCTATGAGTGGAGCAGCACTTTTGAGCGCTTCTGGCGTCATCAATTGAGCGGCATCAAGGAGCGCGCCGAGGCGCATGCTGATCACAGTTCGGAGGCGGAGGCAAACTCAGATTCAGACTCGCAAAGGAGAAAACCATGGCGTTAACTGTTCCGGGAGTTGAGAGCCTGTCACTGTCAGTGAACGAAGAAATCCGCGTTCGGGCGTCTCTCGAAAAGACGTTCGCGGCGCTTCTCGAGCAACTCGGTCCGTATAGTGAAATGCCGGATGGCACGCCCATGCCGATGAAGCTCGAACCTTGGCCCGGCGGACGCTGGTTCCGTGACCTTGCCGACGGCAACGGCCATTTCTGGGGCGTCGTGCAAGCCATCAAGAAGCCTACGCTCCTCGAAATTACCGGCCCTCTCTTTATGTCCTACCCCGTCGCAAATAATGTTCAATACCGCCTCGGCGAGGAGAACGGCGTCACCGTAATCAAGTTCCGCCACGCGGGTTTCGGCTTGATTACGGACGAGCACCGAACTGGGGTGGTCAAAGGCTGGGCCTACATTCACGAAAACGTCCGCAAGCGTGCGGAAGCCGGCCGCTCTAAGTCCGCTTCCATTCAATAAGGCTTTCGCTTCATAACAACTTCTATGCAAAAAGGAGAATGGCTATGACCATCGCACAATCGTTGCTCGCGGAGTTTGAAGCTCAAGCCCCTATCACGCGCAGATTTCTCGAGCGCCTGCCGGAGGACAAGTTGACCTGGAAACCGCACGAAAAATCCATGTCTGCGGGGCAGCTTGCTTATCATTTGGCTTCCGTTCCAGGCGGAGTCATTCGCTTCGTGCAGAATAATCCCGCGCAAGCGCCCGAATTTGCCAATTTCCCGCAGCCAGCAAGCCGCCAGGAAATCCTTAAGACGTTTGACGATAGTATTGCAACGGTTCGCGACTTACTGCCAAAGCTCGATGATGCCCGCATGAAAGAAGCCTGGCGCATGGTCGCGCGCGGCCAAGAAGTCCTTGTTCAGCCGCGAGGCCAGTTCCTTCGCGACGTCATGTTCAGCCACTGGTATCAGCATCGCGGCCAGCTCAGCGTGTACCTGCGCCTGCTCAACGTCGCTGTCCCTGCCAGTTGGGGACCTAGCGCTGACGAACTTCCCCTCTTCGCGCAAAAGGCCCAAGGAGCCTGGTAGTCGCCTCCCGTAGGGCGCGATATTCGTACCCGTTTGCGTTGTGTTGCAATGTTTCCTTCAGAAATGATGGGAAGGATCAGACTGTAAGTGTCTGAAATCGGCGGGCAGTTTAAGAGGTCCTTTTCATGCACGCGTGAGCATGGCGGCGCGGGCCGCGCCCAGGAGTTTCTTCGCGTTCTCGCGAATATCGCCGCGGCCGAAAACTGCGTTTCCCGCAACAAGCAATTCGGCGCCGGCGTGGACGATGTCGCTCACCGTGTCCAGGGCCACGCCGCCGTCCACTTCAATGCGAAAAGATAGGCCCAGCGATTCGCGCACTTCCGCAAGCGTCTTGATCTTACCTAGCGACCCATGGATGAACGTCTGCGCCCCAAAGCCGGGGTTCACGCTCATCACCAGGACGTGGTGTACCATGTCCAGCACCTCGTCGAGCGTATGCACGGGCGTCGCGGGATTGATCACCACCGCCGGCTCGCAGCCGTGCGATTCAATCAGTTGCAGCGTGCGATGCAGATGCACACACGCCTCCTGGTGCACGGAAATCCAGTTCGCGCCCGCTTCCGCAAACGCCGGAATGTAATTGTCGGGATTCTCGATCATGAGGTGGCAGTCGAAAGTCGCATCGGGAAGCGCTTTTCGGAGCGACGCCACAACCGGCGGCCCAATGGTAATGTTCGGCACGAAGTGGCCGTCCATAATGTCCAGGTGCAGGACTGTGCCGCCGCCTTCGAGCGCGGCTTTTGCGTCGTCGGCGAGCCGCGCGAAGTTCGCAGAGAGTATCGAGGGGGCCAATTCGATGGTCATAAGTGCCGCTTGGCTCCTTTCCTCTCGGGACAACGCCGATTATACGCGAACGCGGGCGTAATGCTAAAAACGCCACACGTTGAAAGTTTCCCTCAACGCAGAATTGCAACCGCGCGTCGGCGGGCGTATGGTTTTTTTGTGAGGAGGCACAACAAAAATGCGGTTCGGCCAAGTCCGGTCTATTCGTTTTTTCGGTCTTACGCTTTTTCTTTTTCTCTGCGGCGGCTTACTTTCCGCGCAATCCCCGCAAATTCCCGTGGTGGACGGTGGTCTCGGGTCCTGCCGTGCCGATTTCACCGTGAAAGACGGCTCGGACAAGCCCATCTATAACGCCAAGATTCACGTCCTCATCAAGTACGGATTCCTCAGCAAGCGCAAGACGGAGCTCGAAGTCGGCACCAACAGCGACGGCAAGGCCAGCGTGACCGGTCTGCCCAATATGCCCAAGAAGCCGCTCGAATTCACCATCAAGAGCGGCACGGTCTCGAAGAGCATCTCCGATGATCCCTCAGACAATTGCCGCGCAAAATTCGACGTCACTCTGACCGTGTACTAACAATCTCACTTAATTCCAGTCGATGGGCTCCAAGGAATCGTGCAACGCTTCGCGCTGCTATCGCGCGCCATTTCCAGCAAGCGCATCACGTTCAATGACCACTCCGGGCTCACCGCAGCCTCAGCTTTTCCCAGCAACGCGTCGCGCAAATTTGCGTAGTAGTCGCGGTAATCGCAGGAGGCCGAAGCAATGTGCCGCTGCAAAAACCTTTCTCCGTCCGGAATCGTGAGCAGACCCCAATTTTCTTCTGGCTCCGCTCCCCACGGGCCACTCGCCGGAATGTTTCCGTGCCGCAAGTTGTTCTCTTGCGGGTCGAACGTCTGCTTCACAAAGCTTCCCTGCGTGCCGTGCAAAACGAACCGTGGCCGCGCCGCGGCGGCCAGAATGCTTGAGCGCAGCACCGCGCGCATGCCGCGCGGATAGTGGAACATGATGTCGAAGGCATCGTCGGCCACCGCCTGCTCGCGCTCGATGCGCACGTCAGCAGTCACCGCTTCTGGCAGCCCAAACAAGACGAGTGCGTGATCGATCAGATGCGGCGCAATGTCGAAAAGAATCCCGTTCCCTGCGCGCGTCGTCTCGCGCCAAGCTCCGGGCTTCAGTTGCGGCCTGTATCGGTCATAATTCGTTTCAAACCGCACAAGGCGCCCCAGCGTTCCTTCTGCGACCAGCTTTCGAATAGCCTGAAAATCGCCGTCATAGCGCCGGTTCTGGTAAACGGTGATCAGGCGACTTTCTGCCTTCGCAAATTGGACCAAGGCTCGCGCTTCTTCCAAGGTGGTTGTGAATGGTTTATCCACGACCACGTCTCGGCCAGACGCAAGGCAGTGCGCGGCGAGTAAAACATGTGTGTCGTTGGGCGTAGCGATTACCACCAGACGAATCTCCCGAATCGCCAGCAACTCTTCCAAGCTGCGCACGATGCGGACGTCCGGATATTTCTCCGCCGCTTCGTTCCCCGTACGCTGCACAATTGCGGCCAGATGGATTCCCGGCACGGCTCGAATCACCGGTGCATGAAACGCGCGCCCTGACAGACCGTATCCAACCAAGCCAACTTCAATCATGTGACTTGCTCCGCATCCCATCCGGCACGATGGTTCCGTTGCGCGAATGATTTAGCTCCGGCAAAATGCCATGATGTCTTCGAAAACGCAAACTTGGGCCATCGCCTCGCCTTCTACGCAGAGCGTAATTTTCTATCTCCTTTGCGCAGGCTTCGTCATCAATGGCATCGTGATCTCGCTCATCGGTCCCATCCTTCCCATGTTCATGTCCAAGTGGGCCCTGAACGACAGCCGTGCCGGGCTTTTCTCGCTTGTGCAATTCTCCGCTTCGTTCATTGGTGTTCTCACCTCGAGCGCGCTGCTCTCTGCAAAAGGATTCAAACCCGCAATCACGCTGGGCATCGCGCTGCTGGGCGCAGGTTTTGCACTGTTGAATGCGCCGACGTTCGCGCTCGCTCTTGCGGCTAGTGGCCTCTACGGGTTGGGTTATGGCTTTGCCACGCCGGGAACGAATTTATGGGTTGGCGAATCCTACGGAGCGCGCCGCGCTTCGGCCCTCAGCATTATGAATCTGGCCTGGGGTGTTGGGGCGATTTCTTCTTCGCCTCTCGCCATGTGGGCGATGCGCACGTCCCACGTCAGCCTTCTTCTGAATGTCGTTGGCGTTCTTGGTGTTGTGCTTGCTCTTGCGTTGCTGCGAATGCCCTTCGGCAAGCCGCCGAGCGAAGAAAATTCTGCCTCCGATGCAGCCAACAATAAAATTGTCGGAACCGGTGTCGCGCTCTTGCTTGGGATTCTCTTTTTTGTCTATGTCGGCACGGAAGTCGGAACTTCCTATTGGGCTCCCACGCATGCGCAAAGAGCGACTACCTGGAGCAGCAACACCTGGGCGCTCTGCCCAATGTTTTTCTTCGCGGGGCTCCTTGGCGGACGCGGCGCAGCGGCTGCGATTCTTCTCCATTTGAAGGAAGTGCCGGTTGCCGTCGGAGGACTCGTGCTGGCAGCCACGGGCGAGTCCGTTTTTCTCACGGGTCATTCTCCTCTTACATTGTTTGGCGGCGCTTTCCTTGCGGGACTTGGCCTCGCCAGTATTTTCCCCATTTTGATTGCTTGGCTCTCCAAATGGTATGGGACGCGAGCACGCAAAGTGGGCGGCGTCATGTTCGCTCTTGCTGCTCTCGGCAGCGCGCTCATGCCGCCGCTGGTTGGTGTGGTTTCGCGCTATGCGGGGAGCCTGCGGATCGGGTTGCTGGTGCCCCTCGCTGGCTGCGCCGTGATGCTAACGCTCATCGGTATACTTCGCCCAGGAACTCGTGGCTGAGTCTTCTCGGCCTATGCTTTTGTTCGTTGCTTCGAGAACTGCCTACTGCTTGAGGTATCCTTAGGCTCGTGCAAAAGGTCGCCTTTTCGCATCGCTCACCCACAAATCGGCTTCTTTTCGGCCTGGTGATCACGCTGGCCGCCGTGCTGGCATACTCTTTCTACATCACCGTGCAACTCGCTGGCCTGCGCAAGCTCCAAAGCGAAATGGTCGACCGCAATCGCAAAGATTCGCTTCAACTTCTTCGCATTCAGAATGATCTTAATTCCGTGGCCCTGGCCATGCGCGACATGCTGGACACGGCCGAACGCTATCCGCTAACCGCTTGGACCGCGCAATTCGAGCGCATGCGCCAGGACTTGGACACTGCGCTCAAACTGGAAGAGGGGTTGGCCGTCGCCAGCCGCACGCCGGACCAGCGGAAATACCTCACGCAATCGGTTGCGCAATTTTGGGACGCCGTTGACCGCATGTTCGCGCTCGCGTCCAGCGGCAAAGAAGCAGAAGCACGCGAACAAATCCGCTTAACGCTCCAGGCACGCGAGCAAGCGCTCAGTACGGCAGTCTCCCGCCTGCTCGTGCAAAACAACGAAGGCGAAGAGCAAGCTGCCGCCAGCATCGCACAAATCTACGATGGCGTGCAGCGCCAGCTTTACTTCTTTCTCGCCGCTACGCTCATCGCCATTGTGTTGACCAGCTTGTACCTCATTCGTAGCAATCGCCAACTTTTCGCGCGCCTCGCCGATCTTTCCGAACAGCGCAGCGATTTAGCGCAGAAGCTGATTTCCACGCAGGAATCGACGCTGCGGCACATCTCCCGCGAGCTGCATGATGAATTTGGGCAGGTGCTCACCGCCATTGGCTCCATGCTGCGCCGCGCCGGCAAACAAGCTGGAGAGGGAACGCCGCTGCACGGCGACCTGAAAGAAGTGCAGGAAATCGCGCAAACGACTCTGAATAACATCCGGACGCTCTCGCAGGCGCTGCATCCGGTCTTACTGGAGGAAGCAGGCCTCGAAAGCACGCTGGACTGGTATATTCCCACGGTAGGCAGGCAGGCGGGCATCGAATTGCATTACGAGAAAAGCGGCAAGCCCTTTCCCGTCGAACCGGGCGCGGGTGTGCACATCTATCGCGTGCTTCAAGAAGCGCTCAATAATGTTAGCCGCCACTCCGGCACGCGCGCCGCCTGGGTGCGCCTGAAATATTCGGGAGATTCGCTGGAACTTGAAGTGGAGGATCACGGTTCAGGATTTGTGGCGGAGAGGATGCAACGAGGAATCGGGTTGGTGGCCATGCGTGAACGTGCTGAAATCATTGGTGGGACGCTAGCCATCACGCCGCGTCCGCAAGGTGGCACGCAAGTGCGTCTGCAAATTCCCCGCGAGAAAGTAGAAAGTCATGCCGCGTAGAATAACGGTTCTCTTGGTCGACGATCACGCGCTGGTGCGGCGCGGATTCCGTCGCATGCTGGAAGACGACCCGGGAATCTCTGTCGTTGCGGAAGCGAGCGACGGTGAAGAGGCTGTGCGTCTGGCCACGGAACTACGCCCACGGGTTATCGTGATGGATTGCGCCATGCCGGAATTGAGCGGCATTGAAGCGACGCGAAAAATTTTGGAAGTGTATCCGGAAGCGGGCATCCTGATGCTGAGCATGCACTCCGAAGAAACGCTGGTGAGCCAGGCGCTGCAAGCAGGCGCGCGCGGCTATGTTCTCAAGAATGCCATGGACCTCGACCTGGTGAGTGCCGTGAAGAGCATCGCTGCTGGCATGACGGTTCTCGATCCACAAGTGTCGCGCAAAGACGCGCTCAAGGGCGAACGCGGCGGTGGACTAACGCCGCGCGAACTAGAAATTCTCCAGCACATCGTCGCGGGAAAATCGAACAAAGAGATTGCGTCAGACTTGAACCTCAGCGTGAATACTGTCGCCGTGCATCGCGCCAACATCATGGACACGCTTGGCATTCATAAAACCGCAGAGCTGGTCGTCTACGCCATTCGCAAGGGTCTGGTGAACCTTCCTTGAACCGCAGGGATTTTCTTTTCTCGGCCCTTTTTTCGTCATTGACTGCAGGCTTGGCCACGGCAACCTTTCCACGTTCTGCCTGGGCAAGTCCCGTTTCCAACCTGGGATTTCGCTTCACCGACATTACGACCGCAGCGGGAATCCAGTTCCAACATAACTCTGGCGCGTATGGCGGCAAACTTCTTCCGGAAACACTTGGTTCCGGCTGCGCTTTTCTGGATTACGATGCCGATGGCTGGCAGGACATTCTGCTCGTTAACGGCATGGACTGGCCCGGCCATAAGCGCCAGCGCTCGACGCTGCGCCTCTACCGCAACAACCGCGACGGCACCTTTACCGACGTCACCAAGAGCGCGGGGCTCGACATCGAAATGTACGGAATGGGCGTAGCCGTTGGGGATTACAACAACGATGGCTTCCCGGACATTTTCATCACTTGCGTCGGCCAGAGCCGTCTCTTCCGCAACACCGGCAAAGGTACCTTCGTAGACGCCACGCGCTCCAGCGACCTTTTCGGCCGCCAGGGCTTGAGCACTTCCGCATTGTGGTTCGACTACGATCGCGATGGCTTTCTTGATCTCTTCGTTTGCAACTACGTTCGCTGGTCTCCCGAACACGACGTGTTTTGCAGTCTCGACGGAAGGCACAAATCCTACTGCACGCCGGAAGCCTATCGCGGTGACACCTGCTGGCTATTTCATAATCGCGGCAACGGCACTTTCGAAGAGGTCACCGCCACCAGCGGGGTGTTTGACAGTAGCTCGAAGTCCCTGGGCGTGGCCATGCTCGATTACGATCAGGACGGCTGGCCCGACGTGCTGGTCGCGAATGACACACAACCGAACAAGCTGTATCGCAACCTTCGCAACGGAAAATTCAAGGACGCGGCCATTGAAGCTGGCCTCGCTTTCAGCACGGAAGGAAAGGCCCGCGCCGGTATGGGCATCGACGTGGGAGACTTCGACAATTCCGGCAGGGCTGGCATCGCCATCACGAATTTCGATAACGAGATGATCGGCCTTTACCGCGCAAGCGCTCCGGGCGTTTTTGACGACGTTTCCATCCCTTCTGGAGTCGGCGCGCCCTCGCGCAACACGCTCGGCTTTGGCTGCATTTTCCTCGACGTGGACCTGGACGGGGCGCTCGATCTCGCTGTCGCCAATGGACACATCGACGAAACCGTCCGAAATATTCGCGGCAATGTTGGTTACGCCCAGCCGCCGCAACTTTTCCTGAACCAAGGGCACGGAAAATTCCGCGACGTGGCGTCAGAAGTCGGCGGCGACTTTGACAAGCCTCGCGTAGGCCGCGGGCTGGCTTACGCAGACTTCGATCGCGACGGCGATTTGGACCTTCTGCTCACCACCAACAACGGCCCCGCGGTTCTCTTTCGCAACGACCAGTTGGCAGGCAATCACAGCATCCGCTTCGCATTGCAGGGCACAAAGTCCAATCGTGACGCCATCGGTGCCACGGTCGAAATCTTCGCGGGAGACCTGCGCCAGTCTCGCAGGGTGCGTGGCGGCTCGAGTTATCTCTCCCAATCCGAGCTCCCCTTGACCTTCGGGCTCGCGAAGCGCGACAAAGTCGACCGCATCGTCATCAATTGGCCCAGTGGTCGCACAGAGGAATACAAGAACCCTCAGTCGCGGAGGGCTTATAAGTGCCTGGAAGGAAAGGGGATAGAGCCGCTCTAAATTCCCTAGTGTTTTTCTATTATTGCCGCTAGTTTTATTGTTTTGGATGATGTCCCCGTTTCTAGTGGTTTCGCAGTATTGCTCATTTCGCGCCACAAACTTATAAGTATGCTCACTAGCACCATCGCCTCCAGCTCAGCCAGACCCTGGCTTGCTTCGGGGCACCCCAAACTGAATCGCGGCCGGATGGCTCTCAGACATCCGGTCGCTTTTTTTCTGGCGCCCAGCCATTCGGAAGAGGCCTCCGATGCCCGTTGAGTTGTCCCAGCGCTGGCTATCTCGCTTTCTTATTTTCCTCGCTCTCAGTGCCGCATATTTGTTTGGATTCCCCTCTGCCACCATCACCTACGCAGCTGTTGATCTGCTTCACGTTGCCGTGGGGGTTCTCGCATTTGTGTTGCTTGTCGTTTTTTTTGTTTCCTTGCTTGGCAACGCGACCAACCTCGCCCGCCTAGGCTGGATCCTTCTAGCCGCGGGAGCCGTTCTCGGCATCGTGCTGATCAAAATCGGCACGCCTCTTCGTCTCTGGAATTGGCTCTACGCCCACATTGTTCTGTGCGTCCTCGGCGTGTTGCTGCTCGCAGCCTCCTGGCTGAATTCCAAAGGCTGGCTCGGGCAAAGCAATCTCATGCGCGCACTGCGATTCGTGGGGCTCGCAATCCTGACCTGCGCCATCTCTGCGGGTCTCTGGTGGACGCGCCAAGTCGGCTGGCAGGACGCGCGCGCCAATCGCATCATCAATCCGCAAATGGCGCCAGCTTCCATGGACCGCGAAGGCGATGGGGCCCCAGGCAAATTCTTCCCCAGTTCGGCACAGACCATTCACGACGTCAACATCCCGTCGCAATACTTCATGAAATCGGACGCCTGCAAGCGTTGCCACGCCGACATTTACGCGCAGTGGAACAGCTCGATGCACCATTTTTCATCTTTTAATAATCAGTGGTATCGCAAAAGCATCGAGTACATGCAGGATGTTGTTGGCGTAAAGCCTTCGAAGTGGTGCGCTGGATGCCACGATCCCGCGCTGCTCTACAGCGGCCTTTTCGACACGCCCATCAAGAAAATCGTCAATCGGCCCGAAGCGCACGCGGGCTTGGGCTGCTTGATGTGTCACAGCATCGTGGAAGTGAAAAGCACCATGGGCCAGGGCGACTTCTTTCTCGAATATCCGAAGTTGCATGAATTGGCGGCCAGCGACAATCCCATCGTTCGCACCCTGCATGACTTTATCGTGCGCTTGAACCCCGAGCCGCACCGCCGCACGTTCCTCAAGCCTTTCATGCGCTCGGAAACCGCCGAATTTTGTTCTTCCTGCCACAAGGTCCACTTGGACATTCCTGTGAATCACTACCGTTGGATTCGAGGCTTCAACGAATACGACAACTGGCAGGCCAGCGGCGTCTCCGGCCAGGGCGCACGTTCTTTCTACTATCCGAAATCTCCATTGAATTGCGCCGATTGCCACATGCCGCTCGTTCGTTCGAACGACGACGGCAACATCCACGGTTACGTGCATTCGCACCGCTTTCCCGGCGCAAACACCGCCGTGCCTACAGCCAACAAAGATCAAACGCAGCTCGACGCCACTCGCAAATTTCTTCAGGCGAATCAATTAAGTGTGGACATCTTCGCGATTTCTCCCGCTGGCAAAGTAACCAGCGCGCCTGTTCGCAACGAACTGGGCAAGCAGGAACTTTCCACGACTTTCGCGGTGGGCGAGGAATCCGAAGCCGCTCCGCTCAAAGGTCCGGAGGGCGAAGTTCGCGCCATCACCGCGCCCATCGATCGCAGCGACGCTGCCGTTCGCCGCGGTGACGATGTTCTCGTCGATGTCGTCGTTCGCACGCGCGGAGTCGGCCATTTCTTTCCCGGCGGCACCGTCGATGCTTTCGATGTCTGGCTCGAGCTGCAGGCCACCGACGAAAAAGGCCAAACGATTTTTTGGAGTGGCGAAGTCGAAGACAATGGCAAAGGCCCCGTGGACCCCGGCGCGCATTTTTATCGTTCCCTCCAAATCGACGCTCACGGCCACGTCATCAACAAGCGCAACGCCTGGGCCACGCGCTCCGTCGTTTACGTGCATCTGATTCCGCCGGGCGCCGCGGACACCGTGCATTATCACTTGCACGTGCCCGACAACTGTGGCGACAAAATCACCCTTGACGCCAAGCTGAACTACCGCAAATTCAGTTGGTACAACACGCAGTTTTCCTTCGCAGGAATTGAAGCAGCCGCGACCAAGCTGACTTCCTCAAGCGAAAAGCTAACCACGCCGGATTACGATGATCGCAGGTTCGAGTTCACCGGCGACACTTCCAATGTTTCCGGCAACATCAAAGCAATCCCGGATCTTCCAATCACCGTGCTTTCCGAGGACACCAAAACCTTGCGCGTTCTTCCGCGCAATGCTCCGGCGCCCTCGCCCAAAACCGTCATTCTCAAAGAAGAATGGACGCGCTGGAACGATTACGGCATCGGTCTTTTCCTACAAGGCGATTTGAAAGGCGCTGCCGCGGCATTCGAAAAAATCACCGAAGCCGACCCGCAAAATCCCGACGGCTGGACCAACATCGGACGTGTGCTTTTGCAGGAAGGCGACACCGCCGGCGCGCGCAAAGTGCTCGAAAAATCTCTGGCCATTAACGCAAAGCTCGCGCGCACCAATTTCTTTTACGCCAAAGCTCTTCGCGAAGACGGCGATTATGAAGGCGCCATCGCGCATTTCAAAACCGTCCTCGAGCAATATCCGCGCGACCGCGTCGTCCACAACGAGCTTGGCCGCGTGCTCTTCCTCGAAAAGCGCTACGCCGATGCGGTCACCGAATTCGAAAAAACGCTGGCCATCGATCCCGAAGATTTGCAGGCGCATTACAATTTGATGCTCTGCTACAACGGTCTTGGCGACGACAAAAAAGCCGAAGCGCACAAGGAGCGCTACCTGCGCTTCAAGGCCGATGAAGCCGCGCAAGCCATCACCGGCCCTTACCGCGAGTTGCATCCCGAAGACAACAACGAGCGCCAGGCAATCCACGAACACTACAGCGCCGCCTTGACTGCTGCTCCTCGCGAAAAGGCAAAGACCAGTGTCGCGAAGGCGAAATCGACGACGGCGAAGCTTGCGGCGGTAAAAGCGGCCATCATAAAAGCCGCCGCGAAAAATTCCGTGCAGGAAAACGCTCGAGCGGCAAACCCCGGCGGCTTGTATCACTGAGAACTTACGACTGAAAACGGAGGACCGACATGACTTGGATTCAGACTGTGCGCATGGATGACGACAGATGCGTGAAGGACGCCATCGAATCGCAGCGAAAGCTCTATCCCATCGAATACGCCACGCCTGTTCAGCCCGTAAATGATGGTGAAACCGCGGGCATCGTGGCGAGCCACACGCTGATTCCCGAAGCGCTTTATCACGCCTTCAGCACGTTCGGCGCGCTGATGTCTCCCGAGTTGCCGCTGAAGCGCCACCAGCACGAGATGATTGCGACCATGGTCTCGGTGACCAACCGCTGTCACTATTGAATCGTCTCCCACGCAGAGTTTTTGCGTCGCGTCACCCTGAATGAGGGCATGGTGGAAGCGCTGAAGAAGGATTACCGCACTGCGCCCATCAGCGGGCAGGATCGCACCATGCTCGACTACGTCGTGAAACTCACCAAGGACGCTACAAAATGCTCTCCGGCGGATCACGCCAAGCTGCGCGCCGCCGGCTTCGACGACAAAGGCATCTTGCAAATCACGCTGATTGCGTCCTGGTTCAACTACATCAATCGTGTTGCCGACGCTCTCGGCGTCGGCCGCGACTGAAATGGGGGAATGGTGAAAAAATGTAGCGCAGGGCGCCAGCCCTGCGGATTTTTCCAATCCGTCCTCGCAATAATCCCGCTGGTCGCCCTGGCCATTGTCATGGCCGTAAAAACAGGCGTCGCGGCTCCGCCCGAAGCCTCCTCCATCCAATTCCGCGACGTCACTCAACGAGCCGGAATCCACTTCGTCCACAACAACGGCGCGTTTGGCAAAAAATATCTCCCGGAAACCATGGGCCCCGGCGTCGCCTTCATCGACTATGACAACGACGGTTGGCCTGACATTTTCCTGGTCAACGGCATGGACTGGCCCGGCCACGTTCGCAAGCATTCCACGCCCAAGCTCTATCACAACAATCAGGATGGTACGTTCACCGACGTGACCCGCAAAGCTGGCCTCGACATCGCGCTTTATGGCATGGGCGTAGCCGTCGGCGATTACGACAACGACGGCTACGACGATCTCTTCGTCACCGCCTACGGCCAAAACCATCTCTTTCACAACGATGGCAACGGCACCTTTACCGACCTGACGCAAAAAGCCGGCTTGCAAGGCCCGAAAGAATTCAGCACCAGTGCTGCCTGGGTCGATTACGACAAAGACGGCCACCTCGATCTCGTCGTCGGCAATTACGTTCAGTGGACGCCGGAGACCGACCTTTATTGCACGCTCGATGGCAAGAGCAAATCTTATTGCACGCCGGAATCCTACAAAGGCATATCGGTACGCCTTTGGCACAATCGCGGCAACGGCACGTTTGAAGACGTCACGCAAAAATCCGGCCTCGGCGACGCAACCTCAAAAACCCTTGGCGTGGCCGTCCTCGATTATGATAACGACGGCTGGCCCGATCTCCTGTTCTCCAACGACACACAGCCCAACAAGCTCTATCGCAACAATGGCAATGGAACTTTCACCGAAAAAGCCGTCGTCGCGGGCGTGGCCTTCAGCGAAGACGGCGTCGCGCGCGCCGGTATGGGCGTGGACGCCGCCGACTATGATCATTCCGGCTTCGCCAGCGTGCTCATCACGAATTTCTCGAACCAGATGATTTCCCTGTATCACAACGAAGGCAAAGGCCTCTTCGTTGACGAAGCGCCCCGCTCGGAAATCGGCCACGCTTCGCTGCTCACGCTTGGCTTCGGCTGCTTCTTTTTTGATTACGATCTCGACGGCTGGCCGGACGTTTTCATCGCCAACGGTCACGTTGATGACGACATCCAAAAGGTTCAACCCAACGTGACCTACGCCATGCCTCCACATCTTTTCCGCAATGTGGGCAAAGGGAAGTTCGAGGAAGTCACCAAGTCGATGGGCGCGGCGTTCGCCTCTCCTCGTGTCGGTCGGGGCGCGGCCTATGCGGACATCAACAATGACGGCCGACTGGATCTGCTCCTCTCCACCAACAGCGGTCCGGTGTATTTATTCCGCAACGAAGCGTCAGGCGCCGCCGCAGCGAACCACAGCCTCCGCCTCAAACTTATTGGCACGAAAACTAACCGCGACGGCATCGGTGCCGTCGTGAAGCTCACCGCTGGCGGCGATACGCAAACCAAAATGCTCCACAGCGGATCAAGCTATCTTTCCGCCAGCGAACTCGTGCTCACTTTCGGCCTCGGCCCGCGCGACAAAGCAGACTCCATCGAAATCCACTGGCCCAGCGGCCAAATCGATCGCCTCTCCTCCGTCCCCGGCGGCGCCACCCTCACCGTCACCGAATCCAAAGGCATCACTGCCACCCGCACCTTCGCCAAGCGGGAGTTTTGACCAACGTAGACCCAGAAGCCACACTGACCCCATGGAAATAGAACTTACACCGGAACCCGAAGCGAGGCTCGACAGCATCGCAGCGCAACAGGGGCGCGACCCGCAATCGCTTGTGCGGGAAGCCGTGGAGCGGCGTTTGGCGGGTACCTTACCCTATTAATAACGAGCGGTATTGAGCTCAGCTCTTCATCAGCTTAATTCCGCCGTTGGTCGTCGAGACTTTCAATTCTCGGCCGCCGCTGCCCACGGTACCGGAAAGCTCTTTCGAGTTGAAACTGCCTTGCACGGTAATCGGAAAATCCGTGTTAATCCCGCCATTCGTCGTGGTTGCATCCAGCTTGAATTCCGCCGAAGCCGGCAGGACTACATCCACGCTCCCGTTTGTGCTCGTCACCCGCAACTCGCCGTTCCACTTCGCGTCGCCCATCGATACGCGGATCCCACCGTTTGTAGTTGTCGCAGAAGCCCATTCACTGGTCGCAACCTCCACGTTCCCGTTCGTGGTCGCTGCCTCCACCACGCTGTTCAGGTCGCGGCAAAACACGCCTCCATTTGTCGTCATCGCGCGGAGGCGCACGCCTCGCGGCACTTGCACGTCAAAATTCACCTTTGCGCGGCTCCCGTGCCACCAGCTCATGGACTCGGATGAGACTCCGCCGCGATGGCAGCGTCCGGGCGTCTTGTCCCTGGCCTGCGCCGCACAAATTGTCACGCCATCCGAATACTCAACGACTTCGATGAACAAATTGCTGTCCCCATCGTTGCCTTTCCTCATGCTTTCGGCCCGCGCTTCGTTCCCCGAGGCAGCGCTCGCCTCAATCTCCCCATTTCGATTGATGATTTCCAGCGTCTGCCCTGCCTTCAAGTTTCCCTGCCAATGAAAATCGTCTGGGGAGAACACGCTCCGTTTCTCACCCTGCGCCGACGCCGGGGCGCCCGTCGCCAGGGAAATCATCGACAGGCAAAGCGCTCCCGTTATCCATCCCAGCGCTAAATTTCTAGTGCTCTTCATGCCCCTCCTCCTTCCAGCCGGGAGACAAAAATAAGCGGTTTCAGGGAACCCACGTTTTCTCTCTTATGTACGTTCCCTTATCCGCTTTAGTTCCCGAAAGGATTTGTTTTGGACCAGCACCTGGCAATGCAGCTCGACCGCCAGCTCGCGTCCTGCTCGATCTAAGTCGCACCAGCGCGGCTTCCCCTCCATCCTATACTTCGTTCCGAATCCATCTCAGGTATCAATCGGAGATTTCGCCGTCAAATAGCTAGCCGTCGCTAGAACAGATTCCAGAGGAACTGGTTGTAGACTTCGTGGTGGAACTGCACCTCTTGCGCTTTCACAATCGTGCCGAGGGCCCGCGGACAGCGATCCGCGGCCGTGCGCTTCACTTCCGCATAACGGGCCTTGACGTCGGCGCCCAGGAGTGTGGTGGTCCACTCGGACTTCTCAAAGTTTTCGATGGCCGTGTAGATGTTGTCCGGGAGATAGCGTTTGGCGGACCGCAAGTCCTTGATTTTGGCGATATCGCCGTCAAGGCCGGTTTTGAAGATGGCGTACATCACCATGTACGGGTTGGAGTCCGGCGCAACGGCACGCACTTCGGTGCGCATGCTGCGTTCATTGCCGATGGGGATGCGCACCATGGCGCCGCGGTTCGTGGGCGAAGCGTTGAGCTGATTCGGGGCTTCGAAGTGCGGGTCGAGGCGGCGGTAGGCGTTCACGCTGGAATTGATGAGCAGGCAGATATCGTTGCCGTGGGTGAGGATGCGGTCGACAAAGTCCCAGCCGAATTTGCTGAGTTTCTCCTCGCCACTGGGATCCCAGAAAAGGTTTTTGCCGTCCTTGCTGACGGAAACGTTGGTGTGCATGCCGCTGCCGTTCACGCCAACAATGGGCTTGGGCAGGAAGCTGGCGGTGAAGCCCATGTTCGTGGCGACCTGACGGCAAACTAATTTGTAAAGCTGAATCTGGTCGGCGGCTTGCACGACTTCGCCATAGTTGTAGTTGATTTCAAACTGCGATGGCGCAACTTCCGGGTGATCTTTTTCGTTTTGGAAGGCCATGGCACGCTGCACTTCGGCAGTGGTGTCAATGAAGGTGCGGAGGGGATCGCCGGGAAGCGAGTGGTAGTAGCCGCCAGTATTCACGTAATCGAATTTTCCGGTTTCGTGGTAGCGGCGTTCGGCGTCAGGCCCGGCGAACAAGAAGCCTTCAATTTCGTTGGCGGCATTAAGCGTGTAGCCTTTCTTTTCGAAAAGGCCATCGGCGTAGCCCTTCAACACGCCGCGAATGTCGGCCGTGTAGGGCGTGCCGTCCTTGTCAATGACATGGCCGAAGACGAGAACTTTGCCGGAGCCAAACACGTCGGAAGGAGCCCAATAAAAAGAAGGCCAATCCATGGCCAGTCGCAAATCGCTTTCCCGCTGCGCGGTGAAACCACGGATGGAGGAGCCGTCAAAAGTGAGGTTGTCCCAACTCTTGATGAGGAACTTTTTGTCGTAGTCGAGCATGTGGAGGCGGCCTTCGAGGTCGCTGAAAAGGACGGTGACGGCCTTGATGCGTTTTTCGTCGGTCAAGTATTTAAGGCGCTCCTCCTGAACTTTGTGCGCCGGCACGCGATTCTTGCGCTGCTCCTTGGCGCTCAGATTCAACTGCTCCAGCTCATCATAAGAAAGGGTGAGAAAATTTCGCAGTTCGTTGGACATGAATCTCCTCGGGTTGGAATCAGACGTGCGTTCGTGCGTAAGCTTTGTGGCGGAAGTGGCCATCAGAATCTCCTCACATTTGGATTGGGAGCACTCAGTCGTAGTCTTATGGGGACAAGCGCAGCCATCAACGAGCCTAGGGTAACGCGGGGGGAATGCGAGCGTCAATCGAAAGACCCGATGCAATGAATGCAAGAAAGTGGAGGGCCGTGGGGCAAGTGGTAGGAGGTTGTTATCAAGTTTGGTGAAATGCGCAGGACGGCAAAAATTGACTGATTGAATTTAGCGCAGTTGGATCAAAATGGTGAGCCGGGCAGGAATCGAACCTGCAACCCGCTGATTAAGAGTCAGCTGCTCTGCCAATTGAGCTACCGGCCCAGCGTGGGATATCAGAAGTTTACATGCGAGCCTTGATTTTGTCGATGCGCTGAGGAATGTCGGTAGTGTCCTATTTCCGAATTAGCACACTACCGGAATATTTAAAATCGCTTAAAAAAGAACTATTTCCGCCGCAAGGTAGCTGCCAGCTCTCGTGCGACTTCGCGCGCATGAGCCAGATTTCCGGCGTCGAAAGAGATCGCTGAAACGCGCGGATGTCCCCCGCCCCCGTGCTTTTCCGCGAGTGAAGCGAGGTTTTGATCGGCGGTCGCTTGGTTCCACGGATTGGTACCGAGCGAGACCTTCGCACGCACCGGGGAGGCGCTGACACTCACCGAATAGACGCACTCGGGATGTAACAAATAAGGAATGAATTTGTTGTAGCCTTCCAAGTCCAAATCACTCACGTCAAAGAAAATCACGCCGTCGCGCGCGTCGATGCGCTGGCGAAGAATCTCGATCGACTGTCGGTGGCGCTCCAGCAGCGGTCCGAGATGCTTGGCCACCAGCGGCAGCTTCACCATTTCGCTGAGCGGGCGGTACGCTAAGTCGGGGATAATCTGCGCCGGCAGGCCATTCTCGGGTGCCGCTTCGATCACCAAAGCGAGTTGCGTCGCGGGCTCGGCCAGTTCCACTGCGGCTTGGGGCGTTGGGTACTGCGCCCCGTCAATGATGTCGCCCCAACGAATTAAATCCGCGAGCGGAGCGGTATCGAACCCAAACTTTTCTTTGGTCACTGTGGCAATCAACTTGGTGCAGGACTTGTAATCCGGTTCGTAGAACATGTGCTCGCGCGTTTGCTGGCGAAATTGTTCGGCGTCGGTGGGAGTCAGAAACGCGCTCTGATGATGATCGAACCACCAGGTCACCTTCGACGAATTGGAATATTTGAAGTCCACGATGACGTTTTCATCGCCGTCGAAGATGCCGTCTTCCCAGGGCTGCGACGCCCGGTGCGTCATGCCGGTGAAGGCAAACTCGGCGCTCTTGTCAAATTTTTCCCGGTAAAAGCGGTAGAAGAGAGCGGCGGAAGCGGTGCCATCAAAGCAGCGATCGTGGAAACAGAGCCTGACCTTTTTCATTTGGGCTTCGTTCGCTCCGTCCCTCCGACTGCCCGAGAGGTAAGAGGGGGCAAAGCTCACCAAGATGTATGCCTGCAGCATGATTGTCAAGAAGAAACGCTCGTAGGTGAAACCGACTGGTTTATTGCATGGCCTTGCGACTTTCCTTTATTCAGGAGCGTACAAAGCGCCGGGTGGGCCCCTTGACTTCTGTGCAGCTGGCGGCGGTGGGTCTTGGGCACCAAAGCCCACGCCGATTTTTTTCAGGAAGGCGAGGGGAGACCGTCCCAACTCTTTCCTTAGATTCTATAGCCCATAAAGAGGGCCAGGCCGATATGAATAATGGCCAGGATGGCGAAGGCATAACTAAACGGCCGGTGGATCACGTGCCAGAGCTGAAAGATGCGCTGCGTGCGGCTGAGGAAGGCGATGCTCTTGGAGAGCTTGGCCTCCGTTTTGGCGAGGTGCAGAGCGCGCTCGAGCCGATGGTCACGCGTGGCCAGCAAGCCAAAGAACGAGAAAATCCAAGCGCCAAAACCTGCCTGCTGCAGGCGGACCCAGGAGGTTCGGAAAGGACGCTTGAAATCGATGAAGATCATGGAGATCAAGGAAACGATCGCGGGAGTTTTGGCCACCTCCGCCGCGGAAGGCAGTTGGTACAAAGCGTCTACGGCAAAGCCGAAAG
>QHYI01000202.1 GCA_003223245.1 Acidobacteriota bacterium
CTTACTCACGGTCACCCAAACCTGCAAGCGGCAGCAGCGTCACGTGTTGGGTTACCTCACGGAAGCGGTACGCCGCCATCGCCGCCAGATTGCTGCACCCTCTCTGCTCCGACGGCGTATCTGACCCCTGAACTGTTACGATCTTTCCCATTAAACAGAAGAACCCAGCCGCTTCCCTGAGGAGCTTGAGCCAATGCGCCCAACCCCAGGAAAAGGGCCAAGGCGAGTTATCCCAGACCATCTTTTCACGACAAGTCCTCCGCTTCTGCTTGACCGTGGATTTTAACGCGCTCTGGAACGGAAGAAAAACCCAATCATGCTGCGGGCTGGCGAAGCGAGATGGAAAGCCGGGGCACGGCGAAACGTGCCCCCGGCAAGGGTTTCTACAACATCAGAACGCAAGCCGCAAGCCAAACCGGAATTGCCGCTCGTCGTTCTTGGCACTGGTGATAGACAGGAAGTCCCCGCCGTTTGTGCAGGTCAAATCTGTGGCGCTGACGGTCACCTTGCAGCCTGCATGCGGCTTGGCAAAGTGTGGCGAATTAAAGAAATTAGCCGCATCCGCCCGGAATTGCAGATTGAAACGTTCTGTCAACTTGAATGTCCGGAATAAACTAAAGTCCATATTTACGGAACCGGGCCCCAACAGAGTGTTTCGCCCGACTGTTCCGTATTTGTCTACTGCCGATTGGGCGAACGCGCTCGGTTCATAGAAGGGGTTGCCGCTCCCGATCCCACCGAGCTTTTTGACAGTCCCCACTAGATCGGGCGTTTGCGTCTGTCCGACGGCATCCAGAGCCTGAGATGAGGTCACAGTAAAAGGCTGGCCGGAAATGGCGCTGAAGATGCCACTGATTTGCCAACCGCTAGCAACCTTCGTGGCAACACCGCCTGCGCTAGCCCACTTCTTGCCATTCCCAATGGGCAATTCGTAAACGTAAGCTAATTGGAAGATTTGAGGCGTATTGAAACCTGCCTGGGCGCGATTCCTGCGGAGAACATTGGGATCGTTCCAACTGAGTCCTGCCCATCCGTCATCATCTGTCCAATCGATGGCCTTGGACCACGTGTATGCACCCTTGACCATCAGGCCGTGGGAGAACTGGCGGTTGATCGACACCTGAAGCGAATTGTAATTGGCACTCAAGAAGCCCTGCCAAAACAAAGTGCTCGCGGTGCGATTTCCAAACTGGGGTTGGTTGTAAGGTTGTCCCGCTGCTCCAGTACCGGGGAGTGAGGAGTTGACGTCTAAGTCGGCGAATTGACGAACGGTATGCGTCCCTACATATCCGGCGGAGACCAGGAAGTTCCCCGGGAGCTTGCGTTCGACGATGAGGTTCCAAGACTCAATGTAACCTCTCTTCAGCTCGCCGGGGCCAACGCTGCGTTCCAGCGCCTGGGCCGGGAGAGGAATCGCTCCGCTGCTGATATTGATGTTACTGCAGCAGATTTGCGGGATACCCGTCGACAAAGTCCCGGCTGGGGCGAAGCTATTGGGACCCGCAAAGTTCGACCCTACGGTGAGAGGGTAGAATCCACGAAGCGGCCTGGCGAGAGGTAGCGGGTCGACAGTAATGCCGAAACCGCTCCGCACAACAGTTTTGTCGTTAATCTGATATGCCAAGCCGATTCTTGGAGCAAACAATTTCTTGCTTGTAGTCACTCCCAGGTGGCTGGGGTTGCCGCCGATACCGCCAAGCAGCACGTTCAGATTCGTAAAGTCGAGGCGGTCGAATTGGAAAGCACCGTCCCGGGTCATCAGCGGGTAGTATTCGTACCTGAGACCCAAGGTCGCGGTCAATTTGTTCGAAAGCCGGTAGCGGTCTCCCACGAAAAATCCGAATTGCCACTCCTTCGCGGTCGCCTTAATGAATTGCTCGCTTTTGCCCATACCATCCTGCATACCGAGCAAGAACTGCGCCCATGCGTTGAACTGGTTGGCCGCTGGCCCTCCGTTAAGCGCTGTTGTTCCACCGTTGAAGTCTAATTCTCCTCGCGGCCCAGATCCTAGTTCGGGCTGCCAGTGGTTCAAATGGTGATGGATGATGTCAGTTCCGGCGCTCACTTGGTGCTTGCCATGCGACCACCGTACATTGTGTGAACTGGTGAAGCTCCAGTCATTGCGATAAGCAGGGTTCCACCCTTCAGGGTTGCCCATGTCTGCATAGCCGTTGATAGAGAAAAAGGGCATCCCACTGCTGCGCAGGTCCGGAGGATTGTTGGTCCCCGGAATCCCCAGTACGTCCAAGCCAATGTTTGTGCCGAAGTCTGGGGTCTGGCCATATTCGCTCATGCGGGTAAACCCAACGTTCCCGTCAACCACGAGCGTGGGAGAGAGAGTAAGCGTGTGGCCTACCGTGACAAGCTGGACGAAGGAATGGAACGCACCGAGCCCACCGTCGCAGTTACAATCGCCAATGGCTTGCCCGAGACTGGGCTGGCCGTGAAAGACGGACTTCATAGCGCTGTACTTCGCAAAAATCGTGTGATTTGAGGTGCGATTCCAGTCGACCTTGCCATCGAAATTGTTGCGATTCAGCCGCTGTGTCGCTGATGAGAAAAAGTTGGCAGTCTCAGGCGTGACCCCGTTTACCGTCACGTTTGTAGGAGGAAGCAGGGCGATAATCTTGGCTGCGATTGGATCGATCGGGACTGCGGCCTGATTCGCGAATGGCGTCCTACCAGTCCCATCCGGATTCCCGGTGGACGGATTGTAGATGGTCGTTCCCGTACCGGTAAAGTCTCCCGCTCGGAGTGCGGCCGTCGGAAGAGTCTGCAATCCCCCCCGGTTGTCGCGTTCAAAGGTTCCGTCCCAGCTTCCGAAGAAGAAAAGCTTGTCCTTAAAAACCGGGCCACTAAATGTGCCACCCATGTCATTCAAAATGCTCTTGCCCTTTCGTGGGCTGTTAGCCGCGGTCTCGAAGAACTGCCGTGCCCGCAACGCCTGGTCCTCATGGTATTCAAACAAAACGCCATGGTACTGATTGGTTCCCGACTTGGTGATGACAGTAATCGCAGCTCCTCCGGTCATCCCTTGCTCGGGGTCGAAATTGTTGGTGGAAATATTCACTTCCTGAATCGTCTCCGCTGGCGGAACATAAACGGCATGGTGGGGCAACCAGACGAACACGTCGGCGGCTCCGTCCACACGCGTATTGTTGTTGTTGCGATTCGTCCCGTTAATGTTCGTGCTCAGCGCGCGTTCCGGTGTGTCTGCAATCGCGTTCTGGAAAACGCCCGGCGTCGCCCCAGGCACAAGATTGATCAACGTCTGAAAATTCCGGTATTGATTCAGCGGCATATCCAGAATCGCTTCCGAAGTCAATTCCGTATGCACATCGGTCTTTTCCGTTTGCAGCGTAACCGTGGACGCTTCCACCGTGACCTGTTCCGACACCGCCCCCACTTGCAGTTTGGCGTCGCCATTCATGACCGTGTTGGCGGTCACCGTCAGATTCGTTTGCGTGAGGGGCTTAAACCCGCTCGCAGCAATCTTCATGTCGTAGTTGCCGGGCGGAACATCCGTGATGATGTAATGGCCGGTTTCGTCGGTGTCCGCTTCTTTTTGAACGCTTGTCGCCTTATTGATGAGTGTTACGTGTGCCTTTGGCACTCCCGCACCACTCTGGTCTGAGATCGTTCCGCTCACCGACCCAAACAAGACCTGCGCGCCGGTGCGCTGAACGATTCCAAGCAAGGCAAAACTTAGAAAAACCACTAAAGGAAAAAGGACGCTCAATCTTCTCAACATCACCCCTGCCCTCCTTTTGCTCTAACCAACTACCCGGGTGGCACCCGTGGTTGCACATCCAGCCCCTCGACGGCATTTCTGCGTAAACCTGGGCCCTATGGCGACCCTAACTGAAAAGACACCCGTGATTTTGTGCTGGGTCTACACCTTCTCCTGCAGGTTGAGCCGCGGTTTTTGCAAAACCAGACTCGGCCTGGAAAGTAGGCACCCAAACTCCTCGGCAAGTTGCCCGGAACGCTAGCAACGCATAGAACACTTGTCAAGCAAATTGATTTTCTCGGCGAGTTCCTTAACCACGTCCCCATTCGGCGCTTCTTCGAGAAAAAGTTTCCAGCTCCTGTCATGGTTGTGAATCTTGCGGGCGCCAAAGCGATCGCAGAAAGGACGCTCGGTGCCGCTGCAATGGCCGATGACATGATTTACCTGGAATACGGGAGGACGGGAATTGGCGCGGGAATTATCAGCGGCGGGAAGCTGATGCATGGCGCAACCCATGCCGCCGGTGAGCTAGGGCACACGCACATGATTGAGGAAGGGCCGGCATGCAAATGTGGAAGCTTCTGCTGCCTACAAGCAATCGCCGGAGCCGCTGCAATCCAGACGAGAATCCGCAAAGCCATTGCCGATGGCGGTGGCTCTGAGCTCTTGGCGCTGGCCGGCGGCGATCCACCCAACGTCTCCGGATGGATGATCCTTAGCGCCGCCAAAGTGGGCGACAAGGCTTGTGCCGCTATCGTGGAGCAGGCATCAAAATCATTTGGGGTTAGGCCTAGCCAATCTGGTGAATCTCTTCAATCCTTCGGTTCTCGTTCTGGATCAGCGCCCTTCAGCTTGCAGGGCAAGGTTTGTTAGACCAGGTGACCAAAGTTGTGAAACGGCAGGCACTAAGTTACTCGACCAAAGACATGAAGATTGTTTTTGGAAAACTGAGCAGGGAGGCCAGCGTCCTGGGAGCTGGATCCATAGCACTCGAAAAACATTTCAAAATCCCCGCTCGCAAACCCCCGCGGTTTATGATCGAATCCCTTTCCACACCATCCCGCCGCAGAACGCAAGTCGCCGGTTCGCCGGAAGGATTTGAGGCCGCTTGAAGATTTCGCCGAAGAATCTCTGAGAATTAGTCCCTGGTTGGAACCACTTTGCCGGTTCCTTGGCGGATCGTAACAAGCCGGTCGGCTTGAATTTTGTCCCACGACTCGCGTTTTCCGTCCGGCCAACGCACAATCAGTTCGTCAATCTTCGTGTATTCTCCCAATCCAAAATGAACCCGGATGTCGTTCGCGCTTAAATAGCTCGAGTCCGTATGCGCGCGGCGCAAAAGTTTTCGCCCGCGCTGGCGGACTTCAACCGTGGCGCCCATCCCAAAGCGATTCCCGCGACTCCCTTCCAATTGAACCAGAAGCCAGTGGTTGTGGTTCAGCGAACGGCTCTGGTTCAGCAAAAGCCTCACCGGCCCATTGTTGTTTGCAACTACGATGTCCACCGCGCCATCGTTGTCAATGTCGCCGAATGCTGCTCCGCGACTCACTTCGGACAATGCAAATGCCGGTCCGGCGACACTGGTCATCTCGCAAAACTTCTTCCCTTTCCCTTCGTTGTGAAACAATTGGTTCGGCTGGCCAAAGGGATACAGCTTCCCTCGCAGTGACTCGATGCGATTTACAGCACCATTGGCAATGAATAAATCCAGACGCCCGTCATTGTCATAGTCAAACCATTCCGTGCCAAAACCCGTATAAGGAAATGTCGGCAGCAGCAAACCAAGTTCCCCGGAGGCATCATAAAAATTTCCGCGGCCGTCGTTCACGTACAGGTTAGCGCCTTCGTTGGTTAAATTCGTCTTGAAAATGTCTTCATCGCCGTCTCCATCAAAATCACCCGCTGTCACGCCCATTCCTGCTTGCGGCAATCCATCGGCGCTGTAGGCCGCGCCCGCCAGCAAACTCATTTCCTTGAACGTTCCGTTTCGGTGGTTGATCCAGAGGTGAGCGGCGGCGCCGTCATTGGCTACATAAATGTCCGGCCAGCCATCGCCGTTGAAGTCTGCACAAACTACTCCGAGGCCTGGTCCGATGGCTGCGCCGACTCCGGCCGCCTCCGTGAGATCTTCAAAGGTTCCATCGCCGCGGTTATGAAAAAGCCGGGCTGGTACCGGTTGGTACATTTTGGGAGTACAGTAATCCCGCTCACCCGTTGACGCAAGGCAGTGTTTGTTGCCCTTCACCGTAAAATCCAAATAATTCGCCACAAAAAGGTCGAGATGCCCGTCGTGGTCGTAGTCAACCCACGCCGCGCTTGTGCTCCAGCGCGGATCATCCACGCCCGCCTTTGCCGTCACGTCGGTAAAAGTTCCGTCGCCATTGTTGTGGTAAAGCACATTGTGTCCGAAGTTCGTAACATAAAGATCGTGGAAGCCGTCGTTGTCGTAGTCGCCCACCGCGACCCCCATTCCGTAGCCGATGTGACCGACTCCAGCTTTTTCCGTCACATCCACGAACTGGAGTTTCCCTGTCTCGCTCAGAAGATTGCGGAACAAGCGGTTGCCCGGCTTCCAAGGTGGCGCGGGCGGAAACTTCGTGCGCTGAGGATCTTGAGCGGGATCGAACGTCGTGCCCTGAATCAAATAAATATCCAAGTCGCCGTCATTGTCGTAGTCGAAGAGGGCCACGCCGGCACCCATAATCTCCGGCATGTAGAATTCGCCAATGGCGCCCGTAAAATGGTGGAATTTCAGACCGACTTCCTCGGCCACTTCCCGAAAAAGTGGAAGCGGTAAAGGATTAGCAAACGTCGCCCTTGAAAGTTCACTTGCTCCTCCCGCTAAACCCGAGAGAAGCAGCCGAAGAACATCTCGCCGTCCAAAGCCATATGGCGGCTTGGCCCGTGGAATTGTGCTTCGTGAACTCCGTTTCTGCGACCTCACTGCGGCGTCCCCGATGTTTCCAGGAGGGTGTGCAGATCACGTTCGATGCTCGAGAGAAGGGCGGATTGGCCACGCGCGGCAGCGCCACCACGTGCCTGGCGGAGATAGCGCAAGGCGTTTTGCCGGTCGCCCGAGCGCGCGAAAGCTGCGCCCAGCGCATAGATATACCGCGGCGTGTCGTCGTCCTCAGGCTCGATGGTCTTTTCCAACTCCTGGATGCCTTCCTGATATTTCTTCTGGTTCACCAATACACGGCCTAGATTGAAGTGCGCCTGCCGGTTATTCGGTTTGTTCTCGATTGCTCTCCGGTATTCTGTTTCTGCTTCCGAGAACTTGCCTTGACGCTCGAGCAGGTATCCAAGGTTGTTGTATGCGGGTGCGTAATACGGATTGATTTCGATAGTTTTCCGGAAAGCGCCCTCAGCTAACTGAAACTTTTCGGCACCGACAAGAAGCACTCCGTAATTATAGTAGGTCTCGGCGTAACCTGGATCGATGCGAATGGCAGCCCGATAGTGTTCTTCCGCCTTGTCGAATTGGCCTAGTTCTCCGTACAGTTCGATCAAATTGATGTGCGCCTGAACCAGATTGGGATCAATTTCCAGCGCCCTCTCGTGTGCCGCTGCGGATTCCTCTAGTTTTCCCTGTCTCTCAAGTTCCGTTCCATACTGCATCTGGTACGTTGCGCTGTGATTGAGAGCTCGAACCGCAGCCATCAGGGAATCTCCCGTGGGAGGCACGCCGGTTTTGTTCTTCTGATAAAGGCGGAGCTGTTCTTCCGCCTGGTGCGCTTTGCCGAGTCTGCGATACGTGAGAGCCAAAGCGTAATGCGCGGCCCCAAAATCCGGAAACAATTCCGTCGCCTTGCGAAACGCCTCGCTCGCACGCGGAAGATCGCGTCTGGCAGTGCGAACGCGCCCTAAGCCATAGTAGGCATCCGCGTTGTCCGGATTTTGCTCCGCAGCTTCAGCGTAAAGCTTTTCGCTCGCGTCCCAATCGGCCGAAGCAAGCAGGCAGTTGGCGAGCCGCAGTTTTGCCGGCACATAAGTTGGTTCGATGCGCAACGCAAGACGCAACGTTGCGGTCGCGGTGTCGCAGTGCCCCTGATCTGCTTCGACGGCTCCCAAATAATACGTCCACCGAAGTGAGTCGGGCTCGAGTTGCATGGCGCGCTGGTAGCAAATGGCAGCTTCCTGCATTAAACCGTAAGTCTGGAGAACCATGCCAAGCTTTCCGCTTGCGCCTGCGTCCTCTGCGTGGCTGCGAGCGAAGGAGTAGGCCTCCTCAATCTGGTCCCGGGTGCCAGGCGAGAAATTGTCCAGGGTCAGCTGTGGGAATTCGGGAAGCGCGGAATGGCTTTGAGCAGCGAAATTGGACGACCCAGCGGCGACAAACAGAAGGAAAAGTAAGCTAAGCCTTTCCCGCATTACTTTTTCTCCATCATGAGTGTCATCAAGCCCTGTTCACCGAAGTTAGGAGAGCAAGTCAAGGGAAGCAGCGAATCAGCGCTCAGGAAAAACCGGAAAGAGTTTGCGAATCTCCTCTTCGCTGGGCTGGCACCCGTATTCCGTGATTTCAAACGCCTGCGCGTGCTGAACGCCGGCCGCTTGCGCGCCATAGCGCTTCTCCAAAGCATCTCGCCACAGTTTCCCTACTCCGCGCATGGACGCAGCAAGCCATTTCTTTCGCTCCACGGGATCCTTGGGCACTTCCTCGAACTGCCCCTCGGTCCAGGATTATATATCCGTCGCTTCCATTGGCTGCGCTATTTTGGCGCTTCGTCGAGGATCGCTTCGGCTTTCGGATCCCAATAAATTTTCTTCCCGGCCGAGTAGGCCCGGGGAATCGCACCCCAGGCCCCTCACAGGTAGGGTCGAGGACTGACGCCATGCTTCTTAGATCCGATCTATCTGTTGCCCCCCGTTTCCTCTGGGAGTGCCTCACTAATCGAATCGTAAGCTGGGTTTCAGCCCCCGCCACATCGAACGTAGCGTGCGGATTTCCCGCACTACGCTCTCCTGTTTGCTTCTCGTCAAGGGTTATGAGGCCTATCGTGCTGGTGCAACTTTCGGGAGAGATGCACTTCGCCGAACTCGATAGTCGTTAAA
>QHYI01000065.1 GCA_003223245.1 Acidobacteriota bacterium
ACAATGATCGGCACGTAGATCTCGTCGCGCGTCAAAACAAAAGTGTAATCGGCAGGCGTGTCCGTCCCATTGAGCGGTTTGCTCTTGATCACATAGCCATGAGGAGGAATGGACTCCGCCGGAGGCTTTCCGGTGCTAAGCTGCGCGCGAACTGTTTTCACGACTCCCGGTATGGCCAAAATCGCTGCTACGGACGCGCTGGTGATCAGAGGGACTGAAATGCGATGGCGTTTCATGGCAACCTCCTTTGGCTACTCGCAGGATTAAAACGCGCCGTGTATCGCCGTCAGCAGGCATGGCGCTTCTATCACTGCGGCTTGGAGCCGTCAAGCGCATTGCTGTATAGTGGCCGCGCGATGGCGCTGATCTTTTCCGAGGACCTGCTGTGGAATTGCGAGAGGCAGATGAAATATAGACGGCAAATTCGCCTAGCCTGCGTGCTTCTGGTTGCCCTCCCACCGAAGCTTAGCGCCCAAGAATCTTCTGCGGCCGACGCATCTCGTCCATTGGTACTGACCGAAGCGATTCCGATGACAGGCGTCCAGGGACGCTTCGACCATTTTGGCTTCGACGGGAAAAATCAATTGATCGTCGCTGCGCTGGGGAACAACAGCGTGGAAATCATCGACATCAGCGCCCGCGTGCGCAGCCATAGCATTACGGGGATCCCGCATCCCCAGGGCGTCGTCTACGCGCCGGAATCGAAGAAGCTTTTCGCCGCCAGCAGCAAGGGCCAGCTCTTTATCTACGAAGGTGCTACCTTCAACCTCATCAAAACCATCGACTTTCACGGGGACGTCGACAATCTGCGCTACGACGCGGCCCATCAGCGCGTCTATGTCGGCTACGGCGAAGACGAAACCGGCGCGATCGGCGCCGTCGATGCCACAACCAATGAAAGAGTGACCGAGGAATACAAACTCGGTGCGCATCCCGAGTCTTTTCAATTGGAAACTTCCGGCTCCAACATTTACGTGAATCTGCCGGACTTGAAACAAATCGCCGTGATCAACCGCCAGACTCGCGCCATCACGCGCTGGCCCTTAACTCTGGAGCACAATTTTCCTATGGCCTTAGACGAGGTGGATCATCGGCTGTTCGTGGCCACGCATGAACCACCGCGCTTGGCGGTTTTCGACACCAATACCGGTCAAATGATCGCCGCCCTTCCCTGTGTGCAGGATGCCGACGATACGTATTACGACGCTGGCCGGAAGCGCATCTACGTGCCGGGCGGAGAGGGATTCATCAGCGTTTTTGGGCAAGCCGATGCGGAGCATTATCGGCTCCTCGCCAAAGTGCCCTCGACGCTAGGAGCCCGAACTGCCGGCTATTTCGGAAAGGGCAAAAAGGGCTTCGAGCGGTTCTTCCTGGCGGTACCGGCACGCGCCGATCGTGCCGCGGAAATCTGGATTTACACGGTGCAAGATTGACACGCTAATTGGTCCGACCATTGGACCAATCTCCGCTTGCCAAGCCCCGCATCACTCTTTTTCCTCCATAAAATCAATCATTCGCTTGACAATTGTTCTCGTATGGTGGTACAGCGTCTATACCTATTTTCGCTTCGTGGGGGGGAGGTCCTCATGGCGTCCAAGAGTCACCGGAATACTCTGTTTGGAAACCGGGGGTTTGCCAACCTCGCTCTAGGCTGGGCCGGGCTCTTCGCCATCCTTTTGGCGAACGGGCGTGCTTATCCTCAGGGGAGTACCGGCCGCATCCTGGGGGTGGTTACTGACCAATCCGGCGGTTTCGTTGCCAACGCCAGGGTGACGATTACGGACGTGGCCCGAGGTGTCTCGGAGACTCTGACTACCGATTCTGACGGCGCCTACGTCGCGATCAATCTTCTGCCCGGAACTTACACAGTTCGCGCCGAATACAAAGGATTCAAAAACTTTGAGCGTAAGAACATTCTGCTCGAGGTTGGCAAAGATGTGCGCGTTGATGCGGTACTACAGCCCGGCTCGACGACCGAAACGATTACCATCACCGAAGAAGTTCCCATGGTGGATACCACGTCGACCACTTTGGGCGGCACCATCAGCAACGAAATCATCAACGACCTCCCGCTCAATGGCCGCAACTATCAAAACTTAATTTCGCTGCGTCCCGGAACCTCGATCTATCCCGGCGGGGGGCCCTGGACCCAAACCACCAATGGTATTCGCCCGGAAGACACGAGCTACATCGTTGATGGCGTTACCAACGACGAATCCTTTATGGGCTTGAGCGTCACCAACGCCGCGGCGGTCCTTGGCGATGCGGCCACGCTCCTGCCCATTGATGCCATCCAGGAATTCAACACGCAGGTCAATCCGAAAGCGGAATTCGGTTGGAAACCAGGAGCCATCACCAGCGTGGGCCTCAAATCGGGCACAAACCAGGTACACGGTACGGCATACGGCTTCGGTCGCAAAGATTCCTTTGACGCACGCAACTACTTCAATCCGGCGGGCACTCCCAAGACTCCCGTCGAGTTGGAGCAGTATGGAGGTAGCTTTGGAGGGAGGATCATTCCTGACAAGCTCTTCTATTTCGGCGCCTTTGAGGGACAGATGTACACCGTGGGCAATGCGCTTCCCGGACATGTCCCGACAGCCGCTTCGGTTGCAGGCGGCGGTGGTAACGGTTGCGCCGTACTTGCGACAGGGGACTGCAAGATCAGCATCGCGGATGCCACCGCTGACCTCAAAGCTCAAAATCCTAACTTCGTTGTCAATCCGCTCTCAAACTATTTGCTGGGTTTTTATACCCCCAACGCTTCACAGGGATCGTTGGTATCGCTCAACTACCCCAATGTGAACAGTTCAAAAAACGCCCTTGGCAAAGTGGACTACCACATTGGCGACCACAATGCGCTCAGCGGATCGTATTTCTTTGGCAATGACACCATAATCGGCATGGATTTCAACGAGCTCCTGCCACAGTTCCGCACCAGAGTCCATTCCCGAGCGCAGGCACTGGCTGCGCACTGGGCGTGGACCCCCAGCTCAACTTGGGCTAACGAATTGCGGGGAGGTTTTACGCATTATACGCTTCAGATTTTGCCGAACGATCTTTCGACGAAGTACACGATCAATACAGGAATCACGAATCCTCTGTTAAACGGCGTACCGAATGTAAGAATTACCGGCCTTACAGAATTGGGAGCCTTCCACAACTTTCCCAAAATCGTGGGTCCGGAT
>QHYI01000066.1 GCA_003223245.1 Acidobacteriota bacterium
CGGAATTCTCTTCCGCCAGTTCGCGCTTACCATCGCCTTCTCGGTAGCGATTTCCGCCTTCAACGCTTTAACGCTCACGCCTTCCCTGTCGGCCATTTTCCTCGGCCACCACCGCGAACGCGCACAGTTCCGCTTTTTCCGCTGGTTCAATCAAATGGTCACTAAGAGCACCAGCGTTTACCGCCAAGGCGTGCGGCGCTTGCTGAATCTGCGCGTTGCCGCACTCGTAGTCTTCCTGGGGCTGCTCGCCGCCACCTATTTTGTGTACCAACGCGTGCCGCGCGCGTTCCTTCCCGAGGACGACCAGGGCTACTTGATTTTCGTCGTTCAGGCGCCGCAAGGCGCTTCGCTGAGCTACACACGCGATATTTGCGCCAGGGCGGAGCAATTGATCGATCGCGATCCAGAGATTGAAGGAGTTTTCTCGGTCATCGGACAAGGCGCTGCGGGAAGCGCGCCTAACCAAGCTCTCATGTATGCGAGCTTGAAGCCGTTCGAAGAGCGTACGGGACCGGATCAAAGTGCCGCAGCAGTGATGCGGCGCCTGCGAGGAGGTTTGTCCGCCATCTCTGGAGCCGTGGTCGTCGTGTTCAACCCGCCCGCCGTCTTCGGCTTGGGCCAATTCGGCGGGTTTCAGTTCGAGCTTGAAGACCTCGGCCGAAATTCTCTGCAAACTCTCGCTGACACGGCCAACAAACTGGCCGCTCGAGGAAACGCGAGCAAAGATGTTGTGGGCCTCTTCAGCAGTTTCACCGCCAACGATCCGCAATACATCGTGCACATCGATCGCGAAAAAGCCAAAAGCCTGCAAGTACCTTTCAGCCAGATCACCGACGCACTGCAGGTTTACATGGGTTCGGTTTACGTGAACGATTTCGACTTCAACAACCGCTCCTACCGCGTGTACGTCCAAGCCACTAGCAAGTTTCGCTCGGAGCCCAAAGACATTCGCGAATATTACTTGCGCTCCGACACTGGCAAAATGATCTCGCTCGACAATCTCGTAACCGTGGAGCAGACTGCCAATCCGCAAGTGATTCGCCACTACAACTTGTTTCGCTCCGCGGAAATTAATGGCTCCGCGGCGCCTGGACACAGCTCCGGCGAAGGCATCGCCGCCATGGAAGCGCTGGCGAAAAAGGTTTTGCCCAACGGCATGACCTTCGAATGGAGCGGCCTCTCTCTCGAAGAAATCGAGTCCGGCGGCAAAGCGCTGATTTTGTTTGGGCTAGGCCTGGTGGTCGTGTACTTGACGCTCGCCGCGCAATACGAAAGCTACGTGCTGCCGTTCATCGTGTTGCTGGCCGTGCCCGTGGCGCTGCTCGGAGCGCTGGGCGCGCAGTTTCTGCGCGGCCTGGAAAACGATGTCTACTGCCAGATCGGTTTGGTGATGCTCATCGGGCTCGCCAGCAAAAACGCCATCTTAATCGTTGAATTCGCAGAGCAACTTCGCGCGCAAGGCCTGTCGCTCGTCGAAGCCGCCGTGGAAGCCGCGCGCATCCGCTTGCGCCCGATCCTGATGACTTCGTTCGCGTTTATTCTTGGCGTCATCCCGCTAGTGCTCGCGCAAGGCGCGGGCCGTGCCGGCCGCATTTCCGTCGGCACCACCGTCTTCGGCGGGATGATCGCCGCTACCACCTTGAATCTGCTTTTCATTCCCGTTTTGTACGTGATCGTCCGCAGCGTGGTGCCGGGACGCGTCACCCCTCCTGCAGCTCACCCGGCTGAGTAGAATTCCTTTCTCGCCTTTCTCGCCTTTCTCGCGCAAAGTAGTTGCGCAAGCATGCGGTTTCGGCCTAGGATGCAACCGGTAAGATTCGCGTTAGCAGGATTCCCTATGCCATCGAATACCATTCCGCGCCGAACCTTTCTGGCCTTCTCCGCAACTTTGCCGTTTGCGCTGCGCGCCCGCGCAGCCTCTTCCATCCCCGTTGGCCTCGAGCTCTACTCCGTCCGCAAAGAATTGCAGCGCGACCCGCAAGCCACCGTGCGCGTCGTTGCCAAGATGGGCTACCAATGCGTGGAATTCTACGCGCCCTATTTCGAATGGTCCGAGGACGAAACCAAGCAGATGCGCAAGCTGCTCGACGACCTCGGCATCCGCTGCTTTTCGACGCACAACGACCACACATACATGACTGCAGACAACATCACGCGCGCCGCCGACAAAAACCGCATCCTCGGCTGCAAATACGTGGTCATGGCTTCATCCAAGCCCGGCCCCGGCCTCGACGGCTGGAAAACCGTCGCCGAAGCCCTGAATTCCGCCGACGAGCAATTGCAAAAGTCCGGACTGCATGCCGGCTACCATAATCACGAGCCCGAGTTCACGCCGGTTGACGGCGGACGGCCCATGGAAGTTATTGCGAAAAACACCAAGCCCTCCATCATGCTGCAGCTTGACGTGGGCACGTGCCTCAAAGCCGGCTCTGATCCCGTGGCTTGGATTCGCGCGAATCCCGGCCGTATTCGCTCGCTGCATTTGAAGGAATGGTCGCCGGATCCCGCCAAGGGCTACTCGGTTTTGTTCGGCGAAGGCATCGCGGACTGGAAAGACATCTTTGCCGCCGCGGAAAGCGTTGGCGGCGCCGAATATTACCTCATCGAGCAGGAAGGCAGCCGTTTCTCCGAACTCGAAACCGCGGACCGCTGCCTGCAAACTTTCCGCGCCGTCCATCCCAAGTAGGCTAGCCGCCAACTCCCGGCGCGGACCTGTCAGTGCGGAACCCTGAGGAATATCGTTTTGCTTTTCTTTCCCTCGGCTCTTCGCGTTTTTGCAACGCTCGCATCTTGAATTTTTTGCCCGCGTTCCGCCCCTTCTGCGCCTCTAACTATTACGAAAAATCATTGACATCCGAATTTCCCATGCATATACTCGCCGCCAAACGTTTTAGTTAACCGATTTAGTTAAGGGTGCGGGGCCAGTTCGAGAATTTTCTGGGCCGGGAATTCTTTTTAATTGTCGAGAATTCTTTTTGGGGTGAAGGAGCCATTCATGAGCCTATCCAAGCATTCCATCGGGGCTATTGTGTTTGCCGTCTGCGCTTTATTCCTGGCGGCCTCGGCCCATGCGCAGTACCGCGCT
>QHYI01000081.1 GCA_003223245.1 Acidobacteriota bacterium
TGTTTCATGGGCGACCGGATCGGGTTCGCAACCATGTGCGCATTTGTTTCCTGGCTTACTGGTTGAGCGCCAAACTGGAACGGCAGTGGCGGCAGAAGGAGCAGACCATCGAGGTCCACAATCTGCTGCGTCAGCTACAGGCCATCCGGCTGGGGCAGTTGCAGGTGCATGGCCAGCCCTTCAAAACGATGGTCGCCCAGGTACCCAAGGACTTGAATGCCCTCCTGAACCAGCTGGGGCTACTGCCGCTGTTTTCTCAACCGCCACCGTGGGCGCCAGCGGTTTGTAGCAAGTGAAGTTAGGAACAAGGCTTGCAACTCAACGACTTACGTTCGCGACAAAGGGAAGTCAGGTTAGTCTCCGCCAGATACATGGGTTGACCGTCCCGGGGACATGTGACGCGGGGCGTCATATCCAGTTCCGCCCGTCCGTTCTTGGGGAGAACGAAGTATCCGTTTTGAGGAGCGTAGTGTACACCGCAATCTGGGTGCGGGCAGGCGTACGCTGACGCGTGTGTTTGGGGATCTACGCTTTCGACGAAAGCCTCAACCATCCTCATTTCGACATGATGCTCGTAGCAGTGTGGGTGAAGTTGGTCGCTGGGCTGGGGTGTAGGCATGAGACTCCTGATCAACCATCGCTCGAAGCGGAGTTCGATAATTGCTGAGAGACAATCGGCAACCATGTCTCTGGCCCGTTCTGTCGGACGTTGTAATCGGCTCCCACGATTTGTTGATTGGGCGGATTCAGGGCAAGAATCTTGACACCTGGGTAGTTGGCTCTGAGCCAAGCAACGATCTCTCTTCTGGTTTCTTGGGGAGCTGCCTGACCGACGATGAAGAGGTCGTAATGCTGAATCGAGCTTAGAACAGCTTGGGCTGCCTCGTTGCCGATGACGGAAATGGCATCGTAACCACGCGACTTTAGGAGCTTGGCTCTGTGAACCGCCAGTTTCTCGTCGTAACAGATTTGAAAAATGCTCCTGGTTGCTCGGGACTTTCCCAGAGGCACGTTCACGTACATCACGACTTGCCGTGTTTTGGCATCGGCAGCAAAACATTCATTCTTGGTGCGCTTTGCCAGCCCTTGAAGCGCCAACTTCGCAAACTCCACACCCGAGATCACGGTGACTCTCTGCGGGGTGCCATTCGGCATAACTTCGAAGATTTCGTATACCCGCTGCATGCGGGCCGGTTTCCCTCCGGGCGTTCTGGTACTTGCCCTCCTTCCGCTGTGGACAGGTAGTCGGAATGTTCGGCAACGTGATTGCCCGGAGCGTACGCCGCCGACCCCCGCGTGTCAATCCTAACAAAGTGATACTCAACATTAAAAAGTTCTTTCTGACCAACAACATAGGCAGAACGCAACCTTGGGGCGGCCGAGCGTGTATCTAAGGCATCGTAGAAGCCGAGTTCTTCGTCGCTCAAACCGAGCTTCTCGCCCCGCTCGTGGGCGTGGCGCATGTCTTTAGCAAGATCAATAAGTTCCTGGATGACTTGCGCCGCCTGCAAAGAGCGGTTTTGATACTTGCGGATCGATTCCTCGAGCATTGCGGAAAACTGCAGAGATTGAACCAAGTTCTTTCGAGCGCGGCCTCAACCGTGGTAGATTCTTCCGCCGGAGGGGCAAATGGACATTCCTATCAGCGTTGAAAGACGAAGCGTCAAAGCTACAAAAGCAGTTGAACAGCATTAACTCAGCCATCGAAATCTTGGGCGGGAAGAACAGCGTCGGTCGTGGCAGGAAACGGCGCGTCTCCCCAAGTGCACGGGGCAAAATGTCGAGGGCACAGAAGGCGCGGTGGGCAAAGATGAGAGCCAAAAACAAAAATGCATGACGGAAAATTAACAATCCCGAAATCACTTAAATCGCCCCACCTTTTCCTTCCGGCTACAAGAGTTTGCGCTCAGAGATGAACGACATACGCGCCACAGCAAAAAGGGACCGGCACAAAGCCGGTCCCCGGATTGAGTTCGTTTTGTGGTTCAACCCTTGCCAGCGGCGGCAGCCGCCTGTTCTAGCAGCGGCACTGCTTTGCCCACCTCTGCGACACCAAAAATGACGAGCGGTGCGTTCGAGTTTGGTTCGGCTCCGCAATAGAGGTAGTTAATGTTGATACTCGCGTCGCCCAATTTCTGAGCAGCACGCGCTAGTTCTCCCGGTCGGTGTGCAAGGTTTACCTTGACGACCTCCGTTTCCGTGTAGGTCGCGCGCTCGCCGTCGAGCGCGCTTCGCGCTTTTGTTGGATCATCGAAGACGAACCGCGTTGTGCTTTTTCCGGCGACGGGAAAGGACTGCACGGCGATGATATTCACGTTGCGTTCGGACAGCGCTCGGCAGATTTTGCCAAGCGTTCCCGGCTTATCGTCCAATGTAAGGATAAATTCTTTAGCTGTAGGCATATTGCTGAAGCTCCTTTCGATTTCCATAGGGTGCAGGGTAGGTCACATCCTAGGTTGGATTATGGAGTGGGAGGGAAATCATACTCCCCGGCTTCCTCTTCTTCAAGAATGGTTTTCCACAGTTTTTCAACAGTTATGAAACCTTCCGCGCAGCACCGATTAATTTCTCCGGAGAACTGGCGCGATTCTGCTTCGCAACCATGATGTACCTACTGTAAGTGCGCTCGGAGATGATGGTGGGCAGCGAGGCTGTTCGGATTTTGGCTGCCCACTGTGTAAGTCTCGCACAACTGGTGAGTCCTCATGGCTGAGCGAAATCGCTGGTGACCCTTTCGTCGGCGGTTAGATTTGGTTTGATGTAAGAATCGTTTGCCGCGAAGCGGAGCTGGCCTGAAGCTTCTCGCTAAGCCCAAGATCTTCGCTGCTTGGCTGCGACCACTCTACCGACAAAACTGGGTCGTTTACTTTAAACCCTGCGGTGGCCCTGAATACGTGCTGCAATATCTCGGCTGCTACACCCATCGCGTAGCCATCTCCAACCATCGCCTGTTCTCCTTCACCGATGACCAAGTCACTTTCGCTGGCGCGATTCGGCTCACTACAATGAACAAAAGCTCAAGACCCTGTCGGTCGACAAGTTCTTGCGTCGCTTCTTACTACACATCCTTCCACAAGGCTTCGTGCGCATCCGTA
>QHYI01000082.1 GCA_003223245.1 Acidobacteriota bacterium
AGGTCAGAATCAAATTTCTGAACAAGCCCACGTGAACCACATGCCGCAAAGCAAGAGGTCTCTTGCTCGAACTGAGCGCAGAACTTGAATCGCGCGACCTCGATAAGGAACGTTTGAGCGCGTCCGAACTCGAAGAGTTGATTGGCCAGCGCGACTACAAAGAATTTCTGAATCCACGCAACGAGCTCTACCGGACGCGCAATATGAAGGAGCATCCACCTTCGCGAACGGAAGCCATCCAGCTGATGGCCAAGGAGCCCAATTTGATTCGCCGCCCCGTGGTCATTCGCGGCTCGCACATGGTTCTTGGTTTCGAGGAAGAAGCGTACAAGAAGCTCTTGAAATGAACTGCCGGCCGAGAGAATTGAAGTGAAGAGCACATTTTCGTTTCGTTGCAGGCCAACCAAAGAATGGAAGTAAAAACCATTGCGGTGATTGGCGCGGGCCTGGTGGGGCGGGGCATTGCGTATGCCGCCGCTTCCAGCGGACACGAAACTGTGCTGGAAGATATTTCTTCGCGCCTGCTCGCGGAGGCTGTTGCCTGGATCAGGCAATCCTTCGAGGAAGAAGTCGCGAGTGGAAAGGTCGAGCCCTGCGCCAGAGACAAGGCGCTCTCGCTGATAACGACGGCCGGCGACGTGAAGGACGCGATTCGCGACGCAGAGCTCATCATCGAAACGGTTCCGGACGAATTGGAGATGAAGCTCGAGCTTTTCACCATCTTCGACAAGTTCGCGAAGTCCGGAGCGATTTTCGCGAGCACCGCCACCTCTCTCTCCATCACGGACTTCACCGATATTGTCGTTTCCCGCGAACGCTGCATCGGCATGCACTTCTTTGAGCCACTCCTGAGGACGAAGCAGATGGAACTGGTGCGCACGGCGTACACTTCGGAGGAAACGGTTGCCGCGTGCCGCGAAGTGGCGCGGCGCATGGGCAAGGAAGTTGCCGTTGTGCACGAAGAGCCGCAAACTGTATGAATAAGCTCAGCAGCAAGCGCGCGAGCAGAAAGTGCCGAAACAGAGAGCAAAAGACAAGAAAGCGCAGGCAATGAAATCACTCGCAGAAAGAATCGTGATCCAGCAAGGCGACTTGGCGGAAATGGACACAGACGCCATCGTCAACGCGGCGAACAACGATTTGATTTTGGGTGGAGGGGTGGCCGGGGCGATCCGGCGAAAAGGCGGCGACGCCATCCAGCGCGAGTGCAACGAGATCGGTACCATCCCCGTGGGATACGCTGCGATTACGAGCGGCGGAAAGCTGAAAGCCAGGTTCGTGATCCACGCCGCAAGCATGCGGCTTGGTGGAGCGACAACCGCGGAAACACTGCGGAGTTCTACCGCGCACTCCCTGAGGATTGCGAAAGACCGGGGACTGAGAAGCATTTCGTTTCCCGCGGTCGGTACCGGCATCGCCGGGTTTCCGCTGGAAGAGTGTGCGAAGATCATGCTGCGCGAGGCAGCGGAACATCTGCGTGGCGAAACTTCGCTTGAGACGGTGCATTTCGTGCTGTTTGACGACGTCGCTAAGGAAATCTTCGAGCGCACTTGGAACAAGCTGCAAGCTGAACTGTCCTCAGGAACCGCGGGAGCAACAGACGCATGACGCCGCTCGAAGAATTGCTTGCGGAGCGGATTCGCCGCCACGGCCCCATCCCTTTTGCCGACTTCATGCGCGAATGCCTGTACCATCCGGTGCATGGGTACTACAGCAAAGCGGAATCGCAGCGGTTCGCGGATTACTACACCAGCGTGGATGTGCATCCGATTTTTGGCCGATTGCTCGCGCGGAAATTTGGCCAAATGTGGGAGCAGCTTGACCGGCCGACAGAATTTTTGCTCGTGGAAGTGGGCGCGGGAGTAGGGCGGTTGGCCGGGCACGTCCTGGATTTTTGCAAAGCGCGGCTGCCGGAATTTTACTGGGCGCTGCGCTATGTCGCCGTGGAGCGGTCAGCGTCGCGGCGCGAGCAAGCTGCTTCGCGATTGGAACGCCACGCGACGGCGGGCCGCCTGCGGATTGCGGCGGAGATTGCAGCGCAGATTCCCGCGGGCTGCATTTTCTCGAATGAATTGATCGACGCGCTGGCCGTGCACCGCATGGTGATGCGCGAAGGCGTGCTGCAAGAAATTTGTGTGGGTTGCGACAACGAAGAATTTGTAGATGTGGTCGCGCCGGTTTCCACGTGCGCGATCAACGAATATTTTGCGACGCAAGGCATCACACTGTACGAAGGCCAGCACGCGGAAGCGGGGCTCGAAGCGTGCGATTGGATCACGGAAATCGGGCGGCGCATCGCGAGGGGATTTGTGCTGACCGTTGATTACGGCCATCGCGCGGCGGAGCTCTTCGACGAGCGCCACATGCGCGGCACGTTGCTGGCTTACCGGGAGCATTGCGTGAGCGAGGATTTCTACGCGTCGCCGGGAGAGCAGGACCTGACCGCGCATGTGAATTTCACGGCGCTCGAAACTTGGGGGCGACGGTCGGGCCTGGAAACGGCGACGCTTACCTCGCAGACGGCCTTTCTGTTGGCGCTGGGGGAGGCGAACGAGTTCGCCGACCTCTACGACCCGGGACAAAACGAAGCGGAGCAGATTCGCGCGCGCTTGCAACTGAAGACGCTCATCCATCCCGAGGGCATGGGTGAACGGTTTCAGGTTTTGCTCCAGCGGAAAGGTCTTGGCGGACGACTGCGGTAGAGTGTGGGTTGCGAGCGCAGGAGGGACCAGTGGCAAGGCTCGCATCGGGGCCTGCTGCCTCGCTCAGGATGACCGTTTAGTATTGGGCAGCAAGGGGAGTTCTATTGCGGGGAAGGATCCGGCCTTTTCTTGAGGACCGGCTTTTCGCCGGAAGCGGGGGTGGCGAGTGTTGAACCAGGCTTTGCAGGTTCCGTGGGTGCGGGCGTGGCAACCAGTTCGCCGCCGCTTTCAGAGTAGGGTTTCTTGATCAACTGTTCCGCTCGAGCCTGTGCCCCACCGGTATTGTCGTTGGTCTGCTTGGCTTTGCTGTACTCGTTG
>QHYI01000203.1 GCA_003223245.1 Acidobacteriota bacterium
GTTCTCGAGGAACGGAACCTGGGCTTCGTTGGGGTAGAGACGGTATTTGTAGGCCAAGCGCACAAACACGAGTATACCAAGACCATAGGTCTAAGGCAAACAAAAAGCGAAGACGAACGAATATGCAAAAGAACGCATTCCCCTGTCACCTAAAGGCGACCCCTGCGGACGAATCTATGGAGGACGAATACAATGCGATCTGCGTCGCGATACGGGAGCGGCTTGAGGAAAATCGTACAGCACGGCGAAGACCGCAGTGGTTGCTCCGATTCCAATGGCCAGCACAACGATACACAGAAGCGCCATGGAAGGATTTCTTTTGATTTGGCGGAAGCCGTAGGTAAGGTCGAATGCTAAGCCAGCCGCAGTCGTGCTCACTCTACCCCAGTTGTATTTCCGCGGTGCAACTTTCATCATACTAGAGCGAATCGAAACAGAGGAGAGAGCAGTGTTGCGTACCAGCTTCGCAAAATTTATTCCATGGCTCGTTGCCGTCGGCGCTTTGCTGATGGTGGTGGCGGCGCACGCCCAGGAGACGCAGCAGGAGTCGTCGTCGAAGCCGCCGGATGCCTCAGTTCCCGCGCCTGCTAAGAAGACGGACAAACCAAGCAAAGATTCTTCGAACAAAAGCTCTTCGAACAAGGATTCGGCGACGAAGAACGCCCCGGATCAACCGAAGTGGGATCCTTTGCGCGCGGAAAACGACATTGAAGTGGGCCAGCACTACATGCACAAAGGCGATTACGATGCCGCGATCGACCGCTTCCAGGATGCCATCGACTCCAAGCCAGGCTACGCGATTCCCTTCCGCTATCTGGGCGAAGCGCAAGGAAAAAGGGGCTTAAAAAAGCAGGCCATCAAGTCCTACCAGCGGTATCTCGATTTGTATCCACACGCCGAAGATGCCGCAAAAATTCAAAAGAAAATCGAAAAGCTCTACAAGGAATTGGAAAAAGAGAAAAAGGATTGACGGCGCGTGAAATTCTTTTGTTCCCATTCGATTCCCCCCATCATTCTGTGAACTCATTAGCGGGACATGGCGTCTAGTCTCCAGAGGCGTGAAATGAAGTTGTTGCCCGCTGTGACGCTTCTCTTGGCTTCCAATGTTGCTGCACAGAGTGTCGTTTTTCAGACTTCGGTTGCTCCCAAGCCGGATGAAGATATTCCTTAGCGATTGCCACTATGAAATTACGATCCCAAATCCGGCAAAGCCTATTCGCGCGGTATGGGTGATCTTCGATCGAGGCCGAGACATGCTGCGGTATTACGGAGACCCTGAGATTCAGGCTTTTGCGTACCGGAAAGATTTGGGCCTACTGTTTCCGTTCCACTGCCGCGCAAAAGCCTATGAAGACATGGATGTCGACCCCTCCAAGGGAATTGGGCGTGCTCTCTTTACGGCGCTTTCCCGACTCGCGCAGCCTTCGGGCCACCAAGAACTAGCCTCGGCTAAGCTAATTTTGCTGGGCTTTTCAGGCCCTGGCTCCCTCGTGGCCAGGCTGACCACTTATGCCCCGGATCGTGTGATGGCCGCCATACTGGCGGACCCAGGCCATTTTGATCCACTGGGGATGGACACCGTAAAGCTTTCCTCAGAAGCGCTGGCAGTGCCGCAATTGATCTTTACCGGCAGCACTGATACTCACTCGGGCACCAAGCGACCCTATGAGTACTTCCGGAAGTACTTCGATCAGGGAGCACCTTGGGCATTCGTTATTCAGAATAAGACGCCGCACTGCTGCATTATCAATGCAAAGAAATTAATTCTCCTGTGGACCGAGGCGATTCTCGAAGAGAGGCCATCTTTCAACGGCACCCTTCGTCGCGTTGACGCGCGGAAGGGTTGGAGCACGTTCATGGCCACGCGGGAGACCGAAACCAAGGACACCTGGGGAGAAAAGACTTCGGAACTGACCGACGCGAAGATACAACGCGGAGGGAAACGGCCTCCCGAGGGCATGATTCCCGCCGGCTGGCTTCCGAATCGACGAGTTGCTGCACTGACAATCGAAGCGCTGCCGGCAAGGGTCACAGCACCGGTCACCATGATGCCGCCCGCAGCCTCTGAAATGCTTTGGGCTTGGACGGGTGTGACGAATTCGAACCAGCTCAACAGCCCGGACAGCAGTCCCGCAGCCAGTGTTTTCCCTAACTTCCTGTTTCTTACCATTAGTGCCTCCCGGTTTTTCCTAAACGATTGACGAATTTTTGAGATAAGGCAGCGAAACAACGATTTGGCCAGTTCCCCGACTCTAGGCAAGCGGATCCCCGTGGTTAAGGTGGGAAAAACCCGCGAGTTGCCGGCGTTGAAACCTCAGGCCAAGCGCGGTTTCGCACTCAATGCGTGCTAAATGCGAATTAAAGGGTGCATCTCGTACGGTGTGGAAGAAGGCCTTTTAGCGGGCCAAACGGTCGAGGATGCGGCGGGCGCGTTCGAATTCGGGGAAGCGCTTTTCTTCTTGGCGAAATTCGCGCGAATGAGAAACCAGCGTGCACCCGGAGCGGCGCGTGGGATGCTTCACGTGTAGCATCTCGTGAAACAACACATATTCGACGGCGCATTGCGGCACGCGCGGATGATCGAGGCGGCGGTTGAGCAGAATCTGGTTCGGGCCAGGATCGTAGCAGCCAAATTGCCGCCGCCAGCTACGCAGGCTCCAACCGATTTGCGGTTTCTGCAGTTCGCCGCCGAAATATTTGGCGTTCAAGTCGTCGAAAAGCTTTGCCAAGTGGAAATGCCGGCCTTGCGCTCCCGCGTGGCGCGGGCGAACACGACGAAGACGCATGCGGTTCATGCGGTTGCGGGTGCGGCAGGAACGCGCGTATTCGAGATAAGGCTCGACGAGCGAAGCGGGCGGTTTCTGTCGATACACGCGGGCGAGCAGCAGAGCGGCCGCAGCTTCGAGTACGGGAAGGGGAGCGCGGCGCAAGAGGTCGGAGAAGCGCACGAAAACAGCTTCTTCCCGGCGGCGAATCGTGAGCGTCAGACTGGAATACGGATAGAACTCGACGCGGAAGCGCGGCGGGCGGCCCTCGCAACCCAAGCGCGTGAACATGCGCTGAAGAAGGGCGGCGCCGCCCGGGAGCAACTCTGTTTTGCGGGCGACTTTCATGCGTTGTGAATCTGCCGCTCCAGTCATGAAATGTAGTTTACAACGAGGTTTCAGTCGTCAGTTCTCCGTTTTAAGTAAAGGAAAACATGCCTTGGAAAGGCTCTGGCTCGTTTTCAGCTTTCGCTTATGGCCTGCCCAGCATTCCCCGCTCCGGCGAAGCGCACGGAGCCTACAACCCGCGCCTCAGGCCGCGGGAAACCGCGACCTGAGGGTCAGGATGACAAACCGAACGTGGCTGAGCCGGGCACCCGCCTTAAGCTGGCTGACGAACGTCCCACAGGCCCTTCAGTGTTTGCGGCGAACCGGGGGAGGCGATACTTTCTTTTTTGCCTTTTCAGCGTCATTCATCGCGTCCTGTGTGCCTTCTATGGCATCGTCCAAATTGTCCTTGTAAAGCTCCAACTCGGGGCCATTCGCAGAGTATTTCTGGAGAATGGGAAGAAACTCTTTGGTGCGCGAAGCCATCAGGTCAACGCCTTTGCGAACATTGTCCTGCTTTTCAATTCCGAGCTGCATGGTGTCGGCGGCGTCATCCACACAACCCACGTAGGCATTGAGCAGCGCGTTCAGCATTTCGGCGTGATGCGTCGAGGAGGGATGTTCGATTTCATACTGGAATTTTTTCAAACGGTCTTCCGCAAAACTGAGAAACAGCTTGATGCGCTCGCTCGAGGTTTCCGCATCGCGGATTTTGTCGGCTTCGACCGCGCTCAAATAATCTTTTCCCTGGGCCGCTCTCGTCCAAATGGGAGCAGCAAGCCAGAGCCAGCAAGAAACCAGTGGGACGATCGTTGATTTGAGTTTCATGGTTGGTTCTCCGCGGGAGGGGCCGGCGGTTTAACATTCGCTGGCCGAAGAGGAAAGAGCAGCCGGATCATCTCTTGGTCCATCGAGACGAGGTCCTGTCGGACGATTTCTAGAGGAGGCTTGTAAGCTGGAGGAGCGGCGAGCATCGAATCCTCCACTTCGCGAATTCCCTGGGTTACGTGCATTTCC
This sequence comes from Acidobacteriota bacterium, assembly GCA_003223245.1. Lineage (GTDB taxonomy): Bacteria > Acidobacteriota > Terriglobia > Acidiferrales > UBA7541 > Acidiferrum. The sequence continues at coordinate 4,110 of QHYI01000203.1, forward strand.
AACTGCCGATAGCCATTGGAGTGTTTTTCGGCGTCGGGGTGCTGCTTTTTCAAAGCTTCGAGAGCCGCGTGGACATTATCGCGGTATTTCTCCATCGTGGCGTCGACAGCGTTGTTGTCGCCTGCTTTTCCCGCGCGCCGCGACTCTTCAAACTGAGCGTCGCCCAGTTTGACCAGGAGTTTTGCCTTCCTGATGGAATTGTTTTCGTGGTCGAACTTCGCCTGCAATTCGGCGACGCTTTCCTGCGCGATGGCCGGGAAAAGAATTAACGAAGCCATCGCCGTACAGCCAAACATCCGCCGGAGTTTCAGCAACAGCGTCATGGGTCACTTTTTGCCTTCAAGCATGCGTCGCAGAACTTTGCTCCGCTCCTGAGCCTGCCAGACTTGATTGGGATTCTTGTTCTGGTCCAGCTCGAGGAACTTCTGGTAGGCCTCCAGGGCTGGCTTTGGCTGGTTCAAACTATCGTAGCAGAGCGCGCGAATGAACCAACTCCCCGCGCCCGGGGTTTCGAACTGATCGATCCGGTTAAGGACCGCGAGCGTGGCGGAATAATTCTTTGAAAGATAGTAGGTCGTGCTGAGATCCTTCCAGTAATCGACATTTTTGCCGTTGAGCTGAATTGCCGCTTTGAGTTCCTTCTCAGCGTTGGAAAAATCGCGCACTTGCAAATACGCGCGTCCCAAGCCAGCGTGCAGTTGCGCGTCGTTCGGCGCCAGGGTGACTGCTTTCTGCAACGTGGCGATGGCGTCGGTCCATTTCTTTTGCGCGATCTGGATGTCGGCGCGAAGTTTCAGCGATTCGAGAGGAGGGATGGGCTGCTGGACAACGGTTACCGGAGGAACGCGGTCGAGTTCGGACAAGGCGGCGTCATATTGCTGCTGGTCCATCAGCAAGTGAATGAGGTGAATCCGGGCGTCCGCATCGTTTGCTCCAACACCGCCGGTGGCAAGGTACTGGCGATACATGCCGATTGCTTCCCCTGTTTTCTTTTGCGCTGCGAGACTCTCTGCAAGTCCCTTTAGCGCCGAGGCGGAGGCGTGCGGGTCGTGTCCTGCAGCGCGACGAAAATATGCCTCTGCCTCTTGCGGCTTATTTCTCCGCATCAGGCTGAATCCGATGGCCATGTTGGCGTCATAGTTGTCGGGATCAAGGCGCAGGAGGGCTTGAAACGATTCCTCGGCGCCTGCCACATCCCCTGAACGCTCTTGCGCAATGGCCAGGGTCCGCAGCGGCTCCGTTCGCCCCGGCATCAACTCCACGGCCTTGCGCAAGGGAGTGACAGCGCGACCAAATTCCGGATCCGCACTCGGCGGGTTGGACTGAAGGAACAAGAGCCCAAGGTTCAGGTAAGCCTCCGCCATTTTGGGGTCGAGCGCGATTGCGCGCTCGTACTCCGCCTGAGCTTGCTTGTCCTTCTTTAGCGCGGTGTAAACGTAAGCGAGCTGAAAGTGTCCGTAAGCAAAATCCGGCTGGTCGGCGAGAACTTTCTCGAGAGGTGCAATGGCGGCTTCAAACTGTTTCTGATCGATGTCGCGCTGGGCTTCGTCAAGCAGGTCGTTGAGCGGATTGGCAAGTCTTTCCGTTTTGGCTTGGCCGGCCGGTTTCGCCTTGGAGGAGGATTGCTGCTGCCAGAAGAGCAACTCACCATGAAGGGCCCCCACGCTATTTGCGGAGCTTCGTGCGAAACAGTGCCGCGAAGCTATAAAGAGAGACAGAGCCGCGCCACAAAAAAGCGCGAAGGTGGAATTTCTAGCGAAGGGCGAAAGCGTCATGGTTCAGTCGGAGCCGTTTTGCTTCCATTGGAGATTGCCGCGGAGCCGCCACTGGGGTTGGATGCGCCATTGGTCGGACGCTTTGCCTGACCGTTCGGCAGGCGAGCTTGCCCGTTGCCATTCAGGGCGCGTGCGAGAAAACGGCCCGTGTGCGATTGCACGTTGCGCGCCACCTGCTCGGGAGTTCCAGTGGCAATAATCTTGCCGCCCTGGTCGCCGCCTTCCGGCCCGAGGTCGATCAGCCAATCCGCGGACTTGATGACGTCGAGATTGTGCTCAATAACCAGAAGAGATGCGCCGCCTTCGAGCAGCTTGCGGAAAGCGCTGAGCAGCTTGGCGATGTCGTCGAAATGCAGGCCCGTGGTCGGCTCATCGAGGATGTAAAGAATTCCGGAGTTGTCGGTCTGCGTGAGATGCGCGGCGAGCTTCAGGCGCTGGGCTTCACCGCCGGAAAGCGTCGTCGCGGACTGGCCAAGGCGCAGATAGCCAAGCCCAATTTCATTGAGGATGCGCAGCTTCGAAACAATTTTGGGAACGTTCACGAAGAAAGCCAGCGCTTCGCGCACGGTCAACTGCAGCACTTCGTGAATATTTTTGCCGTGATAACGCACTTCCAGCACGCCGCTTTTGAAGCGCGTGCCGCGGCATTCTTCGCAGATCAACTCGACGTCCGCAAGAAACTGCATTTCCACTGTGACCGTGCCGTCGCCCTGGCAGGTTTCGCAGCGGCCGCCCGGCACATTGAATGAAAAGTGGCCTGCGGAATAGCCGTGGCGCTTGGCGTCGGGTGTGTCGGCAAAAACTTCGCGAATGGCGTCGAAGGCTTTCAAATAGGTGGCGGGATTCGAACGTGGCGTACGGCCAATGGGTGACTGATCCACGATCACGACTTCGCGAATGCTCGAATCGCCCTCGAGATGGTCGCAAAACTCCTTTACGCTGCCGCCCACGCGCTTGGCTGCGAGAGCTTTATACAAAACGTCGTGCACCAGCGTGGATTTGCCAGACCCACTCACGCCAGTCACTACGGTGAGCGTGCCGAGCGGAATCATCACATCAAGGTTTCGCAGATTGTGCAGATTGGCGCCAAAAAGGCGCAGAAATTTTCCCGCAGGCTTGTGCCGTTTATTCGGAACGGGAATGCGCAATTCGCCATTAAGGTAGCGGCCCGTCAAGGATTTGGGTTCCTGAAGAAGAGCGCCGTAAGGCCCGGCGAAAAGCAGTTTGCCGCCAAGCTCCCCTGCACCGGGCCCCAGGTCAATGACATGATCCGCAGCTTGAATGGTTTCAGGGTCGTGCTCTACGACAAGAACTGTGTTTCCCAAATCGCGCAGCGATTTCAGGATGTCGATGAGGCGCTGCGTGTCGCGCGGATGCAAGCCGATGGAAGGCTCATCCAGTACGTAAAGCGCGCCCACGAGATGTGAACCAAGCGAGGTTGCGAGTTGAATGCGCTGCGATTCGCCGCCCGAGAGCGTCGAAGTGAGCCGGTCGAGCGTGAGATAGTCCAGCCCTACTTCGTCGAGAAATTGCAGGCGCGTGCGAATCTCTTCGAGGATTTTGTCGGCGATTTTCAGTTGCGCTTCCGAGAGCTGCAAGCTCGAAAAGAACACCCGCGCCTCTTTCACGGTGAATTTGCAAACGTCGGTGATGGATTTACCGGCGATGCGCACGGCTCGCGCTTCGGCGCGCAGGCGAGTGCCGCTGCAGTCCGGACACGTAGCATAACCCCGGTAACGGCTCAAGAAGACGCGCACGTGCAGCTTATATTTTTTGCGCTCCAGCCACTGGAAGAACCCCTTCACGCCCTCGTAGTCATTTTCAGGGTCCCCCTCGAGTACCAAGCGCCGCTGCTCCGCGGTGAGCTGTCGCCAAGGAACATTCGTCGCGATGCCTCGTTCGCGCGCCCACGACTTCAAATCCTGGAACAGCCCGCGATAGCGCGGCTTGGTCCAAGGCTCGATCGCTCCCTCTTCGAGGGATTTGCCAGGATCGGGAACGACGAGATTCAAGTCAAAATCAATGGTATTGCCGAAGCCCTGGCAGCGCGGGCACGCGCCGTATGGATTGTTGAAGGAAAAGAGCTTCGGCTCCGGCTCCTGGTACAATGTGCCCTCGTTTTTGCATTCGAACCGCTCGTTAAAGATCAGGCGCTCGGCTGCTTTGCCTGAACCATCGGCGACGAATTCTAGGATCGCTTCGCCCTGCCCCTCGCGGTAGCAAATTTCAATGGAATCCACCAATCGCGAGCGTGATTCCGGATTCACGGCGAGGCGGTCGACAAGCACGCAAACGGGCTTGGCAAAATCTACGTCCAGCAGCGTTTCCGGCGAAGAAAATTCGTGCACGCGGCCCGCTTGATACAAGCGGTTGAAGCCGCGCTTTTGCAATTCGAGCAGCCCTAGGCGCAGGGCATCCGTTGCCGGAATTGCAGCCGTCTTCTTGCTCGCTCGCTTCGAACCGGAAGGAGCAGCGGGAGGTGCAATTCGAAATTGATAGAGAACGTAGAATCGCCGCCTCGGGTCAAGCGACAAGACGCGTGTGGCGATTTCGTCCGGGCTGTCTTTGCGTACTTCCGCACCGCATTTGATGCAAAACGTCTGCCCGCATCGCGCGAACAGCAGCCGCAAGTAATCGTAAATTTCCGTGGAGGTCGCCACGGTCGAGCGCGGATTTCGCGTGGAATTTTTCTGGCGAATGGCCACCGCTGGAGCGATTCCGGA
>QHYI01000146.1 GCA_003223245.1 Acidobacteriota bacterium
GAAATGGCAAAAAGTACCATCAACGACCGCTCAGTGGGCGATCAGACGAGTGATTAGGCGTAATGGATGCTTGCTTCCGCTTCGGGGCACGGACTCGGTGGAGATTTCGAGCCGGGGCTACGGGCTATCGAGAATGACCACGCCTTGATCGTCGGCGAGCATGCGGAAGCTGGGGGAGATTTCGTAAAGTTCCTCGAAAGAGCTTAGAGAGGATTCCAATGACGATGCTCCTGGAGCAAGACCTTGTTCGGGAGTGAAGAATGGCTACATGCTTGCTCAGGAAAAACCGCGGCCGGGTTGAGGTCGATGAGAAGCCACGCGAACTCAAAGCAATTGCTTTGATCTTTCCGAGGAACACTTGCGCACCGCGATCTTAATTGACATCGGACCTCGTTAAGAGAGAATGACGAGACCAACTGTCTTTCGAAGGAGGCCAAATGAGACACGGATTGTGGATATGTCTATGCCTTCCGGTGTTGGCGGAGATACCGTTATTCGCACAGGTGGCCAACAATACGTCGTTGGTTGGCACGGTTACGGACGCGAGCGGACAAGCGGTACCCGGAGCGAAAGTCACCGCGGTGAACGTGGCAACCAACGAACGCTATTCCGCCACAACGAATGAGGAGGGTGCTTACACTGTTACCTTCATTCGAGAGGGCACATATACCATCACCGTGGAGCACGCAGGCTTCGCGAGATCGGTTCAAGAGGGCATCGTAGTTGACATTAACCGAACCGCACGCACTGACGTAAGCCTCCGCGTGGGATCGGTTTCCGAATCCGTGACCGTTAATGCGGGCACTCCCCCGGTTTCTACCGATGATGCCACGGTTGCGGAAACGCTAAGCACGCGATCCGTTGTGGACCTCCCGCTGAATGGACGTGACGCACTGAAGCTCGCGGCTACAACCTCAGATGTCATCGTAGGGCCAAAGTCCAATCAAACAGGCATTCCTCCGGGTGAAGATTTCATTGGGGCCGGCCAACGCGAAATCACGAATAGCCTGACGCTCGATGGAATCACAATCATGAACAACCTTATTACCGTCACGAACGTCCAGCCCAACGTGGACGCAGTTGGGGAGGTGCAAGTACAGAACGGAAACTACACGGCACAATACGGGAGCTACATGGGCGTGCATGTGAATCTCGCCACGAAATCAGGAACGAACGATCTCCACGGTGCTGTGTTTGAATTCGTCAGGAATAGCCTGTTTGACGCACATCCTTTCTTCGATCCTCTGGGGAGCCCCAAAAAGCCGCTGCACATAAATCAGTTCGGAGCTGAGGTTGGCGGTCCAGTTTATTTGCCCAAACTGTACAACGGACGGAACAAGACATTTTTCATGGCGTCCTATGAGGGACTGCGCCAGATAAAAAGTCCATCGCAACTCGGCACAACATTTACTCAAGCAATGCGCAGTGGAGATTTCTCAGCTCTGTGCACGGCGGGTTTCAATGCCTCGGGTCTATGCAATACCGCCAGCCAACAAATACACAACCCCATAACGTTGGCTCCGTACCCGAATAATCAGATTCCGTCGAATCAACTGTCGGGCGTTTCACAAACGTTGTTGCAATACTACCCCTTGCCAAACATCCCCGGCACAGACACGTTCTCAGGTCCAGTGGCGGTCAACGTTTCAACGAATCAAACGCTGGAACGCATTGACCAAAATATCGGGGACAAGATTCGCCTGTTCGTCCGCTACGATTGGCAGAACACGAACATCTTTGGCGGTAGCATCACGCCCACCGGTGGGACCTACGGCCCGGCTTACAACAGGAACATTGCCATTGGCTACACTCACGTCGTCACCCAAAACATTATCAACGATTTTCGCTTTGGCCGGAATCATCTGATGACGAACGCGCTGAACTACTGGGCGCAGAACAACCTTTTGGACGCCGGGACCAAGCTTGGAATCCCGAGCTTCACGGGCGATACCACGTTCCACAATCCGGGCATCCCTGATATCACCGTGAGCGGTTTTATGACGCTCGGCAACGCGGCGAGCAACTGGTACCAAGACGATACAACTTGGCACGGCTATGACGAAGTGAGCTATCGCCACGGTTCCCACAACTTCATGGTGGGAGCGGAGATTCGCAAGCTGATTACTGGTCGAGCGGCGGCGAACAATCCACGCGGCCTGTTCAACTTCACGGGTTCACGGAGCGGAAATGCGGCGTCGGATTTCATGCTCGGGACTGCACAAAACGACATTACGCCGATTCAAGAGTTCAAAGGTGTTGTTGCGGAATGGCGCGACGGATTCTTTGGCCTCGATAATTGGCAAGTAAATTCGAAGTTGACGTTGAACTATGGCATGCGCTACGAATTGCCCACGGTTCCCTACAGCGTGAACGGCAACGCGAGAATCTTGAACGCACAACAGACGGCGCTAATCCCCGCCACGATTCCCGATCCGGGGTTTTCATTCATTAATCCCCAGCATAGCGATTGGGCGCCGCGCTTGGGGTTCGCATATCGGGTTACGTCCAAGACGGCGATCCGTGGAGGCGGCGGCATCTACTACAATCCCAATCAGACGAACAGCTTTACGCTCGCAACAACGAATCCGCCGTTCGGCATAACAACTACTTTCAACAATTCGGCCGCTACCCCCATCTCCTTCGCCAACCCAACTCCAGGCACGGGGACAACGCCAACAACGTTTTTGAGCGTGTTTACGGAGAACCCGGATTTGCTAACGCCGCGAATGTATCAGTGGAATTTAGGCGTCTCCCGCGAGTTGTGGAGCAATGCGGGTTTCGAGCTACAGTATCTTGGCTCGCACTCGATACATCTGGATCGCAGCTATTTCAACAACACGCCCGCGCCGGGCCCGGGCCCGGTCAACCCGCGCCGTCCAAATCAACTTTGGGGACAAATCCGCACCATCCAAAATGACGTGATTGCGAACTACCACGGGTTTACGGGGATCTTCCGGCAACGGATGAGCCACAACCTACAAATGTTGGCCAGCTATACGTGGTCCCACACTCTGGACGTGTCCACTGATTCCAACGGCGGCGGCGCGGCCATGAACGATTACGATTGGCATCTTGACTATGGCAACTCCAACTGGGACATTCGGCATAGATTCGTAACGAGTTTCATCTACGATTTGCCGCGTTTTAATGGCACGAATTCAGTTTTACGGTGGACGCTCGACAACTGGCAAGCGAACGGAATTTTTACGGCACAATCAGGGATCCCATTCAACGTGATAATCGGCCCAGACCAAGCAAACATAGGCCGTCCCAATGAGCGCCCGAATGTTGTTGGCATGCCGAGTGACAACTGCGGGTCCGGGCATCTCATCGGCTGCATCAATTCAGCGGCGTTTGCCTTGCCCGCACTGTTCACGTTTGGCAATGCCGGACGCAACATCCTCTATGGACCCGGCCTCGTTGACGCGGACTTCTCGCTGTTCAAGGACTTCCCGATTAAAGAGCGAGCAAAACTCCAGTTCCGCGCCGAGATGTTTAATATCTTCAATCACCCGAACTTTGGCAATCCGAACACAACTTGGAACACCGGATCGTTTGGTAACATCACGCAAACCACTACGAATAATCGCGATATTCAGTTCGGCGCAAAGTTCATTTTCTAAGGAGGCCAAATGCGACATTTATTCACGGCGCTATTTGTGTTAGCACTTGTCATTCCCGCGCGAGCGCAGCAACCCGCACAACAACCTAAGTACGATTTATTGCTCAAAGGAGGGCATGTTATCGATCCCGCAAACGGGTTGGATGCCAAGATGGACGTTGCGGTTTTGCTCGGTAGGATCGCGGCTGTTCAAAAAGATATTCCAGCCAGTGACGCCGGAAAAGTGGTTGACGTATCCGGGCTGTATGTCACGCCGGGCCTGATTGATATTCACTATCACATCGGGCACGGCGGTGCGCCGCTGAATTGGTTTGCGCCAGATTCATCAGACCATGAGATCGCGCTTTTGACCGCTCCCACCTCTACACAGATAGACCCTCATGCGGCGTTTGTGCCGTACGGTGTTCCAGCGGATTTGGCGTTGCAATCGGGCGTAACAACCATCGTAGATGCGGGGTCGGCTGGAGCAGATACGTTTTTGCAAGAGAAAGAAGAAGTCATCGAACACGCCAAAGTGCGGGTGCTGGCGTTCCTCAACATCGTTAGCAACGGTATGAAAGGGGGTCTCGAACAGACCGTAGATAACATGGACGTAAAGCGCTGCGCTGATACGGTCCTCAGATACTCGGATATCATCGTGGGCGTAAAAACAGCCCATTATTGGCCCCAGAAACCGCTAGACGAATTACATCCCACCTGGGCCGCCGTCGATCGAGCGCTCGCCTGCGGAGAAGCAGCGAAAGTTCCGGTGATGTTTGATTTCTGGCCGCGCCCGGAGAGGAGCTATGCGGACCTCATTCTCGAGAAGGCTAGACCCGGAGACATACATACTCATGTGTTTGCGCAACAGTTCCCGATCATTCTCGAGGACGGGAAGCTCAATCCCATCCTGCTACAAGCACGAAACCGTGGAGTGATTTTCGATGTAGGCCACGGAGCGGGCAGCTTCTGGTTCCGCAATGCCGTACCAGCGGTCAAACAAGGGTTTGTGCCGGACTCCATGTCCACGGATTTGCACATAGGAGATTTCACCACCCTCAGCATGAGTAACGTCGTGTCTAAGTTTTTAAGCATGGGCGTTCCGCTGGCCGATCTTATACGCCGTTCAACGGTGAACCCGGCAAATGAAATTCACAGACCTGAACTCGGAACGTTGACGGTTGGCCGAGAGGCGGATATCGCTGTGCTTGACGAACAGCACGGACATTTCGGCTTTGTTGATTGCGGATACGCCAAGATGGAAGGCACCTCGCGGGTTGTGGCGCAAATGACGATACGCGCCGGGAGAATTCTCTACGATCCATCGGGCTTGAGCATGGTCCAGTGGGAGAAAGCCCGTCCGCAGTATTTCAACATTCCGATGCTGCAGGGTTCACTCCCAGCAACCGCTGACAGCTACCCGAGGAACTAAAGGAGGAACCGTGGCCTCCAGCGGCATCGCTCGTGCTTTTTGACAAAAAGAAAAAGGTGCTTTGGTCTGCGCCATGAATGCAGAAGGAAAGGAAGAGGTAGGCCATTCATTTTTGGTTAAGTTTTTCTTCAAGTTGCCAAGGCTTGCGGAATCCCCAGATGAATCTCGCCAGAACAACGCCGATGAGCAGGACGTAGAGTCCCATGGTTATGTAGTCCATCAGCAGCGGAGCTTTTGGTGCACCTGCCGCCAACGGCGCTCGAATCGCCCATATAGCTAGAAAATACGCGAACTCGTTCAGTGTCAACTGTTTTGGGTCCGCACTCTTGGCGACCACCAGAATCCAAGCTACTGCAAGAATGCCGAAGAGCACGACGAAAAACTTTGGAAACAACGGACGTTCTAACACCAGGAGAATGCGGCCATCCTTCCAAAAGTCAGGCCTGTAGAGTCGAGCGAATTCCTTGGGGTCTTGTTGAAAGTACTTGGCCCAGTATTCCAGGTCGTTTGCTTTTATGTTTCTGACCATGAGATTGGGTATTTTGGGCAAAACCGTGTAACGGTCGTCGGGAATTTTGAAATACTGGTTCCAGTCGGAGGTTGCGACAATCGTAAGCTTTATTTGAGCCGCAACGACATATTTGTCAAATGGATAAAGCCATGGGTCTCCTAAGAGTCGAATGTCCGCCTGAGTAGACTTGGGGACGGATTCGGAAAAGGAAGCGGGAGGACGCTTTAATGGAACATTATTGGTCCACCCGCGCGGTCCGAAAATCCCGACCGAGAATTCGTTCGTGGCGTCAGAAATCTCAAATGGACTAAAAAATACCTGAACGGGAGCAGCATCGTTCTTACGGATTTCGTGGGTCTCAGGGGATTCATCTATGAACGTAAACAGTGGGGCTCGAATTAGCATGCTCGGGTCTGTTCCCCCTACGTACCGAAGGTCGGCTCGCAAGTGAGCCGTCTGGTATGTTTCATCGATAGATTCGAGCACCACCCTGTAGTACTTCACATAGACGGGAACTTGTCCAGGTGCAGTTATTTCCCTACCCAAGAGCCATTGAGCCGTATCCTGGTCCATCTGCGGTGGACGGTGACCCAAGTACACGGCGACAAACATCAAGGAGACGACAACCAGGAGAACGGCGATTGCTAGAATTTTCTGTCGATGCGCAAGAAACCTTTCAACAATCCTGGGAGGAATCCTTTTGATTTGTGACCCGAGAGAAACCGAACACATGAACGCATTGTATAGAGAAAAATGCTAGGCCCGTGACCTCGGAGCGGTTAGGTGCTTAAACAGACAAAGTGCCCGTAACTGTTTTTTGATTAGGGTTTCTAGCTTTTAGCTTTTAGCAAAATCTTTCAAATGCGCTAAATCACCTTCACCAAGGCCAGGTGCGCGACTCGATCACAAAAGCTCATCGAGGGGACGCGTTTCGTCGCGCTGATTTTCTTCCCGAGCCTCTTTGGCAAGCCGGCGCAATTTTTCCGGACCGCGTGCCAGCTTTTCCTTCCAGGCAGCTTCATCCGCCTCTTCGAGCAGTTCCGTCATAAGCCGAGGGTAACAGGTGAAGGACAGTCAGAGGCAATGGCAACGACATACAGGACATACATGTCAATCGCCGAGCCGATCGCGCAACTCCGACATTCCCATCACGAAGCCGAGAGATTGACGCTGATCGGCACGGGCACCGGTTGACCGAGCCGCATCGGCCGACCACGCTCGAACTGGATCAAGGTGCGGTCAAAGTTGCGCTCGAGCGACAGAGACCGCGAGCATCACGGCGCGCGCCCCGATGGAATCCAGCGAATGAAGTTGTTCTCCGCAGGTGCATCCTACGCGACAAGATGCGGTGCCACTAAGCTGAGGAATTCGCGGGATGTGATGATCTTGGTTTTTTTCCAGAACTTGGGAAAGTGCCGAACGTTCCCTGTCACCAGGTAGTCTGTATGAGCAGCATCGGCACACTCGAGAAACACATCATCGTCCGGATCGCTCGTCACCCACACGGTCTGCTCCGGAGCTACCAGATGGGCCCGTTTTCTAATGAGGTCCAGCAGCTGCTGTCGGAGGCCTTTTCGGATCTGGAATTCCGGGCGCGACAACACGTCCCGATATTCGTCGAGAATGACTTTCGTGACATAGAGCCGCGCCGGCTTAGTGATTGCTAAGAGAAGGACAATGCGTTGCAACCCGTCGGGCTTAAGCGCCGCAGACACCACAATGTTCGTGTCCACGACGAGTCGAAGCAAAATCATCTGCGCTTGGTTTTCTTGTGACGCGTAGCACTAATGACGCTGTCAATTTGCTGCGAAGTGAGAGTATCCATCCCCTTTGCCTTCGATTCTTCGCCGATGATCGTGAGAACCTCGGGTTCTGGGGCTGCAAGCCGTACATAGTCACGGATACTGAGCAGGATCGCGCGGGGCACGCCACGCTTCTCAATCACCAGGGAGCCACGCTGATCCTCGATTCGTTGTAGGAGCTTGCCAAAGTTGGTGCGTGCCCGCAGGGCAGACACGACGATACTTTGCTTCTCTTGTCTGCTCGCCATGAAATCAACTCATCAGTTAGATTGTACGAACTGTGCAGTTAAATTGCAACGACTGTCCGTAGGGAGCTTCGGCGTGCGAACCGCTGCGCGCTACAAAGTCGATCCCTTCACGATTGCCGCTGCCATGGTCACGGCTGAACTGTCGGCGAAAAAGAAAGGCGGCAAGGCACGAGCTGGACATCTAAAATTCCCAGGTATACCCTTACGGGACTGTCCCCCACGGATATCCCTTTCAGAAGATCATCACTGGCAGTGTGCGGATTCTTTGTGGAACTGAGGGGGCAAAATGGCTCGATACCTACGCATACGGCACGTCGTCAAGACTGACCGACCGAGCGCCCATGAACGAATCCAGGCGATCTGTGGGATCAAGCCGGACAGGAGTCATTGGTCACTCACGCAGGACGAGGCTATTTCACAGGTAGAGGATGGGACTTCCATGTTCTATGTAGAGCGTGCTGGCAGACGGTTTGACGTGATCGTTAGCATGGATCTTCACGCCCGCAAATACCTCAAAACCGTCGCGGATAGAGAACAGCCTGACGAGCTTCTCTATCTGCCGAATTGCCAGAACCTCGCGCACGAAATAAGGAGTCGATCTGCGGCGGCTGGATGACATCGCGTCGAGTTCGAAATCGTGCAGGGACCAAGCGGTCGTCCGGACGCGGCGAACGTCGTGGCCAGCGATGACCGTGACTAGGCCGCTTGCCCTCGGCCTGGTGGCGATCGTTCGCGTTGTGGGCTGCATTGGGATGATGGTAACGCGGATTCTCAGCGTGACTTCAAGCGGTTGGAGGCGCGGTTTCGCAATCCTCACTCCGCCTTGCGAACGAGATCGCAGCGCCTCATTCCCAGCGCGCACCCCAGCGTGCGAGCAATCTCAATGCCCATGCAGACTTGCCCAGTTCAAGCTGACGTGGTCCCGGTGAACGGTTCGCCCGCTCGGCAAATTCCTCTTGCGATAGTCCCAGTCCAGCGCGGTCATAACTCACCGTGCGACTCGGCTCCAAACGGATTCTCCTTCGCTACGCGAAGAAGATCACGAGCTTCGCAAATCACGACTTCCGCTTCGAATGGCAGTTTGCACGGCAACGCAGCGCGGAATTTTCCTTTTTGATCCAGGCCTGCGAACGACAAACGTATCGGCAGTGTCGTGTCCACATTTACGACACCATAATCGCTCGGTCTGCGGGCGTAGAGGCTCGGGCGAAACGATAGGCATGGCGCTTGTCGTTTTCCTTCGAGATGTCAATGTTGGCGGACATAGGACTCACCGAGTCGCCGTTAACGGCGATCCTTCAACGCCGATCGAATTGTTCTTTGCATCAGCACGTTGCTTTCGCCGAGACGAGCGACGATCCGGAATCCCTCCCTCTCGAACATCGACACCGTCCCTCGGTACTTCTGGTAAGCTGCCCAGCGTCTGACCGGAAAAGCCTCGACCAAACCTCCTCCCTGATCTCGGATGGCGGCCAGTGCTGCCTTTAGAGCGGTACGCGCCACTCCGCGAAGGCGAAATTTCTTGTGAACCAGAAAGCAGGCTATCCTCCATCTCGCCTTCTCGTGTCCACTGACGAGCTTGCAGTATTTAGGATTGTTATCCATGCGAGGCAGTTCCTGGCTTAGCCCATATTGACACCACCCCACCGGCTCTCCGCGCGCGTAGACAAGTATGCCGTGTGAGCGCCCTTGCTTCACGAGCGCCTTCTTTTCCCGCCGGTTTCCTTCGATCTGGATCGCTCTCGAGCTCCCTTTCTTCTCCGGCGCAGATCCACGCCGGTGATTGTACATACACCAGCATGAATACGCGCCTGGCGCCGGATGGGTCTCGAAAAGGCACTCGAAATCGCTCAACGTTCCTTCGGATAGCCGCTTGGTCGAGTACTCTGTATCTCGCGACGGTTTGAACTGCAAGCTCGGTTTTTTACGATTCCGTGTCATGGCATACCTAGTCATGGAATCGACATAGTGAGGCCAACCTTCGTTCTGTCCCGCTTGTTACTTGCGCTCCCTCAGAATCTCTTCAATTCGGCTTTTCGGAAATGGTAAATGGTCTTCATTTTGCTTCAGCCACTGGTAGTAATCCTGCTCGATCGGATCAGTCCAGCGGGCGTCAATTTGACCTGCGGTGTACTTGCCTTCTTGCAGGCGCAGGTGTCCAAAAAGATCGCGCAGATGCGTTTCTTCTGAGTATTTGACCACTTGCTCCGCCAATTGTGGTGGGATAAAGATGACTCCGCCGTTGCGTCCCAGCACGACGTCTCCGGGCACAACCATCACGTGACCTATGCGGGTCGGCGCATTGATGCTCACCATCGTGGAGTTCAGAAGCCTGCCGGACTTCAGCGATCCATAGTGGTGCGAAGGATCGTATGCACGAACAAAGGCTACAAAGTCCGGAAGTTCGTCAAGGCCGTTGATGTCTCGGACCGCACCATCATAAACAATTCCATTTCCAGATTTCGCATAGATCGCATTTCCAACATTGTCGCCAACGGAAGGTCCGCCCTCTTTCAGTCCGAAGTGATCGCACGTATAAACATCGCGCTTTTGCAACATATCCACGGGCCAGGCGTTCATTCCTCCGACCCTGTGCATCTTCGCGCCTTCATCTTCCAGCACCTTTTGCACATCAGGCCGGCCCGGCATCCAGGTGGCCGTGAGCGCACGTCCAACCAGCACCTTTTCCGGATGTATGGACAGCCAACCATCCTCGTACTGATGCATGAAGCCGTTTTGCTGGAGTACAGCCCAAGCCTCTTCCAGTCTCACTCGCTTCATGCGGTCCAGGATGTCATCAGGTACCTTGGGGCGGCCATCTGGAAATCGCTCACCATGCCAGTCTGGCGTGTACTTGATCACATCCTCAGAAGTAAAGAAACCCTGCTGTGGGTGTGCGGTTGCCACAGTTACCGCGATAAGAGCCAGGCACAGAATCCCGCAGGGAATCCGGTTACGTCCTCTTTTCATCCTTGCATTCCCTCCACTTATTCTCGTCAGGCTTTGTTGGATTCAAACCAAGTCGTTCCCGGGACTTGTGCTTTTCGCGCCACCTCTTCGTTCATGTCAATACCAAGGCCCGACTTATCGGTCAAGGTGACGTAACCCTTCTGGATGATTTCGCCTTCCTTCACCCAGCCCTTCCAAAGATCAGGGAAGTTGATCCAGTGCCACTCGCAAACCAGGAAGTTGGGAACCGAGGCACAAACATGGGCCGAGGACATCATACCAATCGGTGACACCACACAATGCGGCGCAACTGGCACGTAATATGTCTGGGCCAGATTGGCGATTTTCCGGCCTTCTGAGAGTCCGCCAGTCTTTTGAATGTCCGGTTGGATAATATCCACGGCATTTTTTTGCAGGAGTTCACGATATCCCCAACGCATGTACAAGTTCTCTCCGGTGGCGATCGGGGTTGCCGTCGAATGGCGGATGTCCGCCATGGCATCAATATTTTCTGGTGGTACGACTTCTTCCAGCCAGAGCAACCGGAAAGGTTCGAGTTCCTTTGCGACCCGCTTCGCCGTCCCTGCGTCGTACCGGCCGTGCATGTCGCAGGCAAGTTCCATTTCCTTGGGAATCGATTCCCGGACATGCTTGACCCAGCTCACCATGCGGTCCACCTCGGCGTTATTGGCGGTCCAGTTCACCCTGTCGAACCGATTCGGATCGGTAGCATCATCCAAGTCGATCTTCATGGCCGTGAAGCCCTGGTCCTTAATCCAGGAAAGCTTCCGGGCAGACTCCGGACTCAGTGGATCATCCATATCGGAGTCGCAATAGATTCGCACTCGGTCGCGAAATTTCCCGCCCAAGAGTTGATAGACGGGCAGGCCCAGAGCCTTTCCGGCCAAATCCCACAGAGCGATTTCGAGGCCCGATAACGCGGTGATATATTGCCCGCCCTGCGCACCGGCGAAGATTCCTGAAACACGGATTCTCTCCCACAGGGCATCAACGTTCAGCGGATCCTGTCCAACCAAAAATCGCCGGAACTGGCTCACCAGGGATGCCGTGCCGACGGCGGCATCGGTTGATTCGCCTTGCCCGTAGAGTCCCTGATCGGTGTAAATGCGTACATGCGTCTGCAGCCCATGCACGCGGACCTGTGCCGTGCGCACGTCTGTGATCTTCAGTTTAGGACGTTGATACGGAGTACTCACATCCTGCACTGCCGCGGCCAAAGTAGGAAGCGCAAAGGTCCCAGTGAATGGCAACGCCGCGTTCTTAAGCATCGTCCTGCGCGAAAGTAGAATCATTCAGCAGACCCTCCTTGTAGGCATGATTTATGAATTTGAAGCCGTCTCGGCCCGCACTTGCTTCAATGCGGTAGACTTTAGTTGCTTGGTCCGAATCCACCATCAGCCAGGCAAGGGCGCCCGAAACACGAACCTACGGCTACCCGAAAAGACAGCACCCCATCCGAACGGTTCGCTACAAACAGTGTCAAACTCGCGGTTGTGGTTCCTCCGAGTTGTCCACGCATATGCGATTTTGAAAGCACCGCACCAAAGCACCTAGCTCCCGATTAGTCAGCAAGAACGAAGCCGCTTGTGCGGCGGACGCTGCGCAAACCAGGAAGCAAATTCGGGTTCTCATATCTGCACTCGTCGCGTCATTATCCCCGGCCAGCGCTCATTGACGTAGCCAAATCGCCATACACTATAGCCATGGGTAGCTATAAGAAGCTGTCAGTTGGCGTCAAAGAGCTGAAGGACGGCGCATCGGAAATCATTGCGCTCGTCCAGCGCACTGGCCAGGCAGTGTCGATCATAAAGAATCACCGGGAAGGGGCGAGGATCATGCCCCGTACCGGCCGACGCTCACGAGCGTCTGATCGCTGCCGGTCTTGTCCAACGCTTTGAGATTTGCCGCAGTCGTCGGCAACGGCCTGCTGTCAAACACTTGGCCGGATGATTGCATTCTGATAGTGGTGGCTATATGTTATCGGTCGACGGGGATCTCAAAAAAGGTAATTTGGGGTTTACTGGAGTCGTACGCTTAACGTTTCGATTGCGATGCTGATGCAGCACCTGCTCTGCTTGTTTCTCCTGGTCGTTGCTCCTATTTGGGATTTGTACGACACGCGGAAGTTGAAGCGTAATCCCAGTTCCGAACAGAAAATTCACTACTATAAGACGATTTGCACCTGGCTCTGGATTGCCAGTGCGCTCGCAGTTGTTGCCATTGGCTTCCGCCAGCTGTTCACCATCAGTCCTTCGCCCGGTGAAATCTCCTGGCTATTACGGCACCCTTGGGTTCGCTACCTGGTAGAAGCGCTGATCGCGATCGTAGTTATTATTTCTGTGGTGCTTCCGGTCGGCACAGTGATCTGGAAGAAGCTGACGAAGCGGCCACGCAAGTATTCCCCTGCCGTCCTGAAATCGTTCAGCTACTTCTTACCCGCAACCTGGACCGAGCGCCGCTGGTGGGTGTTCGTCTGCATCACAGCGGGAGTTTGCGAAGAAGCTCTCTTCCGCGGCTTCATGCTGCACTACTTACACGTTTTCCCTTGGACGCTGAATCTTACGCTGGCGCTGCTGATTTCCTCGGTGATCTTCGGATTTAACCATCTCTATCAGGGTGCTGGCGGAGTCGTGGGCAGTGCGATCGTCGGCTTTCTTTTTGGCCTATTGTTTCTGCTGACTGGAAATCTTCTGCTTCCGATTATCTTCCATGGCGTGATGGATCTGCGCATGCTGGCCATATTGCGGGCTCCGGCTGATACACCGTCCTAAGAATCAACGATTCAATCACCCGCTTATTTGACCTGCTCTGCTGGACGGCCCGCCGGGAAAGTGTGGATGCTCACCCAATCGGCGATGATTTTGAGAGCTGTGGGGGACCTGGTCTCTTCGATGTCGTTGTATTCGCTCGGGGCACCAGTCTTAGAGTCCTGCAGTAGATGGTTCATACCCCGCAATTCGATGACCGTTGCGTTTGAGTTGTTTCTCAGTGCGTCGCGAGCAGCTGCGAGATTTTCCTTCGCAGGCACCTGTACGTCTAGTGAGCCATTGAGCACTAGAACCGGCGCTGTGAGTCGGGCCAACGCAGGCGCGGGATCATAGGCGAGGAAGTAGCGCTCCCAAGGTGTCGTATCATCTTTCGCTAAAGTCTCCGCCTCGTTGGCATCCACGAGCTTGTCGGCAACGCCCTGAGCAACCTTAGACTTAGCGCGGTCGAGCGCGGCAGACTCCGACGGCGCCGAAACAATGGCCCTGTAGAGTTCTTGATCGAACACTTTGCGCCTAGCGATATAGTCGTCCGGCGCGCCGTAAGCCTTCGCTGTCATTGCCGATTGCAGGACGAACAATCGGTCGCCGCGAATGCATGGACCGGCGATCATAACGACAAACGCAACGCTTTTGTCCGCGGCGGCAACAGCCGGCGCTATGATGCCACCTTCCGAATGACCGAGCACACCAATCCGGCTCGCATCAATTTGAGGTTGCGTCTTAAGCCAAGATACGGCCGCTTGAGACTGGCTGGGGGTGCGAGCCAGCAAGTTCTACGACTGGCGACAGCGCTATGGGCGCGTCAAGGCTTATTGCGCGCCGGTTTGAATCACACCACATGCGATACGCGCGCCCGAGTTGCCTGCGGGATCAGTTTTGTAATCGTCCGCTTTCTCGTGAATCACCAACGCCGTGCCACCCTCATGGAAGAGAGAGTTTAACCCGTTGCCAAGCGTGACGCTTGGGTCTGAAAGCGACGCTTTGCCCGTTCCATCGGCGCCTACCTCGATATTCTGCAAGTCTCCACCGTGCGGTCCCTCGGGATTGTCTTTTCCGTGTTTCTTGGACGTTGGATTGAAGTGCCCCCCTGCGCTTGCGAAGGCCGGCCCCTCACACTTTCCGACTGCGTGAATGTGAATACCATGAGCGCCCGGAGCCAGCTGAGACACTTGCACATCAATACGAACGCCGCCATCGGAGGGATGGATGGTTGCGGAGCCGATCTTTTGGCCCTGCGCGTTGGCAATGTCCGCGTGGGCGGACTGCGGTGATTGCTGTGGGAGGGCGGATGCGGTGCTCGCCCCCGCTACGGTACATAGGCAGATGACGGCAGCCATGACCAAAAGTCGACGCATGGAAGTCTACCTCCTTCGAAATTTCGGAGGCCACCCGATTCGCTCGCAGCCTATTCTTGTGTTCACATCAGTGTCAACCCTAATCTCTGTGTCCAGCCGCCGAAGACTCGTTCTCAAATGCTTACGAGCTCCAGGGGTGGGTTGGTGGCACGTATTTCGACCGCGTAACGACGACCACTGACAGGAAATATCGCAGAATTAATTTCCCGATGGCGCTTGCTGCCCGATCGGTTTGAGCTGTCCTGGATGCGCACTCACCCACTGCTTGAATGTTGCTAACTCAGGCGTTTTGATCGATACCTGCAAGGTTCGCAGGAAGTGCACCAAATCCCAGGCTTCCTCGGGCTTGATGGTGTCAGCGAAGGACGGCATCGGTGTTCCGTCCAGGCCGGTCATAAAGATCCGGTAAAGATCGCGGTTCGATACGCCGCATTTAAAGCGTTCGCCAGTGGTGAAGTCGTAGGGGCGAATCGGATTGCCCTTGCTGTCGGTCAGGGTCGCGGCCGAGGGACCGTCTCCCCGCCCTTCAGGCCCATGGCACTTCCAGCACTCCATCTTCTGAAACAGTTCCCGGCCATGCAGAATGCTCTCGATTTTGGCCGGAGGCTCCGGTGGAATGGCGATCGGCGTTCCCGCCTTATCGGTCTGCCATCTTAGAGAGAATGTCTTGATGAACGCCACCAGGTCTGCGCGATCAAGGCCCGAGAGAGGTCGCCACTCCGGCATGTTGGTAGTAACAAACCCGCGGGTCAAAGCATCAAAAAGATCCTCATCGGTCGGAAGCGTCCCGCTCGGTGTCGAGCGGCATTTGAACACCGCCACCGTGAAATCCCGGGGTTTTGCAAACCCGAGAGTCGGATCGAACCATATTGCGTTTTCGCCGTTTCCGTCGCCACTGGCGCCGTGGCATCCCACACAAAATCGACGGTAGAGTGCTTTCCCATCTGACGAGTGGCCCGTAAGGCCTCCAACGCGGGCTTCCATTGGTCCGGTCACCGCGTGAAAATGAATGTCGATCTGCGCAAAGCAAGGCGTGGTACCTGCGGCCAAGGCGAGCCCCAACGAACCGAAGAAGAATGCCACCACTGATGTGATTGATTTCATCGAAGGCCTCTGTCTCTCAAAAGTCGAAGTCGAATCCGAAAAGCAAGCTTTGACTCCACACCCCCGGGCACGTTGCTGTACACGGGATGCTGCCCACGCCATTGCCGCTCAGCGGAATAGACCCGGCGGTCTTCACTAACGAAAACTCGTTGTGCCAAGCAAGCCCCGCACGACTGAACATGATGGGATACCATCGGTAGCCAGCCGTATAGGCATCAATGTCGCCTAAGTTGCTGGGGTTTGACGTGAGCGCTTGCCTTGACATGCGGATAATTTCGTAGCGCCCGGTCAGAACCAGTTGCGGGCTGTAGTAGTAGTGCGTTTCAATGAAGCCGCCGTTCCACTTTGGCGCTTGAGCGCCGGCCGGAAGCGGCACATTCGCGGGAGTTGCTGTGCCAAGAAATACGTTGTCATACCCATGCAGAAAAAATGGCAGGAACTCCCATTTCCCCTGAAGGATATAAAGATCTCCAGCGAAACCCACACGATAAAATGACTTATTCCCCAAGCCGGTACCTGGTATAGGCTCGCCGCCACCGAAGGTCTGCGAGAACGTTGGTCTCCGGCCAGCGTAGGCGTATCCCCCCAGCCTCTGGAGCCCCAGTCGCCCAACCTGGAACGCTTGGCTGAAAGTGACGTACCCGTCGTAGGTGCGGTTCGAGGGCAGGCCAGGGTTGCCACTGTTACTACTCACGAGCGACGCCGAATAGCGCGTGTAGCTGTTTGCGGAATGGCCCATCAATTCAACGCCAATCTGATTGTCTCCGAGTCCGAAATCGTTCGAAGCTCCCACTGGCACGAAGTGATAGGTCTGGTAGAAACCCCCGTTTGCGGATAGGAATAGGAATCGTTTTTCGGAAATCAGGTTGTCGAGCTCAAACTTCCCGAACTTTACATTCACCCATCGGCTGTTGAGCAAATTGTCAAAGCGCACGAATGCGTTTTCGAAGCCGAAGGTCCCATCCGAGTCCAAGGAAGGAAGCAAGGAAAAGGAAATATTCTTGTAGAGTGTCCCCGCCGTCCACACGTCCATTCCCGAGAGGTCAAAACCGTGTTGCTCCACGACGGAGCCGTTTGGCGGAGCGCCGTCGACAGGCTGATGATTCGTGCGTTCGCGGTGCCAATTCGGCGTCATCCGGAACGTTATCGGCCAATAGCTCGGATTCTGCCAGATGGGGGAGTCGCGATCGTTCATGAGCTGGTATCCGTTGTCGCGGAAGACTTGGCCAAAGTTGTTCAATTCGGGCCACGCTGTGTGGCACGCGGAACATGGCAGCCCGTACTTTCGCGCAAACGCAGGGATCGCACGGACATTGCCGCCCGGGAGAGGCTCGGCAGAAGCGGAACGACTATCCGCAAGGATGACGGCAAAGAGAAGAAGCCCTAGGAAAAGCGACAATGCCAGCCACAAAATGCTCTTCTTCGCCAAATGTCTTGCACGTTCGCCCATATCGCCTCCTGAGTATTGGCTACCCATCACACTCCTCCTGGAAGATCGGGATTAACGGTACATGGAACGGGGAGACACCCTCCAACCGACGAGCCCCGTGGTGCGTAGACAACCCAGGGGAAATTTTTGATGAAAGAAGCTGAATAGGCCCTGGAGAATCCGCCGAGTCTCTCCCTTCGAAGAGACGACCTGTTCGGTTTCTCCGTGGACCGAACGCGAATCTACCGCGAGAAAAAAACCCATGTCAAGCGTTTTGTCACTTTTGGAAATTTTTTTGAGCTTGAAATTCCGCTACTGGCGCGATTACGTAAATTCGGCGTAAATTCGGCGTAAAGTCGGCCGTTTTCTTTCGCAGATTTGCCGGGAAAGCCGAGGCTTTTCCGCAAAATGTTTGCAACCGTCGATCATGTTTTACAAAACCAGCTTTAGCCTTACAGTGGTCTCAAGCTGTGAACTGGATGGTATGCACGATTTTCTCTGCCCAGACGGTAAGCATATCGAATTGCCTCACGCCTCCACCCCTCCCTAGCGCCGGTCGCTGGTCAGCAATTCGTTGCCCTACTTTTGAGGGTTGACATTCCTCTGCCCCGCGCGGTAGGAAAAGACCTGGACGCAATCGTCCCCCGGAGCAGAAGCAAATATGCGTGACACAGCACAAGGCGCAAAGCACGACTACGTTTGGCGCAAATCACCACCGATATCGGTGGGCTTCGGATTGGGCACCGCGATGCTCTGCGCGTTTTTGCTGGTACCGCGAGCATACGCCTCGAAGGACCGTGACACACCCAGTCCAGGTTTCGTGACTGAATTCTCTGCTCCCATCGAAGACGTCATCGAGGCCTTACAGGAAGTGCTGCAGGATGGAACGATCCATGGAACACTCATGTTTGAAAAAGAGCCGGCGCTTACTGGGGCGATTGCTGTAGAGTCGACTCCACTGTTTGGAGCTTGGAAGGGTGCAGGCAAGGTCTTCTATAAGATTCGCAACGATGCCCTAGCTCCCCGGCATTTCCAGGGGAGTGCCGACCAAGGAACGATCGCCGTTCGTTATGTGGTCGCGGGTGTTAGCGCAGAACGGACGCGCTTACGCATTGACGCCATTTTTGTTGAAACGGCCCAACGCGCAACGCACCCCTCCGATGGCACAGTCGAATCCAGCGAATGCAAGGCGATTCAGGATCATCTTCAGGCGATGCAACTTGCCGAACGGGAAGCGGCAGACGCTCAGCGGCGTCGCGAGAGTGCGGACCTTGCCCGACAAACCTTCATCCGGCAGCGCGAGGACGAAGCAGCTCTTCTAGCCTCGGCAAAGTCTTCCGCACAAGATCTCGAGCAGCGCATCGATTCTTTACGGCGCGAGATACAGAGACGGATTAAAGCACCCGGCGCCAGTTTGAAAGCGGCACCATTTCGCTCAGCAGCCACCCTGACCAATCTCACCCCCCAGACCGAGGTTGTTGTCCTGATCGTGACTCCCCACTGGTACGGCGTAGAAACTCCCAGCGGTCAGCACGGATGGCTTCCTCTAGACCAATTGGAACCCCTGCCGTGAGAAAATACAGATACGCCAAATGCAGCTTGCCATTTCTTACGTTTTGTGTGTTTTTCACTTGGGGCATTTCATCTCCGCTGCCGCTGATTGCCCAAGCCGTCCCTTATGCTCGGACCTATGCCAAGTCGAATGAAGCAGTGGACAATGCCTTAAAAGAAATGCAAGCCTACACTGGCCAAAGACTACCGGTTCTTGACGGTTTCGTGGCCAATGCAGATCATCCCCTCGATCACTACCAGCGCGCCTTCTACCAATTCTCGATCGACCTTCTGCCTGCAGGGTCCGCCAGCACCGTTGTCCGCGTCACCGCAAAAATCACGGCGTGGTATACCGACCGCGAGCCGTGGAAGTCGGGCTACCAAGTGCTGCCCTCGAACGGCCGGCTAGAGTTGGACCTTCTTGACAGACTCAGCGACAAGCTCGGCGGGAAGCCCGCTGCCTCTCGATCCGCTTCGGAGGTCGAAGCTCCAAAAGCGAAGTTGGACCTCTCTGGCTTGGCGAGCAGTCCTCTCAAATCAAGCACCATTCCCGTCCCGGCTCCGACTCTCTCCGCAAGGACGGCGCCGGGCGGATCACACGATGAAGAAGTACCTGCCCTTCGAGCCCAGCGGGAGGAAGAAGAGAAGCGCATGCGACAGCTCAACGAAGAGCTCCAGAATCTTGAGGAGATCCGGCGCAGCCAAGCGCATCCTGTGAATCTTGTCGTGGTTAACAAGGCCAGCACGCCCGTACTCGCCCGACCCGCCGCGGACTCTCGCGTTCTCTTCCTGGCCGCGGTCGATGACGAATTCGAGCTTCTTGAGGCCAAGGGTGAATGGATTCACGTGGAGATTTCCGGTCCATTGCGTGGATATATTCGCCGAAGCAATCTGGATTTGCCCGAGTATCTCGCTTCGCGGTCAAAATCGCCAGACGGGACGACTGCCGATGAGAAGCCGGAGGTCTTCCGCGTGGAGCGCGAGGAAACCAGGATCTTCCCCATCAAATGGGAGCCGTTGACTGGGAAGTCCGTAAAGATATATACGGTCCGGCCGATTTCACAAGACTTGAAGGAAACAGATGCTGCTGCGAAGCTCAATTTCGCGTTTTCCCTGTTCCAGAAATTCTCAGAAGATTCAAGTGGCGGGGCAGCGCCGGGAGTCGAGGGGGTTGTCGTTACTTTTGATTTCGCCGATGGCGGCATCATAGGGACCACGTTCGCAGACCTAAAGCAGATGATGGCTGGCTCGCTCTCCCGAGACAATTTCTGGAAACTCTGTTATTTGGATCCTCCTGACGCCTTTCAGCCATCACCTCAGCCGCATTGATCGCTTTGAGTTCAGAACTCCTGACATACCCTCGTAATGAAGAGAGATACCAAGAAATCCTGCGGGCGATGAAGCAGGCGATGCTGTCTCGTTTCAGCCCAAGCGATTTCCCTTGCCACGCAAAGCAGGTGAAGCAACAACGCCGTGGAGCAAGATGGCAGGCGCTGCCTGGATTCTTATCGTTGTTTCTTTTTCTCAGCCGCCATTGAGATTGCACCTTAGCGGTAAGACATTCGCAGAATTGATTCAGGAAGGCGCTCGCCCTGAATTGGGATCTTGGATGCTGCCGAATTTATCTCATCAAGATCGTCCGACGTCAGCTCGACTGAAGCGGAGGCAATGTTCTCTTCCAGCCGATGGATCTTCGTCGTTCCTGGAATCGGGACGATCCAAGGTTTCTCGGCGAGCAACCAGGCCAGTGCGATTTGTGCGGGAGTTGCGCTTTTTCGCCGGGCGATCTGATTCAGAAGATCTACCACCGCCTGGTTTGCCTTACGAGCCTCTTCGGTGAATCGAGGGAATACTACTCGCATGTCCGTGCTGTCAAACTTGGTGGACGCATCAATCTTGCCCGTCAAGAACCCTTGTCCAAGCGGGCTCCACGGAACAAAACCGATCCCCAACTGCTCACAGACGGGAAGCACTTCTGGTTCCGGGTCTCTCGTCCATATCGAATACTC
Source organism: Acidobacteriota bacterium (assembly GCA_003223245.1). GTDB lineage: Bacteria > Acidobacteriota > Terriglobia > Acidiferrales > UBA7541 > Acidiferrum. Next base: position 20,781 of record QHYI01000146.1, read on the forward strand.
GCTCTGGACTGCAGCGACCGGCTGGACCGCGTGGGCGCGGCGAATGGTGTTCGCACTCGCCTCAGAAAGGCCGAAGTGTTTGACCTTGCCGGCCTGGATCAGATCCTTGACTGCGCCGGCGACATCTTCGATGGGCACGTCTGGATCGACGCGATGCTGATAAAAGATATCTATGACACCAGTCTTGAGGCGTTTGAGTGACGCTTCAGCAACCTGTTTGATGTGCTCCGGCCGGCTATTGAGCCCGCCGCGGCGCTGCCCGTCGGGAGCGATATCGAAACCGAACTTCGTGGCAATCACTACCTGTTCGCGATGCGGGGCCAGCGCCTCGCCCACGAGTTCTTCATTCGTGAACGGGCCGTAACTTTCAGCCGTGTCGAAGAAGGTCACGCCACGTTCGACGGCCGTGCGGATCACATTTATGGCTTGCCGCTTTTCGGTGGCTGGCCCGTACGCATAGCTCAGCCCCATGCATCCGAAGCCGATAGCTGAGACCTCGAGTTTGCCAAGTTTCCGCTTCTTCATGCGAACCTCGTTACTGCTACCGCGTTACTTCGCGCTGTTACCGTCTATATCGCTACCAGGTTCCAACCAAACTGTTTTTCCCTTTTGAGTCGGGGTAGTTGCCAGATAGATAAAGCCGCTTGTCGGTGTTGCACCGTGCCAATGCTCTACACCCGTCCAAGGAAACGCGGCGAACAGAATATCAGCAAGTCTCAGTGGACTTAATATACGTCTGAAAGCCGGTCTCTCAAGCGATTGGCCTTAGCGCGGACGTCGGCAAACAAGAAATCCATTCGATTCCGTGGGCTTGCCCGCGTTAACTCGGGTGCGATCCACGGTGATCCGTATTGCCAAGCGGCCGGCGAGTTTGACGAGTACTAAGCCATACACTCAAAACGCATACGTATGGTCCATTATGTTTATCGTCATAAATTCCGTTTAGTAATTAATGCTTGACATGCGCGAGTAAGCGGGCGCAGAATCTCGCGCAGTCCCGGGGTTCCCTTTCTCAGTGCGCCTTCTGATGGGTTTTCTACACGTATTCTCAGGAGGCAGCGCATCACTCGTCAGCGAGCAGAGTCCGTTTGTGCGCGCTGCCGATGTGCTCAAGGAGAACAACAATGATTGAAAAGGACTCTACTTCCTGGAGGAAACTTCAGTACCAGCGTCTAAGCCGGCGCAATCTCATTCGAGGGGCAGCCGGCACCGCGACCGGAGCTGGACTTGTGCTCGGCTCGGGATTGCGATTTCCGGCATTGGCACAAGAGGCAGAGGAGGAAACCTGTCGCAATCTTCCGCGGCCTATCCCCCATATCACGACACCACCGGGGCAACACGTGTTCTTCCCCGGGCCGCCCGACGGCAGTGCGCCATCAACCTTTCCCCACTTCCCCAACGCTGGCTTTGATCCGTCAACCGTCACCGACTTTCAGGGGATGATCGGCCAAGCCGACCTGTTTTTCACGGGGACGGGAACAAAGCTGGATACCGGCGAGAGTGCAACGTACGGATTCCACACCGACTGGAGGTTCATGACCGGCGTGTTCATTGGAGTAGACGGGCACCACCACAACGGCACGTTGTCGTTCATATGACTCGATAGTCTGCCGACGGGTCCGTCGGCAGGAAACCCGTTGGGTTTGCCAGGCAGCCCACTTGGATTCCATTCGTGGGACGCGGGGATTTCTGAGAGCCTGGTTTTCTGGACCACTCCACTGCCACCCGGCTCAGCCAAGGTGGATTTGGCCCGTGGCACAGCCAGCCTCAAGGCAAAAAACGTTTGCTCCGTCTTTGACGCTTTCACGGTTGCCAACAGCCTCAGCTCGGACCGCTCACTGGGATTTGCCAGCGGAATCATCAATTCGCTGGACATCGAGTGGAGCGGTGTAACCAAGAGCTTCCCGGGGATCCATGACTCCGCAAACCGCTTCATGGGCAACTTCTTCCAGATTGGCAGCGTGACCATCGCTGTCACGGCAACGACACCGGTGAGCACCGGGCAGGGCTTCCGGTTCGTCTCCGATCCAGCGTCGACGATCGTCAACTTTGCGCAAATCGGCAGCGAAAGTAACGGCGTTTTCTTTTCTTGATGCTTCTGAGCTTCGTCGCACGAAGAAGCGGATCCAAACAACGGCCACGGCGAGCCGCGTATTGATCCGGCTCGCCGTGGCCTTGTAAATTTCCACCGCATCAGGTCTTCAAAGAAACAGTGGAGGGCGTTATGAGCCAGACTTCTCTAAAAATCTGCCGATCGCTTGCTTTTCTGTCTCCATTTCTGGTGGCCGTGGTGGCATGGTCCCAAAACCCCAATTCACAAGTCGGGCGGGAAGTCGCAATACCAAGCCATCTGCAAGACGGCGAGGAATTCAGCACGTCTGTGAGCCAGTTAATCCGCTACGGCGCGCAGCTTTTCAATGCCAGGTTCACAGTCCAAGAAGGAGCAGGCCGTCCCTTGTCGAAAGGAACTGGGGCTCCTCTCTCGGATCTCACTTCTCCGTTGGTGTTCCCACGGAACTTCGACCGAGTCTCCTCCCCAGATGCAAACTCCTGCTCTGGATGCCACAACGCTCCGCTCCCGGGAGGAGGCGGTGACCGTGTGACGGAAGTGTTCGTCTTGGCGCAGCGCTTTGATCGACTCACGTTCGATCACAGTGACGGCATCACGACCCGCGGCGCTGAGGACGAGTCCGGAAAGATGGTCACCATGGAGAATGCCACAAACGATAGGAAGACGATTGCTATGAACGGATCGGGCTTCATCGAAATGTTGGCTCGGCAGATGACCGCGGATCTGCAGAGAACGCGCGACGGGATCCTTCCGGGAAATAGCATGGCATTAATGTCGAAGGGAATTTCTTTTGGGGTTTTGTCACGCAAGGCGGACGGCACGTGGGATACGTCGCGAGTGGAAGGTTTGGCGGCACCGAGCCTCGGCAGCAAAGGCAGCCTGCCAAGCCTGATCATCCGACCGTTGCATCAAACGGGCAATGTGGTCTCCATAAGGCAGTTCAGCAACAATGCGTTCAACCATCATCACGGGATGCAGTCGGAAGAACGTTTTTTTCCGCTCGGTCCCGACCCTGACGGCGACGGCTTTGCCAACGAGCTTACAACGGCCGACTTGACCGCGGTTTCTCTATTCCAGGCTACCCTGCCCGTTCCGGGCCGCGTGATTCCCAATGATCCGGCAGTGGAGCGCGCTAATCTCATGGGCGAGGCGCTGTTCAATAAGATCGGCTGCGCAACGTGCCATGCTACTCTGTCACTCACTTCCAATAACAATCCGGGTCTCCCGGAACAGCCCGGATGGATCTACTTTGAGCCTAATCCGTATAATCCGGCCACTGGTCCCAATGCTCCGAACTTGCAACTCGGGCCTGCGAGCTACCCGGTCAGCGCTCCTGCCCTTACCGTGGACTTGACGAGCAATTCTTTGCCGCTTCCGCGGTTAAGTCCACAGGCCGGCGTTGTCGTCGTGCCCGCTTACACCGACCTCAAGCTGCATGACATCAGCGCCACCAGCAACCCAGCGACAGATCCGGAGTGCGAACCGCTCGACCAGAACCAACCGGCCGGATCGTCCGGCTTCTTTGCGGGGAACTGTAAATTCATCACTCGCAAGTTATGGGGCTTCTACAACCAGGGCGGAGCCTTCATGCACCACGGGAAGTTTACCACCGCGCGCGAAGCGGTCGAGGCTCACTACGGCGAGGCTCTCGCCTCGGCGCAAGCATTCGCCAAGCTGACCGCCAAAGAGAAAAACGAGGTGATCGAATTCCTGAAATCGCTGCAGGTTCTGCCGCAGGGCTCGGAATCGCTAGTTATCGACGAACACGGAAAACCTAAGAATTGGCCCCCATCGACAGATTCTTCGCTGGAAGAATAGTAAGGTTTCGAAGGTAAGGCGCATGACACGTACCAAGAGCGGATGAGCAGTGCCGATTAAAGGCGCGCTCTAGTCACTTGGATGCATTACGCCCAACTCGCGGAAGCGAAGCGGCTTCGGTTCCCGCGAGCCAGCTCCAGGAATACGGTTTGGCTTTATCGCGCCGGAAGCGACTCTCGAAGAAAGTTGACGTTTTGCTCGACGGTTCGGTGAGAGGTGTCGATGACAATATGGTTGCGATTCCAAGGATCATATTCGCGAGAGATGGCCTCCTCCCAAGTCGGAAGTACCAACCCGGAAACGCCGGTTGTTGACGCGTTGGGTTAAAAACTCGTCTTGGTCGGTGCCATGAGCCAGAAATCATTGCTCTGTGCACGTTGATGATAAATCAGGCGCGGGAGGTCTTTTGCCAGGGGAGATTCCCGGCATCCTTAATATATGTGTATGTGATCGAGAGCCATCGCCCGCTGTCCAGTCGACCCTTATGCCGCTTCCCTCTCGTAATACAAACGTTTTGAAGGATCGCTCGTCTCAAACGGCCTGACCAGACCCTCCAGGCGGCAGTACCGGTACCTTTGAGGATTCTTGTTGTCGATTGCACATACCTTGATATAAATTCTCGGATTTCCATTCCGAATCTTGGATTTTCTCATCTCATCCAACACCGAGTTTTTTCTCTCTTTCGGTTAACTATATTGATCCTGTTGAGATTAAAGGTTGACATCAGGGTAAGCTCAGTTTGGCTCGGGATTTGCTTGCTGGGTCGTCACCGGTATCATTCTCCCTTAAGTGGTATTGACCTTAGCGATCGAGTTGCAAGACGACGTTTAGCTGGTTGGCCTACGCTTCAGGTTGTGTTGACGGAGGCGCGTTATGAAGAAGAAGTGGTCCAATAGTCTAATTCCCCTTGTGACTTTGTTACTGACGTTCGTAGCTGGCGCCAGCTACGGCCAAACCAGCCGTGGAACTCTGACCGGAATCGTCAGCGACAACTCCGGGGCAGTCATTACGAAGGCGACGGTAACGATCAAGCAGGAAGCAACGAACCTAAAGCGCCAGACCACCACCAATGAGGCTGGTGTGTACCGCTTTGATGCCGTGGACCTGGGGACTTATTCCGTGACGGTCCAGGCACCTGGATTTCGAACAAGCGATACCATGGGTGTCGCAATCCAAGCAGCTCACACCACCAACATTGACGTTCGTTTGGAAGTCGGAGAAACGACGCAAACTGTGACCGTGGAAGCTTCGGCATTTGAGGTCGCCCTGCAGACCTCCGAGCAGGTGCGCGGGGCGAATTTTTCCGACCGCACGGTGGAAGACCTGCCCATCGCGGCACTGGATAGCCTCACAGTCACACAACTGCTCCCCGGGGTGGTTACGGCAAATCAGGGCGCGGGCAACAACATCAACCAAGGTGGTACATTCGCCTACTCGGTGAATGGCCAACGCCCGCGCGGGAACAATTTCATGATTGATGGCGTCGAGAACAACGACATTTCAATCGCCGGCCCTGCCTTCACCATCACGAATCCGGATGCCATCGAGGAAGTCAACATTCAGACCGCAGATTTCAGCGCGGAATTCGGCCGCGCTGGTGGCGCGGTCGTCAATCAAATCACCAAGTCAGGTACCAACAGCGTGCACGGCACGGCCACCTACATTTACACCGGCAGTGCCTTCCAAGCCCTTAGTAATGTGCAGAAAGCCGCCGCGTTTACTACTCCGCCCCGCGCCGTGGAAAACATCCCGGACTTCACGATTGGCGGCCCGGTTGTTATCCCCCATCTCTATAACGGGCACGACAAGACTTTCTTCTTTGCTGCCGCCCAGTGGGATCGGTTGTTCGGCGAAACGAGTGGCGGCAACTTGCGCCTGCCAACCGATTCCGGCGTGGCTACTTTGCAAGCCCTGGCCCCTCAGTGCCCAAATGCCGCGCTCTATCTCAAGGTCCTCGGTGCCCTCCGCGGCGACCCGAATAACAGCTTTAAGACCATCCCCCTCGGCGTTCCCAGCGCCGCGGGCACTTGCGACAACTCGACCCGCGCGGGAATGGGATTGGACACCGGCCTCTTCGTTCGCGAACAATCGCATTCTTCGTTGGCCAACAACCACTTGGTACGCATCGATCACAGAGTTTCGGACAAGCAAAACATGAGCTTCCGTTGGCTCTATGACAGTAGAGTGGTTGGTCCGACCCTGCACAATCTGCCTGGCTTCGACAACAACTTCACGGGTTCGACTCTGACCGGAAACTTCACAGATACGTACGTGTTTAACTCGCGATGGACGAACGAGTTCCGGTTCAACTATGGCCGCATCGGATTCAACTTTCCCTTGGCCGCCCCCGACGCGTTCCACGCCGCTCTGGCGGCTTACACCATCTCCGGTGTGGCAGGTTTCGGCGGCGCCACGAACATTCCTCAGTTTCGCTTCGCCAACAACTGGCAATACCAAGACACCATGAGTTACGTGCGCGGAAGGCACACGTTCCGGTACGGCGCCGACTTCCTTAGACAACTCGCCCGACAACACCCTCCGTTTAATGAACGCGGCTCCTTTGTCTATAACTCCAGCAGCGGCGTGAGCGCCTTCTCCAACTTCCTGGATGATTTCGGGGGCAATGGCGGCGGATTGAATCGGCAATTCGGCAGCTCGATCTATTATCCCAACCTGTTCCGGCAATCCTATTTCTTCCAGGATTCTTGGAAGACCACGCAGAACCTAACCCTAAACCTAGGCCTACGCTATGAAAATTTCGGTATGCCGGTAAACACCTTCACGGTGGCCGCTTTCACGAACTACGACCCGGTGAATTTTGCTGCTCCGAATAAAGTCCCCGGCGACAATAACAACTTCGCGCCCACGGTAGGATTTGCTTGGAATCCCAAGGGCCATAACCTGATTGACCGGATGATGGGTGGCAAGCACATGGTGTGGCGCGGCGGATTCCAGGTGAGCTACGACACGTGGTTCAACAATCTGCTGTCTAATATTGCCGGCTCTTCACCCAATACACTGGGTGGTATCATTCCGTCTGTTACCTCAGCGTCCGCCCCTCGGGGACTGGCAAACTTTAGCGCCCAGTTCGCCGGCATTCAGCCGACGCCTCCCACTGCGCAGTCTCCTCAGACGAACCTCTTCCTCCTGCCCTTCCGGAACCCCTACACGGACCGCTGGTCTCTAGGCTTTGAGCGCGAAATGCCTTACGGGTTAATTTGGGACAGCTCCTATGTAGGTTCGGTATCACACAGATTATTTCGCTCGATCGACATGAACCCGATTGCCGATCCGGCGACAGGCGCCCGCTTCATGCCACAGGTAGGAGTCCGCACAGTGCGCGCGACCTCAGCCAATTCCAACTACGAATCGCTTCAGTTGGAACTCAAGCGCCCATTCAAGTCCACTCCCGTTGGCGATCTTCAACTCGAGGGTTCCTACACTTACGCCCATTACCTCGACGAAATCAGTGACGTCTTTGGATTTGACTCCGATCCGACTTCTTTCCAATCAGTTTCTCAGGTCCTCGGCGCCAGCCGCCACTTAGACTACGGCAACTCCGATTTCGACCGCAGGCACGTCGGTTCTATCGCCGTAGTCTGGGGCCTTCGCGGTCCCAAGCAAGGTCTGGTCGGTTCGCTCGTGGGCGGATGGCAGCTTTCCGCCATCGCCACTTGGCAAACCGGCATCCCGTACACCTTGGCCAACGGTTCTGATCGCGACGGCGACGGCCAGCTCCTTAATGACCGTCCTGACATTGGTAACGCCTCCGCTCCCCTCAATACGCGCGCTATACTCGACCCGACTTGCACAACTGGATATCGCAATCCCGACCTGACCGGCACACCGTGCGTCAGTCCCACGAGCGTCCACTTCATTCAGGGTACCGGTCTTCCGAAGGCCAACACCGTCGGGCGTAATACGCTCACCCTGCCCGGTCTCGATAACGTCGACTTCGCGGTGGCAAAGGTATTCCGGTTCACCGAAAGCAAGAATCTGGAGCTGCGCGCAGATATGTTTAACGCGCTCAACACGCTCAATCTCGGGTACACCACTCCGGGGGTTGGGCTGGGGCAGGCGGTGACCGATACGGACTTCTTAAACCAGAACCTAACCCGCGACAACCCTCGCACAATGCGCGTCATGGCTCGGTTCAGCTTCTAGGGCGGCCTCAGATAAAAGAGGCGCTTGGCTAACAGTTAGATTCAGAGCAAATCACACAAGCGGGTAAGGCTGCGTTGAAACAGGGTACGGGCGGCTTGGGCCCTCTTTTCCCGGTTGGGCATAAAACTACGCGGCTGCGTACTCCACTCAGAACTCCCTACTTTTTTGTGCTACTCATTGCATTATTTAATGTTAGGTCAATAGGATATCTCACGAGACTGTTCAAGTCCCGTTGGAGGACATTACCAGTGATCTCCTCGAAGCCCGTCATTTGACCGTGGATGAGCGAAACATTTGGAATTCTTTGCCTTCTTTCTTAATCGACACCGCACCGGCATCCACAACAAGGGAGGAAGTGAGAAGCAAAGCTCGCGGCGAATGAATGCGGATTCCGCGCCACAGCACCACATGCTGTTTATGCCTCGACGGAAGCCCATATGTCGATTGCCAAGGCTGTCAGTTTACCGGCCGAGACAACTTGCGGCTTATTCCGGTGGATGAAGCTCCCCGAAGCTCTAGAGCAAAGAATGAGGAGCGACGAGGAACTTGGCATTACGCCATTGGCGGTGGTAGCGACGGCGGGCGCCGTGAATACAGGCGCAATCGACCCCTTGGCAGAGATTGCGGAGATTGTTCGCCTGGCAGGGACTCTAAATTGCGATTGTCCAGTTTTCCAACGCCAAATTACGCACTCGTCCGAATTCTCGCGTATTGTTCGTAACCAGGGTCAATCCGAGGCTACTTGCATGAGCGGCAATGAAAAGATCGTTTGCTCCAATCATCGCCCCGCGCCTCTGCAGGGCCGCACGGATCCTTGCATAGTGCGGTGATGCTTCGTCGGGGAAATCCAGGACCTCCGAATATCGCAGGAACGCGTTCAAAGCCTCATCATCCTGCTTTCGTCGCGCAGACATCTCGACCCCAAACAAGAGCTCCGCCTTCGTAACAACGGAAATGCACACATCACTGACCAAGACTTTTCGTAGTCGCCTGAGAACCTCATCGTTCGAGCGCTTCATGATGTAAGAACAAGTATCTGTGTCCAACATGTAGCGAGGCATTACGGCTCACGCTCCTGCACCGGGAGGTCTTCGATACCTTCCATGAAGAACTGAGAGGCGACGGGGCCCTCAGCCAAGTAAAGAGACCAGTCCAGTGGTCGGGGCGATAACACTACGTCGCTCCCCTCCTTCCTGATGAACACTTCCTGGGTATCGAACTGAAACTCCTTGGGCAAGCGGACAGCTTGACTGCGATTATTCATGAAGATTTTGGCCTTTCGCTGCTGCCAGTTGCAACGGTATACACCACTCACGTTGGAAGCCAGGCGGACAAAGCGTAGGAATGCGTATGCAGTTGACATACGTATGTCACATAGAATATGGTTTGACATATGCGAACCACCGTCCGCCTGGATCCCGCGCTCATGGCCAAAGCGAAGGAAGAGAGCGCTCGTACAGGCGAGACGCTTACGGCGATGATTGAACGCGGACTTCGTCTAGTCCTTGCCCGGCCGCGGCAGAGCCGGCGTAGGACGATCATTCGCATTCCAGTATCACGGGCGGCGGGTGGCCTGCGTCCGGGAGTGAATCTGGATGACTCGGCCGCTCTCCTGGACATTATGGAAAAGCGCGGGTGATTCTCCCCGATGTCAACGTTTTGCTGTATGCCTTTCGGCGGGATTCGCCCCGTCATGCGGAGTACCACCGATGGCTGGAAGCGCTGGTCAACGCCCAGGCAGCCTACGGTATCGCCCCCCAGGTGCTTGCTTCTGTGATTCGCATCAGCACTCATGCGCGCATCTACGCTCAGCCCAGCACGCTCGACGAGGCGGTCGAGTTCGGCCGCATCTTGCTAACGCCGGATACCTGCACGGTCATAGACCCGGGCGACCGCCACTGGGACATTTTCGTAGACCTCTGTGCCAAATCTGGGGCCACCGGAAATCTCATCCAGGACGCCTGGTTCGCCGCTCTTGCCGTTGAGTCTGGATGCGAGTGCGTGACGACAGATCGTGACTATAGTAGATTCCCGGGGCTCAGATGGCGGACACCATTTTAGCCGAACCGACTCTCAATCGTCTGGTTGAAGACGTTGGGGCGATCATAGCCCGGAGTTCGCGGCGAGTACGTCCGTGGCGGGAGAAACGTACGAAAGAGTTCTCTGAAATCGTTCTCTGGACGCAATTAGGGATCGAGGTCGCAGCCTGAGCGGAACAAATACTCTCAGCTTTTTGGGTCTGATGGACTCAATTGAGCTGCGCGGCGAAGCCCCTGAGGCCGGCTATTTGACCGCTCCGTTCGCAAGCAGGCACGCATAATGGCGGTATGAAGTGGAATAACCCATTTGTCGATGCTAGACCCGACTCAAATAATGACAACTCTGCTCCTTTCCGAACTCTTCTCTGGCAGCAGCGTCAAAACGCCCCGATCCAGAGTCGCCAGCCTTCCTTTCCGGTGTATTGCGAGTCCAAGGAGGTAAGCATCGGAAACTTGCTGGTGTCCGAAAAGTCTTTCCGCGAACGGTTCAACCGCTCGTGGAAAACTAATATCGTCTGCCCAGAAGCGATGAGCCGGATGACCTAAATTGGCCCGCAGTAGGCTAAGCGCATCGACAGGAGTGAGGGCGTTCGGCGAAAACACCGGGTTCGACAGAATGCGGACGAAGGCGGTCTCGGTGAAGGGGCACGTTGCCCACCCGTCGGTTGCATAACGAGCGATCCATTTCTGGACTCTTTGGTGCGCCAGATGGGCAGGCCAAGCGACAGCGATCAGAACATTGACGTCCAGTAAGAAACCGGCACTCAATCGAGCTCTTCCTCAAGCTTCTCGATATGTTCGCTTGTAACCACGGGGGATCCCGTCGGCAACTCGACGACGTGGAATCCGTTGACCATGCGAGTCCGCAAAGGTGCATGCAGCCCTCGGCGAGCCAACTCGGATACGGCCTTCCCAAGCGTGATATCCCGGCTCTCGGCATACCTTTTCACCTGGGGCACCAGATCGTCGTCCAAGGAAAGTGTCGTTCTCATCGCAATATGATGTCATAGCAGACAAAATGATGTCAATCGGAGCACTCTAACATCAACGATTGCTCGAGCGACCAGGAATTCGCAACAATGGCGACGGAACTTTCGCGGAGGTGGCCGCCGAAGCCGGCGCGCCCTTGATGGTGCCGCGTGTGAGCCGCGGCGCTGCTTTCGGCGATCTTTTCAATGACGGCCACATCGATGTGGTCATCAACAACCTCGACGGTAAGCCCACGATCCTCCGCAATGACGGCGGCGACCACAACAATTGGATCACTCTGAAGATGGTGGGTGCAGGGAAAAATCCGGACGCGCTCGGAACACGCGTAAAAGTGGCAGCGGGGGATATGGTCGAGTGGGATGAAGTGCGAAGCGGTGGCAGTTATCTCTCTTCGAGCGACTTGCGCTTGCACTTCGGCCTAGCCCGCCGAACGCGCGTAGATCTGATCGAGGTCCACTGGCCCGACGGCAAAGTCGAGACCGTTAAGGACGTGCTGCCTAACCATTTTTTGACCATTCAGTACGGCAAGGGCGTGGTGGAAACAGTTCCTCCGCGTTCGAACACGCCCGATATGCGCAAAAAGAATCCGGAGGGACCGGCCCGTTGATGGCTAGCTACGCTAGATTCGCGACACGGTCGATGAA
>QHYI01000147.1:0-44772 GCA_003223245.1 Acidobacteriota bacterium
ATCTACGGGGAGACCGGCGCCGGGAAGGAACTCATCGCGCGCGCGATTCATGATTTCAGCCCGCGGAAATCAAAGGCCTTCGTGAAACTCAACTGTGCTGCCATACCGACTGGCTTGCTGGAAAGCGAGCTCTTCGGACACGAAAGAGGTGCTTTCACGGGAGCCATCGCGCAACGCATCGGCCGCTTCGAAGTGGCCCATGGTGGGACGATTTTTCTGGACGAGATCGGAGAGATTCCCCTCGAATTGCAGACCAAGCTGCTGCGCGTGCTACAAGAGCGGGAATTCGAACGCTTGGGCAGTTCGCGGACGCTGCGTACCGATGCTCGATTGATTGCTGCCACAAACCGCGAGTTGGAAGCGATGGTCGCCGAACAGAAATTCCGCTCCGACCTGTTCTTCCGGCTGAATGTTTTCCCAATCCAGGTCCCGCCACTTCGCGAGCGCCACGGCGATATTCCCCTCCTGGTCCGCCACTTCGCGCAGCAGTTTTCCAAGCGAATGAACAAAACGATTGACACGATCTCCTCCGCCACCATGGATGCCCTGTCCCGATATCATTGGCCTGGCAATATACGAGAACTCCAAAACGTCATTGAGCGCGCCGTGATTACGTCTACCGGCCCTGTTCTCAAGGTAGATGTGGCAGACCTGAAGATTTCTAGATCCTCATCTCCAGCAGAAAAAAGTTCTGCTCAGGGATCGACAAATGACGCGCTGCGCAACGTGCTCGAAGAGACCGAACGTCAACAAATCCTCAAAGCCTTGAAACAATCCAATTGGGTCGTGGCAGGTCCGAAGGGCGCAGCGGCGAAGCTCGGAATGAAAAGGTCCACCCTCCAGCTGAGAATGAGCAAGCTCGGCATCTCACGTCATTCCTCATAGTCGTCCTTACCTGTTTTCCTTCGAGAGGCGCTCGCCCCGAATGCATTTTGCGTCAGTGCCAGCAAACTGGCAGGGTACCAACTCGCTGGCATGGGCACGCAGGCACTTCGACCTGTAGTCCTCTCGTGCTGGCGGCTATTTCCAAAAAAATGAATGAGTTACTCGAATGTGCAGACCCACCACGCTCTGGCATCCGCGTTGCCCTTCCTGTTGTCGCTCGAACGCAAAGCAGATGGGATGGAGGCGCTATGGCTCAGATTCTTACTTTCGCCCGCGAATGGAGCAAATGGTACCGCGTGCTCCGTCACCACAAGGGTTTCGGACAGCTCGATTCCCTACGCTACAGTCATTGGCTGGTACGCAGCTGAGTCGTGCAGCCGGAACGCAAGTGCAAGTGGTTTCACGACCGCAAAGGAAAACAGCATGTTGAAGATCTCGATTGTCGAAGGAAGGAAGCAGCGCCGGCTGGTGGTAGAGGGCAAGCTCGTCGCGCCGTGGTCCGATGAGCTGAAAGCCACCTGCGAAAGGGCTGGATCGGGACTTAACGGCCGCGAACTCGTCGTCGACCTGAAGATCGTCACGACGATCAGCGAAGCAGGTGAAAACGTCCTTGTTGAGTTGATGAAGCAGGGGGTGAAGGTCCGGTGCTGTGGCGTCTTCACGGAATACGTTTTGAAACAGCTTACCCGCAGGGTGCGCAGGAATGGTAGTCAGGAGGAGGAGAGATGAGTTGCTTCGGGAAAAGGCAGGAAGCAAATCAGTATCCGACCAGTGAACACACTGTGTTCGCCAGTTCACCCGCCGCGCGGAAGTTCACTCTCCGAATGGGCTTCGCACTCGTACTAGGCGCGAGCCTCGCCGGATGTGCCGTGGGGCCAAAATACCATCGCCCGACGGTGGAGCTGCAGCCCTTTCACAACGCCCCCTCGATCGAAACTCGTACCACCTCTCTGCCGGCACCGCCCCTGGACCAGTCGTGGACGGGCTTCCATGATCCCGAGCTGACACGGATCGTGAAGCGCACGCTGGACCAGAATCTCGACCTCGCCGCTGCCATGACACGGGTGCAACAGGCGCATGCCGCTGCCCGGGGAGCAGGAGCGCAGCGCTTACCATCAGGAAACCTTTACGCTTCGACGACCTCACTGTACCAGTCGACTGAAAGTATGACGGGCCGTCTCGCCTCACACGCGCCCGGCTATAACCGCTCACAGAACTACTACGATCTCGGATTCATGGCCAGCTGGGAAACGGATCTGTTCGGCGGTTTGAAGAAAGGAGCTCAGGCTGCTACCGCCGAGGCTCAGGCGGCCGAAGCTTCCCATACAGGCACCCGCATCACGGTTGCCGCGGAAGCCGCTGATGCCTATATGCAGGTACGAGGCGCACAGGCGCGCTTAAACTTCGCCAAAGACCAGATCGCCACTGACAGCCATCTCGTCGAACTGGTGCAGCAGCGCAGGGATGCAGGCGTCGCTTCCGACCGCGAACTCGCTCAGGCCCAAGCGCTGCTGTCGCAAGCGAAGGCGACGATTCCGCTGCTCACAGTCTCTCTCGAAGCACAGCTGAACCGGCTAGACGTTCTGATGGGCGCCCAGCCGGGAACGTACGCAGCGGAGTTGAGCCCTGTCGCAAACATTCCCGATGTACCGGAAATCTCCGGTTTCGGCACGCCCACTGATCTATTACGCAGGAGACCTGACATCATCGCTGCCGAGCGAACGGTTGCTGCCTCGAACGCTCGCATTGGTCAGGCTCTTGCCGAGTATTATCCAAAGCTCTCACTTTCAGGAATCGTCGGATCTCAAGCGCTGGCACCCGCTCATCTTTTCGAGCAGCAAGGATTTCAACCTGTCAGTGTTGTAGGTCTGCGCTGGAGACTCTTCGATTTCGGGCGTGTCGCCTCAGAAGTGGCGCAAGCGCGAGGCGCCAATGCCGAAGCCTTGCTCCAGTATCGTAGCTCCGTCCTGCACGCGGCCGAAGATGTCGAAGACGCCTTCAGTCTTCTCGTCCAATCGGAAAATCGCCGCAATGAAATCCTCCGTGAAATCGACGAATTGCAGCGCGTGCGCGACCGCTCGGAAGAATCCTACGCTGCGGGCGTCATCGGACTCACGGATGTGCTCGACGCGGATCGTCAGTTGCTTGTCGCCAAGGACGAGTTGGCTGTAGCGCGAGAGAGTGCGGCGCGTGCAGCGGTCGGCTCCTATCGGGCTCTCGGGGGCGGCTGGCTCCCATGATCAAAACCCTCAATAAAAGGAAGAACTATATGAATCGGATTAATTTCAGCTATTCCGCTCTGGTGCTGGTCATCGCCGGTCTCGTAGTCAGCTTGACTGGTTGCGGTCAGAAGCGGGAATTAGACCCAAGAACACAGCCGGAGCTGGTTCGCGTAGTGGAAATAGGTTCGTCGTCCGGGGCAGATCCCGCGTTCACTGGCGTGGTCTCAGCGCGTGTTCAGAGCAATCTTGGTTTCCGAGTTCCCGGAAAGATCACGAGCCGCTTGGTAGATACGGGGCAGTTTGTCCGCGCTGGACAACCGCTCATGACGATCGATCGAACCGACTATGCACATGCCATTACCGCGCGAGCAGAAACCGTCGCCGCGGCGAAAGCAAAGGCTGTTCAAGCCGCCGCCGATGAGGCCCGCTATCGCCCTTTGGTCAAGAGCGGTGCGGTTTCCGCTTCCATCTACGATCAGATCAAGGCCGCATCAGACGCAGCACAAGCGGAGCTCGCTGCTGCCACCGCTCAGGAGCAGGTTGCGAGAGACGAGGGCGGCTACTCACAACTTTTTGCGGATGCGGGCGGCATCGTGATCGAGACCTTGGCCGAACCAGGACAAGTGGTAATGGCCGGGCAAACAGTTGTGAAGCTCGCCCATTCCGGTCCGCGAGAGGCCGCAGTGAACCTGCCCGAGACGTTGAGGCCGGCGCTTGGATCGACAGCATACGCAACGCTCTACGGCAGCACGATGAGGGTTCCAGTTCGATTGCGACAGATTTCCGGCGCTGCTGACCCGCAGACCCGGACCTTTGAAGCACGGTACGTTCTCGAAGGCGCTGCCGCGAATGCTCCGTTAGGAGCAACCGTTACAGTCCATCTCTCCGATAGTGTTGGGACCGACATGCTGCAAGTACCGGTCGCAGCCGTTCTCGATCAAGGGAAGGGACCTGGTATCTGGGTGCTGAACCCTTCTACGTCCACCGTCTCATTTCAACCTGTGCAAGTACGCCAACTCGGTGAAGAACTAGCAACCGTCAGCGGGAACCTGCACCCAGGACAACAGGTCGTAGCGCTTGGCGTTCATTTGCTTCGCGATGGTCAACGCGTGCGCGCTGAGAACAAGGCAGAAATTCGATGAGCCAGCACCATAGATCACAAAAAAACGAGAAATCGATGCCGGAACGCGGCAGCTCTGGACCCCAGGTTCCCGATTCTGCGGCGAAGCAGTTTCTCAACCTATCAGCCCTCGCGGTCCGCGAAAAAGCGATCACTCTGTTCTTGCTGATCGCGATTGTGGCCGCTGGCATTTTTGCCTTCCTAAAACTGGGACGCGCAGAAGACCCAACTTTCACGATCAAGGTGTTTACCGTTGCAGCGGTGTGGCCCGGAGCGACGGCACAGGAGATGCAGGACCTTGTTGCCGAACCACTGGAGAAGCGGATGCAAGAATTGCGCGACTACGATCGCGTAGAGACCTTTACGCGGCCCGGGCTCGCGCTGATGATGGTGAGTCTCAAGGACACTACTCGCCCAGAGGACGTCTCGGAAGAGTTTTACCAGGCTCGCAAAAAGCTAGGCGATGAAGCACACAAATTGCCTCAGGGGGTATTCGGTCCCTTCATCAATGACGAGTACTCGGATGTGACGTTCGCACTCTACTCGGTCGAGGCTCCAGATCTTCCTCCACGCCAGGTTGCCCGTGAAGCAGAAAGGCTTCGACAGCGCATGCTTCATGTGCCTGGCGTGAAGAAAGTGGACATCGTTGGAGAATGGCCAGAACGTATTTTTGTTGAGCTCTCGTACGAACGGCTGGCTACGCTAGGAGTAAGCGCACGAGATGTCTTCGATGCGCTGGTTCGAGAGAATGCCGTAACTCCATCTGGATCTATCGATACGAAAGCTCAGCAGGTTTACATTCGCCTGGATGGTGCGCTTGATGACCTTCAGAAGATTCGGGATACCACCGTCGTGTCAGGGGGGCGCACCCTAAAGCTCTCCGATATTGCCAATGTGAAGCGCGGATACGAAGATCCCGCAACCTTTCTTGTTCGTCATAATGGCCAGCCGGCCTTGCTTCTCAGCATCGTGATGAAGGAGGGCTGGAACGGTCTGGACCTCGGCAAAGCCCTTGTTGCCGAACAGAAGAAAATTTCCGCCGACCTGCCTGCAGGCATCAGCTTCAGCAAAGTGACGGATCAGGCAGTCAACATCCGCGAAGCAGTGGATGAGTTCATGCTGAAGTTCTTTGTCGCACTTGCCGTCGTGATGATCGTTAGCATTATCAGCCTCGGTTGGCGCGTAGGAATCGTCGTGGCAGCGGCCGTTCCGCTGACGTTAGCGGCCGTCTTCGTCATCATGCTTCTGACCGGAAGAGTATTTGATCGCATCACGCTCGGCGCTCTGATTCTCGGCCTTGGCCTTCTTGTTGACGATGCGATTATCTCCATCGAGATCATGGTGGTCAAAATGGAGGAAGGGTGGGACCGCATCCGGGCCGCCCGGTTCGCATGGAGTCATACTGCTGCTCCCATGCTTGCTGGCACGCTTGTCACTGTTATTGGTCTCATGCCCGTGGGGTTCGCTCGATCGAGCGCTGGCGAGTATGCGGGAAACATCTTCTGGGTAGTGGGTTTTGCGCTGCTCACCTCGTGGGTCGTAGCCGTAACCTTTACTCCTTATCTTGGCGTGCAGATGTTGCCCAAGATCAAGGCTCTGTCCGGTGGCCATGCAGCCATTTATGCGACCCCCGGGTACGAGAAGCTCCGGCGTCTGATCGTTTGGGCGGTACGCCGAAAGGTTTTGGTTGCTTGCATTGTTCTGGGCACTTTTCTTGTCTCAGTTGCAGGCATGGGACTTGTCAAAAAGCAGTTCTTTCCTCAATCCGATCGGCCTGAACTCTTGGTAGAGGTGACGCTACCACAAGGCACCAGCATAGAAGCCACCAACGCGAGTGCGAAAAAAGTCGAGGAGTGGCTGCGGCCGCAGCCCGAAGCAAAGATTGTTACGGCTTACATCGGGGCCGGTGCTCCGCGCTTCTTCTTTTCATACAATCCAGAACTCCCGAACCCCAATTTTGCCAAGATCATTGTTCTGACGGCCAATGAAAAGGATCGAGACCGTTTAAAGGTCAGGCTGCGTGAACGGGTTGAGCAGGGGCTTGCGCCTGAAGCACGTGTGCGCGCCTCGCAGCTTGTATTTGGACCCTATTCACCCTGGCCGGTAGCGTTTCGCGTCACCGGCCCCGACCTGGAAAAGGACCACGCGATTGCGGCACAGGTACAGGCGGCAATGCTGGCAAATCCCAATACTCGGCGGGTAAACCAGGACTGGGGAGAACGTGCGCCAACTGTGCATTTTGTGCTCGACCAAGCTCGGCTACAACTGATTGGCCTTTCCTCCCACGAAGCTGCCGAACAGATCCAATTTCTTCTGACGGGTGCGCCAGTGACGCAGGTCCGTGAAGATATCCGAACGGCGGAGGTAGTCGCGCGAAGCGCGGGAACAGACCGCCTCGATCCCAGCAAGCTGAACGAGATGACGCTGATGAATCACTGGGGGAAGGCTGTTCCACTCAGCCAAGTCGGTCACGTCGAAATTCGTCCTGAAGAACCGATCCTCAAACGTCGTGATCGCGTGCCGACCATTACGGTAGAGAGTGACATCGACGAATCACTTCAACCCCCGCAGGTCTCTGCGGAGATTGAAAAGGCGATTCAGCCGATTATCGCCAGCCTGCCCGAGGGCTACAGGATCGAAACGGGCGGCAATATAGAAGAGTCTGGAAAGGCGAACCGGGCGCTTTCAGTCGTCTTTCCCGCGATGATCGCGCTGATGCTCACGGTGATCATCTTCCAGGTTCGGTCATTCTCCGGGATGTTCATGGTGGTTCTTACGGCGCCTCTAGGTCTCGCCGGTGTCGTTCCAACATTGCTTCTCTTTCATCAGCCATTTGGGTTCAATGCAATCCTCGGACTGATCGCGCTAGCTGGCATCCTGATGCGCAATACGCTGATCCTCATCGGTCAAATCAAAACCAATCAGGAGGAAGGTCTTGACAGTTATCGCGCGGTCGTCGAGGCGACTGTACAGCGATCACGTCCGGTGATCCTTACGGCTCTTGCAGCCGTATTGGCTTTCATCCCTCTGACCTTCTCAGTCTTCTGGGGGTCGATGGCATACACCCTGATTGGGGGGACGGCCGTAGGTACGGTGCTGACCCTTATCTTCCTGCCTGCACTCTATTCAATCTGGTTTGGAGTAAAACCGGCAGCAGTCCCGAGCGATGAGGCTGAGGCAGCGCTGCGTCCATAGTCGAAATGATTCTTTACAGAAATCAAACGAACAAGGAGTCTTATGAAAATCACAGGTCGCACGATCCTTATTACCGGAGGCTCTGCAGGTATTGGCCTCGCGTTTGCCCTCAAGTTTCTCGAACTCGGCAACCAGGTCATTGTGACTGGCCGGCGGCAGACAGTGCTCGATGAAGTGAAGGCAAAGTATCCGAAGCTCCACACGATTCAGGGCGATGTCGCAGACCCCGTGCAAATCGCCTCTCTTGCAACGCGCGTGAAGGCTGAATATCCAAGGCTCGACGTGCTGATGAATAACGCAGGCATCATGCTCCACAAGAACCTCAAGGTCCCGGCGACTGACCTCGACGGATTGATGGCCGAGATGAACATCAATGTGGGGGGCGTGATTCGCATGACGTCCGCATTCATCGACATTCTCGCAGCCAACAAGGGAACCGTCATCAACGTATCCTCTGGCCTCGCCTTCGTGCCGCTGCCGTCCGCGCCGATCTACTGTGCCACCAAGGCGGCGATTCACTCCTACACCCAATCGCTCCGGTTCCAGTTGGAGGAGACCGGCGTTGAAGTGATCGAGCTGATGCCGCCGGCCGTGAAGACCGAACTGTCGGCAGAGATTGCCGAGGGCGACGGCATCGCTTTAATGACCGCAGACCAGTTGGTGAAGCAATCCTTTGCGTCGCTCAAGACGGGAGCACTGGAGATCCGCCCGGGTCAGGCCAAACAACTCGCGTTGATGCGCCGCCTGGCACCCGATTTCATCAACCGGCAGCTCTGGAAAGCATCGAAGAAGCTAGTTCCAGTCGGATTGGGATAAGGCATGAAGGCATTCATCGTCGATCGCTATGGAAGCAAGGACTGCGGGCCGGGCGAAATGCCGGACCCGGAATTGCGGGAGGATGAGACAAGGCAGCGTGCGTTCAGTTTCCGCAAACTGTCACAGCAGAGACGGGTTCGAACCCCGTCGTTTCCAGAAGTTTCTGCCGTCGTGCGGCAGAGTCCATTTCTTGGTCCATTCATGGGCCAATAATTGTTACTTGGGGTTCCAAAGCGCGGTTTTGCTAGCCATCCGTGCCGCGTAGTTTCAATCAGTTATCAAATACTGTCACGGCAGAGGTCACGAGTTCGAGTCTCGTCGTCCCCGCCATTCTTTCTAAGACTTATTTCTTTAAATAGGGGCTCACTGCTGACGACCATTCAGGTCGGCCACCGTATTTCCCTCGCCGGATGATGCTATAATTTCTCAATAATGCGACACGTCACGATTGCGATTCCTGACGAACTCTCAGCGGCCCTGGCTGCTCCTGGTCAAGATTTGTCCCGTGCTGCCTTCGAGGCCTTGGCCCTAGCCGCGTACCGTGAACGCAAGATTTCGGCTGCCCAATTGCGTCAGTTGCTTGGTTACGAGAGCCGGATGGAAGTCGATGCCTTTCTGAAGAACCATGGCGTCGAACTGGAATACACACTGGAAGACATCGAGCGGGATCGCGACACTCACCGGCAACTCGGCTTGTAGATGCAAGCGATCGTAGCTGATACAACTCCCCTGAACTATCTCGCGCTCATTCAAGCAGCCGATATTCTTCCAAACCTATATCGAAGGGTTTTGATCCCTCCCGCTGTGAAGGCCGAGCTGGCTCATGCAAACACGCCCGCGATTGTGCGCGCGTGGATTTTGCAGCCTCCCCAGTGGGTGGAAGTAGTGAGCCTGAAGCTACCCGTCGATTCTGCTCTGGCACACCTCGACGCGGGCGAGCGGGAAGCGATATATCCCTTGCGTCCGAACTCCCAGCCTTCCTTTTGTTGATGGATGAACGAGACGGCGTGACTATAGCTCGAGATCGTGGACTGAAGGTGGTAGGTACGCTCGCAGCGTTGGACCTTGCTGCATCACATGGACTCGTTGACTTGCAAACCATGTTCGACCGGTTGCGCGCGACCACGTTCCGGTCACCGGTTCGCCTCATGGCGAGCATGCTAGAACAGGATGCCGACCGGAAGAAACGTCAAGAAGGCCGACAATAGCCGGGCGAGTGGACAAAGCACGATCCGGGTACAATAAGGGGACGATAAGAAGTGACATCCGGTACCTTGTGGTATCAAAAGATGTCCGCCGACACCGTTTGATATCAATCAGTTACATCACAACGCTGGCCTGTCACGGCAGAGGCCGCGGGTTCGAGTCCCGTCGTCCCCGCCATTCCCATTCCAAGTAAAGCGTTACCATTTTCCCTGCAATAACTCATGGGGCAAAGGAGCGCCGCCCGTTGACGTTCGCCTGGACCCATTGCGTCTTGCGCGCGATCGGGGACCTGACCCGTGCTACACTCGCGAAGATATTGTGCTACATGGAGGACGTGACCAATGAAGAGGATTACTTCTTCCACCAGAAGACGACGTGACCGTCTCCGCAACGCCAGATCTGCCAAGTTGCGCGAGGTTATGACCATTGCCGAGCAGGAAGGACTTCTAGGCGGCGAACGGACCCAGGTCATTCGCGGAAGAATGCCGCGGGCGCTTGTAGCGAGAGCAAAGAATCGCACAGGTATTGCCTCCGATACCGATCTTATCGAGATCGCGCTGGCCAATATTGCCGTCGCCGACGATTACACCGATTGGCTGCTGTCTCAGCGCGGCAGCATCCCTGGTGAGGTCGATCTTGAGTTCTGAGTTTCAAGCCACTCTAAGGCGTCTAAAACCTCACAAACATCGAGACGCCTTCAAACCTCGTCCTGAATCTGACCTCGACTTCCTTGGCAGTGGACAGTATCGCCCCGCGAAACTGCTGTATGACACTACAGTCTATGTCGACATCCTCCAAGACCGGTTTCCACAAGATGGGGAACGGACGTTGAGGGCGACGGAAGCATGGCATTCGCCGGTAACAGAGGCGGAGCTCGCTGCGGCTTGCGGCATGCTCGATCCAACTCACTCTGGTACACGACAGATTGTGGAAAAGATTCAAAGAATCATCGAGCAACGCTCGACCTTCCGGGTAATCATTCCCGATCCCGAGATCTGGCGGGAAGCGGGAATCCTCTCGGGAGTGCTTGCGCGTCTACAGGGCTATGGGAAAGACCAGCGCAGGCGCATGTTGAACGACGCCCTGTTATTCGCAACCGCCCGAAAACATGGATGCGCAGTGCTGACCAGGAATCGCACAGATTTTGATTTCCTGCAGCAGCTTGATCCTTCGGGAAGGGTTTTGTTTTACAAGTCGTAGAGCAACACGACGTCCAGTTGCTCCGCGCCCGGAATTTCCGTTCGCTGGCGGAAATGCTGCTCCGTAGATCTCGAAATGTTTGAGCTTAATGGCTTCGAGGCCGTCTATTGCCACTATGCAGAAGCAGGCCAGGGTATTCAAAATCTCGGGACGATAAGGGGACGATAAGTGTACGCGCAACTCGAACAGAATCTGGGCGCAATAAGGGTTCAATAAGAATTCCCGAGGGTTCCTGAGGGCGCCAAGAGTGGCGATCGGCACCGTGAAATTACAACTATGATAGTTATTCAGAACGCGTGGGCTTCTTGGGTACACCGTGCAAGGTGACTTGCGGTGGACTGGCCGTCGGCGAACTCACCGAAAGCACAGCGCCTTGATGCTCTCATCGCTTTGCTGAAGCTCGAGAACA
This sequence comes from Acidobacteriota bacterium, assembly GCA_003223245.1. Taxonomy (GTDB): domain Bacteria; phylum Acidobacteriota; class Terriglobia; order Acidiferrales; family UBA7541; genus Acidiferrum. Next base: position 11,054 of record QHYI01000147.1, read on the forward strand.
GACTTGCACACGTATATACGGTGATGTATATATGTAGCAGGAGATGACACATGGCCACCGCCCGCGTATTTAGGTCTGGAAATAGCCAAGCCGTAAGGCTACCCAAAAAGTTCAGAGTCAAGAGCTCGGAAGTTGAGATTTTCCGACGTGGCGACGAAATCGTTTTGCGAGAGAAAGCTGGCGACATGGTTCGTGTTCTGGATTTGCTCGCCGAGTTGCCAGCGGACATGTTTCCGAGCAAGCGCAAGGATCCGCAGCCGCAGCGCCGCAAAGGACTGTAAGGGCACACAATGACCATCCGTTATATGCTCGACACCAATATGTGCATCTATCTGCGGCAGAACCGGCCGCCCGAAGTAACCGCACGTTTCCGCCAAATGCAGCACGGTGATGCAGTTCTCTCTGTGATGACCTATGGAGAGCTGCTTTATGGGGCGGAACGAAGCCAGCAACATACCCGAGCCTTGGAGGCTCTCGCGCGCCTTGTGTCTCTGTTGCCTGTTCTTCCCTTGCCGGAGGAAGCGGCGTCAGCCTATGGCGAGGTTCGCGCCGCGCTGGAAAAACGGGGTCGGGTGATCGGTGGCAACGATCTCTGGATTGCAGCTCACGCTAAATCCGCAGGGCTCACTCTCGTCACCAACAACGAGCGCGAATTCAAGCGCGTCCCCGGCCTCAAGCTGCAAAACTGGACTCGCGCTCATTCGTGATTGCTCAAGGCACGACGCTCGACGGTGAAGAGTCGCTTAGGCATGTTTGCCGCTAATTGGACAGCACGCTCATGGCGCCAATGCTGGAGTGCACCTCCCGAGAATCTGGGTGTAATAAGACTTCCTGAGAACTATGTAGAGCGCCAGAAGTGGCGACCGCCGCCGCAAGGCAGAGGCCGCGGGTTCGAGTCCCGCCGTCCCCGCCATTTTTTCAATGACTTACAAGAAGAGCGTGGCGGCAGCCCCTAGAAACTTCCAACCCAAGTTGCACCCACTGTTGGTTTCACGGCACCCACTCCGCGATGAACACATTGATTTCATGCGGGACCTTGGCGTTGCGGTTCGAGATGAACACCAGCTTTTTGCCATCCGGTGAGAACTGCGGAAAGGCATTAAAACCGCCAGTGAACGTCACGCGCTCAAGAGCACTACCATCGCGATGAATCGCATAAAGCTCGAATTGGCTTGTGGCGGGATGCTCGTAGTTTGAAGCGAAGATAATTCGCTGGCTGTCAGGGAAAAATGACGGCGCAAAACTCGCGCCGGGTAGTTTCGTGATCTGCTGCTGGTTTGAGCCATCCGCATGCATTACATACAGGTCCATCTCATTCGGCTCAACCAATCCCGCAGCAAGCAGCGCGTTGTAATGCGCGATCTCTTGCTCCGTTGTGGGGTGATGCGCCCGGTAAACAACCCAGTCCCCATCCGGAGAGAAGAACGGTCCGCCGTCGTAACCTAGAGTGTTGGTCAAGCGCCGAACCTCTGTTCCATCCGCATTCATGCTGTAGATGTCTAGATCCCCGTCTCGAGAGGAAGTGAAAACGATCTTCTTGCCGTCGGGGGAAAGTGTGGCTTCGGCGTTGTATCCGGGTCCCGTCGTGAGTGGCTTGACGATTTTTCCCTCCTTCCTCGCGTAGTAGATCTGGTACGCGGAATAAATGGCCCACACATACCCGCGCGAGTAATCGGGGCGCGGCGGGCACAAGTCGCCGGCAAGGTGAGTAGAGGAGTACAGCAGGTGCTTTCCGTCGGGATAAAAATATCCACAAGTCGTGCGGCCTTTGCCGGTCGACACCAGATGAGAATCTGAACCGTCTGTGTTCATGATAAAAATTTGATCACACTGGTAGGGCGGCCGAGTCGACATGAAAATAAGCCGACGGCCGTCGTAGCTGAAATAGGCTTCGGCATTTTGTCCGCCAAACGTCAATTGCCGCACATGTCGCAGATGGATTTCGTGCGTGTCGCGCAAAGGATCGTGGGGCGTACCGTGCACGACTGGCCCAGCCGACCCAAGACCCGATGTGGCTGTCTTCTCTTGAGGCTTTTCTCGAGGCTTCTCCTGAGGAATCAGCGAAGCCGCAATAAACAAGGTCGCGATGGGGAAAAGCAAGGCCACACGTATCCGAGGGATGTCTGGCCGCCCTTTCACTTGCGCACCTCAAGTGTCACTTCGCGCGTGACCCGCTCGTCGTCTCGCAGAACCGTCACCGTCACCTTATCGCCGGGCTTGTGCGCGCGGAGAGCGTAAGTGAAGTCGTAGAGGTTATCGATCTTTTGGCCATCGAATTCCACCAAAACGTCGCCAGCCTTGAACCCTGCTTTTCCCGCAGGACTACCATCGCGCACGTCGGCAAATTTCACGCCGCCGTGCTCGATTTGTCCGAAGTCAGGAATCGAGCCGAAGTACGGGCCGTAACCGCCGCCTCCACCCATGGCGGAACTGACCGGCTCGGATACGCGCACGTACTGAGGCTTCTCATTGAGAGCATCCAGGCCGTGGAGGACATTCCAGACCAGTTCAACCACGCGGGCGCCGTCCACGGCATCAATCTTGTCCCAGGTGTCTGACGGTTTGTGATAGTCGGAGTGCAAGCCAGAAAAAAAGAAAAGGACGGGGACTTCGTGTACCGTAAATGACGTTTGGTCGCTGGCGCCGTAACCCGAAGCCGAGTAGCTGAGAGCAAACTTCAGCGAGCGATTCGCCTCATCAACCAATCTTTGAAAATCCGGTGATGTCCCGGTGCCGCCAACGTACATTCGGTTGTTCGAGACGCGCCCAATCATATCCATATTAATCATCGCGATGGTTTGCTTCAGTGGAAACGGAGGATGATTTGCGTAGTACGCCGACCCGAGCAGGCCCAGCTCTTCCCCGGCAAAGCACACGAAAACGACAGAGTGGCGCGGGCGCTCCTTCGAGTGCGCAAGCGTGTCGGCCAATTCCAGTACTCCACTTGTCCCCGAAGCATTGTCATCGGCGCCATGATGAACCTGGCCCCGTTCACGCGGTGCGAGCGAATCGTGCTCACCAAGGCCGAGATGGTCGTAGTGCGCTCCTACGACGATATATTGCGCCGCGAACTGCGGGTCGCTCCCCGGCAACTCCGCCACCACGTTCGCAACCTCTCGGTGGATTCGCTCAATATCCACGGTCAGCGCCAGCCTTGCGGCAGCGTCAAGGGCCATCGAATGATTGGACAGGTCTCTATCGATAGCCTGCCGAAGCTCCTCTACGCTATGCCCGGAAGGCTTCAGCCAACTGTCCACGGTCTCCACTTTCACTTGAATGACGGGGATCGTCATTTCTTGCGGACCGCTCACGTCGTCCAACCGGAGTAACTCGTCGGGCTGGCCCGGGTGATTGCCCGTGTCGTTCACCAGCACCATGGCCGTTGCTCCGTGATTCTTGGCATTGGTGGCTTTGTTCACGATCTCCGAATGCGCAGTGAGCTGTTTTCCCGCAAACACACTGTGCTCGTCATTTTCCTGAGGCTCGTGGCGCACCACGATAACGATTCGGCCGTTCGCGTCGATACCTTGGTAGTCATCATAGTGGTATTCGGGCGCGGTTATGCCGTAGCCTGCAAATACCAACGGTGCTTCGATACTGGCGTTTGCCGAGAAGCTAAGCGGCACAAAACTCTGCTGCACTTCCAGTCTCTTTGACTTTTCACCTTGCTTGTAAACGGCCGCATTCTTGGGGCCTAGCTTCGCGCCCACGACGAGGTCAAAGTGCTGAAGATATTTGCCGTCGTCTCCGCCAGGTATGAGCCCGAACCTGCGAAAATGGTCGGCAATATAGTCGCCCGCACGATCTAATTCCTTTGTTCCATCGCCTCGACCCTTGAGTTGATCGCTCGACAGGAACTTGATTGGCTCGAGAAACTCCTGAGCGGAGAACTGGCCATCCGTCGCCGCCCAGCCCAATTCTGTGGAGCGTTCTACGAGTGCGGGCAGAGCCAAACTAATTCCCAGGCCCGCGAGCGCCAAGCTCCAGCTAAAAAACGGAATCTTCCATCTTTTCGATCTCATATCAGATCCTCGTAAATTCGCCATCATTATATCGTCATATCGTCGCGACCTTATGCAACAACTCGGCGTCCATGCACACTCATCTCTGCAGAAAGTGCAAACGTCCGTCAGTTTTGTCAGCTGGTATCGTGCTCGCGAGGGTCAAGCCAGGGCTTTCTTCACCACGAAGCCGCCTACATCGGTCAGCCGGAAGTATCTTCCCTGGAACCTGTAGGTCAGCTTCTTATGATCGATCCCGAGGCAATGCAGGATGGTCGCCTGCAGGTCGTGGATGTGCACTGGATCTTCGAGAATGTTGTAACCATAATCGTCGGTTTTGCCGATGGTCAGACCGCGCCGAATTCCGCCGCCCGCCATCCAGATCGAAAAACAACGAGGATGATGGTCGCGGCCATAGTTGGTTCCCGTGAGCTTGCCCTGGCAGTACACGGTTCGGCCAAATTCGCCCGCCCAGATGACCAGCGTATCATCCAACATACCGCGCTGCTTGAGATCGAGGATCAGGCCGGCAGAAGGCTGATCGACGCCTTTGCATTGCAATGCAATGTCGCGCGGCAGGTCGTTGTGCTGATCCCAGCCGCGATGATAGAGCTGAATAAAACGTACGCCGCGCTCGGCAAGCCTGCGGGCGAGAAGACAATTGGCTGCATAGGTCCCCGGCTTGCGCGAATCCGGCCCGTACAATTCAAAAGTAGACTCAGGTTCTTTTGAAAGATCCATCAGATCGGGGACGGAAGTCTGCATCCGATACGCCATTTCATATTGCGCCACTCGCGTGTCAATCTCGGGGTCGGCATATTTTTCTGCCAGCAAGCGATTCAATCTTGCGATGCCGTCCAGCATACGGCGCCTCGTCGTGGGCGATACGCCTGGCGGATTCGACAAATACAGCACGGGATCGCCACTCGCGCGGAATTTCACTCCCTGGTACCGCGATGGCAGGAACCCGCTTCCCCACAAGCGCGAAAATAGCGGTTGGTCCGGATTCAGTGCATTGGCCTGCGAAATTAGCACTACGAACGCCGGCAAATTTTGGTTTTCACTTCCCAGCCCATAGCTAACCCATGCGCCCATACTCGGACGCCCAGGCTGCTGGAAGCCGGTTTGCACGAACGTGATCGCTGGATCGTGATTGATGGCCTCTGTGAAAACAGTCTTGATGATGGTAATGTCGTCCACAATCTTCGTGTGATGGGGTAACAGTTCGCTGAGCCAGGTGCCGGACTTGCCGTACTGGCTGAATTTAAAAATGGATGGCGCCACCGGAAATGACGACTGCCCCGAGGTCATGCCTGTGATGCGCTGCCCCTGCCGAATTGAATCCGGCACCTCCGTACCCTGTAATGTGATCAAATCGGGCTTGTAGTCGAACAACTCCATTTGCGAGGGAGCTCCGGATTGATGCAGAAAGATGACTCGTTTTGCCTTTGGCGGAAAATGCGGCAGTCCAACGAGTCCGCCGGTTTTCGGGTCGGTTGCGGTATCCGCGGCAAAGCCATCCGCGGTGAGCAGCGTCGCCAACGCCGGAATCCCGATGGCAATTCCAGCCGTGCTTTGCCGGAAGAACTGCCGGCGCGTCATTGCTGCGCTGACTTCCGCAGACAACCTGTCACCCATAGTCTTCCTCGCCTTCTGCTATTGCTTGGTAATGGTCTCGTCCAGATTCAGGATCATGCTCGCTAGCGTCGTCCACGCCGCAAGTTCGCGCGGATCGAGTTTCGAACTTGTTTTCGCTTCGCCAACCGACAGCAGTTTGCTAGAGTCCTGCCGGTCCTGGCGGTACGTGGAACGGAATTCGTTAAGCGAATCTAGGAGGACGGCTCGTTCCTGGAGATCAGGCGTTCGCGCGGTCGCCAGTTTGAAGGCAAAATCAATACGCGCACGATCGGATTTTCCTCCGTTACGCAATGTACGCTGTGCCAACGCGCGCGAAGCCTCGACGTACGTAGGATCGTTGAGAAGCGCCAAAGCCTGCAGCGGCGTATTGGTCACCGTTCGCCGGGCCGTGCATTTTTCACGATCGGGAGCGTCGAACAGAGTCAATGACGGGGGCGGCACCGTGCGCTTCCACACCGTGTACATCCCGCGGCGGTATAGATCGGAGCCCGAAGACTGCGTATAACTCTGGCCCGAGAAGCCTTCACCGAAGGCCATTTCCTCCCACAGGCCCTTTGGCTGGTACGGATATACACTGGGCCCGCCGATCTTGTCGTTCAGCAATCCGCTGACCGCCAGGGCGTTGTCGCGAATCATTTCGGCCGGAAGGCGAAATCTCGGCCCTCGAGCCACAAGCCGGTTTTCCGGATCGCGCTCGATGAGTTCGCGCGAAGCGATGGAGGACTGGCGATAAGTCGCGGAGGTAACCATCAGCCGCTGCATGGCCTTGATGTCCCAACCCGTGCGTACGAATTCCGTGGCCAGCCAGTCAAGCAATTCAGGATGGCTCGGCGGTTCGCCCTGCGAGCCAAAGTCCTCGGCCGTCTTGACAATCCCGATTCCGAAGTACTGCTGCCAATATTGGTTCACCGCAACACGCGCCGTGAGCGGATTCGACGGGGCAAGGATCCACTTTGCTAATCCCAAACGGTTCGGAGGCATGTCGCGCGACATGGGCGGCAAGAAAGAGGGAACGCCCGGCGTGACCTTTTCACCTTTGTTATCGTACTGGCCGCGCCCCAGTATGAAGGTGTCGCGCGGCTTCGACATCTCCGCCATCACCATGGTCGTGGTGATGGACTTTTCGAGCTTTTCGCGCTCCTTTCGCAGTTCTGCCAGTCGAGAGTAAAGCTGTCTGTATTTCTCCGGGGCGTCGTGCTTCAGAAAGTATTCGGTTAGGCGGGTCTGGTGCTGCTTCTCCAGCCGTGCCTGCTTCTGTTCCTTGCTTTCTGCCTTGGGCGGCTCTCCGATATCGGCCTCTTGGGGCGGCTTATCGGGCTGAAGCGTCGCAATTTCTGTAGCAGGAGCACCGGCAAGCTCGGTCAACAGCACGCGTGCAGGCAAATGCACCGCGAGATTCTCAACCTCAGCGTCTGTGAGCGTCCGCTTGTAAGTGCGCAGGTCATCGAACTGGCCTTGGAACAAGCCGCCGATATTCTTATTCCCAATTTCCAAGGATGCGGTAGTACGGAAGGTGCCGCCGAGCCGGTCCTTGACGATCTCGGTTTCCCAAGGCTTGCCATCAACATAAATCTTGCAGCCCGCGGCCTTGCCTGACCCATCGTAGTTAACAAGTATGTGGTGGGCGCCATCCATCGGCACACGATCTTTGGTTCGTACCTCGATGGCAGAATCAGGCCAGCGCGCTGCGAGCCGTATAACAACGCGAAGATTCCGCTGGTGCCTGCCTGTATATGCGACGTCATCAAAACCCAGCTCATAGCCCGCCCAGTGCTCGGAGGAGTCTCTTTTCTGAAGAACTTCGCTGCTTTTCAACCCGTTCAGATTCACCCACGCGCCCAGCGCAAACGGTTCGTGCGCGTCGAAATCTCCGGCTGGCCCGAAGCTGACTTCCGTTTCTCCGCTGAATTCAGCCGCTTTCCCCGTCGGCCCATCCTCGTAGACAACTTCCCCGCGCACGACTTTTCCATCCAGTTTTGCCAACGCATCGGACAGGTCGCCATTGAACGCATAGTGCGTCGCCAGCCCCTCGCTCGGCGGTTCCGGCAACAAGCCGAGACGCGTCTTCTGCCATTCATTTCGCAGTGCCAACATCTGTTTCTCAGGCATTGCCGTCAGAACCCGAGCGATTTGCTGATTGAGTTCGTCCAGCTGTCGCTTCTGCTCGGTCGTGGGCAACTGCAGCACCGGGTCGGCATTTCCTTCATAGCCATCGAGCCCTCGCTCCGGCACGGTATTGAAGAACGCAAAGAATCGATAAAAATCCTTCTGCTTGATCGGATCATACTTGTGATCGTGACACCGCGCGCAACCCATGGTGAGTCCCAGCCAAGTCGTTGCCGTGGTGCTCGCGCGGTCCACCACATACTCCACGTGGTACTCTTCGGGGATCGCGCCGCCTTCGAAATTGAGCATGTTATTGCGGTTAAATCCGCTCGCGATTCTCTGCTCGACCGTCGCGTTAGGAAGCAGGTCACCGGCTAACTGTTCCATCGTGAATTCGTCGAACCGCATGTTGCGGTTGAAGGCGTTGATTACCCAATCGCGCCACGGCCACATCTCGCGCAAGCTGTCGATGTGATAGCCATGGGTATCGGCGTAACGCGCCAGATCGAGCCACGACATCGCCATCCGCTCGCCGTAGTGCGGCGACTTCAACAACTGGTCCACTCTCTTTTCGTAAGCATCCGGAGAACGGTCTGCTAGAAACGCGTCCACTTCGGAGAGAGTGGGCGGCAGACCGGTTAAGTCGAAAGAAACGCGTCGCAGCAGCGTGGCCTTGTCCGCCTCCGCCGAAGGTTTCAGCCCCTCGGCTTCTAGGCGCGCGAGAACGAAATCGTCGATCGGATTCCTCGGCCAGGTTTTGTCCTTGACTTCGGGTATGGCGGGACGCTTCGGAGGATCAAACGCCCAGTGGGGTTCCCACTTCGCCCCCTGATCGATCCATTCGCGGATGAATTCGATCTGCTTGGGCGTCAAGTTCCTGCCGAACGACACCGGCGGCATGCGTCTTTCCTTCGCGATGATCCTCTGATACAGCCGGCTCGCCGCACTATTGCCGGGCACAATCATCTGATACCCGTCTCGATTCGCAAACACGCCTTCTTTGGTGTCGAGCCGCAACTTGCCCTGGCGGCTGTCCTCTTCCGGGCCGTGGCAGGCAAAACACGCGTCCGAGAGAATAGGACGAATGTCGCGGTCGAAGTCTACCGGCTTTTCTGGAGGGTTCGGCGGCGCTTGCCAAGCACCCAGGGCAGGAAGGCACACCGCCAAAGCAACGACCGGCAACCATCGGCAGATGATCGGTCGGATCAAGAAACTCCTCCACCGACTCAATTGCGTAAACTCGCATACCATACTACGTGAGGGCTTCGGCTTGGAAGTACTCTTCGCTCAGGTGAACACCTGCATTTGCTCACAAACATTCCCAGGGGACTGCTTAACTTGCTGAAACGCCTGCTGCGAGCTTGAAGGAGTAAGCGTCTTCCTTTTGTGCGATTCGGGACATGGGCATGCATCACACTCGCGGTAGGGGCAATTCCTCGCGTGTCGTGGAGTTCTCCCCCACACGCGCGCATTCCGCATCCATGCTTGGCTACGTCCGAACATGCAGCATGGAGGATGCCCAGTACTCTTTCGAGCAGGCCAAGGCCATGCTCGAGCGCGCCCGCTTCATGTGGTCTGAAGCAAGCCAGGCCGTGGAAAAGACGCAGAGCTTGCGCGCGGAGCTGCGCGCACAAATCCACGAACTCGCCAAGCGCGGTGCTCTTCGTCGCCAATTCACCACCAACCTTCTTTCAGGAATCTTGGAGGCCACCGTCGAAAGTACCAGAGCGGACATGGGCAACATCCAGCTTCTCGACCCGAAAACGGGCCGCTTGCACATCCGCGTGCAACGCGGATTTAGCGACCCTTTCCTGGAGTTTTTCAATTCCATCCATCCGGGCCACGCGGCATGCGACAGCGCTTTGAAATCCAGAGAGCGCGTCGTCGTTCCCGACATCACGGACAGCCCCATGTTTCGCGGAACCCGCCTGGTGGAAGTCATGCTGGATGCGGGCATTCGGGCCGTCCAAGCGACACCGCTGCTCGGCAAACCCGCGCGCATTGGGGCTTGCTCTCGACTCACTATCGCACCGTAACACAGCCCGCCGAGAAGGATTTGTACCTCATCGATTATTTCGCGGCTTGGGCCGTTGACATTCTCGAGGCGGAGTACCGTTCCGTTCATCCTCATGCCCAAACTTCGGCCCCTGGCGACAACGGTTCTCAGACCCAGGCGGTCTTCCCTTCGCCAGAGGATTCAGTTGTTACCAACCAGCGGAAAGACTAGAATCGGCTGGTAGCCATCCTGGCAGCCGAAGCCAAGGCACAGGTGTTTGCGAAACCGTTATTTATATAGTTGTAGCGGCACTCCCCAACACGCGCTCCTCCCTGCCGGGTGAATACCCAGCCGTTCAAAAGATTTGGAGTGAAGATGAAACCGAAATCGTCGGGGCGGAACCACCCACGCAACGCGGCCGAGGGAGACGGTCCCCCACCGGAGCGCAAGAACGACCTCCTAATCGCCGCTGTCGGCGCGTCTGCCGGTGGCATCGAAGCGTTCACCGAACTCGTAAGCAATCTTCCCACCGACACAGGCATGGCTTTCGTTCTCGTTCAGCATCTCGATCCCGAGCATCACAGCATGCTCACCGAGCTCCTCTCCAAGAAAACCGCCATGCGTGTGAAGGAAGTCACGAATGGCATGATCGTCGAGCCGAACCATCTTTACGTCATCCCACCCAACGCCACCATGTCCATTTCCAATCACTCCTTGCAACTCGCTCCGCGTGGCGATTCGCACGCGCTTCACATGCCCATCGACCACTTCATGCGCGCCCTCGCCGAGCAACAAGGCGATCGCGCCATTGGCGTTATCTTGTCCGGCTCGGGCAGCGATGGAACCGCCGGCCTAGCCGAAATTCAAGCTCATGGCGGCGTCACTTTCGCCCAGGACGAGGAATCCGCAAAATATGACAGCATGCCCCGCAGCGCTGTCGACGCCGGTGTCGTCGACTATATTCTTCCTCCCAAATCGATTGCCCGCGAGCTCTCCCGCATCGCTCGCCACCCCTATCTGGTCCGCGATGTCACCCCCGAACTGGCCCCTGCGGAAAACACGGGCCTCAGCCTCGTTTTCCAGCTCCTTCGCAAGTCCACCGGCGTCGACTTCACTCACTACCGCCAGACCACCATCCTCCGCCGCATTCAGCGCCGCATGGTGGTCCACAAAATGGACAAAATAGAAGAGTATGTCAGATACGTGCAAACCAATCCCGAGGAAATCAAAGCCCTTTACCAGGACATGCTCATCAATGTCACCAGCTTTTTCCGCAATCCCAAGATGTTCGATGCCCTCAAGGCCACGGTTTTTCCAGCCCTTGTCAAGGGCCGCGGTCCGGAAGCCAGCATCCGCATTTGGACTCCCGCCTGCGCTTCCGGCGAAGAAACCTATTCGCTGGCCATCGCGCTCCTCGACTTTCTCGGCGACAAAGCTTCCCAGACTCACGTTCAATTCTTTGGCACGGATATCAGTGAATCGAGCATCGCCAAAGCCCGCAGCGGTGTCTATCCCGAAAACATTCAGGCCGACATCTCCCCCGAGCGCCTCCGCCGCTTCTTCACCAAGCTCGAGGGCGGTTACCGCATCAGCAAAACCATCCGCGACATGTGCATCTTCGCCCAACACAATGTCCTCAACGATCCTCCCTTTTCACAAATGGATCTCATCTGCTGCCGCAACCTCCTCATTTATCTCGAACCCGTCCTGCAGAACAAAGTCGTCGCCCTGTTTCACTACGCCGCGCGTCCCAGCGGCTATCTTGTTCTCGGCACCTCCGAAGGCGTCGGCACCTCCACCAATCTCTTCTCCACGGAGGACCGCACGCACAAGATTTTTCAAAAGAAATCCACCGGCACCCGTCAGCCCGTCACTTTTTCTCTCACTGCAGCTGGTGAACGCCACGAATCCGGCGCCTTCCGTGTCCCTTCCAAGCAACCCGACACCACTTGGAACTATCTCGAAGCCCAGAAGGAATTCGATCGCCGCCTCCTCAGCCAATACTCCCCCGCCACGGTTTTCGTCAACGAAGACCTCGAGATCATCCACACGCGCGGCAGCGTCAATCGCTATCTCAAGCTCGCTCCCGGCCGCGCCAGTCTCAGCATTCTCAAGATGGCCCGCGAGGGGCTGCTGCTCGACCTGCGCAACGCCCTGACCAAAGCCAAAAAACACAACGTCACCGTCCGCAAACAAAAAATTCAAATCAAAAACGGCAATGGCGCGCCCGATTCCATTCGCGTCGTGAACTTTGAAGTCGCCCCCATCCGCATGGGCAATCTCAAAGAGCTGTACTTTATGATTGTCTTTGAAGAATCCCCGGCCATTGCCTACCCGCGCGCCTCCCGCCAGACTCGCGTGGCCCGGGAAACGGAATCCGCCACCTCCAGCAGGATTGCCAAACTCGAGCAGGAACTCGCCGCCACCAAGGAATACCTGCAATCCGTCATCGAAACGCAGGAAGCCACCAACGAAGAACTGCAGTCCGCCAACGAGGAAATTCTCTCCAGCAACGAGGAACTGCAGAGCACCAACGAAGAGTTGGAAACCGCTAAGGAAGAGCTGCAGTCCGCCAACGAAGAATTGAGCACCGTCAACGACGAGTTGCGCAGCCGCAACCTGGAAGTCACTCAGATCAACAACGACCTCACCAACCTTTTCGCCAGCATCGATTTCGCCGTAATCATCGTCGGCAGCGATCTCAGCATTCGCCGCTTCACCCCGGCGGCTCAAAAGTTCCTGGGCCTCATTCCTAGCGATATTGGCCGTCCGCTGACCAACATCAACCCCACCATCGAAATTCCCGACCTGCAGTCCCTTCTTTTGCAGGTGATGTCCACGCTCCACCAGGTGGATCGCCAGATTGCCGGTCGCCAGGGCGCTCGGTACCAGTTGCGCATCATTCCTTACCGGACCGTCGAGAACCGGATTGACGGCGCCATTATCACCATCATCGACGCTACCTCCTTCGCCTCCGCCGAATCCGTCTAGGCTGACTGGCTTAGAGGTTTCACCCCCCTTCCCCCTTCGGGTCTTTACCTGATGGACGAATCGCGTCGTTTTGTTTACCCTCGATATCATATTGACACTGCCCACAAAGAGTAGATAATAGGTATTGCGCTCACGATGACGTTATGGCAGTCCGCTTCACCTTCACCGCGCAATTTTGGGGCGACAGTGCTGCTGTCGTCTGTCGCGCCGTGGAAGAGCGTCCCGGCCCGCTCGTCGAGCAGCAATTCGGCGAGTTTTCCACTTGGACGCAGGCCCACGGTTTTGCCACCAAACTAAACGAAGGCTTGGATCTCGACCCGCTTGATGTTCGTCAAATCGTAACGAGTTCCCTTCTGGCCACCGCCTGTGTCGTTCAGCAAGCCGTCAATTCGGAATTGTTGTTGGCAGGAGGTCGCGTCCAGGCCGCAGCCCGCGCCGTGCAATTGCGGTTTATCCTTGAGCAGCTGTCTTTGGCCCTGACGTTTTGTCGTTCCGCGGCTAGTTACTCATCAGAGGACGCCGTGCGTCGTATCGCTTGGAATGTCGGGAGAGTCCTCCGCCAATCGGCGCGTTTCCTCAATTCCTTTGATGGCGACCACGAGGAATTAAAAGCCGTCTCCACAAGCTCCCAGCAGGTTAACTCCGCTTTCCAATACAAAGTATCCTGCCCGCCTGCCTTGTCAGGAGCGTCCGGAGTTCGCATAATGCCCAGAGCTCTCTTTGCACAATGCCCAGCTTGGCCTGTAACACGCCCAGCTCGGTTTGCATTATGCCCAGCTTCAAAAAGTCTGGGTCGCAGCACGGCTTTGCCGTACCGCAGCTAGCCTGGAACGCACTCGGCTCTTGTAGCCCTGGGCTTTTAGCCCAGGGCGCAGCGCCGTTAAGGGATCGTTTTCCAGTCGCGACACAGACTTTTAACTCTTAAAGGACTTGGAGGAAGCCGTGAGTGCTCGTTTTGCCTTCTCTGCTCAGTTTTGGGGTGACCGCGCTGTCGTCTGTCGCGCTGTCGAGGAGCAACCCGGCCCCGTTGTCGAACAGCAGTTTGGCGAGTTCCACTCCTGGACTAAGGCTCTCAGTTTCGCCAACAAGCTCAACGAAGGTTTGAATCTCGATCCCCTGGAAGTCCGCCAAATCGTAACCAGTTCGCTGCTGGCTACTGCTTCTCTCCTTGAGGAGTCTCTCAACTGTCGGCGCCAGTGGAACACCGCTGCACTGGAGACTCGCGCGGCCCAATCGCGGTTTGTGATGGCCGAAGTGACTCTGGCGCTCAGCTTTTGCCGCTCCGCGTCTCTCTTGTCCCGCCCTTCGGCGCAACGCGTTCATTTGAGCGCGCGAAATGCACTCCAGCGCGCTTCGCGCTTCCTCGGGGTCTATCCAGACGACGATCCCCAGATCCGCGAAGTCGCCTCGCGCACTCACGAGCTCGCCGCCGCCTTCGAGTCCCTTCGCTCTTCTTTCCGCTCTTCTTCTCTAACGCACGCATGCTGGCCTGAATGCTGGCCCGGCGATCCCTACCCCACCAAAGAACTGGAGCGCGCCGCAAAGGTTAGAGAGGCGCAGTCCATCGCGCTCCTTTGCGGACGCGCAGTCTCACAACCCCTTCTCTGCATGCCTAAACTCAGAAAAGCGGAGCCCTTGGCGCTCCTCTCCAGTCACACCCTCCGTCCCGAATCCTCAGAACTTTAGTCAACGACCGCGCCGCAGTCGCGAGATCCTGGCCGCATTGGCACGGCGTCAGCCCTGCGGCCTTTTCTCCGGCTCTCAGCGCCTCCTATATACCCTTACCATACTGACAAAGTGCTCCTAACCACAATTCAAGAACTCGTGGGATACACTTGCCCGCCGCCAACGGCTAGCGTTGCAACTTTAATTGGCTGTGCAATCGAAGCGACCGAACTTTTCAGGGGTCGCTACTTCTGAGCCTCCTAGCCCAGCCACCGCCACAGAAAGGCGCGACGAGGAGACCGCGAAAGATGCGGGTACCCACTGGCCGGGTCGAGCGTCGGGTGGCAAAAGCGGAGTCTGTCGAGCTCTTGCACGAGGACGTATCCCCGGCTGCGAAAGTCGAGGCTGTCACGGAAAACGTAAGCCCTCAAGGCGCGCGCTTGATTACGGGTTCTCTCTGTCCTCCTGGGAGGCTCGTCCGTCTGGTCGCCCCGGCGGAGCACCTGCGCTTGCCCGCCCGCGTGGTTTACTGTCAGCGCCTCCTGGATGGGAAATTTGCTGTCGGGCTGCAGCTGCAAACCCGCGTTGAGAAATGGCATTGAGAACTGGCAAACGCCGCCTTGCCTTAGACCTGCTTTTGGGAAAGTCCCGTTACCAGCCCCTGTTCATTCGTCCGGATGTCATTGCAGTGCGGGCATCTCCACAGGCGAAAGCTTCTCTTCTCCCGCTCCGTCTCCAGAAGATACATCGGCCTGGCCATCACGAAGACAGGTGACCTGTCATTTCCTCTTCGGCCAGCCCCTTCTCAGAGACAACCCCATCTCACATCCTGCCTCCACTTCACGAGCCCCGCTCGAAGCCTTGTCCGGGCCATCGGCGGAGTTCCCTAATTCCTGAGAGACGATCGGCAGCCACGCCTCCGGCCCGTTCTGCTGCACGTTGTAATCCGCTCCCGGGACTGTTTGATCCGGAGGATTGAGGGCAAGAACTTTGACCCTTGGGTACTTCTCCTTGAGCCATGCGACCATTTCTTGCCTGGTCTCCTCAGGGGCTGCGTGACCGAGGATAAACAGGTCGTAATGCTCCGTCGGGGTTAAGAGAACTTTTGCCGCCTCGTTCCCGATGATAGACACTGCGTCGTATCCGTACGACTTGAGCAGTGCTGCCCTGCGAAGCCCCAATTGTTCATCGTAAGAAACGATAAGAATCCGCTTGATAGCCCGCCGCTTCACGGGTGGGACATTCATCTGGGCCACGATTTGGCGTGTCTTGGCGTCCGCCGCAAAACATTCGTTGAGCGTCTGCTTAGCCAGCGCCTGAAGCCGCGACTTCGCAAGCTCCAGGCCCGTGGCGACCGTCATCTTTTGCGGCACACCATTCGGCAATACTTCGAACAGTTCATAGACCCGGTGCATGGGCCGGTTTCCTTCCGGGCACTTCGCTGCCGAATCCTCTACCTTTGGCAGGGAAAGAAGATCGCAATGCTTGGCAGCTGGCAACTTCGTTGGCGAGAGTCTAAGTCGCCCTCCCTGGGGTGTCAATTGGGGTGAACGGCTTGCTATAGGCCACAAAGTTATCTTTGTCGTAAATCCCTGCCCACTTGCATCTTGCACCGCGCGGCAATCCAAACGACTTTAGGAATTCCTTAGCACCGACCGATTCCACGGAAAAGTTCTCTTTGCAACTTCATGATCGGGGCCGCTAGCTTCCAGCCTAAGCCGCTGTACCCTTGGCGAAGCAAGCTTCCCCTCTTAGCTCATGCTCCCCCCTCCCTGCAGTCTGTCAAAACTCCCGAAAATTGGCGTACCGGTCGAGCTTTTCACCCCATATCGACTTTCTTTGTTTTCCACGACTTACAAACTGCCCATTTTGCAAATCCTTCGTTTTGAAAACGTTGCAACAGTGCCGGGGGGTGGGTATAGACGCGGCGCGCCCCACCCCAAGCATTACTTTGACTCGCCATCCATTTGGAAGCCTCCTTCCCCCGCTCTGCGCTACGTCCCAAGCTGTTCTGCTCCGGCGTTCGATTTACACTCTTGCCACACTGGTGCGTTCCCTTTATTGTCGAAGGCCGCATCCCGCTCTTGTTGCTGCGGCTTTACGCCGCTGCTTCCGAGGAGGAACAAAGTGAAGAGACTCCAATCGACGGCCTTCCTGCTTCAACGCCCAAGGCGGGTCCTGCTCCTTCTCTTCTCTGCCCTCTGCCTTCTGCTTTCGGCGTTGGTAACCGCCGATCTCGCCCCTGCACAATCCTCCTCCGCAACCGCGGTGCAATCGGAGCAACCGCCGGCGGTTTCTCCGCTGGGCGCTCGCAACGATCTTCCCGATCCGTATCTTCCTGGCGCGAGCTGGGGCCAACTCCCGGACAACCGGAAATGGGGCTCGACGGCCGGCATCGCCGTCGGCCCCGACGGCAACATCTGGGCCATCGACCGCTGCGGCGCTCATGGTTCACGCGGCACCAACTGCGCCGATTCCCCGCTCGATCCCATTCTCGAATTCACCCCCTCCGGCAAGTTCCTGAAGAGTTTTGGCAAAGGCCTCTTCGTCAGCCCGCATAAAATCACCGTCGACCGCGATGGCAATCTTTGGGTCGCCGACAACGGCATCAAAGACGGCAAGGGCCAGCAAGTCTTCAAATTCGACCACAACGGCAAAATTCTCATGACTCTTGGGAAAGCCGGAGTTTCAGGTCCAGGCTTGGACACTTTCGACCAGCCCACCGAAGTTGCAGTCGCTCCTAACGGCGACATCTTCGTCTCCGATGGCCACGGCGAGAAACCGGCCGACAACGCCCGCATCATGAAATTCGATGCGCACGGCAAGTTCCTCAAGACCTGGGGCAAGAAAGGTACCGGAATCGGCGAGTTCGATTGTCCACACACGATAGCTTTCGATTCGCAAGGGCGCCTCTTTGTCGGCGACCGCCAGAACAACCGCATCCAAATCTTCGATCAGGACGGCCGCTTCATCGCCGAATGGAAACAGTTCGGCCGTCCCAGCGGCATTTACATTGATAAGAACGACGTGATCTACGTGGCCGATTCGGAATCGCGCAACGGCGAGCCCGGCTACGGCTACAATCCCGGCTGCCGCCGCGGCATTCGCATCGGCAGCGCCAAGGACGGTTCCGTAAAATATTTCGTTCCCGACGCCGACCCGTATCCTGCCAAAGCGGACTCCACCGGCCCGGAAGGCATCACCGCAGATGTTTCGGGAAATATGTACGGGGCCGAATTCACCATGGACGTCAAGAAATACGTGAGGAAATAAATGTGAAGAAATAAAGCCCTTCCTATCAACCTCGCTACGCCGACAGAATCTAGTGCAGGGGCGCGCTTTAGTTTACCCTGAGGGAGGAAGGGCGCGTCCCTGCTTCCGGGCTATCCGAGCTGTAGATCGCTGGGCGCAAATATGCTCATCGAGCTCATCCTGCAGATGTTTCAGGGAACTTACACCACAGAGGGATCAGTGCGCACCCTGCGCCTTACTACAGTCGCCTTCGGGGCACTTTCCGAACCTCCTATCCTGCCGCAAGAGTTCAAAAGCCTCTTGAGGCTTGAGGCCATCCGGCACTTGCCGAAAATCGCTATTGGACTCTTTTTCGCGCACAGAGATGGTCTTGAACAGGAGCGCCTTCCCATCCATCTCTACATCGAGCGTGGTCATCTCCCAGTGCCCCGATCCCAGGTCGGCCAGCTTGACGTGGAACGTACCGCCCTCGTCCAAATGTCCCAAGATACCACCCCAGCCGAACCTCACTTCGCTGGTCAGTTCTCCTGTGATTTCCGCGAGACGCTTTTGCTCGGGGTCCACGAGCATAGTTCCTTCCAGGTGGTGAAAGACTTGCGCGGCACGCCCGGAACCGTGGAAGTCGGGATTGGGCGCGAACTTGAGCTTGATGAGTTCTCCCTCCCTCCCGTCGTATTCGAATCGGAATGCATCCGGGAAGATTTTCAACAGATCGCGTTCCGTCTTGGCATCATCTTCCCCTTTTTTCCGCTGTTGCCGCATCTGGTTCGGATCACTTAGCAATTTCTGAATGCGCTGGTCGTCGGCCTGGCGCTGCTTGGGAGTCAACTCCTGGCCATTGACCTCGAGGAGCCGGTCAATTTCCACATCTTTTGTCTCGCAGACGGCATAGAGCTTTTCCTTCCCTTGTTCTTCCTTCTGCTGACGGTAGCACCATAAAGAGTCATCTTTAATTTCAGCCTGGATTTCGTTCTGCAATACTTCTCGCGCAAGCTGATTGGCATCCAGTTGCGGGTGCAGGGACAAATGGGAACTTGATGCGGAAACGGGCGCAGTGGCACTCAGGCCGAACAGGACGAGTACGACCATTCCTGACTTGCCCGCTGAAGATGCCCTATTGGACCTCATACCTCTAGAGTCGCAACGGAAATCCTCGCAATACTGTCCCGCCCCTCTTCTATGATACCCTCTTTTCCTTTCTACGGAGCCTAGTCGCAGCTCTTCTCATCCATGCGCACTTACGGAACCGGACAAGACGGAGTCACCTACCCAAGCGACAGCAGCTATGTGAGCCCCTTCTGTACGCTTCGCGGAATTGCAACTCCGCGCTAGTGTGGGGCCTGCGGCAAGGAACGCAAATACGCGATAATCGCCTTCGCATCGGCATGGCTCATGTGATAGATGTGCATCGGTGGGCGCAGGGTCTCGCCCTCGGGACCTGTCCCTTGTTCAAGGACACGTTCTCCCTGCTCGTCGGTCATGCCAGGAAAGCCCGCCAAAGCCGGAGCGCGGTCCGCCCAATTAGCGATGTGCTTCACGGGCATGATCCAGATTGGCGCTCCCTGCAGCCAAGCGTGGCGATCCAGCTCACCCTGGGCGTTCCGCGGGGTATGACACTCGGCGCATTTTGCCACCTCTTCGACAAGATACCGGCCGCGTTCGATTTCGCTGGTGTCCGCAGAGCGCGTGCTCGGCTTTGCTGGGCCCGTTGAAATGGCAAGCGCGACCGTGAGAAATAGGATAGAAAGACCGAACTTCGTCAGCATAATTCCTCCCTGGAAATGGCAATTTCAAATAGAACTTCCGCGCGGCGACAGCCGTAAGCGAGAAAGAGACTGCGGCACACCGGGCAACGCGAACTTGCCCGGGGAATCCTTCACTGTGGCGCCAGAAGAATCTGCCAGACTTGATTCTTTCGCGAGCGGAAGCAGGCTGCGGACACCATCAGGTAGTACTTCCACATGCGATAGAAGCGCTCCCCATAGCGCGATTGAAGGTTTTTCCAGTGCGTCTGAAAATTTTGGAACCACGCCCCAATCGTGCGGTCGTAGTCACTGGCCCAGTTTTGCCAATCTTCGACCACGAACAGACCGTCCATAGCCGCGGTCATTTGCGCGGCCGAGGGCAGATGGGAATTCGGGAAGATGTATCTGTCGATCCAGGGATCTGTGGAACGCGCGGAGCGGTTAGAGCCAATCGTTGAGAGATAAAAGAAGCCGCCAGGACGCAAGGCGCGCCGCGCCACTTCAAAAAATCTCCGATAGTTCTTGTATCCCACGTGCTCAAACATTCCGAGAGAGGCGACGCGGTCAAATGTTTCCGTGACGTCGCGGTAGTCCTGCAAGCGGATCTCAACCGGCAAGCCCTGGCACGAGCGCTGTGCCCATTCTTTTTGTGCACGCGAAATAGTGATTCCTACAACCTTGGCGCCGTATTTTTCGGCCGCATACCGGGCCAAACTCCCCCAGCCACAACCGATATCGAGCAAGGTCATTCCCGGTCGCAGACGCAGCTGGCGGCACACGAAGTCCAGCTTGGCCTCCTGGGCTTCGTCGAGGCTGGAAGCATGTTCCCAGCGGCCGCAGCTGTAAACCATGCGGCGGTCGAGCATCCTTTGGTAAAGGTCGTTGCCCAGGTCGTAGTGCTTTTCGCTCACGGACTTGGCTCGCCGCCGCGTTTGTCGATTCAGGAAGGCGCCCGCCAGCCAGTGCAGCAGCAGTCGCAAATTCCAGGCCGGCTTTTCGTCGAGCTTGGCGCTGAGAATTCTGGTGAAGAGCTGATCGAGCGCGGGACAATCCCACCAGCCGTCCACATAAGATTCGCCCAAGCCGAGTGACCCCTGCCGCAGAACTCGGCTGTAGAAGCGATCGTTATGGACGGTGATATCCCACTCGCGGCCGCCCTCGATCTTGACGTCCGCCAGGAAGAGGATTTTTTGCGCCTGCTCTTTGCCTGCGTCGCCAGAGCTTTGGAAGCTACCTTTCGCGACGGAAATGACTTCTTGATTCACAACCGTAGCCTATCGCCTGCACAGGAGACCCAATGCACGATCTAGCTCTCCTGCTACTCTCCTATTGTACCGCCGCAGGTGAGAATGGCAGGCACTTTGGTTTTGCCGGTCGATGCTAAGGAATGCGGCCATGCGACTATCAAGGAACTTGCGACGTATCTAGCTGGGCATAGCGACACCGCGGCCATTTATCCAAGACAGAGTTCGTTGTGCCGTGTGGACTACGCTATCGATTCGGGTTCGGCGTAGTGGATGCTCTCCTCCGCGTCGGTTACCGGCTCGGCGGAGATTGCCAAGCGTGGCTGCGGGCTATCGAGAATGACCACTCCTTGATCGTCGGCAAGCAAGCGGAACGTTGGCGATATTTCGTAGAGTTCCTCGAAGGAGCTTGCGGAAGCTTCTAGTGACGATTCTCCCGGAGCAAGTCCCTCGGCGTCTCTCAAGACAAAGAATTTGGTGCAGAGCCGACGCACGGTTGAGAGGCGATGGGTGATGATAAGAGCACTCATATCGTCGCCCAGCACTTCTTCAAGACCCTTCTGCACGGCTTTTTCAGTCGTGGCATCGAGCGAAGCGGTGGCTTCGTCAACGACCATGAATATCGGCTTACGCATCGCCGCGGCGCCGATCATCAAGCGTTGTTGCTCGCCACCAGAGAGTTCGATTCCATGGCGGCCGACGCGCGTATCAAGGCCATCGGTCAGGCGGTCGCCAAAATCAATCTTCAGCTTGCGCATGATGGCCCAGAGCTCCTGATCGGGCACGGTGATCGCTTCATCGGTGAAACGGTACAGCAGATTGTCGCGGATGGTGCCATCAAAGACCTGGGCCTGTTGCGGCACGTAGGCGATGAGATTGAGCCAGGAAGAGAGCCGCACGTTACGCAGGTCCTGACTGTCAACCAGAATTGTGCCGGAGGTCGGATCCATATAGCGCATGAGAAGGCGCATGATGGTCGTCTTGCCGGCGCCCGAGGGACCAATCAGAGCGGCTTTTTCGCCGGGCTCAATGGTGAAGCTGACATTTCGGAGAATCGGCGTGGCCGGCTTAGAGCCTTCGATTCCGCCAGCGGCCACACCCGGAAGATCGCGTTTTTCCACGGCGTAGGCGTAGCAGACATTGCGCATCTCCACGCGCACACCGTTGTTTCGCCTGAGCTCAATGGCATTGGCCTTGTTGGTGATGTCGGGCGGAACCGTCAGCGTAAGCATGGCCGTGCGAATCGCCGGCATGTTCCAGTTAATCTGATGTTCGATATGGCCGATATGCCAGATGCTCTCGCTGACTTTGGTGGCGTACATCAGGAGCGGCACGAAGACGCCGTTGGACCAATCGCCCTGCCAAATCAACCAGGCTCCATAGCCCAGCGTGCCCAAAAGAACGAAACGGTTGGAGTATCCACGCCAGGTGACCTTGTTGATGAACCACAGCCAGAATTTACGCTCTTCGCCGAGCACTTTTTTGAAGCAGCGATTCTGGTAAGCGATCTCGGCGTCCTCTTTCGCACAGGTTTTTACGCGCTCGATTTTTTCCCAGCGCTCATGCTCCCAGCGGTTGATACGCCGGAATTCTTTGTCGAACGGCACACATTTCTCGGAAATGTTGCGGTTCAGATAGATAAGCCAGACCAAGTAGCTTGCGAGCAGCAGGGTCATGAAGAAGCCAGCTGACGGCACGCGTAACCACAAGAGCGTCAGCGCCACCGTAAGCGAGATCATGGAGGAGGAGCCCTCGAACATGAGCATATTTTCGAGTTGCTCGATGCGTCCCTTGCCGCGCTCGATGTTTGCCGTGTTGAGATAGGAGCTTTCCTGGAGGTGCTGGCCCATGCTCTTCTCAAAGAAGAGTTCATTCATACGGCGCTTGAGTTGCGCGAGATTCTCGCCCTGTGCGTGTTCCCGTGCGATCATTTGCAGGCGGTCGAAATAGCCGTATATGACCACGAATGCGGCCATGCCCACGAAGCTCATCTTGACAGCATGGGCATCATGACGAATAAGGCCGTCAACGAGATATTTGGCCAGCCAGGCGATGCCATTGAGCGCGGTGACCGAGACGGCGAGAGACACAAGCATGCGCCGGGTCCAATGGCGGCTTTCCGGAGTGATGAATTCCTGATAGACCCAGCGAGCTACGCGCAAGCTTTCCTTCATCGCATGGAGGTATTCGCGCCAAGTTCGCGAGATTTTTCGGGTATCTTGCGGATCAAGAATCACAAAAGGGCCCCTAAGTCGCAGACTTCGGCCCGCTGGGAAAGGGAGCACTCGGCCGTCGTCCTCAAAATATGTGTAATCTAAATGATACATGGGGTGCCCCGGCTGACGAGACAATTTTATTCGTGTGCCCTTCGCCGCTGGAGAGAAACTGCTGCGTGACTTAGGCGAAGTCCTTAGCGCCGGATCTTAGACCCACGCGACTGCCTTTGGCGCGGTGGATACTCCTAGAAGGCGGCTTGATCTTATGCACGCGACCGAATACCGAGGTATGACCTCTCCGCTCCGTGTTTCAGGAAGAGAGCTGGCAAAAACCGTTTGACCCCTCCGCGCATCCTCGGCGACAATCCTTGCTCGACCAAAGGGATTTGCGGTGTTGGTGGAATCATGACGCATGAAGCGGCCGTTTTGCGTGCCCGGGACATCGCTGGTCGCGTGCTAGCACCATCTGCAGGGCAAAACGACAAAGCGGGACGATTCTCAATTGAAGCCGTCGATTCGCTTGGTAAGGCTGGACTGCTTGGGTTGATGCTACCAGTAGAGCTAGGCGGTTCTGGCCTAGGACCGCGTACGCTTGCCCCTGTCACGGCGATACTTGCCGAGGCGGACGCGTCGGTTGCCATGGTCTATCTGATGCACATCCTCGGTGCGGCAACGATCATGAGGGCACGGCCGACCGCGGCTCCGACAGTCACCCCCATACTGCAGGAGATCGCCGCTGGCCGGCATCTTTCCACACTCGCTTTCAGCGAAGCCGGGTCGCGCAGCCACTTCTGGACGCCCATGTCGCGCGCCCATCGAAACGGCAGCGGCGTGCGCATCACCGCTAAGAAGTCGTGGGTCACGAGCGCGGGCCACGCACAGAGCTATGTCGTTTCTGCGCTTGCCCCTGAAGGGAAAGGTCCGACCGACTCGACTCTCTACGTTCTTCCCGCGGAGACGCGCGGCCTCTCAGTTGCCGGCCCGTGGGACGGTTTGGGACTGCGGGCCAACGCTTCCGCGCCGATTGCGCTGGACAACTGCGAAGTCCCGTCCCACTTTCAGCTTACCGAGGACGGCGCGGGCTTTCAGGCCATGCTAAACGTAGTCCTCCCCTTGTTCAATTTAGGAACGGCAGCGGTGGCGCTCGGACTATGTCGAGCCGCGGTCGCTGGAACTGCGTCGCACCTCAAAAGCGCGAAATTCGAGCATCTCGGCCAGAGCCTCGGCGAGAGCCTGCCTACATTGCGCGCGCAACTCGCGGCCATGCAGATTGATACCGACGGCCTCTCGGCGCGCATCGACGATTTGATTGAGCATTTTGAGAAGCCCCGCGAGACAACCATGCTGCGCGTGCTTGAAACAAAAGCGGCGGCAGGCGATATCGCCATCGCCGTCACCTCGGCAGCAATGCGCATTTGCGGGGGTGCGGCGTTCTCCAAGCATATGAGCATCGAACGCCTGTTCCGCGATGCGCACGCGGGCGCCGTCATGGCCCCAACGGGCGACGTACTGCGCGAGTTCATCGCCAAGTTGCTTTTGGGAATGCCGCTCTTCTAAAGCTAAACGCGTTGCCAACGCCAGGAGCGCCTTGCGAAACATCTCTGGGAGTACATCGCGGGGGACTATGAGCAAAACAATCTGGGTGGGAGCCGTTGCGTACAATCCGAAGGTGGTCACAATCTGGGAGGGCATGCGGCGCTATTTTCACGAAGAAGCGCATTTGCCCGTGGAGGTCGTACTATTTCAAAGCTACGAGGCGCAGGTAATCGCGCTCCTGGCCCAGCCGGGCGAGACCGTGCCGCGTATCGACATTGCCTGGAACACAAACCTCGCCTACCTACAAGCCGAGGAATGGAGCGGCCACCGCTGCCGCGCGGTCGCCATGCGTGATACCGATCTCGGTTGGATGACGAAGGTCGTTGCAGTCACGGGAGGTGCCGTCGCCACGCTGTCGGACTTGAAAAATCGAACGCTGGCACTTGGCAGCCGAGACAGCGGGCACGCCGCTATTCTGCCGATTCACTTTTTGGAGCAGCAAGGCTTGCGCGAGGGCCGGGACTTCCGCACGCTGCGCTTCGACAGCGATGTAGGCAAACACGGTGATACCGGGACCAGCGAAGTGGAAGTGGTGCGCGCCGTCCTCGACGGGCGAGCCGACGCCGGCGCCATCGGCAGTCCCTTCTGGAATACCGTTCGTAGCGAGCGCCTGATCCCCGAAGGCGGACTCTGCGAGATCTGGACTTCGCCCGCCTACCATCATTGCATGTTCACTGCGCGGCCCGATCTTGACTTGGCGCTCGAGCGGCGGTTCGCCGACGCGCTCTGTGCGATGAATTACGAGAACCCGGTGCACCGTGCCGTCCTCGACGCCGAGGGGCTTCGGCGTTGGCTGCCGCCTCATGTTGATGGCTACGATGCGTTGCGTCAGGCTGCCGCAGAACAGGGATTCTTCAAGCAGCCATTTGCCAAGTCGGCTTGAGCGATGAGCCGACCTATTGAGGATCGCAAAATACAGAGCGGTGTGAGCAGTCGGAAAAGCGGCAGCCGGGCTGCCGCACTACCTCACGCGCAGTTAAAGATTTTTGCCAACTTATGCCCGTGTTCGCTTTCGCGTTCGAAGGCGCGGCGGACGGCAGCGAACGACTCGGCCAACGGGAAAATCTCACGTGTCACAAGCAAGTCGGTGTCTTGCGCCCCCACCGGATGCCAATAAACGCCTTCAGCCGTGATCGTGACTTCGGGCACCAAATCGGCTCTAGTCAGTGCAACCCCTTCTGTGGCTGAGCCGCGCAGGGCGATCCGGCGGATCACCCGGTCTTCGGGAGCAATGCTTTCATGGTCGAGGAATTGGCGGAACTCCTCAGCCTCTTGATGCGTTGAAACAGTCGCCGCCAGCCGCACTCGAAACCCTTGCGCACGAGCGCGTTGAATGCCCTCCCTTGTGCGCGCCCAGGTTCCCGGCCCGCGGTGGAGATCGTGCCGTTCCGGCGTAGCGCTGTCCAAGCTGATCTGCAGGGTAATTCGATCCCGGGGCAAAACCAGCAAACTTTCAATCCGCCGTCCGGTGAATAGCATTCCGTTGGTCAGCACGGTGGTTGGTGCGGCTGCGGCGCAAGAAACCAGAATCTCGCCTATATCTTCCAGCAGGAACGGTTCGCCTCCGGTTACAAAGATTTCCTGGACGCCGAGTTCCGCCGCTTCACGAGCAATCCGCTGTACACGCCCGAGCCCCAGTTCTCGTCGCGGCGCGGTCGGTGACGAACGCACACAGCAGTAATCGCAGCGCAAGTTGCAGTCGAAGTTCGTGTAGAGCCAAAGCCGTCCCCCCACCGGCCGATGGCCTTCGGCAGGCACAGGAACTGTCCCGCAGCGGATCACCCAACGACCGCGTGCTTTTTCGACCGTGTATTCAACCAGGGCATTGCCCGTGAAACGGCACCACGTTTCCAGTTCCGTGCCGATGCTTTCTTCAGCGCCGACAATCGCCACCAAATCGCCCGGACGACTTCGGCGGAGCGCTGCGATCAGCTCCGGCAGCAGCCCTGACGCAAACGTCTTGCGTCCAACATCCAGCTCGATGGTCGCCTTCATCGGAGTACGTTGCATTTTACAATTTTCTGTTCACTTAGGAATGGTTCCATGCTGCGCGCGGCCCAGCCATAGTACGCCAGCCAAAGGTAGACGGGACCGTATTCGAGCGACAACATCAGGAGAGAATTCTTGAGTGGCTCCCCTGCCCCGTAAGTGATCGAAGGAGTGTACGCTAGGACGCTAGTCACACTCATGAGCAGCCAGGCCGCGCTCGGGTAAAAACATAGGAACGGGATCGACCAAGTGAAATACCAGGGATAGGCAGTCGGCGACAGCAGCAGCACTCCGCCCGTGAGAACGAGACCCGACCACAGCGGGGACGCCTGCTTCTTTGCCAGGTAGCCAATCGCCACCAACACGATCAAGCCTGCGGCCATCTCTGCTCCGGCTCTCGACCTTGCCACGAAATGCAGCAGGTGGAACAGGCTGGCGTTGTTTATCCAATCTCGCGCGTAGTTCCGCGCGCCATCCAATAGGTGCAAGCCGGCATCCAGGAACGGAATATAGAATGCGAAAACCAAGAGTGCAAAGATGCCGATGGAGGCGAGGCGCACGCGTTTTAGGAAGGCAAGCAAAAGCAGCATCGGGAAAAACTTGGATAGAAACGACAACCCAAGTGTTCCCATCGAGAGCGCCTGGCGATTCGTCACGAGAAAGAAGAGCGCCGCCAAGAGCGTGACGATCGCAAGCGAATCAAAATGACCACTCATCGCAAACGAGATAAGTACCGCGGGGTTCCACGCGTAAGTAAGCACACGGTGCAAAGGCTGCTTCACCGCAGCCAGCAGGAGCATCAACACGCCGGCACTTGCCATATCGAAGATCGTGGATGTGCGCTTGTATCCGGGAACTGTCTCGACCAGCCTGTAGGCAAGTTCGCTCAGAGGCGGATAAATCGTCGGAGTGTCTTCCCCCGGTGGTTCAGGATGCTCCGGATTTAACAGCCACTCGAGTCCTTCCTGGTTGGGATATACGACGTACGGATTCAGGTGCGCTCGCTGGGCCCGGCCATCCCATTGGTAGCGATATACGTCGTCGGAAAGTGTCGAGGGGGCCGACAGCAGCACCACACGAAATAAGACCGCACTCCCCAGAATAAGGACGAGAGCGGTTGCTCCCAGCCGATACCGCTCGACGCAAAACACGCCTACGACGTAGAAGATGCCGGCGAGCAGCACGAGTCCGATGAATTCCGGCATACAGGCGTCCAAGTCCTGCTGCCGAGCGACCCACTTGAAGATGACTGTTAATGCTCCCGCCAGGAAAGCGAGCCCCGCCGTGACAATACCACGCGGCCAAAGAGTCTCAAGGCGTTGTACATAATCCCGCCAGAACTCCTTCATAGAAATCCTTTACTCATGCCCCGCCCTCGCCTGCTTCGAAAGCCACTCAGCTGTTCTTGGTGCTTTCCTCGGCATGCGCCGCAGTTCGTCGGCGAGTTGCCTAAGATCTGCCGCGATATCGATGTCGTAGAAGGGATCGGTCAGTTGCACCGAAATCCCCAACTCACGGGCACGGGTTAACAGCGCTTCAAGCGCATTTCTTGTTCCCATCCCATCATTGCTGAACAAACCTGGATGGGACGCCTTCGCACCGACGAGATAATAGCCGCCGTCGTGAGTGGGGCCTACCACCAAGTCGCGAGTTTCGAGTAGGTCGAATGCCGTTTCTAAGACTGCGGCTGGCAGGTGCGGACTGTCGCTATTGAAGGCCATGACGCGCTGGTGGCCAGAAGCTGCAAAATGCTTGAACACGCAGGCAAGGCCGGCGGCGAGGCCTTGACCTGTCTGCGGCACAATGGGCACGGTTTTAGCCACCACGCGCGACAGGTCTTCAGCGTCGGACGCGGGGCACATTATGGCAATTTCCACATGATCGAGCGTTTGTGCCAGAGCGATGGTGTCGTTCAGAAGACATCGGTACAGCTCGGTGATCGCTTCGAGAGGAAGGCTCTCAGCCAAGCGGGTCTTGACCGAGCCGAGCCTGGGAGCTTTGGCCATGATAACTAGAGTACGATTCATCGATGTCATGCAAACGCGTCACCGTTTCGTTCGAGGTTCCCTAAATATTGCCAACCGGGATTTCAAACCGGCCTTGCCATGGTGGTTTTTCGGCGGCGGAAATAGTAGCTTGCGATGCGGCTGAGAATGAACCACGCCGCCCCAAAAGTGCCCTTGAAGGTGCCGCTGATCTTCGATTTCCCAAGGCGTGGATGATAGCTTACCGGGACCTCGACAATGCGGAAACCCGAGATAACTCCCTTGAGGATCAATTCCACTGCCCAACCATACGTGGTCTCCTGCAATTCCACCGCGCGAAGAACATCTGCACGTGCAGCACGGAACGGACCGAGGTCGCTAATCTTGAGTCCGTAGAGCTTCGTGATCAAGGTGGCAGCGAGCCAATTGCCGAACAGCGCGTGCCAAGGAAGCGCTCCGGGCGTGCGCGGACCTGCAAGACGCGAACCGATGGTAATGTCTGCCCGCCCCTCAGCAATGGGAGCGAGGAGAAGCGGAAGCTCAGCAGGTCGATCGCTGTAGTCGCCATCCAGAAAAACGACAACATCGGGCGCGTTAGTGCAAGCGAGCCCGGTGAGGCACGCCTGGCCGTATCCACGACGCACTTCTGAAACGACACGGGCGCCCATGCGGGCAGCAATCTCCGGAGTCCCGTCCGATGAGAGGCTGTCGACGACAATGACTTCGTTTACCAGCTCCGCGGGAATATCAGCAAGGACATGACCGATTGCCAGTGCCTCGTTGCGCGTAGGAATGATGACTGAGACCCGCACGCGACCTCCGCTCGGTTACCACCAAAATGCGGATGGACGCTTACGCGCCAAGAAGGAATCAACACCCCACGTGCGGCCCGCTCCTCCTATAACCAGCGCGAGCGAAGCTAGGACCGGAACGAGCAGTTCCCATATCCATGCCGTGCCCC
This sequence comes from Acidobacteriota bacterium, assembly GCA_003223245.1. Classification (GTDB taxonomy): domain Bacteria; phylum Acidobacteriota; class Terriglobia; order Acidiferrales; family UBA7541; genus Acidiferrum. The sequence goes on from QHYI01000147.1 coordinate 40,439, forward strand.
ATTCCGAGATCCATAGGCTTGAAAGAAAGGCGAAAGCCACAAGTGCGACCGGACGCGTAAAAAGGCCGAGCACCAACAACACGCCAAGCGAGATTTCTGTGAATCCCTGAACCGGTGCGGCCATCGCCGCGTGAGCTGCCGCGAAGGCCATAACGCTTTTCCACAGAGCAGGGGCACTACCGTTCTCAATATAGTCATTGATGAGGCCAGCGTAGCCCGATGGCTTGTATAGGCCCTTCCCCAGATTCTCAAAGAAGACCCACACGAACATTGCACCAATTGTGAGCCGCACCAAGGCGAGCCCAAATCGAGCATGGGGCTGGTGGTCTGCGTGGGACGCGTTGTCTTGCAACTCGCTGGCGGTTGTCATCATCATGATCCTTCCACTCTTCGATCCTGAATCAACATCTTGGTTACAGGTTCTGGACGTGTCCGACCACCAGACGAAGCTCTAGCGCCTGTCCGGGTCGTGCGGAACCATCCGTAGCGGATGCCAGGGGATTATAGTCTGAATGCGAGATTCGGAGGCTTTTGAGAAGCGGAAAAATTAGGGCCGAAAGAAAGGTGTGGCCATGCGGGCCCACGTCACCCTTTTGCTGGCTCAGCGGAAGCGGCGAATCACCAGATTGTGCCGGTCGGAGCGGTAAAAACCCAGCACGTACATGATGGCCTTGCCCTTGGTGGAATAAATGACCTGGCGAATGCGCAGCAGCGGCACGCGGCGCGGAATGGCCAGCAGGTCGGCGATGCGCGGGTCAGCGGCAGTGGCGTCGACTTCTTCGTCGGCGTAGGCCAGCTCGACTTTGAAATCCCGCTCGAGGACGCCAAACAGGGAGTCGCGCTCGATGGGCGCGTCAAGCAAGCCCGGGAATTCCGCGGCGTTGAGATAGCAGGTTTCGAGCGCGAATGGCTCGCCCGAGGCGTGACGAAGGCGTTCGAGTTTGATGATGCCGCTTTTGGGCGGAAGCGAAAGGCGCGCGGCGGCTTCGTTTTCATTGTCGACGATTTTGGCAGAGAGGACCTTCGCTCCGGCAGCAAGCGTGCGGGCTGCCATCTGCTCGGTGTAGCTCATAAGCTTGTTGAAATGGATTTTCGGCGGCGCGACGAACGTCCCGATGCTGCGGCGGCGCTCGACGAGACCCTCGCGTTCAAGGAACGCCAGGGCGTGGCGAGCGGTCATCAGGCTGACATGATGCGTGCGCGCAAGGTCGCGTTCGGAGGGAACCGCGTCGCCGGGCTGGAGCTGCCCGGAATCGATGCGCTTGCGAATGACGCTCTGAATGCGCTGATAAGCAGGCTCAGCGCTTGGGACGCGGGCGGGGAAGCGCTCGAGAGCGGCTAGAATCTTTTTGTTCGAAGCCATCCGTTGCCCCTTTTTCCGAGCGAAAGGAACGCCGAAGGAAGCAACGCCTTACATCGTCCCGCGCGCCCGTTTACTGCTATAGGGCGATCGACAGCCGCTATAGCGCGGTCTAGTCCCACGGGTATCTCCGAGCCCCCGCTACTCTCGAGAATCGTTTATAATGCAGCATTATTCTTCTTGACGAGCAAAAGTTTGTGCTATATAGCTATGCGCCAATCGAATCTGTAACCATCTACGGTGCCCATTACCAGTCGAGGAAAATCGGTTAGGGGAGAGGCAGGTTGGACGGCCAGCCGCTTCAAGCCGGAGGAGTAAATATGAGAAAGATGCAGTACCTGGCGTTGGGAGCAGTGGTTTGTGCGCTGGTGCTGTTGCTAGTCAGCGCCAATGCGGTGTGGGCGCAGGAAGTTACCGCTACGATCACCGGAACGGTGACGGACTCAACCGGAGCCGCGGTCGCGGGGGCAACGGTTACGGCGAAGTCCGTGGATCGGGGTACAGTCTTTAAAGACGCAACCAACGAAGTGGGAATTTACCGAATCGCGCAGCTCCCGGTCGGTAACTACGATCTCCGAGTGGAAAAAGAAGGATTTCAGGCCGCGCTGTTTCCGTCCTTCACTTTGGTGCTGAATCAGGTTGCGCGCATCGACGTTGCGCTGAAAGTCGGCCAAGTAAGCCAGACGATCGAGGTGACCGGTGCGGCCCCCGTCATGAAGACAGAAACGACGCAGGTGGACACGATCATCAACGCCGCCACGAATGACAACCTGCCTCTCGCGTCCCGCAACTACGTCCAACTGACTTTGCTTTCACCTGGGGCGGTTTCGACAGATCCCGCCAGTTTTACGAGCGGCAACAACACTGATTTTTATAGCGGCCGCCCGCTGATCAATGGCAACCGCGAGCAAGCCAACAATTTCTTGCTCGACGGCATGGACAATAATCAGGTGTCAGACAACCTTTTGGGTTACACGCCGGCACCGGATGCGATCGAAGAGTTCAACCTGATCACGAATAACGCTTCGGCCGAGTTTGGTAACTTTGAAGGCGGCATTGTTAGCGCGACCATCAAATCCGGCACCAACACTTACCACGGCGATGTGTGGGAGTTCTTCCGGAATGACAAGCTGAACGCGAATAGCTGGTCGAATAATTTCAATAAACTTCCTAAGGACAAAATTCGCTGGAATATGTTTGGCGGTACCTTCGGTGGGCCGATCTTCAAAAACAAGCTATTTTTCTTCACCGACTTTCAAGGACAGCGTTTTGATATCCCTACTTCATCGTCCACCTTGAATGTCTTTACAACCGCGGAACGCCAGGGGGACTTTGGCGCTCTCTGCGCGGCGGGATTCGACGCAGCCGGAGCATGTACGGCAAGCGGCAGCGGGAATGTTCAACTCTATAACCCCTGCGCGTCCTTTAGCGCGCCGTGCACTCCTTCCTCGACTCCGGCTGGGACTCGGCAGATATTCCCGTTCAACAGAATTCCAGCAGCAATGATCAGCCCTGTCGCGAGCAATTTGTTCTCCTCCTCGCTTTATCCGGCGGTGATCCCTGGTTCGGGATTGCAACAAAACGCTATCAATACTGTCGCTAATGCCAAAAATGTGGACCAGGGCGATCTGAAAATAGACTACAAGGCGACGAACAAGGACAACATTTCGGGCCGCTTTAGTCGCGCCTATCAGAACAATCCATCGACGAACTCGGTCGCGCTGTTGGGCAACGGCTATGGAACAACGCCGATTTACAACATCGTGGGCGATTGGAGCCGGACGCTCACTAATACTCTCCTAAACGATTTTCGCTTGGGCTGGAACCACGTGACGTTCGGGAGCGGCACTAGCTGGGCTAGCGGCGTCGGACAATTCGGCAACACCATTGGCATCGGGAATGGCAACCCCGCGGGGCTCGACGGGCTACTGGGCCTCAACTTTTCGAACTCAGCCCTGTCGAGCCTGGGAACACAAGAAAGCACGACGAGCTTCGACGACCATGTCTGGCAGTTGGAAGATTCAGTTAGCTGGACGCGCGGCCGGCACACGTTCAAGTTTGGCGGCCAATACTGGCGTAATGTCATCAAGACTTTCTATGCGGGCAACAACGGCGAACTTGGGCTCATGGATTTTGACGGCCGGTTCACCAACGCCTCAGCAACCTCTCCGGTGACCAACACGGGCGATGGCGGGGCAGACTTCGTTCTCGGGCTGCCGTTTCAAATTGGCCGCGGCGTAAGTACCGGAAAGACTTGGCAGCAGTCGAGCAATGTTATTGGTATCTATGCGCAAGATACATGGAAAGTGACGGACCGTCTGACCTTGAACCTTGGTTTGCGCTACGACGCGCACACGCCATGGGTGGAGGCGAACAACCAACAGGCCAACTACAACTTTGCTACGGGCAATATCGATCTTGCGGGCCAGAACGGAGCCAGCAGGGCTCTCTACAAAGGTTTCTATGGCGGAAGGGACTTCCAGCCGCGCATTGGCTTCGCGTGGACTCCTGAGATGCTGGGGAACCACACGGTCGTCCGGGGAGCGTTTACCATCTCCTCCTATCTCGAGGGTACAGGTACGAACCTGCGTTTGACCTTGAACGCGCCTTTTACTCCAGCCGAAGTCAATGCTATCTACAACAATACTGCACTGCCAGGGACGAGCACCACAGACGGCATCCCGGGAACAGCCAGCGCCGTATCCTGCGCGGCGCCAGCCTATGCTTGCTACGCGGGCGCCTTCCTCCGCGTATGGGATCCCAACGTGCAGCCGGCGATTGCCGATGAGTGGAACTTGACCGTTCAGCACCAATTCTGGGGGGACACGACCTTCCAGATTGGATATGTCGGCCAGTGGGGCTATCACCTGATGGTGCCATTCGACTACGCGCAGCGAGTACTGCTCCCGAATTCAGCATGCGGGACTCCGCCGTGTACAGCTCCGAGCCCATTCTTTGCCAACAACCCAACGCT
>QHYI01000147.1:44840-101003 GCA_003223245.1 Acidobacteriota bacterium
ACACCTATTCCAAGTGCATGTCCGACAGCACCGGTTACTATGGAGCGTGGAATAACGCGCTCAGCGCGTCGGCCTACTGGCAGAACGTTTACGACGCCAAATCGGAATGGGCGCCGTGCTACTACGATGCTACCCACGTCCTCACGGGCTATGCCGTGTATGAGTTACCCGTTGGCCGGGGCAAACTACTGGCAAAGAACGTCAACGGAGCCGTGGATACCGTTGTCGGTGGTTGGGAATTTAGCCCGATCTTTACAGTGCGCAGCGGCTGGCCTATGCCGGTTTATGGTGCGCAAGACGAATCGGGAACGTTCGGGCGGGGTGCGCGCGCCAACTGCAATTCGCTTCCGAGTATTTCGAATACGCCAATCGGCGGCGGAGTCGGTGGAATCCAGTGGTTCACAAATAACGGCAGTTTTACAAACCCAGCTGTCGGAGCATTTGGTAATTGTGCTCCGCAGCTCGGTGGGCTGCGAGGGCCGCGTTACACCGATTTAGACCTGAGTCTGCATAAGGACTTTCAGATGACGGAACGCTTTAGGCTGCAGTTCCGAAGCGACTTTATCAATGCGTTCAACCACGTGCAGCTCAACGCACCCAACATGAGCCTCGGTTCCACGATGGGGCAAATTACGAGTGCTCAGCCACCAAGAAATATTCAGTTGGCCTTAAAGCTATACTACTAGGCGCAAACCAGAACACGTATAATGAGGCAGGCGAACACCCCCGCCTGCCTCATTCTCGTATGACCGGGCTTAGACGTAGATTTCTGGTGATGAGTTTTGGTTGCGTGACCCTACCGGCGTCCATGGCAGCGCAATCGGGGGCAAGTACCGGTGCTGCAGACACCTCCTCCGCCACTCAGAAGGGGCTTGGCTTAGCCGAAAAGGGGCGTTGCCAGGAAGCGTTGGCGATCTTGAAGAAGGCCGCTCCGGTAACGTCCGACAAGCAACTGAAGATCAAGGCAGGTCTTGCAATGGTTCGCTGCGGGCTTCAGTCGAATCAGACCGAGGCTACCCTCAACGCACTACAATGGCTGAACCGTGAATTTCCGACCGATCCCGACGTTCTTTACGTCACTACGCATGCATTCTCCGACCTTGCTACGCGTGCCGCGTTAGAACTGGCAAGAACTGCACCTCTTTCGACGCAGGCGCGGGAGCTAAATGCAGAATCTCTAGAGTCACAGGGAAAATGGGACGAAGCAGCAGCCCAATACAACCTTATCCTAAAACAGCAGCCGCGCGTGCCGGGAATCCATTACCGCCTGGGCCGCATTATTCTATCCAAGCCACCAACTCCAACAACGGTAGACAATGCGCGAAGAGAGCTTCAGGCAGAGCTGAAAATCGATCCGAACAACGCGGGAGCCGAGTACGTGCTGGGTGAACTTTCTCGCCAAGCCCAGCAATGGGAGGATGCCATCGAGCATTTCTCCAGAGCTTCGAAACTGGACGCGAGCTTTGCTGACGCGTTCTTGGGCCTCGGTTTTGCTCTGAATTCCGAGGGCCGCTACGCGGAGGCCATCCCACCCTTGGAAAGAGGAGTAAAACTACAACCGGCAAACCCCACCGGGCACTACCAACTGGCGATCGCCTACAATGGCGTGGGTCGCAAAGAAGACGCCAAGCGGGAAGTAATGCTGCAGCAGGAGGCGGCGGAGAAGATCGAGCAGGCAAAGCAGAAAGCCTCAGAGAATCCGCAGTAGCTTGCCCGCGAGCAGGGCAGTCTGGATATCTTGCCTGGATTTTTTGTTGCGATTATTCGTCGAAAGCAATCACGAAGCGAGATTCGCAAACTTGAATGGGCCTGAAGGACAGCAGCTTCCAAATGTTTTTCTCCCGCAGAGGGTTTCTGCGAGCGCTGGCTGGAGCAGCAGCGGCGCGCGAAATTCCAGCCTTCACTTTTCCCGGAAATGAGCAAGGAACTTTTTTCTCCGAGGTTCCGCCCTCCGCAAGCGGAATTACGTGGAGACACGTGAATGGACGCTCGGCGGACATGTATTTGCCGGAGACAACCGGGGCAGGCTGCGGTTTTCTCGATTACGACAACGATGGGTGGATGGACATTTATCTGGTGAACAGCGGAGCATGCGATTTCTACACACCGCCGCGGCCGCTGCGCAACGTGCTCTATCGCAATAATCGGGACGGGACGTTCACGGATGTAACCGAGAAAGCAGGCGTTATGGGAGGCGGCTACGGGCAAGGCATTGCCGTCGGTGACTATGACAGCGACGGTTTCCCCGACATCTATTTGACGCAGTATGGCCGTAGCATTCTGTATCACAACAATGCAGATGGCACCTTCAGCGATGTGACGGAAAAGGCCGGGGTCGCAGCACCAGGTTGGGCGACCAGCGCGGTGTGGTTCGATTACGACAACGACGGAAGGCTCGATTTGTTCGTGTGCCGGTTTGTGGATTTTAGCAAAGCGAAAAACAAATGGTGTGGCAACCGTCAAACCAACGACCGTTCCTACTGCATTCCTCGAGTGTATGACCCCATGCCGTGCTGGTTGTTTCACAACAATGGCAACGGCACGTTCACGGACGTCAGCAAGGAGTCGGGGATCGCTCAATCCATGGCAAAGGCGTGGGGAGTGGTGGCCTGCGACATCAACAACGACGGTTGGATGGACCTGTTCGTGGCCAATGACACGGAGCCAAATTTTCTGTTTGTCAACCGCAAGGGCAAATTTGAGGAAGATGGAGTGTTGGCCGGTGTTGGGGATAACGCTTATGGCCGTGCCAGGTCGGGGATGGGCGTGGACGCCGCCGATTACGATGAGGACGGATGGGCGGATTTGTTCGTTTCGAACGTAGACCAGGAAATGTTTTCGCTCTACCACAACAGCAAGAACGAAACCTTCAGCGATTTCGCGATACTCACTGGCATTGGGCCGACCACCAAGTTGATGAGTGGATGGGGAGTCAAGTTCTTCGATTATGACAATGACGGCGACCTGGATCTGCTGCTGTGCAACGGCCATCCCGACGACAAGATTGACGGGCGCGTGGAAGGCGTGAAATACCTCGAGCCCATGTTGCTCTACCGCAACACGGGAAACGGGCTGAAGAATGTCAGCGCGCAGGGCGGCTCGATTTTCTCAAAGCCGCTGGCGGGCCGCGGAATGGCCATCGGCGATTTCGACAACGACGGAGCAGTGGACGTGCTGATCGCGGTGAATGATGGAGCGCCGGTGTTGCTGCGCAACAACGCTGGAAGACAAAACAACTGGCTGGGAGTAAAACTCGTGGGCAAAAAATCGAATTCGGATGCGGTGGGAGCGCGGCTAGCCTATCACGCGGGAGATTTGAAGAGGAGCCGGATAAAAGTGGGAGGCGGGAGCTATCTGTCCTCGCATGATCCCCGAATGGTGCTGGGGATCGGCAAGCGCGAGAAGGTGGACTGGCTCGAAGTGAAATGGCCGGCGCCAGGGGAGAGCACGCAACGCCTTACCGGGCTCCCGATCAACCGGTACATTACGATCGTGGAAGGCCAGGAGCGCTGGAGCTAGCTCTTTTCCGCTAGCGCCTCGTTGTTAGAGCAACTGCAAGCGTTGCGCACGCTGGCTGCCGTCTGTCATCAGCGCGACGGCATGTTTAAATCCGGAAAGACACCCGCGCATGACCGAAAGGCTGCCGTAGTAATCGTTGTACCGAAAAAAACCTGTTTGTCCTCGCCACATGGGATAGAAGTCACAAGCCCGGAGCCATTTCTCATAGACAGGGTCGACGTCGATGTAGGTGTCCGCTACGAAGCGGTCGGCATCCTCCCAGTTGTCCGCGTAGAAAACTTTAGAGACGGAATGGGCGGCGCGGCTCCGCTCAAGAGTTTCCAGCCCTGCGAAGAAGACGGCATCGCGGACAATCCTATGGCAGTTTCGGTGATCTTTGTGCCAGCTTCCCTTCCAGTGAGTCACTACGATGTCCGGTTTATGTCCGCGGATTGCGTCACAAACTCGCAGCGCGCTCTCTTCATTGCATGGGATCTGGCCATCTGGGTAGTCCAAGAAGACGGCATCGATGCCGAGCAGGCGAGCGGCTTTCTCAGTAGCCGTGCGCTGCATTTCGCCATACAGTTTGACGGGCGTGTTCTTGGGAGCTCCCCTTTCTCCGAGCGAAAGGTTCACCAACACTGCCGCTCCTCCGCGCCCGGCCTGCTGCGCAAGAAGGGCGCCCATGGTGAAGAGGCCGTCCCCAGGATGAGCCGCAACCGCCATGATCTTGCCGGCGCTGGCACTCTCGGATTCGCTCCTGGGTGACGCTTTCGAAAGTGCCGAGAGTATTGCCGCGCTTCCTACTGCCTGAGCAAAGGAGCGTCGGTTCATGTCCATTCCCTCCTTTCCATGTGCATGCATTAAGCTGGGACCGAAGGTTTCAAGACAGGCCGCGGGGGCCGCTTGACAATAATGGCGGCCAGCACGGCTACTGCTACAGCAGCGAAAATCGGAATCAGCAGCACCTGCCTGATATCGTAGGGAGCAATGCAACCGGCAATCTTTGGCCCGGCGGTCCCGCCCACCAGCGCGACGGCCATGATAGCGCCGAAGACGGTGCCCGTTTCTTTTGGAAAGCGATCCCCAGCCATGCCGAGGGCTGTCGGGAAGATGGCTGACAATCCTAGACCGAGAATTATCGCGGCCATGATCATGCCGGACATCTGGATCGCGTTCCGCATAATCATGCTGCCTGCCACTATAATCGCAGTCGATAGCCAAATCGTGCGAGCGCTACCAAGCCATCTCAGAAAGAGCGCTGCCGCAATTCTGCCCGCACCCAGAGCAGCGCTCAATGCCACGAGTGCCATGTTCGCCCGGTTCGGCGAGCTATGTAGCACATCGGCGACAATCTTGCTCGTCCAAACAAACGTGCAGTTTTCGCTTCCCGATTCGAAAAACAGCAAGGCAGCAAAAAGCCACACCGGCCCGGGCTTCAGAATCCTCAGAAGGCTCCTCAGGCGTGTTCCGAATTTTGCGGGTGGCGGGAATCGGAGCGGGAGAACGAAAAGCAGGACTACTAGGCATAACATCGCCAGAATCCGCAGAACCATGGACGTAGAAAAACTACGTTCCACGGAAGACAGCATCAGAGGGGCCGCGATCGCCCCCAGGCTAAAAAAGAATCCGAGCAGGTTGAGTGCCGCAGCGCGGCCAGCCGCGCTTATGTCGGCAACCAGAGCGTTGGCAGCTGTGTTGAGCCCGCCTCCGGCCAAGCCATAGGCGAAAGCTGCTGCCGCCAGTTCAGAATACGAATGCAGCGCCGGCATCACTCCCAGCGAAGCCGCGACGAGCCCGAGCGAGGCTACCAGGACCTTCTTGGCGCCCATTAGGTCCAGGATTGGTCCGACCAATACTGTCGAAACGAGTATGCCAGCCAGCGGGAATGAGCCCAGGTTTCCCGAGCGCGAATAGGTAAAGTGCAAGGAAGGGAGCAGCGAGCCCATCAATAGCAGCACCGCACCAAATATGAACATGGAGGCGTTGGCTGCTGCCATGAGCGGAACTCGATTGGTATTGCGCACATCAGGCATGCGTTCGCCACCTTTCAGGCATTCGCGCACATCTCCTGGTCTGGAAACAAAGTGAAGAGCCCCACTAGTTCCAACAGCCCTCAACCATCCAGCTTTGCATCTCAGAATTTTCGGCTCGCCATTCTTCGAGCGTATTCTTGAAAAATCCGCTCGTTGTGGCCCGGTGACGAGCCGATGTTGGGCGAAACGAAAGTCAGCGGCTGCTTTCCACCTCGCACAAGCCGTATGCCCACTTCCGCTACTAATGCCATTGCAATCGAGACTGCAGCAACGGTCGACCCAGCCGCAAACTTCTCTGGGAGCCCGTCGACTACGATTAGGGCATCCTCCGGCGGAACGCAGTTATCGATGGCGATGTTGGAAACGTCCGCTAGTTTCTTCTTGCTTGAATGCGTGGCTGCAGCGCGCTTGTAATTCTGGTGCGAAGAAATGGAAACAACCTGGGCACCCTTCTCGCCGGCCGCCATTGCCATTTCTATCGCTGCGGCGTTCAGGCCTCCGTGAGAAAAAATCAGAAATGAATCGTGCGGCTCGAGTTCGTAGCTGGCCAGGATGACCTTCGCGTATCCTTCCTGCCGTTCCAGCCACAGCAGTTCTCGCGCCCCACCCGGGCCGACAACGTTGAACCACATCAGGCGAGGGTCATAAATCGGATAGAATCCAACAAAGCTTCCGTATCGCGGGAAGATGTCTAGAACCGGGATGACCGAATGGCCGCTGCCGAAAAGATACACGCGCCCGCCATTTGCGATCGACGCAGCGAATCTCTCCGCGGCGGCCCCCATCTTTTCTTTTTGTGTTGTCTGGATTTTAGAAATAATTTCGCTGACGCGATTCAGATACTCTTGAGCAGACATCTTCCCTCTCTCCCGCTTCTTGCTTCGATTCGTGCATATATGGCGAGACGGTGTCCCTGTCAAGCAAATTTCGCCTTGCAGGGTGGTTGTCCATTGGACGCTAGTGCCTGCTACCATGCGTCGCGGCGCTGTCACTATCAAGGAACGTAGAATGCCCTCGCAAGTCTTTGTGGTGGATCTCGGAGGCACGAAGTGCTCGGCCGCGACGGTGGATCGAAGTGGCCGCATTCTTCGCCGTAGCACTTTGCCCGTCGATCTCACTTCCGCGTCGGGGCCAATCCGTCAGATTTGTCAACTCGCTCGCGAATTCGCTGGCGAACAGGGGCCTGCAAAGGCCTTCGCGGCGGCGGCAATCTCCGTGCCCGGGCTCGTGGAGAAGAACGGGACGGTGTGGGCGCCTAATCTTCCAGGCTGGAAACGAATACCCCTGGCAAAGCGCTTGAAACAATCGCTCGGACTTCCTTTCGCTGTTGAAAGCGACCGCAATGCCACAATCCTAGGCGAATCCTGGCATGGTGCGGCACGCGGCAAATCTGACGCGATTGTTTTGATGCTCGGCACTGGAATTGGCGCTGGTATTCTGAGTGGGGGGCACATCATCCGCGGTGCGCACGAACTCTCTGGTTGCGCTGGATGGATGACGATCACGCGGGAGGAGGTTCAGGACGCCCCGCAGTTGGGAGAATTGGAATCTTTGGTTGCTGGGCCGGCGATCGCGCGGATTGCTCGGCAACGACTGCTAAAAGGAGGACAGAGCAGTCTGTCCCGATTGGACCTGGCGAAAATAACAGCTCATGACGTTGCAGCCGCCGCGCGCCAGCACGACCCGCTGGCACTGGATATATTTAACAAGTCCGGCAGGTTGCTCGGTTTTGCGGTTGCTAACCTTGTGAGTCTTTTTGATCCGGAAATTGTAGTTCTTGGTGGAGGAATGGCAGCGGTCGCCGACCTGTATCTTGGCTCGCTACGCAGGGCAATGCTTGAACGCGCCCAACCGCTCGCGGCGAGGCGAGTAAAGATTGTAGTGAGCAAGCTCGGGCCCAAAGCCAACTTGCTAGGTTGTGCGCGTTTGGCTTGGGGGTCATTAGCGAGAGCCTAGCAGGCTGCTGAAAAAAGTGCGTCTAGCAAGTGATTCCTTTCCCCATGCACTAGTTTTGTGGTGTGAATTGGTGTGCATCTATTTTCTCCTATGATTTTTGTTCCGCTGCACGTGCCAACTAGGCGTTTCCGCTTCGTTCGAAGACACGACGGCCCGAACTTACTGCGCCGAAACTGCGCTGGCCATCAGGTTTCGCATGCGCACCAGGTTGTAGGCGGCGCAGGCGAAGGTAAAGATCCAATCTACCTTCAAGGTTCCGCGATGAAGCACTTTGCGCAACAACGCGATGGTCTTCAGCTCCAGCCAGCCAAAACATTCTTCGATGCGTCACGACAACGCAACTTCTACAGATTGCGCGTTTTCCCTCCAAAGGGGACTACTTCCGGATTGCCCGGAAGTATTCGGGGCTTGACCAGCGTAGTGACAGCTCAACTGTTGCGCACACGTTGCGAGTCTACTCTTCCTCGGGTTGCGGCTGGTTATCGGTGGTCGCGGCAGTATCGGCCGACGCTGCGGTGTCGCCTTCTTTTGCAGCGCGTCTAGCCTCTTTCTTTTGGGCACGCTTTTCGGCTTTGACGCGCTGCTTTTCCAGGCGTTTCATTTCTTTCTGGCGCTTTTGGAACGTGACACTCATAGAGCCTCCTCGGGACCGGTCAATGAAAGACAGGAGCTACCAGCGCGGCTCGCGCGGCTGGCGAGCGGATTCGCGGTAATCCTCGTTGGAGAATCCGCCGCGACCACCTCGGCCTCCACGACCACCGCCATGACCACTGGCGTTGTGGCTACCGCTGCCACCGCGCGGACGGTCGCCTTTTGGCCGGGCTTCGTTGACCTTGAGATTGCGGCCGCCGAGCTCTTTGCCGTCGAGGGCGGCCATAGCTTTGCCAGCTTCGGCATCATTGGGCATTTCCACGAAGGCAAAGCCGCGAGCCCTGCCGGTCTCGCGATCGGTGACAATGTGGATGCGCCCGATTTGGCCGAAGGGTTGGAACAAAGCGGTCAAATCGGCTTCGGTGGTTTGAAAACTCATATTCCCGACAAAAAGACTTTTCATACAATTTCTCCATTTGAATTTTTCTGATGCGGGCAGAGACTGTTCATGGGCGCTGCCTCAGAAAGAACCTTGGTAAAATGTGCGGAGCAAGCTGGAACGCGAGGGATGCCGCAGTTTGCGAAGCGCCTTAGCCTCAATCTGGCGAATGCGCTCGCGAGTCACGTCGAAGGTCTCACCCACCTCTTCGAGGGTGTGCGGAATGCCGTCTTCAAAGCCGAAGCGCATGCGGATGATGCGCTCTTCGCGCGGATTCAAATGCTTCAGCATCGAGGCGACATTTTTGTGAAGGCTCAGGCGGATGGCGGTTTCCGCGGGTGAGGCCGCCGCTTTATCTTCGATGAAATCGCCAAGATGCGAGTCTTCCTCTTCACCGATGGGAGTCTCGAAGGAGATGGGCGTCTGCGCAATTTTCCGAGTATGGCGGACTTTTTCGACGCTGACGTCCATGCGGCTGGCCAGTTCTTCGCAGGTAGGCTCGCGGCCAAATTCCTGTACAAGTTGCCGGGTATGCCGGGCGAGCTTGTTGATGACCTCGATCATGTGGACAGGAACGCGGATCGTGCGCGCCTGGTCGGCAATTGCGCGAGTGATGGCCTGCCGAATCCACCAGGTCGCATAGGTCGAGAATTTATATCCGCGGCGCCAGTCGAACTTATCCGCGCCTTTCATCAAGCCCAGATTCCCTTCCTGGATGAGATCGAGAAACTGCAGGCCATGATGGGTATATTTTTTGGCGATAGAGACCACCAGGCGAAGGTTGGCCGCGGTGAGTTCCTGCTTGGCCTGTTGGGCGTGGGCTTCGCCACGCTGAACAACGCGGAGCGTGCGTTTGAGCGCGATCAGACTGCTGTGACTCGACAGTGCCATTCCGCTCAAAGAGACGCGCGAGCAACGAAGCTGTCTGCGCGCCTCGGCGGCGACTGGGTCTGCCAGACGCCGCAGGCGGCGAACCTCGCGTTCCAGAGTTTGGAAGCGCTCGACGAAGGCCCGGAAGTGGTCCACGAGGCGCTTGCGTTCGTGCCAATGGAAAGGAATCTTGCGGATGGCGAGAGAAATGTGGATGCGCGTGCGGGCCAGCGCCCACTTGCCGCGAATGTAGGATTGCTTCTTCGATTTTGGCGTAGCGGCGAATTTCTCTGCTTGGCGGAGGGCGGTTTCATGGAGTAGAGCTATGGAATCGATTTGACGGAGAGTGTCTTTAGTTTTGCGGGTAATTTTCTCTTCGGTGATCTCTTCATCAGCGAATTGGACAACTTCCTTGATGGCACGCGTGCCTTGGCGTAAGGCGGCGGCGACGGAAACGAGTTCCTCAACAATGATGGGCGAGCGGGTGATGGACTTCATCACCACGACATTGCCGCGTTCGATGCGCTTCGCAAGAGCCACTTCACCTTCACGAGTGAGCAAAGGCACGGAGCCCATTTCGCGAAGATAGAGCCGCACGGGATCCTGAGATTTGGAAACTTCGCCAATACTCAGGTCGAGAGCCGACTCCGGAGCTAATTCCCCTTCGTGGCTGGCTTCACGCGAATCGACCGGTATCACACCAGGTACGGAATTGGGTGCGTCCAAATCTTCGCGTATTTCGATTCCGTGGCGATCCAGGAGGGCTAAGAGGTCGTCGATTTCTTGAGACGCAAGCACACCCGGTGGAAGGTTGGCGTTGATTTCATCATAGAGGAGATAGCCTCGGTCCTTGCCGATGGCCAGAAGTTGCTGGATATAGCCGAACTCGTCTTCAATGAGCCGTGCCAAGAACACTCCTATGGTTGCCGGTATGGGATGTTGCAAACGAGATCAAAAGTCTTCCTCTTCCCTGTCCGGCTGGCCACGCTTGGCCTCGGGCGTGTGCGCCTCATTGCATTCGGCCAGCTCGGCATCGGTCACCGAGAACGTGGCGGAGGGAGGATTGACCGCCCCGGATGGCAAACTCGCGGCGAAGCCTGATGGAGCAGATCGCGGGGGTATCCTGGTAGCGCGCGCGGTGCGCCGCAAGCGTCTCATTAGCGATGGTAACGAAGTAATGGGATTGGCCCTTGACTCCGCGACGGCTGAAGGCATATTTGCGGACCACTCCCTTGGACTCGAATCCAAGGTATTGCAAATCAACAGGTTGATCCACGAAAACCGCCATTTCTGAACGAAAGGCAGTCGCAAGTTGAACTTAGGAGCCTCGCCGGACTAAGGAGGTGCCGAAAGGGCAACGAACGCAGCCAAAACGATGATGACACACTTATTGGCTAGCGTATACGTGTAAATAATCATCGATTGAGATTGCCACGCTGAGCTTGAGCACCTTGCAACAGCGTTTCTCCGGGTGCAACCGCGTGTGGCTAAAAGTTCTCTTGCGGCTTCTTTCCCCAGACGTTTTGCCCAATCTTTGGCGAGTGAGACTCCCGAAATTTATCTAACTCCTCGTCCGTGATGTGGAATTGCGTTTCGGCAGGACGATTCGAGGAGGCGGTTAACTCGGCGTGGAGCCTAGCCGCGCAAATCCCGGGTGCATCTTGATACCGAGCACGGTGAGAGATAAAAGCTTCGTTTGCTATGTCGAGCCTGAATTCGCGCTCCTGGCCTGCTTCGCGCACATTGAAAGTGTATTCGCGCGCCTGCGGTTTCGCTGCAAAGCCCAGGTACTGGACGATAGGACCGTTGCTCAATTTGCGCCTCCAACTGCTGTGGGTGAAATTTGCGCCTGCCTTGTCGCCTTCCTGCGCCTAGCGCGACGGCGCTTCGGAGGAACGCCCTCCGCAGGTTCGACTACCATCAGGCTGGTGACGAACTTCTTGATCCCATGGATATCGAAGTCGATCGTCGTCCGGCTGGGGTCCGATTCGGTTATAACTCCGCAGCCGTACTGAGAATGCTTGATGTATTGTCCTGGCAAGAAAGTCTGCACAAAATCCTCCTCCTTTAGGAAGAGAAACAGAGCGTGTGGGCTCCTCGGAACTTCACTGGCAACGAAGTGATCAGGGTCTTGGGCAGTTTCGCCGCAAGACGCAAGCAATCTCGATTGGGTTAGTAGCGACCGTTGCGACCCGATCGCCCGGTGGAGCCCCGACCGCCGCGAGGACGGTCTCCGCCACCACGGGACTCCTGCGGACGTGCTTCATTTACCTGTAGCGCGCGGCCTTCTACGTTGAGCCCGTTCATCTCACCGATGGCTCGCGCCGCATCGTCGCCGGACCCGAGCTCGACGAATCCGAAACCGCGCGAGCGCCCGGTTTCCCGGTCGGTAATCACGCGGGCTGACGCGACTTGATATCCTTTGCCGATGAACAGCTGTTGTAAGCCGTCATCGGTCACCTCAAATGAGAGATTTCCGACATATAGTTTTGCCATTTTCTTTTCCTTTCAGTTTGACGACAAGCATTACGGCTGGAAGATCTTCCTGTTCTTCTGACGAGTCATTTCCAGGTCATCCGTTTCCTCTTTCTGACGCTCTGCTTCTCTTTTCGGGCCTTCTTGTTCCTCCAGTTGCGCGGCTGCCGCGATCGCAAGTTCAGCTGCTGCCTATACTCGTTTGGAATAAATGACCAGCCCAAAGGTATCGGTAAAAGAAGAACGGACAAGATTAAGGGAATATTGCGAGTCTTCCCATGACGCAACGCCTTTCTGCTTCGCCGTATCGGTCGCTCGCTTTTGAATCGATTTCCAGAGCAACACTTGTCGGCGGGCCATACTTCTCCGAAATCGCTTTCACCATGTCCGATGCGGTGAGCCCCTTCGTGGAGTTTCGATCGTACGTCACGGAAACCTCGTAGAGCTCACTGTTGTAGAAGGAGAAAAGAATCTGTTCGACGGCATCAGAGCGCAAGGAAGTCCTAAGGGGGTTCGGCCACCACGTGAACTCCTGAAACAACGATGAACGGCCATGCGTTATCTTTACGTCTGCTAACTTCCCGTCTGTATGCTTCAGCACGGCGGCCAAACTCGCTCCAAGTGAAAAAGTCCGATACTTGGACAAGTCCTGCGCGTACAGCCTCGAGGCCGTGAGAAGCAAGCCAAAGAGGCAAAGAATTGCAGTGCGCATCTTTTTCTTTTTCATATCGCCGATGATCTTTCAGAACTTGAGATCAGGCCCGTCTCCACTTGACGTGGCAGGCGTTCTCAAGACGAAGTCCTTTGCAGGAACTAGGCCGATATCCTTTTGGATATGCCGGGAATGGGCGACAACGGTCATGAAAGGAAAGCCGAGGAATCGTTTTGACACGACCTTCGTAATCTCGAGAGAGTTAAACTTCCTCCCCTCCTGTTTTGCCAAAACGCACTTCACTGCCCTGCGCACGGTTCCAAGCCGGTCGCGGCCAAGGACGATGGCTTTTGTTTCACCGGCCAGATAGAAAAAATTCCAGTTGGCGCTCTCAATTTCCCGAGTTAGCGCTTGGCGATCAAGATTCTTGACCACCCGCCAGCCAGGCAGGAACGCATCGCTTTCGACCGAAAGCGTTGTTGGCAGTGGGGTATCTTCTCTGATGAAGACAGCCCTGGTTTGATTGGCCTCTGGCATTTGAGCTTCTCCCTGTGTCGGGACGCCTAGAGTTGTCGTGCGTAAAGCCTTCTGCCGGTCACGAAACCCACGAGCAGCGTCAGAAGAACAGCGCCAATGATGGCAACGAGAGTCGTGACAACGGTTCCCCTATAGCCAAGAAAGCCTGCGGACTCTATGAGAAGTCCGCCAAGGACAGCTCCGCAGATGCCCATGGCAATGTCCATAAGCGGACCGTAACCGTTGCCCTTTAGAATCTTGCCGGCCAACCAGCCGCCGGCGATCCCAACGATGATCCACGATACAAGGTACATACAACTCTCCTTTAGCTCTTACTTCTCTCTCTTTCGGGTCGACACTGCCGCTAACTAAGCCCGCCGCGCCTCACTCGGCATCCCGCAAACTGAAGGAATGGATACTTTCTGCCCGTCCCACTTCATCCTGTATAGCTCGCCGTCTGCCGCGCGAAGCAGAGCTTCCATCGTCTCGCCGTCCTCAGGAGACAGAGCCACCCCGATACTCGCGGAGAGAGGTGGCTCCAAAACTATCCGCGGGTAGCCGACCACAGATGCGTGATGCAACGAGCCGGGCTGCTACGCCCGCCGTTTCCGGCAAGATGACGGCAAACTCGTCACCACCGTGGCGCGCCGCGGTATCAATGAATATCGGCGAGGCAATAGCCTCGACTAGGGTGTGAAAGCTCGCCCCACCTTCCCGGAGCGGCTTACCCTTCGCCCGGGCCTCTGCGGCCCGCTTTGTAGCTCTCATCGACATCGAAAATCCTTGTTGTAGCGATCCTCGTCGAAGATTAAAGGGGGGCGGACTTGCCTGCCCCCCGAACAGAGACCTATCGGCTTAAGGCCGCGGCAGCAGCGGCGATCTTGTGGAAGGTGGAATTGGCAACCTCATAGGTCTCTACCTGAGGAGTTCCGTCAATCACCTTCGCCAGGACCTTCGCTACTTCGGCGTAGGCTCCGCGGTTGTAGCTTTCCGCGTTTTCGGCCTGGTCCCACAAACTGATGCCGAATGCTTCCTTCCCGGCCGGTCCAACGAACGTGATCTCGTCCCGGAATCCCTTCTGTTTTCGAAGCAGGGGAAGAACTTCTCTTTCCAGAGTCTGGGTGAACTCGGAAATGCCGCCCTTCAGCTGCATGGAGACTTTGCGTGCAAACATGTCAACCTCCTTGGTTGGCTGACCAAGAGGGCATTCAGATAACTTGCTTTGGTAAGGAAAACCTGAAGACTCCCTCAGTTGCTTAACCACAATAAGTTAATTCACTTGACTTGTCAAGTATAGTATTAGAGTATTTTCTATGATTAATCAGATGTAGGTTAAGAGCGCTGGAGGGGCCTTGGATGTCTGCTTAGTGATTAAAAAGCGGCTAGAAGAATTAGGGCTTGAGCAAAGAGATCTGGCAGGCGCCGCCGAGGTTACGGAATCCTACATTTCGCAGCTGCTAACCGGAAAAAAATTGCCTCCGGAACCTAACCGGTCAGACATTTATGACAAGATTGCGAAGTTCCTGAAACTCCCGAGTAGCAGGCTTTCGAAACTGGCGGACCATCAACGCAAGGAAGTATTGAAGCGAAACCTAGAGGATCCGCCTCAGCCGTTGCTCAAAGAAGTTCGACAGTTGATTCTCAGCAAGTGCGCGCCCGAAAAAGAGAAACAAATTCGCGTGATTTTTGAGAAGCAGCCCTTCGGCGAACTCGAACGTCTCGTCACACAAAAGCTTCTGGACGTCGCGAAAAAGATCGCCAAAAACGAGCTGCAAAGTAAAAAGTGGCTTCACTCGGTGGCGCGTCTCAGCGGCAAGAGCTACAAAACGATGCGAGTCCGCATTCTCGAGTTTCTGGATACCGACGTCTTCAGCATATCGGCCGAGAACTGCGCTTCCTTCCTCGATCCGTTAATCGATTCCTGGGATATCGATCTCGCAACTTTCGGCATGGAAATCGTCTTGAACCGGAGACTTATTCCTGGTTATGCAAGGAAATTTGAGTTCGTCGAAAAGGAAGTTGTTCACCATCAGCAAGAACCTGGCCTCAGGGAGTTCCTGAGGGACTTACCCGTGAATGGCGGTGCGACTCAGGAGGAAATAGAGTTTCTAAAAAGGCTGACATTCGAGGGGAAGCATCCCACGCCTCTTTATTACTACCGAGAATTGCAGAACCTGCGAGATCCACTCCATTTTCAGGATGGCTCTGTCCCCGCGATGCACAAGCGTCGGAATCCTGATGAAGCGAACAAAAAGGCACAAATTGCTTCGAGAAAGAAGGCAATCCGACGGTGGGCACGGAATAGCAGTGTTTTACAGATGAACAGCAAATCATGACTTCGCGCCGGTTGCCGAGCCTAGCCACTTGGGGGCCGCTGGTCCGTTACGTCAATTAACAGATTACAAAGGCGAGGCCCAGGTGTCAGGTGTCCTGGCGCTGATCCGACATTTCAAGCCCACGCATATCTCTATTGTGGGAGGCGAGCCATTGGTTCGCTATCGCGAATTAGAGATTTTGCTCCCGAAGCTTGCGGACATGGGCGTTGAAGTACAACGCGTCACGAGTGCCGTTCGCCCCATCCCCACAGAGTGGGGAAGTCTACACCATCTCCACTTGGTGGTCTCTGTGGACGGCCTCCAGCCGGAGCATGACAAGCGCCGCTCGCCTGCCACCTACGATCGCATTTTGAATCATATCGCTGGGCACCAGGTGACGATCCACTGCACGATCACGCGGCAGCTAGTTCACCGGCCCGGCTATCTCAGTGATTTTGCAAGCTTTTGGTCGAGCCGACAGGAAGTGCGCAACATTTCTCGAAGATCTTCGCCGTTTGCGAAGTCTTAGGAGACCGATATCCCCAATGGTTTGCGCCGGGGGGATGAAGACTACCCTGATCGAAGTTGGTCGAACTCACGTGTCGCAACGTAGTGCAACGTAGTTTGCCCGCGAGCGTTTTTCTCTAACCTGTGGTATACTTCGTTAGCGCTTATTACAGCGGTTGTGTTGTGCGGTCCTCTCTTATTGTGTTGAGAATACCCGCCCTCAGTTTCCTCCGTACGTTTTCAGCGTAATCAAAAGAAGCTGCGCCACTCAAAGCAGCACGCGGATTTGTGTGCATGCCTCAGTGTGCCGGCAAGAAAGCAAAAATGGAAAACTTTTTCGAATTCGCAATTTCTTCTTCCCTGAAGGAGCAACTTTCGCACGCTGGTTTCGTAAATCCCACGCCGGTGCAAGCCGCGGCGATCCCGCCCGGCCTAGAAGGCAAGGACGTACTCGCGACGGCTCAAACTGGGACGGGCAAAACCTTGGCCTTCCTGATTCCCATCCTCCAAAGACTTCTGCGGGATGGCACAGAAGGAGTTGCCGCGCTGGTTCTGGTGCCCACTCGCGAATTGGCTATGCAGGTGGCAGCGCAGCACGATGCCCTACGCGGCAGGAAGCTGCCTTTGGCTGGCTTGATTGTGGGAGGCTTATCGGAGTTTCAACAGCTCGAGGCCTTGCGGCGGGGGAGTCGGGCGGTAGTGGCGACGCCCGGTCGCCTCCAAGATTTCCTGGACCGTGGCCTCATTCAGTTCAGCAAGTTGAGAATGTTGGTTTTGGATGAGGCTGACCGCATGCTGGATATGGGATTTCGGCCTGCGATTCGCAGGATCGTTGCGGCCCTGCCTGAAGAACGGCAAACCATGTGTTTTTCGGCGACGATGGAAGGCGATACGGCGCGCCTTGTAACGGACTACACCAGGAATCCCGTGCGCCTGGCGTTCGGGTCTACGTTGAAGCCGTCGGATAGCGTGCGGCTGCAGGCCCTGGAGGTAGCCGCAGAAGCCAAGCCGCAGGCCTTGCGCCGATTGTTAAAGAGCGAGACAGGACCGTGCCTTGTCTTTGCGCGGACCAAGCGCGGCTCAGAGAGAATTGCTGCCCAGCTACTGCGCGACGGCATTCACGCTGCCGTGATTCACGGTGACCGCTCGCAATCGGAACGTACGGCCGCACTCAAGGGCTTTCAGCAAGGCCGCTATCGCGTTCTCGTGGCGACCGATCTTGCTTCGCGAGGAATTCACGTCGAGAACATAGCGCACGTCATTAATTACGATCTGCCGGAAGTGGCCGAGACTTTCATCCATCGCGTCGGGCGCACCGGGCGGGCCGGGAATCGCGGCACGGCGTCGACTCTGTTCCAAAGGGAGCAACGATGCGACCTGTTTCAACTCGAGCGACAGCTCGGCATTCGCTTGGAGAGAATGCCCATGGAAAGCCTTGTACGCGAAGGCGTGCAGCCCATGGTTAAGGAAATCCCGCGTTCACAACCCGCCCGCAAACCCAGCATCGTTCGGCTTCCGGGTGAAGTATTGCAATTGCAGATGGCTTAGCCTTTCGAATCAGGGTAGGAGCAGCAAATTCGGGCAGGACAAGCGATCATAATGGAGAAACGGCGCTGGGGCGGGAGCCAGCACGACCTTCTGGACGAGTAGTCGCCCATTCGTAGAAGTGCGTCTCGTTACAACGGTCATTGAATCCATTGCGTCGGATTGATTTCCGTTCTGCTAGCCAAAGGCGCCACCCAAGAGGCTCGGTTTAGTTCTTATTGCCGTCTTTTGCCGCCGCGACCAATCGCTAATTTATTAGAGGGAAACAAGATAACTGGAGCGGGCGATGGGAATCGAACCTATCGCCAATCCGCTAAGTCCCGTTGAAGTCAGATGGAGTCCCGCTGTCGTGGGACTCGACATATGTGGCTGTTTTGTATTGCAGCCGGGCACGGGGCAGTGTGGGTTCTTTTTTTTCCATTCATGGCCACAAGCCTTTCCACCGCTTTAGCGGCCTGACGCGGTTTCCAGCGGTTGCACGTCGCGTTCGACTTTGGCCGCGAGTTCGTCCTGAGCAACCTCCAAGTCGTAGCGTGTTTGGAGATTCATCCAGAAAACGGGCGTGTTCTTAAAATAGCGGGCCAGCCTTAGAGCGGTGTCGGCGGTGATACCACGACGCTCGCCAACGATATCGGCGATCCGCGTGACCGGCACGCGCAGGTCCAGAGCCAGCTTGTTCATGCTGAGGCCCAAAGGCTTCATGAATTCCTCGTGCAGAATCTCGCCAGGATGCACCGGCTTCAGTTTCTTCATCTTTCTCTCCTAGTGGTAGTCCACAATCTCGACTTCGTAGGCATGCCCCCCGCGCCACACAAAGCAAACGCGCCATTGGTCATTGATGCGAATGCTGTGCTGCCCCTCACGGTCGCCTTTCAATTTCTCCAGTCGGTTTCCTGGAAGCGTCGACAGTGTTCTCAGGTCCGGCGCCGCGTCGAGTAAGTCCAGCTTCCGAAGCGCTGGTCGCTCAATCGCCTTGAACCGGCGCACCGACTCACGGCGGAAAAGGCGCTCGGTATCGGTACAGCGGAAGGACCGGATCACCAACCAACCCTATACTGCTGTCCGTTAAATGTCAAGGAGTACGATCTTGCTGGGTGTACGAGATAAAAGTTGGTTCTTTATATTTAGTCTTCGATTATGATACTTAGACTATAATATAAAAAGATCCTATCCGATTACGCAAACCTCCGGCAGCAACGTCAGCAGCTTCTCCAGCAACTCTCCGGCTTGCAAGAACCGCGGCGCAGCTCGCTCACCGAGCAAAAACAGGCACAGTATCGGGGAAGTCAGAGACGATCGCGAACTTCGTGAACGCAGATTTCGAGGTCGCGAAGCTCGAACCAAGCGATGTGAAAATTCGAGTTTACGGAAACGTTGCGGGTCATGACCGAACTGGTGACCTCCGTTGGTGGACCCAAAGGGAAGGCTCCCACCCAGCATGTTTCTCGGCAAACCGACAGTCTGGGTGAAGCAGCACGACATTTGGCAGAAGCACGTTCTCCAGATGGAGCGTTGAGGGAGGGTCTGTCGGTCCAGCAATGAGGACGGAGTTCACCGTGGGTTGCTATAATCGCATGAATCGTTGCAAACCTTGTGTTCTCAAAGCGGATGGGGTTTTCGGTAGGGATAGGCCATCACTGATCGCCACATCTCACGGCGGACGAGTGCCACGCTGGTCCTTCGCTCCCAGCATGATCAGCGCAACGCCTCGATCGCTACTTGATGCCTTGGATGGCCAACGGGAAGACCGGCTCCATCGCGGAAGCGCCGCCATCAACGTACAGCAGCTGCCCGGTGATGAAGCTCGCCTGGTCAGTGCAGAGGAGAACCACGGCGTTGCCGACGTCGGCTGGCAGGCCGAGGCGCCTCATGGGCGTCCAGCCGCTCTCGTGCCAGTCCTTGATCATCTGGAACACCTGGGGCGGCAGCCCGCTGAGGACGCTGTCGTCGCAGGCGCCCGGACTGATGATGTTCACCGTGATGCCCTTCTGGGCGAGAGCGACCGCGAAATAACGAGCCAGCGCCTCCTTCGCGGCTTTCGCTGAGCCCATGGCGACCCAAGGCTGCCAGCTGCCGGTTTGCCCGCCGGGCGCATAGGTGACGGCGATGATCCGGCCGTTCTTGCCCATCATCGGCACCGCTGCGCGGACCGCAACCAGGAACTCCGTCGCCTGGGTGTCAAACGTCGCCTGCCATGCCTCCAGCGGGATCTCCATGGGTTCCGCGTAGAAGCCTGTGGCGAGCGTCGCCCTGGCGTTAGAAACGAAGATGTCCAGGCCGCCGAATTGGGACTTGATGGTCTCGAACATGCGCTGGATGTCCGCAACCTTGCCGATATCCGCCTTGATCACAAGAGGCGCCGCACCGCGCTCTTTGAGGAGGCGAGCGGCCTCTTCGGCGGCCGCGTCGTTCTCCTTGTAGTTGATTGCAATTCTTTTCACCCCCTGCTCAGCGAGCTTCAGCGCGATTCCGCGGCCAATACCGCGTGATGCCCCTGTGATCAGAGCGGTCTGCTGCGTGAGCGTGATTGGCATGACACCCTCCCTTTCGCGTGTACGGAATCGACAGGATTGATCTCGATCTCGTGTAATACTACCCTCTGCACATGTCCATGGGAAACCCCAATCCGTCAGCCGGCACCGGAGCGCGCTCGGGCTTCCATCGTTTCCAATCCTCGTTTGTGGAAACCGACTTCACCAGGCCTACCGCATTTTTCGGAGAAGGTGGGCAATCTTCATCAGGGGCTATGGGAGGGCGTTACTCCCGGAAGCTCAAGTCTCGAGGGGGAACGGCAATTCCCCTTCGGGGCGCTCTCTCGCCAACGAGGAGAGCGGGATCCTCGCTACATTACCCCAAGCTCAGATCGGATCAAACTAGCGGATGAAATGTAATTGAGTGTGGGGGAACTGAACAGCAGCATTCACTCGAGGACCGTCTGTTTCTTGTGCCCGTTCAAATCTCGCTAGCAAGGTAGGGTCGTTCCTGAAAAGCGCCCACAGGTGAGTGGAAGGCACAAATTAGCTTGCGAGTCCGGCAAGCTCTGAGAGCTGAGCTTGAGGAGTTTGCTGGTCGCGAGAGGCGCAAGCTCGGGAATGTGGCGGAAGTCATCCTGGAGTGGGGGTTCGAGCAGTTGAAGGCCGCTGGTTCGATTGATCGCTTGCTGAAATACAAGATTCGGGTTTCTCCTGCTCATCCTGAGCGGCAGTGAGCTATGCGGTAGGCCAAGTCTGTGGAGGTTGCTGTGGGAAGAGAACTGGATGTGCTCAGCGCGAAAGACAGCCGCAAGTTCGACGTGGAATGCAGCGCAGGCAACGCCGGGGAGTTACGAGTTGGAACGGATTCTGTTTGCGTTAAAGTCGGCCAGCGCGTTCGAATGGATGGGGCGGAAGAAATTTGGCATTCGATTGGCGTGTACGCGAAGGAAGATGAGAGTGGCAACCTTGTGATTCGAGTCCTGGTGTTCAACCCTGATTGGGATGGCAAAGAGTGAAGAAGGAAATCGCAAGCTGATACTGTACATGGCGCAGAAAATGGCCGGCACAAAGTCCCGTCGACCACGACCAAGCAACTAATTCCGTAGGCCGGGGTTTGATTTCGGGAGGTAATTGCGAATCGTAGTGAGAAAGGATTGATAGCCACTGATCAACCTGGTAACGCAGTTCGTTAATGATTGGCGTGGGGTCGTAGAGTTGTTTCTCTGTCGAAAGCCCCTTGCCTTCGTCGAAGATGAGTGAATCTTGCTTTTGTTTCTGCTTCTTGGGTTTCGGAATTGGCGTAATGAACTCGGCCTTGCGACGACTCTCGAGAATGTGTTGGGTGGGCTGACCTTGGGAATCCAGTTCCCAATGTCGCTCGGGTGGATCGTAAGGCGAGTTGAGGATGGGGCGCTCAAAAAAATGGTTATCCATGTCCTAGTTTCATTTCGCAATGCCGACCTAAAACGTTCCGCTCCAACTGGATACACTACGCGGAATCGGGTTATTGCCCGGATACTACCACGATTAGTGACCCCGGTTGCCGACGATTCAATGAACGAGTGCTGATTAAAGCTAATAGGCGAAAGTCAGGAAATCAAGCTGCGGTCACTAGAATTCGCGCTGTCTTGCGGGACTTAGCTTTCGGACGGATCACAATCTCAACGTCACGGTCGAGGGCCGTGAGAAAATTCATAAGCCGTTCTACAGAGAAACCCTCAAGCTGATAATTGCGAAGGGCGGAAATCTTGGGCTGATTCACTTCCAGGGATCGCGCAGCTGAGGCTTGCGACAGACGTTTGTTCGCGATGATCTGATTGATTGCGAATGCAAGACGGACCTTGGTTTGCTTCTCTTCAGCGTTGGTAATTCCGAGGTCAGCAAAAACGTTGCCGGAACTGGGCACGACTTTTGTCCTAGGTTTTTCCTTTGCCATATCGCTCCTCGAAGTTCATCCTGGCTTCGTTAAGCCGTCGTCCTATCAGCTCCACATCTTTCCTAGGCGTCCTTATCCCACTGGGCGACTTCTTTTGGAACGCATGGAGGACATATACAACGCCCTCAAATCTAACCGTATAGATAGCCCGGTATGTGTCGCCGCGATGGTCCTCGACCATCTCGAAAACTCCCGATCCCTGACCCTTCCAAGGCTTGGCCTTGGGGTGCTTCCCACCAAACTGTGCGATGCTCAGAGCCGTTCCAATCTCATCCTTGACGGCCTCGGGAAAAGCCAATAGATCGTGCTTGCTCGAACCGACCCAGAATAGCGGCTTTTCGCCGCGAACCCTCGTCGCTCTTGTCATGTTAATTATCCCAATTCTAGGATATCGAGTCAAGCCCTCAAACTGCTGAATGATCCTCGTAGAGAAAAACTTCCTCTACGAGCTTCCCAAAGGCACGTGCAATTTTAAATGCCAGGCGCAAGTTGGGATGATACCTGCCCTTCTCGATAGAGTTGATCGTCTGGCGCGTCACTCCCACCACTGCGGCGAGCTTCGCCTGGGACCACTCGTGCTCCGCTGATTCCGTCAACTTGATTTGGCTCCTTTTGATCTTTTCATTTGGCCCCACCCCTCTGTCGAATCTCCTCCCGCACCCAGGTCGGAGCGGAGCCCTGCGGCGCCCGAAGGGCGACGCGTTTAGGGCGAAGCGCAGACCTGGGCGCGGGAAAATCTCTAACTCATCTAGATAGATCCTTGTTGTTGGGCCTGTGGGAACTGTGAAAAAGCCGAGCGTCTTTTGCGAGGCTCTTTTCAAGCTGCTGTGGGAATCCGCGTTCTTTGCGGACTTCCATCAGCAGCGTCAGTTTCCACAGGCCCTCTTTTCTTTCTTTTTTGCTACTTTTTTCTTTCTTCGTGCCTCGCTCTCGTTTTCCACAGAGAAATGTCGTGCCAGGATCGCCCAGGAACGGCGATCGCCAGCTCGCTTGACCCATAGCATCCCCGGTTTTGCCCCTCCTTGGACGCATTTCCCGTTGTCTCATCCCTTGCCGCCTTTTTTCTTATTAAGCGTTCTGCGGAATCGATATGACTCCGTGCCCGTCTCAATGATATGTGCCTGGTCGGTCAGTCGGTCCAGCATGGCCTTGCACAACCTGGCGTTCGGGAACATGGTGGTCCACTCCGAAAACGGCAGATTCGTTGTTACGATCGCCGCCGCTCTCTCGGCTCGTCCAGAGATGATCTGGAACAACAGCTCGGCGGCGGCTTCCGGCATCGCTACATACGCCATCTCGTCGATCACGATCAACTCATAGCGCATCCACCGGTTGGTTACGCGATTTAGTTCGCTCCTGTTCTTGGCCTCCGTCAGTTCGTTTACCAACTGCGCCGCGGTCGTGAATCGTACCCGTTTCCTCTGACGACAAGCCGCTATCGCTAGCCCCGTCGCCATGTGCGTCTTACCCGTTCCGGTTTCCCCAAGAAAGATAATCGGCTCACTACGACTCAGGTACCCACCCTCAGCCAGGTTCCGGATCTGCGCTGCGGGAAGGTGTGGTGCATCGGAGAAGGCAAAGTCCTCCAGTGTTTTCACCTTGGGAAAATGGGCTTCCGTTATCCGCCGTGCCACTCCGTGCTGATAGCGATCTTCCACTTCCGCTCCGAGCAGCGCTTCCAGATAACTCAGATGCCCGTGCTTCTGCTTGACGGCTTCTTCGGCCATCGTCAGAAACTGGCCACCCACCGTCGCCAGCTTCAGGTCTTTGGCATACTGCCGAATCGTCGCCTGTTGCACGGGAATCGTCGCGGCGCTCATTGAATCACCCCGTTCCCGGAATAGTTCTCCAGCAACTGGTCGTAGTTCCTGGTGGTCGGTTGTGGCCGGTCATACACTCGCAAGGCCCCGACCTCGACCGCTTCACGCGGCTCTCGTTTCCCGTTTCGTTCCGCCTCCAGGAGCAGGCGCACGGCTTCCACATCGAAACAACTCATTTCCAGAGCCTTTTCGATCGACACTTGCAGCTGCGGGTAGCCGTGCTGCCGGCCCAGCAAGAGCACCTCGATCATGGCCCGTGTTCCGGGTTGCTGGCCCCTTCGTTGCTTCAGCATCTCCCAGTAGCGATCAAAACTGACCGGCCAACGTCCTTGTGCCCGCCACTGCTCGAGCGGTGTCGAACCAGCGAACGCTCCGGGCTTCTTCGTCAATGCTTCCAGGTAGTGCTCCAGGTTGAGTACTTTCTGCTGCCGGTTAAAGCACCGTTCGTGCCGCGCCACACACTCTCCCTGATGCCAAAGCTCCACGTAGGACGAATGCACCTTGGCCTGCACTTCGACACCGACGGGCAGAGGAACGGAGTAGAAGTTGGTCAGCACCTTCACGCAGCCGCTGGCGTTCACATGTGGAAAGTGAATCGCTGCCAAATCAAAACCTTCTTCCGCCAGTGCCTGCAGGTGTTCTCGCTCCAGATGCATCCCGGCACCAACCGTCTGGGCCCGCTCGCCGATCAAACGCTGCTCATCCTGCCTGGATGCTTCCAGCAAGAAGAGGTTCAGCGCTTCCCAGCTGGCAACCTGCGGAACCGGCACCATGTGGTTCCGGCGAAAGTATCCGCCTTCTCCTTCCACGCCACCCTTCTCGTGGCCTTCTGCCGGGGTGCAGAACTCC
Source organism: Acidobacteriota bacterium (assembly GCA_003223245.1). GTDB lineage: Bacteria > Acidobacteriota > Terriglobia > Acidiferrales > UBA7541 > Acidiferrum. Next base: position 69,320 of record QHYI01000147.1, read on the forward strand.
GACTGGAAACCCCCATGCGATCGGAAGGCTATGAATCGCGTGGTCTCCTCTCGCTGGTGCCCTCGCAAAATCTTCTTCACCGCACTCTTAAGGTTGTCGTACCTTAAGACAGAAAATACTCCACCAAAATAGAGAAACGCTTGTTCATGCGCTTCCAGAAACGCTTGTTGACTGGCGTGCGGGAAAGCGCAATGGAACGCTCCTCCACTGGCCATACTGCGCATGCAGAATACGTAGGCCAGCTCCCGCTCTCCGCAGATATCCGCGTAAGCTTCATACCAGTCCACCTGCGCTTCTCCACCCCAAACGTAGGACTGCGGAATGAATGTCTCGCGGTGGAGCAACGCTAGCGCGAGTTTTCGTTCGCGAACGTGGCGTCGTATCGTGGATTCGGCCACTTCCACTTCCGGCATTTCCGCCCGGATCCGGCACCAGATCCGATGTGCGGTGTGCCGCTGCTTCCGGGGGGCCTGCTTGTCCGCTTCCAGAACCGCATCGACGAAGGCCATCGCCGGTTCCAGCTTCGGTCTCTCTCGTACCGGTGTCTTGCGCCCCACCGGAACAGCGCTGAGCACCGCCTCCCGTACCATCCGCCGATGAATCCCCAACTTCTTGGCGATCCCTCGAATCGTGCCACCACCATGCTCGTACTCGCGTCGAATCTGCTCAAATAGCTCCACCTTGGTTCTCCTATCCACCCGGTCCTCCCTTGGGGCGGTTAGGCCCGAAGCAGAGTCCAGCGTATATGGTTTTCAGTAGGGTGGGGCCAAATCAAAGTATCGAATGGGGCCAATTCAGAGTATCGAAATCATCCGCACGCAATACGCGCAGTCGGGTCTTAATCAAAGCCATCGCTTATCCCTAAGTAGAGCTATGCTCACAACTCAATCGGTGAGCGACAAAAAGTGGGGTCCAATTGAACCGACTGGGGTCCATTGGGGGTCCAAAACGGTCCATTTTTTAGATGGATTCAGCTAGCTTAGCCGTGTAAGACCAATTGGATCATCGTGAGTTATGGAGCGGGCGATGGGAATCGAACCCACGTCCGAAGCTTGGGAAGCTTACGATATAACTCAAAAACACGCTGGATTGGCGGCTTTTTTGCGATTTTCGGATCGCCTTAATTGGAAAATAATGGAAAACGGCTTAGCTCAATGGTTTCATGCGAGCGGGTACGAATAATCTGTGAGTGTTTCTTTATTTGCCTTGCCTCGCCCTTCCTGTAGAAGGTCTTTCTGTAGCCACGCATTGCGTCCACGGAACTCTGTATCCAAAATCTATGCGTAACGATGAAGAGACGGCTGGCCCGAGCGGGTCGCGCGATCTGGGTATTCGTGGAGTGCTGGGGAAGGACGGGATTGGTATGCTTACGTCGGAGGCCTACGGGCGGCGTCGTTTGGAACGCCAACCGCGGAGCCATTTCGCGGCGCGCCATAATGCGCGGAAAAGCGGTCGACGTAGGCCGGCAGTTCGAAGGGGTGAACGCATTCGAACGTGCGTTGCCGGCGATGGTGCGGCTTGCCGATACGCTTGGTCGGATGGCGACAGCAAAAGCCGCCATGAATCGCTGAACGGGCTGGAAAATGTCGAAAGATAGAAGTGCACGCACACGCTTATCCCGTCGAGGATTTACGAAAGGGTTAGGACTGATTGGCCTTGCGGTCACATCGCTTAGAGGTACCTTAGAGTTCTTTGCCGGGCCGGAGCTAATCCGTGCTCGGCCGGACATGCTGCCGGAATTTCCACCTGCCTTCGAACCGATTCCGTCATCTTCCAGTGGGATCACGTGGGTGCACCGCAACGGGCGGTCGCCGGAGATGTTTTTGCCGGAAACCACAGGAGCGGGTTGTGCTTTCCTCGATTACGACAATGACGGGTGGATGGACATCTATCTGGTGAACAGCGGCAAGTGCGATTTTTACGATCCGCATCCGCCGCTTCGCAATGCGCTCTATCACAACAATCGCAACGGCACGTTCACGGACGTTACAGACAAGGCGGGCGTTGCGGGGAGCGGTTACGGGATGGGGGTGGCGGTTGGGGATTACAACCACGACGGTTTTCCCGACATGTATGTCACGCAATATGGCCGAAGCATTCTCTATCGCAACAACGGCAACGGCACGTTCAGCGATGTTACTGAGAAGGCCGGTGTCGCTGCACCGGGCTGGGCTTCAAGCGCCGTCTGGTTTGACTACGATAATGACGGGAGGCTCGACCTTTTTGTGTGCCGTTTCGTCGACTTTGACAAATCCAAAAATAAATTCTGCGGCAACGCTAAGACGGGAGACCGCTATTATTGTATTCCTCGCGTTTACGACGCGGCCGCAAGCTGGCTCTTTCACAACAATGGCGACGGCACGTTTACGGAAGTGGGACACTTGTCAGAAATCGGGAGGTCCCTGGGCAAGGCATGGGGCGTCGTGGCGGCGGACATTAATAACGACGGCTGGATGGATTTATGGGTGGCCAACGATACGGTACCCAACTTTCTGTTTGCCAACCGCGGCAAGGGGAAATTCGAGGAAATTGGCCTACAAGCCGGCGTGGGCTACAGCGCGGACGGGCGAGCTCGTTCGGGCATGGGCGTAGACGCTGCGGATTACGATCAGGACGGCTGGATCGACCTGTTCGTAACCAACGTAGATCAGGAAATGTATGCGTTTTATCACAACAATCATGACGAAACGTTTGACGATGTCTCGGTACCCACGGGCATCGGCGCAGTCACGCGCCTCATGAGCGGCTGGGGCGTGAAGTTTTTCGATTACGACAATGACGGTAATCTTGATTTGTTCATCGCCAACGGCCATCCCGACGACAAGATTGAAGAGCGCTACAGCAATGTGAAATATAAGGAGCCGCTGCTGTTGTTCCACAACAACGGCAAGGAGTTGGAGAATGTTAGCGCAAGAAGCGGTGAGGTTTTTGCGGGTCAAATCGCGGCGCGCGGAATGGCCCTCGGCGACTTCGATAATGATGGTGCTGTGGACGTGCTGGTCGCGTGCAACAACGACGCCCCTCTGCTACTGCGCAACAATGCTGCGAAGCAGAACCACTGGCTGGGTGTGAAGTTAGTGGGCAAGACGGCCAACCCTGACGCCGTAGGTGCGCTGATTCGTTGGCAGGCAGACGATTTGAAACGGCACCTCTACAAGGTGGGAGGAGGGAGCTACCTGGCGTCTCATGATCCTCGCTTGGTGCTCGGTATTGGCACGCGTACCAAATTCGACTGGGTCGAAGTCAAATGGCCGTTGCCGAGCGGAAGAGTCGAGCGATTTACGAATCTCCCCATCGGCCAGTACATAGTCCTTACCGAGGGTGAGGGGACCCCGGTTAAGGCGGGGTGATCTCCAGGCTTTTTTCGAACTTCTTCTTTTCCGCGCTGGACGAACTTTGAATCTCGCGGAACTTCACTAGCATCTGTCTTTCCAATTCTTTCTGACCTGCTTTCCGATAGGCTTGGGCCAATTGGTAGTAAAGAGTCCCATCATCATCGAGGGGAAGAGCCGTCTTCAGGTGCGGGATGGCCTTTTCCACCTGCCCGATTCGCAAATAAGCGCGGGCAAGCTCTCTCTGGGGTTGCAGCACCGTAGGATCCCCTTTCACTGCTCTCTCCAAGTATGGAACAGCATCCTCCGCCTTCTCTAGACCTAATAATGTGAAGCCAAGCCAGTAGTTCAGCTCCACCGAGTCAGGAGACTGCTTAACGGCTCTCTCCAGGAGAGGGCGGGCGGCTTCGTAGTTGCCGCCAGCGCTGACTGATATGGCGAGCCCCTGCTCATAAAAGGAATTCCCGGGCGCGAGCTTCAGAGCTTCTGCCCAATCTTTGGCTGCGGAAGCATAGTTCTTCTGCGAGAAGGCCTGTCGGGCTAACTCATTGTATGCACGCGTTCGCCAATAATACTCTTCTGCGGTCTGAGAATTTGCTGCCACAATTCTGCGGTACCGGCCAGCCAAGAAGTCGCATTCCATCTCGCTGGCCCTGTGATTGCGATTGGCACGCGACGGCGCACTTGAATTCGCGCGCCCGTCTCTCAAACCCTCGCGACCTTCGCAATTGAGCGGGGGCAACTGACGCTCCTTTTCCTCCTCAACAATCGCCCAATCTTCGTGGCCTGATTTTCTATAGATTTCAGCGATTGCGGCGTGGACACCCCGGAGGGTGGGCGTCTTGGCCAGAGCCTCTCGATAAAGAAAGAATGCGTGACTATAGTGTTCTGCCTTTACTCTCGTTTCAGCAACTAACACGAGCCAGTAAGAAGATTCCCTGGCAAGCTTTTCTAAGGTATCGAAGCTCTGGCTTGCGAGTCCTTCGAAGCTCTCACCAAGCCCACTCCAGACCTTCGGATTCGCTGGATCCAACCTGGATAGCTCTTCGTATTGTTCCAGCGAGGCGAGGTAGCGCCCCATGGACAAAAGGCCATCGCCCAGCATCAAGCGAGCTTCGCTATTATCGGGTTGCGTTCGGACGACGACTTGCAGCGGTTCTACCGCCTTATTTGGCTCCCTCAAGGCTAAGTAAGCTGCGCCCAAAAACAGCCGCGCCGGTAGATGGCCCGGTTCCAGCTTCAGCACTTCCTGGAATTCTCGAACCGCCTCCTCTTCATATCCCGCCATGTGCAAAGCCATCCCTAGATTCATCACAGGGCCGGGGTTGTCGGGTAGTTCTTTCACCAACTCCCTGTAAATGGGGATGGCTTCTTCGAACTTACCAGCCGCCATGAGTTCTTTGCCATGCTTGGACTTCCACGCCAACGCGTCCGTCTGAGCATTGGCCTGCGGGCATAGAAGCACTAGGATTACCGCGCACTTTGTGATGGGGTCTCTCACGGTCCGTATTTAACTCTCAGGTCGTCGTCTTGACAAGAAGCGAAGGGGATGGATTCCGGAAGAGAAAAAGCGGGCATGCACTTATGACGCAAGCCCGCTAGGAAAGATTCGTCAAAATGTGTTGCTAGAAGGCCAGTCGCAATCCGAGGCGAATGACGCGGTGGCCGGAAGCACCCGGAGCCTGCATGAACGTGCTGCCTGATCCTCCGCATGGATTGCCCGTCGGACCTCCTCCCCAACAGTAATTAGACGCGCCCCATTCATCGGTCGTCCAGGTCCAAGTCGGATGGTTCAGGAAGTTAAGCCCCTCCGCTCGGAACTGCATATCAAAGCGCTCTGTTAGCTTGAAATGCTTAAACAGGCCAAGATCCAGGTTGCTATGCCCTGGCCCATAGACGGCGATGTTGCGGCCTGTGTTGCCGAAGCGGTGTTGCCGCTGGATTCCATCCGGGTCGGTAACGAGAGGGACGGGCGCGAACGAACTCGGATCGTACCAGTGACAGTTGTCTCCGGGCCCCAGGCAACCAAGCTTCTTGAGGGGCGCGACCAAATCGACAGTTTGATGGTTACCCGATGACCGAAATTGCGGATCCCCAAAGATGGTGGTGGGCGCGCCCGTGACCGTGCTCCAAACTCCATTAAGCTGCCATCCACCGAGGACCGCCCTTCCGATGGCATTGTGGCCGCTTAGCTTATGACCCGCCCCTACCGGTATCTCCCATACGTAGCCCATGCGGAAGATTTGGCGGCGGTCGATGTCAGCCATACCCCGGTTCTTGCTCAAATAGCTGGGCCCGGAGAAGAGCGGAGGCTGCCAAAAACCGCCGCTCCAAGCGTCCGTGTCATAAGCCTCGTTGATAGCTTTAGAATAGGTATACGCACCCTTGAGGTACAAACCCTTGCTGAAATTCCTGTCGAGCGTTACTTGCAGGGCGTTGTAGTGGGAATCTAGGAAGCCTTGGAGTTGATACGTGCCTCCCGTTCGCCCCCACAGAGTGCTCAAAGGCGCCTGCTGATCGATATCGGAAGCGTTGAGGTCCTTGATACCCCAGCCGTCGGTCTGGGAGTTGCCGACGTAGCCGACGCCGAGAAGCATATTCCCCGGCAGGCTCCGCTCCGCGGTAACGTTCCACGTCTCGATCCGGCCTCGTTTGAGTAATCCGGGGCCGATGAACCTCATTTCCACGTCGGTAGGAATGGGAATCGCTCCGGTACTGACATCCGGAATGGGAACCGGCGCGATGCCGCGTGAGAAAGTCCCCAACCCCTGAAAATCACACAGGACACTAGGTCCGTTGGCGCAGGCTGCTGCCGTGTCGAAAGTTGGGTCGGTGGAGTTATACTTCGTATCGGTCGAAATCGTGGCAGGATAGGCCCCTCGCGTCGCACGCAGGATGGGGAACGTGTCGAAGGTGGTCCCGAAACCAGCGCGAAACACGGTCTTGTCGTTCCATTGGTAAGCTACTCCAACGCGCGGCTCAAGCATATTCTTTTGTGTTCGAGTCCCGAGACTCTTCGGGTTGCCACCGAGCCCCCCGAGCAAAACGGTATTTGTTGCTGGATCGTACTGCTCCAAGCCTTTGCCAAGGGAGTCGCGTGTCATCAGTGGGAAATATTCATAGCGCGCTCCCAGATTGAGGGTTACCCTCTTACTGAGCTTCCAGTGATCCAGGATGTGGAACCCATACCAGGTGTCTTTGCCGTTGGCTTTTTGGAACTGCACGGTCCGCCCCGCCTCGTCGTACACGCCAAGCAGGAAATTCGCAAATTGATTGTCCCGGAAGGCAAAAAACGGCGTATTTGGGTCTGTCAGGATAGGGTTTCCGGCGGCGTCGAGAAGATGCAGAGATGTATAATCACCGTTGTTGAAATTCATTCCGCCACGAGGTCCGAAGCCGTTTTCCGGCTGCCAGTGATTCAAATGGTTATGGACAATGTCCACACCAAAGCGAAGACTATGTGTGCCATGCGTCCAAGTGGCGTTTTGTGCGAGAGTCACGCTCCAGTCGTTGCGATACAAGGGCAACCAAGTGTACGAGCTGCCTAATTGGTCGAAACCGGCGATCGTGATTTCCGGGGTGCCGCTATAACGCAAGTCGTTCGGGTCGTTCGTGCCAGGGATCTTCAAAAGGTCCAGCCCATTGTTCTTTCCAAAGTCGGGCGGCAAGCCAAGATGATCCATACGCGAGAAACCCAAGCTTCCGTCGAGAAGGAAGTGCGGACTGAGAGTCCAAGTGTGCCCCAAGCTAGCCGTGTGTACCGCCACATGCGTATTGCCATCGCTCCCGTCGGGGCACGGCCCGCCGATCACTGGACCATACCCGCAATGCACGGTCGTATTGGCATTCATTCGGCTGTACTTGACCCAAACGGAGTGCTTGTCGGTCCGGTTCCAGTCCACTCGAAAGTCGTAGTTGTTGCGGCGGAAGAGCTGCGGGGGGCTTAGGAAGTAGTTCCGCGTCGGGACCCCCTGCGAATCCAGACTCCCACTGGTATTTGGCAAAGGCCACAAACCCATAATCGTTTGCGCCGTGGGATTAATGAGGTCGGAGGGCATGACGTTGAGATTTCCTCCGGCGGCATACACTGCGCGTCCCGTTCCATCCGGATTGCCTGTCAGCGGGTCGAAGACCATCCCTTGTTGTAATGGGACCATCATCCCCGTGAGGTTTCCGTGGCCGTCCGATGTTGGCACCATCACTGGGCCAATGGGATTCCCTTTGGCATCCACTTGGATAATCTGTTTCCCCAAATAAGCGCTGAAGTCTCCCTTGCGCATGTCGCTGGGGGGAACTGAATAGCGGTTATCCGTGGAGGGGTCAACAATCGATGTATGCTGAAAGACTCCGTCCCAGTTCACGAAGTAGAAGAGTTTCCCCTTCTTAATGGGTCCCCCCAAGTTACCACCTACGTCGTTTACGAGGTCCAATAGTTTGCTCTTTGGATGGCTGGGATCGAGTCCCTTGCAGATAAGGTCGAACGCATCGCAGGAATTCAAATGTTGGTCGTTGTGATACTCAAAAGCCACACCGTGGATCACGTTATTCCCCGACTTTGTGATCACGTCCACAGAGGCAGCGCCAGCCATTCCTTTCTCGGGTTCAAAGCTATTCGTTGTGATTTTTACTTCCTGGATGGCTTCAATCGGCGGAACATACAGCGTTCCTCCTCCGGGCTTCCAGAGGAAAATGCTTTGCGCGCCATCAATGCGCGTGGAGTTCGAGGATGGATCCAAGCCGTTCACAGGAATCGCAATGGCCCGCTCCGGTGTGTCCGCCGCCGCACCAGTAAAGCCATAGTCGCCAACGGCTCCGGGAGCAAGCAACAGGAGAGCCTGGAAATTCCGATAGAAGTTAGTGGGTAAGTTCTCCACCGCCACGGTGCCAAGTTCGGTGCTGACGTCCGTGTTCTCGGTCTTCAGCACTGTGGCAGCGGCCTCCACAGTCACGTGTTCCGCTGTGGGACCGACGCGCAACGTCGCGTCAGCGCGCGTAATCAGGCCGGCGTGAACGACAACTCCCGTTTGCTTGAATTCCCGGAAGCCCGAGGCCGTGATGACAATATCGTAAGTGCCATCGGGAAGGTTCGGCACTGTGTATTGACCTGCGGCGTTCGCGTCGACTTCGCGTTTCAAGCCTGTGAGCGGGTTGGTGACGGTTACATGAGCGTTGGCCAATGCCGCGCCGCTCTGGTCGGTCAAAGTGCCGTCGATTGAGCCGTACAGGACCTGAGCGGGAGCGGGCGAGGGTTGAATGGTGAGGCAAAACGAGAGCACCCAGGCAGCGAGTACCACCAGACTGCTACTCCTGCGAGCCATGATAAACCTTCCTCTCTGCTTCGCCCCAAAGCCGATTGATGTAACAAAAGGTGCCGTCAAGGCAGCTGAACGTGACTGCAGATAAACCCACCCCCAGACCGGCGTAGGGGATTAATGCCCGTCACTGTCCCGCTTCTTGCTGGCCACAGGGCGAATAATACAAAAACACTACCAATGATGATGCCCGTTATCATGAACGCGAGGAGATGTCAAGCATTTTATTATGCATTTTCATGCATTTTATTATTGAAGCGTTTAAATAACCCTTCGACGGCCCTGCTCAGTGAGTGGAATAGAAATGCTCAGCTTACCGGCCAGGGGCGAAAATTAGGCCGAACTTTCTATGGGCGAACAGGATTTATCTCTTCGAGCGCTCCCAGGTCGCGATCAATGCTGGTGAGGAGGTTGAATTGGTTGCGGGAGGCTGCCTGGTCGCGAGCCATGTGCAGATAGCGGATCGCATTGTCCAGGTCACGTGCGCGAGCGTAAGCCGCACCAACAGCGTAAAGATAGCTTGCCTTGGCTTCTTCGTCCCGAGTACTGAGGGTCTTCAGCAATTCTTCGATGGCCTCTTTGTACATTCCCTGGTTCACCAGCAGCCGGCCGAGGTTGAAATGCGCCTGGGGAAAGTCAGGCTTATCTTTGATCGCCATCTCAAACTCTGTCATGGCTTCCGTCAGTTTGCCCTCTCGTTGTAACAGGTCGCCGAGGTTGTTGTGCGCCTCCGCGTATCGAGGATTAGCCGCCAAAGCTTTTTGGAAAGCCTCTTTCGCTTCGGCCTGCCTGTTCTCCAGCAGAAGAAGGACGCCGTAATTGTAGTGGCTCTCTGATTGCCTTGGATCGAGCCGCACGGCAGCAAAATAATGCTCCTCTGCTTTCTCAAACTCATGGACTCGGCCATAAAGCGAAATCAGATTGATGTGGGCCCGAATAAGTTTAGGATCGAATTGCAGGACAAGTTCGTGCTTGACAATGGCCTCTTCCCACCTTCCATGGTTTCCAAGTTCAATGGCCAGACCGAGCAGCGACTGCGGATCCATGTAAATTTCATCCAAGTCCGCTTGCAGCCGATCTCCCGCACCCGGAATGTCGTACTTGTTTTCTTCATACCGTGCCAACTCTTCCTTTGCAGCGTCGGCCTTGCCGAGACGCTGGTACGCGCGGGCCAAGGCATAATGGGCCGCCCCAAAGTAAGGAAATAGCTCGCAGGCTTTGCGAAAAGAGTCTACGGCTTTGCCCAGATTCCGCATGCTTTCGTAGGCTTGTCCCAGCGCGTAGAGGGCCTGCGCGCTTTCCGGATGCTGCTGGGCGATTTTCTCAAAAGTATTCGTGGCTTCCTCGGAGCGCCCTTCAGCCCTCAGATACTCACCGATCTTTAGCTGCGCCGGGAAGTATTCCGGGTCAAGTTGGAGGGCTTGCCGGAGTGTGTCGATGGCTTCCTCGTATTTCGTTTGTGCTGCCAACACTGTTGCCAGATAGTAAGTCCACCGAAAAGATCGCGGGTCCAATTGATGGGCGCGGCGATAACAGGCTTCCGCTCTTTCGTCGCTGGGCCGAAAAGCTTCTAGAACCATGCCCAGCTTTCCGTTGGCGGACGCGTCGAGCGGATTAGCCGCGACGGCGGCATACGCCACACGGACTTTGTCACGAAGGACACCCGGGGGAAAATCCTCAGGAGTAATGAGCGGCAGATCAGGCAGGCTCGCTTTCTGGTCTGGCCAAGCCGCTAAGCTTGGACCACACAGAACAGACAGCGTCAGAAACAGAAGCGAGAATCCACGAGACAACTGAACTCTCCACGTATCCCTCATCTTTGTTCGACTCTTGCCGGGTCTTCGTAGTGCGCAGCTTCCGCCGGAAGGCCGGTCCACTCTGTGCATAACAAACTGTTCATTACAAATGAATCGGACGTGCTCCATACCGCTTTCGTTACTGCGGGCTTTTTCCGGATTCCAAAAGGCGCAAGTCGTCCGTAATGCTTGCGAGTAAGCTTGCCTGCTTTCGAGCTTGTGCCTTATCGCGCGCCAGACGGAGGTACCGCCGCCCATTCTCCAGGTCGCCGGCGTCGGCGAAAGCGATCCCGACTGCATAAAGGTAAGAGGCTCGGGTGTCTTCGTCTCCTGTCTTGAGGGCCTTCAACAAATGCGAAATGCCCTCTTCGAACTTCTCCTGTTTCACCAGAAGCCGACCGAGGCTGAAGTTGGCTTGCGTAAAGTCGGGCTTGCTCTCAAGGGCCTTTCGGTACTCCTCGACTGCTTCCGCTGATCTTCCTTCGCTCTCCAACAAATACCCAAGATTGCTGTGGGCCTCAGCATAATGCGAATCTATTGCGATCGCCTTTTGGAAGGCCTCCTTGGCCTCATCGGCTCTGCTGCGGCTCATAAGAAAGACGCCGTGATTGAAATAGGCCTCCGTCCCTTTCGGATCGAGCTGCACCGCGGCTCGATAATGCTCCTCCGCCTTGTCAGGTTGGCCTAACTGCCCATAAACATAAATTAATTTTGTGTGGGCTTCCGGAAGCTGCGGATTGATTTCCAGTGCTCCTTCGAAAGCATCCGCAGCGTCTTGAAGCCTTCCGGCAGCCAGAGACTGGGCCCCGACCTTGAGATAGGCTTTGAAGTCCCGGTTCAGCGCGTCGACCTCTGCCAACAACGGGTCATTGATCTCTGGTGTCCCACCGTCACTTTGGTTGGAGAGTTCCAGCTCTTGCTGAGCCTCCTGGAACCTCCCGAGGTGCCGGTAAGCGCGCGCCAAAGCGAAATGTGCCGCCGAAAATTTGGGGAATAATTGACAAGCCTTGCGCAAAGACTCGATCGCTCGAGCGAAGTCACTTCGGGCGGCGCGGACGCGCCCAAGTCCGTAGTACGCTTCCGCGTTCTCCGGATGCTTTTCGACGATTCCCTGGTACAGCGTTCCAGCTTCGTCCCATTGAGACGAGACCAAAAAGCACTCACCCAATCTCAGTTGGGTGGCAAGGTGATTAGGATCCAGGCGTAGCGCCTCCCGAAATGCTGGGATCGCCGCACTACAGTTCCGCTGATCCACTTGGACCATTCCCAAGTAGTAGGCCCAGCGGAACGATGTAGGATCCAGGAGGTGGGCTCGCCGATAGCAAATTTCCGCTTCGGTAGGCATATCATGCGCATGCAGAACCATGCCTAGGTTTCCGTTGGCTGTGGCATCGCGCGGATGAGCCAGTACAACGTCGTATGCTTTTTGCACCTCTGCCCGCACCGTGGAAAGCATCTTGTCATAAGCTAGCTGGGGGAGTTCAGGCAGGCTCGGCCCTTGATCGGCCGCCCGTGCAAAACGGAACCAGACACTATTTGCCAGCCAGAGGGAAATCACGACGCACGAGGTCACACGGAGTCGCAGCATCAGTTCTGACTCCCCGGCGTTGCCAAAGCTCGGAGATCAGTATCGATACTTTCGACCAACTGCGATTGACCTAGCGCTACAGCCTTCTCGCGCGCCAGGTGTAGATAACGCTGGGCATTTACGGTATCCCCAGAGCGCGCATAGGCTGCGCCCAGCGCATATAGGTATGTCGGCTGGTTGTTTTCGTCGCCGACGTTGATGCTTTTCAGTAGATGCTCGATACCGGCTTTGTAATCCTCCTGATTCACCAAAATGCGTCCTAAGCCAAACTGGGCTTGTGCGTCTTCCGGATTTTGGTCTAGCACCTTCCTGTATTCCGCCATCGCGTCCGACAGTTTTCCTTGAGCTTCCAGCATACTGCCGAGGTTCAATCGTGCGCCAAGATACTGGGGGTTGATCTCCAGCACTTTCCGAAATGACGACTCGGCCTCGGCAAATTCTTCTTGGCTAGCGAGGACCAGCCCACGATTGAAGTAGCTCTCGGGATTTCGCGGTTCAAGGTGGACCGCCGCTTGAAAGTGCTCCTCCGCCTTCAGCGGCTGCCGGAGTTGGCCGTATATCCCAATGAGCTTGATGTGGGCCTCCGAAAAGCGAGGGTTCTTCTCGAGCGCTTCTTCGAGAACTCCTGCTGCTTCCTCTAATCTGCCCTCTTTAGCCAGCTTCAGTCCCGAACTTAGCTGGTCATCAGTATTCGTGCTCAACGCCCTTACATGGTCGAGCAATTCGTCAGGCAAATCCGGTGCCAATGTCCCGCTCTTCTCGTAAAGCGCTATCTGTTCGAGCGCCAGATCCATTTTGCCAAGACGCTTGTAAACTTGAGCAAGACCGTAATGAGCTGACCCGAAATTAGCAAAGAGGTTGCAGGCTTTCCGGAAAAGATCGGCGGCCCCATTAAGGTCGTTGCGGACTGCTTTGACACGTCCGAGCCCGTAATAAGCCTCGGCCCGGTCGGGGTGCGTGGCAATCATAGTCTCATAAAACTGTGCGGCTTCCTGCCACTTGCCGGACGCTAACAGATATTCACCTAAACGTAGCTGAGCTGGAAGATATTTTGGATTTTGGTGCAGCGCCTGGCGCAGCGTCGCAGTCGCCTCAGCGAACTCGCCATAGCCGCCTTGAGCCAATCCCAAGTAGTAGACCCAATCAAATGCTGAGGGGGCAAGCATGTGTGCACGGCGATAGCAGACCGCAGCTTCAGCATCGAAGTTATATGCATGCAGAAACATTCCCAACTGTCCGTTAGCGGATGCATCGCTTGGATTCTTGAGCGCTTCGTCGTAAAGCTGCTTCACGCGTGGCCGAACCTCTTCCGGCAACAGCGCGAGCGGTGGTTCGTGGATCGCGGGCAATGTTGGATTTTGAGCGGCTAGTGATGACGCAGCAACGACACATGCGGTAACGATCAGCCATCGTGACACGATTGATTCATTCTACGCCTGCACCGACATCGCCACGCAAGTCATATCAGGTTCTGAAACCAAAGCGCCAGCAGGATTCGCGGGACGCAGGAGCTTGTTCAAGTCCGCGCGAGCCACGCGCACGTGAAGCCCCGGAGTCTTTGCGGACTTTAGTTGCCCCTCGGCGGCCATTCTCTTAATCGTGCGAACACTCAAGCCCGTCAACCTCGCGGGCCTCTGAAACGGAGACCCATTCACTCGCTGAGATCCCTGCAATGTGAACAACAGGATGGGACTTTCCAAGTCCGAAAAATTAATCCTGAATTTTTCGGATAGGAAAAAGGTACCGTTGCTACCCTGCCGCCACTGTAAGTTCGACATGGTCGGCGACTGCGCCCCTTGCAGTAAATACCGGCCGAAACCGGACGGCCATGCTTCTCTGAAGCACCGTTTTGCCAACTCTGGTTATCCTCGAAAAAATCCGAATAACTGGTCCGGACGGCGCTCGGTCGGCCACCTAAGCTGGTTTGCGCGTCACACGTGTGGCACGTGTGGCACGAAGGCGTCGACAAGCTGGGACGGCGCGCCGCAGGAACGCGTGAAAGTGGAGCGTTTCTTCTGGGCCACGCCAAGGGAAAGACTTGCCGAATTGAGCAGTTTCTTTTTTACGACGATGTAGACCCAAATTGTTTTGCGCATGGGATTGTTGAGTTCGACGGCGGCAAATTCGGAATCGTTTGGGAAGAATGCCGTATCCGGAAAATGAAGGTGGTGGCTGATGCCAGAAATCGGACACCTGGCATTGATTATTCCGGACTTTGCGTTGGGGAAACGGGTGCCGGGCGGAATCGGTATCTATGAATATCTGGGAGCCCGCCAGTGGCGGGACCATAGCCGGAAGCGTACTCATATATTCCACGTTCGGTGGTGGCCGCGATGAAAGTCGATACGGAGAGATCACGGATTCGAGCCGCCCTCGTGAATAATAGCCGCTATTCATTCGAACAAGCCGATCAGAAGCTTGCAGCCTCCAAACTGTCTTTGTTTTTGGGAAATGAAACCGGAGTTACCCCCGCTGGGCAAGCTGCATTTCTGACGGCGACCGTTACGGCGGCTCGATGCTTTGGTGAAGTAAGCGTTCATGGCCGGCTCGATGTTCCTTTGGTGATTCCTGTCCCGCTTGGCGTACGCACTGTAGCCGACGCGGTGGCTGTCCTCGGTGCCAGAAGAACAGCTACTCCGGTGCCGGGGCAGAAGGGTCTTTATTGGTCCCGCATCGGAGGACGTGGAAGCCTGGTCGGTGCAAGCACATTGGAACGGGTGGAATGCGGGAATTGGACCAGCCCACGAACACATCCGAATTGGGCGCAGTGATTGTGTTCTGGCGGGCATTGCAGCAGGAGCGCTCGCAGTTGGGCAGGCCTTTCTGGCGGAACAGGGCGATCCTCGCGCCGGTAGGACTATGCAGAGTTTGTCGCTCTGGTCCCCGGAATTGGGCGAGAGGGGGACTGACGATCCGGGGCCTGAGACATTCTACTTGCCGCTCGAACTCTGGCTGATAGGACTAGGAAACCTTGGGCAGTCGTATTTGTGGGCGTTAACCATGTTGCAGTACCCATCCCCTGACAGCGTTCTTCTCTTCTTACAGGATGATGATCTTGTGCAGGAGGGGAACTGGGGAACTTCGATTCTTGTGGATCGCGGGCGATATGATGTTCTGAAAACACGCGTCGCGGAAGAATGGGCGGAGCGTCGAGGATTCCGCGCGCGTCGTGTCGATCGTCGTCTCGACGAATACCTGCGTCGCTCCGATCGCGAGCCCACGCTTGCTCTGGCCGGTCTTGACCGTATGGCACCCCCGCGCATTCTCGGGCGTCCGGGTTTTGAGTACGTGGTCGATGCCGGGCTTGGCTCAACGGCGGCGGACTATCAGAAGTTTCGCATCAACGTCTTTGATCGAATGTCAGATCCCGCGGTCCACTTTGCAGGTATTGAAGATGAGACGGAGCGTGTTGTGAAAGAATTGATGGAATTGCCCGCTTATCAAGAGCTCGCGCTCAGGGATGGCGATGGTGGATGTGGCGCGGCAATGCTTGCGGAGCGAAGTGTCGCGGTTCCTTTCGTGAGTGCGTTCGTGGGTGCCCTTGCGGTGACGCAGGCGATTCGAATTAGCTGTGGCGAGGGTCACCACACCAGTACAACGGGTAATGTTGGTGACATGAGAAGCATCCGGGCCACAGTTGGGCAGCGGCCGGAGCGCATAAACCTAGCGAGTACTTCAATAGGTTCCGGGGATACGAAAGCAATTCAAACACCGTCCGTTATCTACGGTGATGGCCTTGACGCCATGGCAAGGACATGATGCCGTAAGTGCGTTGGTTTCAGGCGACGGAGCCTCGCGCATCCGGAGTTAAGTACTGGCCAAATACCTCATCGCGTACCGTATGATCTTCAGTAAGAACGTGCGCGCGCAATATCGAAGCGGTTGCATGCCATGGGCTCTGAGCGGTATCGAGACGGATTCAAACCCACCCTGCATGATGACCTCATTGATCTCCCGAAGCGCTGGAAAAAATCGCGGCTCATTTTCGTAAACTCGATGAGTGATCTTTTCCAGGACGCGGTGCCGGACGACTTCATCCGCCGCGTGTTTTCAACGATGGAGGCCTGTCCGCAGCACACTTTTCAGATTCTCACGAAACGCAGCGAAAGGTTGCGGAAGATCGGAGCAAGTCTGCCGTGGCCGGGTAACGTCTGGATGGGGGTCAGTGTTGAAGACGCGCGGGTCATAGGGAGGATACCTGATCTAGCGGCGGTAGCCGCACGAGTGCGGTTTCTATCCTGCGAACCGCTCATTGGCCCCCTGGAGAATCTCCCTTTGAAGGGCATCCACTGGGTGATTGTCGGGGGCGAATCTGGACCAGGAGCGCGCCCCATGAATAAGCAATGGGTTGAATCAATCCACCGACAATGCCAATACGACAGCGTCCCCTTCTTTTTCAAACAGTGTGGTGGCGTGCGGAAGGATATGACTGGACGAAAACTGCACGGACGAACCTATGACGAGATGCCATGTCTGACAACAATTGAGCCCCCGCTGGATATGCGTCTTTCGCTCTGTGGAGCGTAAGAGGATTCCGATTCGCCAGATCCAAGGCAGTGCCCTAGTTGGGCTTCACATACGACTTGTGGACACCTGAACCGAAATGTAAAAATCCCACCTTCGCCGCCGCGTATCTCGACTCGCTCCCAGCGCGGTTTGCGGGATGCGCGTGTTTGCCGCAATCACCCGGCGCAGAACAACCCTTCGCGGAATTTGAGCAACCAATATGACAATTGGTGCTGGTGCGCATTCTGCCACGGAGGGCGGGAGACGATGCGGACGGGCATCCTGCGGGTGGTTTTGCTGTGTCTGTGTGCTTCCTCAGCTTCACTTCTTGGATACGGTGAAGGGCGCGCTGCTGCGCCGTCGGTCCACGCGAACGAGCCCGGCGCGCGTCTCGATCTGAAAGACGAGACTTCTGTCTTTTCCATCGACCTCTCAGCGAATGCTCCGCAAATTCTCTCCGCGACACTCTCGGTCAAGGTCATGGCGCCGGATGACAAGCTTCTCGCTGAAGCGTCTATTGCTGTGCGTCTCAGCTCAACTCCAACGCGAGCAGAGGTGCCGATCCGGTGGGTTCCTGACACTGGTCTCGATCACGTTTCGAGTTCCCGCCTTTTTTACGAAGTGCGGCTTGAAGGAGCATCCTCGGCGGCAGCTTCTGGAATCCTTTCGCCCTGTGCCCTGATCCCAGACCTTTTTGAGCTTCGCTTCATGGGACTGGATGCCATCGGTCTGGGACACAGCTACGTCGCTCGCGTCTGGGCCACGCGTCCAGATTCAGACAAGCCGGTGCAAGGAGTCTCGCTTACCGCCTTCATCGGTGATGACGAACAGGACACTCCGAAGGGCACGAAGGCTCGCGCGAGGACCAACGCGCGTGGACAAGCACAATTGACGTTCCAGCTTCCCGAATTGGCAGGTGCGCGTGAAGACCAAGAAGTCGATCTCGAAATCCGAGGGACGAGGGGCTATTTCCATAATTCCCTGACTTCAACACTTCACTTTTGGCGCCGAGCGGCCATTCTGCTGTCTACGGACAAGCCTCTCTACCAGCCTGATCAAACCCTGCACATGCGTGCGTTAGTCCTCGATGACCAGCGCCACGCCTGGGGCAAGCAGCCCGTCCGCTTCGCCGTCCACGGTCCCGATGCCACTGTCGTGTTTTCGGCTGATGCGCAAACTTCGCGCTTCGGAATTGCTTCCGTCGATTGGGGCATTCCCTCATCTCAAAAACTGGGCAATTACCGCGTGTCCGCCGATATCGCGGGCGACGCCGATAGCAGGGATTTGGAAGGAGGCCAATTCGTCCGCATAAGCCGCTATGAGCTTCCCACCTTCACCGTAAACGTCGTGACGGACAAGCCTTTCTATCTCCAAGGCCAGAATGCTGATCTCACCGTCAGTGCCAGCTATATGTTTGGCAAGCCTGTTCTTCGAGGCCGCGTGCGGATTGTTCGTGAAACTTCGCGCCAGTGGAACTACAGCGATCAGAAATGGGAAACGGAACAAGGACAAGTGCAGGAAGGCGAACTAGATGCCAAGAATGAATTTCACGCAACCCTGGACCTTTCCAAGGACCATGCCGACTTACGTGACACTGACTGGAAGCGCTTTGAGGACCTTCGATACGCGGCTTACGTGACCGATTCCTCGTCCCGGCGGACCCAGGAGCGCCATTTCGATGTACGCATTTCCCGCGATGCGGTTCACCTTTATGTGCTGAACACCGGCGGAGTACTGCCGGTCGGCCTCCGGCCTGTGTTTTACATTTCGAGCTCTCTGGCAGACGGGACTCCCGCGACTGTCGACGTCCTCGTCAAGCTGTACACCCAGGATCCCGCCGGCGCTGGATCGTCAAAACCGGCGGCCCAGCCTTTTGCCACGGCACAGGTACGTACGAATCGATACGGCATCGCCCGAGTCCGTTCCTCCGAGCCGCTTCGAAATCAAAGGAACGACGAGAACAAACGTACCGACCGCATCTATGTCGCCCTGGAAGCAAAAAGCCCGGATGGGCGCACCGGTCGCCACCTCGAATCCTATTCGCTGCAGGAAGAACCAGCTCTGCGAATCACTCCCGTGAAGGCCATTTTGAAACCGGGCGATCCAATCGAAGCTGAAGTCGAATCTTCGGTACCGCAAGTCCGCGTCGGCGTCGAAGTCATCCAAACTGAAACGCAAGCCATTCTCGCGTCCCAGGAACTCAAGCTCTCCCATACTTCGGGCCGCGTCACGTTTCCCGTGAATGAGCAATTCACAGGCAGACTCTTGCTTGCGGCCTATCCGCTCAATGTCGAAGTCGAGCCGTACGCGATGTACTCACGCACCGCCAGTGCGTCCGTCGTTGTTCCAAAGCCGAGCAATCTTCAACTGGACGTTAAACCAGTCAGGACCACTTATCGCCCCGGCGAGGCGGCGACAGTGAACCTCAGCGTGCGTGACCCCGAAGGTGATCCCGTTGAAGGCGTCCTCGGTCTGTTGGTTTACGATCAAGCGGTTGAAGAACTCGCCCGTACCGAGGCCAGCCTATTCACCGACGGGTACGAGCGGTTTGACCCTCGCCTTGGCTTTCGCTCTTTGGACGAAGAGAGCGACTCAATCGGAGGAGTCTCCGTTGGAAAACTCCTCAATCGCCAGCCGGATGCTGCCGTTCCTCAAGACCTCGAACTGGTGGCGGAAGCTTTGCTCTTCAGTCAGGGTGGCGCTCCCTTCCGCATGGAATCTTCGGATAACCCACGCTACCTCGACCAGGTTTTTCAAAAGCAGATTCACTCCGCACTCGATCCGGTTACCAAACTTTTGCAAGAGCATTTCGCCGACACGGGCCATTTCCCGGCAGATGACGTGGAGTATGCAACCCTCCTTAGGGAAAAGGGAATCGATGCTTCCCACCTCATGGATCCGTGGGGCCGCCCTTACCACGTTCGACGGACCTATGAATGGGTGAACGAAGTCCTCGAATTTCGCAGCGAGGGACCTGACAAGATTCTCAGCAGTTCCGACGATTTCACGGCGCTGAGCCTCTCTCGGCCATTTTTCGAGCATGAAGCGCAGCGCCTTCGCGGCATCGTTGATTCGTATCACGCCCGCATGGGCAGCTACATCCGCGATCAGGCCACACTCGAAACAGCCTGTGCCCAAGAGCACACTTCACTTTCCACTTTCATCGATCCCTGGGGCACGCCCTATCATTTTCTCTTCGAAGTCGTCCGCGAAAACTACACGATCAAAGTCGTGAGCGCCGGGCCGGACAGACGCTTTCGGTCAGGCTCCAACGATCCCACCGACGATTGGGACGACTTGGTCGTGTCGGTTCAGAACATGCCCTATTTTGGCGAAATGGCTCAGCGAATTTCCGACGCGCTCTTCGAAAGTGCCAAGACTTCCGCTCATTTTCCCGAAACCGAGGAGGAATTCCGCAAAGGGATGGCGGATCACGGAATCGACTGGGATGCTCTTCGCGATCCTTGGGGTCGGCAATATCGCATCGTGCCGACAGTCGAAACAGGGTATAGCGACAAAATCGCGCTGCGCGCGTACGGGCAGAATATCAGCACATCTCAGACGCCGGTTTCCCGGACTGCGAAGGCGATCAGCATCGTCAGCGATGGCCCAGACCTCACGGCCAATACAGCCGACGATTTTGTTTTGGCTAAATTCGCCTCGCCGTTCTTAGAGGAGTCTGGCGGCACTACTGGCAAAACTGTGGTCCCGCAAAAGCCGCAGCCCATTTACAGCGGCAATTCCGGCGCCGTGCGTGTTCTTATACAGGACCAATCTGGCGCAGTCATTTCCAACGCTAAAATCACTCTTACCAATGAGGCGACCGGTGTCGCGTATGACGGGACGGCGGACGATCAGGGCGTTTGCTTGCTCTCTAATCTTCCTCCTGGCACCTATCGCCTTCTTGCGGAGAGCGCAGGGTTTCAATCATATGTTCTAACTGCTATTCCAGTGCTTTCCAGCAATGCGACGGATGTCCAAGTCACGCTCCGAGTTGGAGCTGTGACGCAGACGGTCGAAGTTGCAGCGGAAAATGTCAGACTCCAAACCTCGGCATCTCAGGTCGCAGCGCTTGCGCCCGGATTGACGTTAACCACGAAATCCGGCGCCGGTTCCGGCCAAATCAAGATGCCCATTGCCACGCCGCGCTTGCGCGAGTATTTCCCGGAAACGCTCCTGTGGCAGCCGGAAATTCTTACCGGGAGGGCTGGTCATGCAACCGTAAAAGTTCCTCTCGCCGACAGCATCACCACCTGGAAGGTCTCCGTCATTGCATCCACGCTGGATGGACATGTTGCCACGGCTTCCGCGGACCTACGCGCCTTCCTGCCGTTTTTCGTCGAACTCGAACCGCCCAAAGTTCTCACCGTAGGAGACGAACTCCATTTGCCCGTCACAGTTCGCAATTACCTCGACAAGCCGCAAGACGTTTCTCTCGACTGGGCCGCAGAGCCGTGGTCTGAAGTTCTCTCCCAGCATACAGCTCACATCAACGTCGCCGCCGGAGATTACGCTGAGGAAACGTTCTCCTTCCGCGCTGCACGTCCCATGAAAGAGGCCAAGCAGCGTCTCACTGCGTTCAACCGCTCCTCAGCAAATGACAGCGACGCCATCGAAAAGAAGCTCCGCATCCACGCTGACGGCCAGCAACGGCTTGTTCAAGCGAGCTCAATTTTCATCGGCGACACTTCACTGTCGGTGGAAATCCCTGAAGGCGCTCTTCCTGGCTCAGTGGAAGCCGAATTCGTCCTTTACCCAAACCTGGTTGCTCATGTCAGCGACGCCATCGAGGGCATCATGGAGCGGCCCTACGGCTGCGCGGAGCAAACGATCTCTTCCGCCTACCCGAGCCTTCTCTGGCTACAGCTTCAAAAGTCTCGGCAGCTCCCGGTTTCTTCGCTGGATGCACGGGCGCGCCACTATCTCAATCTGGCTTACGCGAAGCTGCTCCGCTACCGTGAACCGAGTGGCGGATTCTCGCTCTGGGGCAAGGGCCAGCCCGAACTCTCGGTTTCTGCATACGCACTTCGTTTCCTCACGGAAGCTTCCGAATTCATTGAAGTGGATTCCGACGTGGTCGCAGCCGCCCGTCGCTGGTTGCTCCAGCAAACCGCACCGCAGGGCGGTTGGATGGAAAAAGACTCGAACGGCAAATACTTGGAAGGCTCCGGGCTATACCTCACCGCCTACGTAGTCGAAGCACTCGCCCGCGATCTGCAACGTCGCAAGCCTGACGAAAAAGATATCGATGCGGAACGCCAGGGCGTACGAAATGGCATCGCATATTTTTCCAAACACTTTCGTGCCACTTCCGACCCTTACGACATCGCTCTCATCGCACTCGCTAACCCACATTATTCGTGAAAACTGACTTCGCGATCGATTTTTTGTTGTTCTTCTTCACTTCAAGACGGCAGTTGACAAGGGTGAGAATTTTGTTGAATCGCGAGTTGATTCTAAAGCGCTTAGGCGGACAGAAGACAAGAAATGGAGACACCTCAAGTAGCACGCAACAAGTCAAAAGTTCCTAGCGCGGGGTAAGGAGGAAGCTACCCACTTCGCGCGCCCAAGCTCAAGGCCAGACGATGAAAGTTATTGAGATAAGGAAAGGACTGAGGTAAGTGCAGCACGATCCGACGTACTGAAGTCACCACCCGAGCTCCGATTTTCAGAAAACGCTCTCGCAAGATGGAGACCTGTGCCCGGGCGGAAGCTGTGCCAGCCAAACCTAAGCGCATCTCTTGCATCAACACGTAGGCCGCAGCAGTCATCGACACGCGGAACTGGTTGGCCCAGAATTTTGTGCAACTGGTGCGGCCGATCTCCATTCCATAGTGCAGTTCCTTTATTCGATTCTCGATGTCACCTCGTTGACAGTAGACCTCCTCGTAGAGCCATCGCGGACTCTGCTTCATGTTGGTCACCACGAAGCGCGGATTGTCTTTGGGTTTCTTACCCTCCGCCCGCACCACCTCGGCTTTATAAATGACGCGACGTTTCCACGGCCAGGTCTTGCGCGTGCGGTACTGACACTCGCCGTAAACATGCTCGGTTTGCTGCGAGCTCTCCGAAGCACGACGGGCCCGTTGCATGGCCGACTCCGCTTTTCGCTCCAACACCGCATTGGAGCCCATCACATAATGCATACGTTCTGGAGACCGTCACGGTTCGCTATCGTTGGCATCCGCTCTTTGGACAGGCTCTTCGTGTTGTGAAGCGGGAGAGGGACCGACACGGACACGGGGAATATCTATTCTGTGAATTACCGGATCGCACATCACGTTCTCTTCCCGCTTGGATGTTCAGCTCCGAATGCACCGCATTTTCCGTGGGTCCACCCGCCATCGCCATTGAGGCGCTCAGCGACCTCCGCGATCTCCTAAGCAGCTTGCAAAAATCCAGCCCCTGCGATAAAGCTTCAGCCACATCGCCGCTATCGCAGGAGGAAAAGCGTGAAATCGCATCCGAAGTCCGTCCGTTCGCAACTCAATCTCGCGTTGCTCGATCGCAGGCCGACCGAACTTCCGTCGCACGAACAACACGAACTCGCCCTCGCTCTGGTCGAGCTGCTCATCAACGCCGCCGCTCCCGGCACGCCCGGAGGAGGAGGTCCGAATGAATCCGAAACTCACGAATGAACGGTTGAAACGGAGGGCGATCGTCTACCTTCGGCAGTCTTCCCCCGAACAAGTGTTTCACAACCAAGAGAGTCAACGACGGCAATATGGTTTGGCCGACCAAGCACGCGACCTCGGTTTTCGCGACGTCCTGGTGATCGACGAGGACTTGGGACGCACGGGGTCCGGATTGGTGGAGCGCCGAGGATTTCAGCGCCTGGTTGCGGAAGTCTGCACCGGTGAGGTCGGTGCCGTATTTTGCATCGAGGCTTCGCGATTGGCGCGGAACGGCCGTGACTGGCACCATCTGATCTGGATGTGCGGCCTGGTGGGCGCGGTGTTGGTGGATTTCGATGGAGTCTACGATCCGAATCTGGTGAATGATCGGTTGCTCTTGGGCATGAAAGGAGAGATGGCAGCGTTTGAACTGAGCCTGCTGCGGCAGAGATCGCTCGAAGCCATCCGCCAAAAGGCCCGGCGGGGCGAACTGCAGTTTTATCTTCCCGTGGGCTTCTGCTGGAGCGAGAACGGCAAGATGGAGATGGCCCCGGATCGTCGGATCCAAGACAGCATTGATCTGGTATTCAACAAGTTCACTGAGCTCGGCAGTGTCCGGCAAGTGACGTTGTGGTTCCGCCGTGAGAAGATCGCTTTGCCGGCTATTCCTTCAGGGCGAGGCGAGCGCCGTCTGGGGTGGAAGCTGCCCCTGTATCACACCATCTGGGCGATACTGACGAATCCTCTGTACGCGGGAGCGTATGCGTTCGGCAAGACGGAAGCGCGAATGCAGATCGTGGAAGGGCGGGCACACAGGACCAGAGGGCATTGCAAACCACGCGCCGAATGGATGGTGTTGATTCGCGATCATCATCCCGGGTACATTTCCTGGGAGCAATACGAGAAGAATCAAGCGATGATTGCGGCCAACGCGCACATGAAATCACACATGGAGCCAAAGGCGGCGCGGGGAGGACGCGCCCTGCTCGCCGGGTTGTTGCGATGTCGGCGGTGCGGTCGGATGCTGCGCGTGGAATACAGAAGCCTCCATATACAAGGACGCTACTGCTGCCGCGATGCACAAGCGAATGCGCGTGAGGATTGTCGGTGTATTTCTTTCGGGAGTTGGCGGCCAGACGAGGCGGTCGCAAAGGAGGTGCTCGAAGCCATCGGAGGCAACGCCGTCGAGGCGGCGTTGCAAGCGGCCGAGCAGATGAGGCAGCAGCAAGAAGCACGCCAGCGCGCGTCCGAGATGGAGCTGGAGCAGGCTCACTACGAAGCCCGACTGGCGGAGCGGCGCTACGAAGCGGTCGATCCGGAGCAACGGTTAGTCGCCGCAGAGCTGGAAGCTCGCTGGAATGCGGCTTTGCAGAAGGTACGAGATTTGGAGAAGAAGCTGCAGACACTCGGGAGCGACCCACAGGCGGTTTCGATTCCGTCCAGAGAAGTGCTGTTGAGCCTGGCGCAGGATCTTCCGGCCGTGTGGAATGCTCCCTCGACGGACATGCGCTTGAAGCAGCGGATTGTGCGGATTTTGATCCGCGAGATTGTCGCGGACATAGACAAGGAGAAACAGGAGATTGTCCTACTCTTGCACTGGGCCGGAGGTCGTCATTCGGAGTTGCGGATCAAGAAGAACGCTATCGGCCGGCATCGTAATTGCACGAAGCCGGAGGCGGTGGAAGTGGTGCGACAAATGGCGGGTCAGTTCAGCGACGAGCAGATCGCTTCCACTCTGAATCGTTTAGGGATGCGAACCGGTGCGGGCAATGGCTGGAGCGAAGTGAAGGTGCGCGCGCTGCGGAACTACCATCAACTGCCCGCCTACGATGCGAGTCGTGTCACGGCGGACAGTCTCACGCTCGAGCAAGCTGCCGGACGGTTGGGAGTGAGTGTCACCGCGGTGCGGCACTTGATTCAGCGTAAAACCATTCCAGCCACGCAAGTGGTGCCAGGAGCACCGTGGCAGATTCCGGTCGCGACCGTGGAAGCTCCGAATGTCCGGCGAGCCGTGATGGATATCAAGAGTCGCCGTCATCCACGCGGAGCTCAGTTTCGCGACGAGCGCACGCTGGAGTTGATGGGGTTCTCTGAGCCGGAGGCGCCAGCTGTGGAATCTTGACGCCCGCAAACTGAGATTTGATTTCCGATTTTCTAATATTTTCAAACACTTAGCGAGGTGCAGCAGAATGTCACAGGATCGTTGGACGCGAAATTGACGAGGTATTCCACTTTCGGCTCGCAATCCAGAAAATACAAAACTTCCGGAGCCGCGAAGCCACCATCCAAACGCACCCGGATCTTGGCTTTCGGAAAAGCTTCCGTCAGCCGCTCGATCAGACGGCGCAGGATGCCCACGGCTCCTGCCGAGCCGGGGGCGTTCCCCGGACGCAACACCGCGGTGACCAGATACTGCTCGGCCTCTTGGTCAAAAGTCACGAACCCCACCATCGGCAGGTAGCAGTAGCTATCATAGTGCCAATTAAAAAAGCTCATTTGTTGAGCACCATATGTGGGATCGTCAGTTGGATCCAGATCTATAGTGATCAGACGGGCGCGACCCTTCAGTCGTTTACGATGTCGTTCGATCACCGTGTCGGCCAATGCTTCGGCCATACGAAACAACTCTTTACGACCCACACCATTTTCAAAACGCGAGAGGGTCGGCTGCGAGGCCAAATCTTCTCCTTCCACGGGATCACGACCGACCAATAGTTTGTGCACCGGGTCGGAAGCCAGCTTTGCGGCATCGTTGGCATCTGCGTAGCCGCAGGCGATGGCCATGATGCGCTGCGTGAGGAGCTCCTCGAGTTCGTGGTCGACCTTGACCGCCTGCCGCTCGTCTTTGAGACAAGCCGCCAACGCAGCCGTTAGACCTAACCCTCGGTCCGCGGCTTTGAGTAACACCGCACCCCCATCGGAACTGCCTTGCGATTGATCGAACTTGGCGACTACCGAGCGATC
This sequence comes from Acidobacteriota bacterium, assembly GCA_003223245.1. Taxonomy (GTDB): domain Bacteria; phylum Acidobacteriota; class Terriglobia; order Acidiferrales; family UBA7541; genus Acidiferrum. The sequence goes on from QHYI01000147.1 coordinate 95,432, forward strand.
AAAAATTTCTGGGAACAGTAAACACTGTGTTGTGGTATGTTCGTTCATCGAAAGCCTCTGGATTGGTCTCAAAACCGCGTCGACAACGGCTTTTTACCATGAAAGAGGCTTTTCGTGTCTCAAAAACATGAATTATTCAGGCTAAGCTCGCCGCCCGCGATGATGCCTCGCAGGAAATCCGCACTCTCCTATCGCTGGAGCGCACCGAGGGCGAAACCAGCTATTGGGACCTGCACCACAACACAATCTTCTACGGCTGGGGCTACACAGGCAGGATTGAAACCACGGCTCTCGTCCTTGACGCACTTGCCATCGCCAGGCAACAGAGCCCTTCCTCAGCGGAACTTGACCGCGCTCTGAGCCGCGGCACGCTCTTTCTCTTGAAGAACAAGGACCAATACGGAGTCTGGTATTCGACGCAGGCGACGGTCGATGTCTTGCAAACACTGATTCGGCAATTGGAAGCTGGCTCGCCTGATGCGTCGCGCGTGCCCCTGCGCATCTTCGTCGATGGAAAGCCCGGCCCCGCTCTCTCCTCGTCGTCAGATGCCCGCCAGCTCACGCCACAACGCGCCGACCTCACGCCATTCCTATCGCCAGGGAAGCACACTATTGAGCTTCGGAGCGGCACGTCAGCCCACGCCAGTGCTTACGTCAACGCTAGCTATTACTTGCCTTGGACCGACCCCACCGTTATCGGCTCCTCCGTTCCGAGCGGCGACGCAGAGTCCTTGCGTTACTCGGTCAAGTTCGATCGCTCTGCGGCTTCCGTCGGTGATTTGATTCAATGCACCGTTCATGCCGAGCGCGTCGGTTTCCGCGGATACGGAATGATGTTGGCTGAGGTGGGCTTGCCTCCGGGTGCCGATGTGGACCGCGCTTCTCTCAACTCTGCGGTCTCCAGTTCTGGTTGGGACCTGCAGAGCTACGAAGTTCAACCGGATCGCGCGGTCTTTTACCTTTGGCCGCGAGCCGGAGGCACGACATTCTCCTTTACGTTCAAGCCTCGATTTGCAATGACGGCACAGTCATCGGAATCCGTTCTCTACGATTACTACAACCCCGAAGCGCGGGCCTCGTTGCCGCCGGCGCGTTTTGTCGTCAAGTGAGAGTCTCGGGCCGTCTAAACCATCCTCCAGGGACCTATTAGCGGACTTTTTGCCTCACACGCTGGACATGCGATGAGTCTAAGTGTCTCATAATGCTGTCCGTTTTTATGATCGGAGACCACGCAGAAAACCGGACATTTCGGCGGACTTGACATCGCTGAAAGATCGTTGGAATCGCCCGTTGATATTGGAGCCTTTCCTGATCGGAGAAACGTCCCGATCTCGATTGTGGGCTACCACTAGGAGAGAAGATGGGGAAGAAACTGAAGCCAGTGGATACTGGCGAGATTCTGCACGAGGAATTCATGAAGCCTTTGGGCCTCGGCATGAACAAGCTGGCTTTGGACCTGTGCGTGCCGGTCACGCAGATCGCTGACATCGTGGGCGAGCGCCGTGGTATCAACGCAGATACCGCTCTGAGGCTGGCCCGTTACTTTAAGAACGCACCGGTTTTCTGGATGAATCTCCAAACCCGCTACGACCTGGAGGTTGCTCAGGACGAACTCGCGGCCAAGGTCGAACGCGACGTGCAACCGTTGGAAACCGCGTCGAGCCGCTAAAGCGGTCGAAGGGCTTGTAATCGGTGGCCAGGAGCTTCAAGCCATCCAAATGACATTTGTCATTGCGTAATCTATATGGGAAAAGAATTCCACTTTCGAGCCGGAATCACGGATCATTGAACTGATCCACCTACTCGACTGAATTTTGTCAGGCATCAATTTTCGAAATAAGGGTCACATGAAAAGAAAGAAAAAGACTGGCTTGCAACTTGTGGAAACTGCTCTAAGAAAACACTTTGGCGGATACCGCCTCCACAACTTAGTGAGCGCGAGTCGTATGTTCCCAACCAGCGCGCGGGTGGACTTGCAAACTGCTCTTGAGAAGTTATTGCCTGGGGGATCGGGCACGCAACAGTTCGGCTTCCATAGACAGTATGATCACTCTACGTTGACGTTTGCGAATCTGATGGGTAATGTCCACGACCCAGCAATCATCGCTCCGATGCAGTACGAAGAAATCGACATCGGAGATCCCTTGCCTGCGCGGTGTTTACGCCAAGGACTGTGGCTGTCGCGGGCGGAAAATACGCCGTTTGCGCTGCTTTTGAGCCCTGCAGAACGTTATGGACAGACAAGTGGAGCGCATTTGGAAATTGCCGTCCCGCCGGGAGAAGTCGGGGCGAATCTCTCACGCCGACTACTAAAAGAAGTCGAGGAGTTGGTCAGATCAACGGCTTCCTTCAAGGGTAAGGTCATTTCGTTTGAGGTGACACACAGATATAGCGGCGATACTGGCAATTTGCGCGTTCACAAGCTTCGGACCGTCCGTCGAGAGGATGTTGTTCTCCCAGAGAAAACCTTGGGGCTTCTCGATCGAAACATTCGTGGCTTCATCGAGCAACGGGAGCAATTACAAAGACTCGGCCTTCCGATCAAAAAGGGATTGCTGTTCTACGGACGGCCCGGCACAGGCAAGACTCACACCATTCACTACCTGGCCAGTCAGCTTCCAGACCACACGACGTTGCTCATTACATCCGAACAAGTAGCCTATTTGGACCACTACTTCCAACTCGCGAGGTTTCTTCAGCCAGCCATGATTGTGATCGAGGATGTCGACTTGATTGCTCGTAAGCGGGAAGAAATGTATGGGCCGTGCGACGAAAGCCTGCTGAACAAACTTCTAAATGAAATGGACGGTCTCCGTGAAGATGCAGCCGTTCTATTCGTCCTGACCACGAATCGCCCCGAGCATTTGGAGGCAGCATTGCCCTCGCGACCTGGCCGGATTGACCAGGCGATTGAATTCCCTTTGCCAGATGAGCAAGGCCGCAGGCAACTGGTTGGACTTTACGCGTGCGGACTCGCACTTACTGACGAAGCTGTGGAGCTTGTGGTCAAAAAGACTAAGAACGCGAGCGCGGCTTTTATTAAGGAGCTGATGCGGAGGTCTGCCCAGTATTGTCTCCAGAATGGCGGGAGTGCTGCGCTTAAGCCGCAAGCCCTCGATGCCGCCCTGGAAGAGATGCTATTCACAGGTGGCTCGCTGAATGCCAAACTGCTCGGAGCCGCGGAGGTAGAACAAGATCGCTCCGTAACGTAAAGTGCCACGCCTTGTAACTATAATGTTCACCGATGCTCACGGCCGTAGCAATTTCCAACTATCGCTCTTTGCGGAAATTAATCGTTCCCCTCAAAGGGCTGAACGTGATTACAGGGGCGAATGGAAGCGGAAAATCGAGCTTCTATCGCGCGCTGCGACTTCTCGCTGACACGGCACAAGGTAGGGTCGTGCCATCGCTGGCACGAGAGGGCGGATTGCAGTCAACGCTCTGGGCCGGGCCAGAATCTATTTCGCGCAGGATGCGTCAGGGAGAGATTCCCGTACAGGGTACTTCTCGGAAGCAGCCCGTTAACCTCCGCCTTGGCTTTGCAGGTGATGAGTTCGGGTATCTCATTGACTTGGGTTTACCGCCACAAGGAAAGGACAGTCCATCCGCGTTCTGTCTCGATCCCGAGATAAAACGGGAGTGCATCTGGCATGGGCCGGTGCTCCGTCCTTCTACCACCCTAGTTGACCGGCAAGGACCGCTTATTCGCGTTCGCGATGATCAGGGAAGCTGGAACCTCGTGAGGAAGAACCTCTCCACCTTCGACAGCATGATGACTCAGGTAGCCGATCCCCGGCACGCGCCGGAGATGCTCCTCTTACGGGAATCCATTCGAGCTTGGCGCTTTTACGACCATTTGAGAACCGATGTAGAAGCACCTGCGCGCTCGCCCCAGATTGGTACCCGAACCCCTATCCTCGCCAACGACGGGGCAGATCTCGCAGCAGCGGTTCAAACAATCCGGGAGGTTGGCGACTGGGACGCACTCGTCGCAGCGGTGACGGACGCTTTTCCAGGTAGTGCTCTTTCAGTGGTGAGCGACGACGGAAGATTTGCGTTAACGATGGAGCAGCATGGTCTGCTCAGACCGTTGAGCGCCGCAGAATTGTCGGACGGAACGCTTCGATATGTCCTTTGGATTGCTGCCCTTCTAACACCCAGGCCTCCAGCATTGATGGTTTTGAATGAGCCGGAGACGAGCTTGCACCCTGATCTACTCGCACCACTCGCACGCCTAATAGGGCAGGCGGCCAAAAAATCGCAGATTATAGTTGTCACGCATGCATCCAGGTTAATCGAGGCACTCGTCCAACAGCCCGGCTGCCATTCCATAACGCTCGAAAAGACGTTTGGCGAAACCACGATTTCTGGATTAAGGGAAATGGATATTCCCACTTGGAATTGGCCAGGACGATAGGCATTCAAGCGCGAGCCGCCTTCGGCAGGACGCACGATAGCGAGTGCTTTGGAAAAAGGCCGTTCAGCGGGAAAGCAATTTGAGAAACTCCGCAGGCTTGACGATCCCGATGCCTCGATGACCTCTTACGCGCAATAAAGCCGCATCGCCGCTGACCACGTAGTCGGCGTTGGCAGCAACTGCGGCTTCAAGGAATTTGTCGTCATCGGGATCGCTGCAAACTGCTTTTGCGAAAGAGACGGGTTCGACCATCTCCGAGTGAAGCTCTATGAGCCCGAGGATCGAATGAGGTACAGGGGAGAAATGCTCTCCTACCATTTCGGCCAAGACGCGCCGATATTCCTCTAGGATCGGCACCGAGATCACAAGGCGAAAGCGCTGTTCCTGCCAGGCTTCCAGAATCCTAAAGGGTGGACCTTTCCAGAAGATTCCTGAAATTACGACGTTTGTGTCGAGGATAGCCTTGATCGTCACTTCGCGCGGCGCCTGACCTTGGCGATTGCAGATTTCACGTCTGCTTTCTTGATTCCTAGTCTTTTGGCTTCCGCACGAGCTCGGCTCAACAGCTTTTGGAATTCCTCAAGTTTGGGCGGCGTGATGACCTTCAGTATGACGGCATCCCCTTGACCGATAACAACAAATTGGTCGCCCTCGCTGAGGCCGAGGTCATTACGAACGTCTTCGGGAATGACCACTTGGCCTTTTGAGGATAGCTTTGTAGTGGCGTATGGTGCCATTTGTAGTGTGGCCTCCGCTCTTACCAGTAAGATTAGCATAGATCGGACTGGCCATCAAATTCGTGGCGTGGAGACTGCCCAATTGCGCCCAAATCCAAGCGACTTTTTGGCTTTGCTCACATCGCCCAAACCATTTGGGCGATGGGGAAATTTGGGCGCAACTTGGGCGCAAAATCCCCTTTTTTTATACCCCAATACGGTCTTCGAGGAGTGTAAGGCCAACTGATTCAACGGGACTTAGTAAATTGGCGATAGGTTCGATTCCCATCGCCCGCTCAAGTTATCTTGTTTCCCTCTAATAAATTAGCGATTGGTCGCGGCGGCAAAAGACGGCAATAAGAACTAAACCGAGCCTCTTGGGTGGCGCCTTTGGCTAGCAGAACGGAAATCAATCCGACGCAATGGATTCAATGACCGT
>QHYI01000083.1 GCA_003223245.1 Acidobacteriota bacterium
TCCTCCTCTGATGCGCCCACGCCGTCCCCGGCAAGGGCCAAAATAGCGTTTTTGCCGACTGCCACGTCCCTAGCAATCACGCCGTCCTCTCTAATCAGAAAAGCTACGGGCGTGGCGAAAATTCCGTATTCTTTCGAAAGCTTCCACTTTTCCTGAACCACGATGGGAAACTGAAACCCGTGCTGCTGCGCCTTACGGCGGTTCTCCTCTGAATTGCCCCGTCCGACAAGAATCAGGGCCAAGCCGTTATTGGAATGCTTTTCGTGCAAGCGGACCAAATGCGGGGCGAGTTCGTCACAAGGTCCGCACTGAGGATCGCTGAAGACCAGGAGCACGCGCCGACCTCGGTATTCTGCCAACGAAATCATGCGTCCCTGGAGATCCGGAAGGCGAAACGCAGGCGCGGGAGTCCCGACCTTCAGCCCGTTCCGTTCGATCCCGCTTTCGGAGAGTGGCCGCGCGCCGGGAAGTTTGCTGCGCTGAAGTTG
>QHYI01000204.1 GCA_003223245.1 Acidobacteriota bacterium
CACAAAAGCCGTTTGTGGAATTTCGATTCGGCGTTCTGGAACCCAAGTCTTTCGAGGGTCGGTCATTCTCCGGCCGGTTGTACTGCACGGAACGGGCACTTTGGAAACTGAACTGGTTTCTCCGAGACTTTGGATACGATGCGCAGCTCCTCAAAAATGACCGCGTCGATACCAAGGCTCTCCTCAATCTCCGCGGCGTCCTTCGGACTTCCTACACAACCCTGAACGGACGGTGCTATCAAAACCTCGAAGCCTTCGCCCCCGAGGCGGATTGGGAGGCTCTCGACTGCACTTCCCTGCCCCCCGTCGACGGAAGGGGAATTAGAAATGATCTATAGCTACACCCAAATCGCTCAATATCTCCGCTGTCCGCGGAGTTACCGCTACCGCTATCTGGATGGGTGGCAAGAAAAGGAAACTCGCGCGGCCATGGCTTTCGGCCGATGCTTTGAGACCGCTTTGGGAGCCTGCTTTCGCGAAGAAGATTGTGGAGCCTCGCTCTTTCGCGAATGGGGGGCTTATCGCAACACAGCCTTTGATTACAAGAAGGGAGAGACCTGGGATCGCCTGCTACATCAGGGAATCCATTTGCTCGAAAGATTTGCTCAGGATAACCGCGTCCGAATTCCTGATCCTGACCAGCATCTCCAAATAAAGAAGCTCTGCGCTCTCACCGGCGGCAACGAGTTTGTTTCCTACCTAGACGCGATCGGTGAAGTCGACGGTGTACGGTGCTTCATCGATTGGAAGACAACGACCAGCCGATATCCGGAAGCGCCGGCGGGCTTGCTTTCACTTGATCCCCAACTGATCTGTTATTCGTGGATCAGCGGAATTTCCGAAGCCGCGCTGGTTGTCTTTGTTCGGAAGCAAGCTCCGGAAGTCCAGTACTTGAGGGCCACGATTTCCGAAGAGCAGCGCCAGGAATTTGGTCGATTAGTAGAAACAACAATAAACCAGATTGAGGCGGGGCACTTCAATCCGCACAGCGGCATTCGGTTTCCTCGGAACGGATGTATGAGCTGCCCGCACTTGGGACTCTGCCTTGGCAACGACCAGCTCGTAGCGGCGAACCTCATCCGAAAAGCGGGAGGGAGCGACCTTGATTGGCTTGATGAGCTTGCGGATTAACGGGAGGCCGCTCGTGGCGCCAAAGCTCAATCGTAAACGGGCCTTTCTGGTGCTCGAGAGGATTGACGAGATTTTGCGCTGGGAGAAGACGAAGGAGCGGGAAAGGGACGTGCGATTCGTGGAGTTAGGGCGATATCTTTGCGAAGTCCGAACGGGTCAATACTGGAGGCTAGAGAACCTGAAGTCGTTCGACGAGTACCTAGAGAAGCGCTTTCCCGATTCGCGCAGGAAGGCGTACTACCTGATGGCGATCCACGAGAATTTGACGCAAGTTCCGAAGCACGCGCTGCGTGAGGTCGGTTGGAGCAAAGCGGTCGAACTCGCCAAGGTGGCGCGCCGGGACAGACAGGAGTTCGATTGTGCAACCTGGTTGCACAAGGCCACCTCACTGCCGAAGGAAGAATTTAAAGGGGAAGTGGAAAAACACTTGACCGGCCGAGAAACTGAACCTTGGGAACTGCTCTATTTCAAAATGTACAAGAGCCAATTGGCCGTGGTCGAGCAGGCTCTGGAAACTGCCGGGCTCATGCTAGGAAGCAGCAAATCGCGCGGCTACTGCTTAGAGATGATCTGTGCGGATTTCTTGGCCGGAGCCAACCTGGACGGAGGAAATTCCGAGGTCCTGATGCTTTCACTGCACCAGATCTACGGATTATTGCCGCTGGAGCAGCAAAACCAATTCCGGCACGAGATTGCAGGCTCGTTGTGTCGTGCTTGAAGCCTAAACGGCCGCGGTTACGATTGGATCCCGAGGCGTATAAAGCTCTCCGCCAGCAGGTTCTCGCCAGGGATAATTGGCGCTGCCAGAATTGCGGCGCCGCGGAAAATCTGCAGGTTCACCATATCCAGTCGCGCAGCAAGCTTGGACACGACAGCCCGGAAAACCTGATCACGCTGTGCGCCAGCTGTCATGAAACCCTTCACCTGGCCCGGATTCGCGGAGCCAGCAGCTTCGGGAAGAAGCGAGCGCAGGGGTGAAAGACAGCGTTGACCAAGTGCTGACCATTCAAGTTCCACCTCAGCTGAATCCGCTGCAGGCGGCCGGGGGGGGCGCGCCGGTGCTCCAACACCAACGCGCCCCTAACCAAAGGCGCCTGTAGAGGAGGCAACCATGGCTGCGAGAGAACGTAATGGGTTCACCGCTTGGGTGCAACCCTCCCGAAGTCTCCTCGTTTCGGGCGCATCTTTGCGCTGCCCGAACTGCAACAGCACCCATCTCAAAAAAGTTTCTCTCGCCTACCAGGAGGGACTCTTTTATACAGATGCCCACACTCGAATGTATTTTGTCGGGTTTGGCAGCAGTGGCCCAGATTTTATGATCGGAAAGGCGACCACGCGAGGGCTTCATCAGTCCGCCCTGTCCAAGCAGCTAAATCCTCCAGTGAAGTGGTCGTATCGAAAGTTGATTCGCTGGTGCGTTCTGCTGTCTCTCTCCATCGGCTGGATCGTCTTTTACGCGAACACTGTTAGGGGGAAATTCTTTGGCGGTTCAGTCGGCTCCTTTGACTCTCACGGCTCTGTTTTCAGCCATCATCTTCATAGTGCTGTTGCTTCTCATCTGGAAGCACAATCACTCGACCTACAAACGTCATTATTCCAAGTGGGACCGTTCCTACCTCTGCCAACGCTGCGGCGCCTTGACGGAGCAGGTATAGCGGCCAAGGTTTGGCTCCTCCGTTCGTTGGCTCTATCGCCTTTCACGGATCTCGATTCAAGTCTCGACCTGTCGTCTGTGTGCTTGCTGTTCTCTCCTCGCCGCCCGCTCCGGACTCCGCTTGGGCTCCCTGAGAGATGATTTCAGAAATTGCACCCATAACCCATACTTTAGGAATCTCTATTCCGATCCCCGTTTCACCGATCTGGTGCGCCGGGTTGGATTGTCGCGCCCTTGAAGGCCCATGGGCGCCTTCCTGTAGATGGATACATGTTCCTCGGAGACAGTGCTCAAGTCTGAGGTGCGACAACCGGATTCGTTGACGGTGGGTTATGCGTCAGGCTATTGGGGCTCTGGAGATAGGTTGCTAGACCTTGATAGAGGCCTTCGGCCAGGCGCTCGCAGTACTCGCCTTTCTTCAGAAGTTGCTCCTCCGCTGGATTGCTTAGAAAGGCGATTTCGGCCAGCACGGAAGGCATATTCGCTCCGGCCAACACCACAAACGGCGCGCGGCGCACGCGACGGTTCTGCGCCCCGCTGGCGGAGCGCTGGGCGAACCGGTTGAGAGAGTCTTGAATATCTTCGGCAAGCATTCTTGATTGCTCAATTTCTTCGCCGAGCCCAGTCTTCTTCATCCGCTCGAGCCTGTCCGATCCCTGCGCTGTGGCGTTCTCGCGCGCGGCGAGTTCCATGACCTCCGTGTTTCCTGCCAAGTCCAAGTAATAAGTCTCGATGCCTCGGACCGCGGGATAAGGGCTTGAGTTCGCATGAATCGACAAGAAGAGGTCAGCCTTTATATCGTTGGCGATATAAGTGCGCTCTTCGAGAGGAATGAACGTATCATTCGTTCGTGTGAAGATGACTTCCACGCTCGGAAGGCGCTGCTTTATAATCCGCCCGAGCCGCAGCGCGAGGTCCAGGCAAAGATCCTTCTCCATTAAGCCCGCGGGACCTGTCGTGCCTGTGTCATGGCCGCCATGCCCCGGATCAATCACAATGCGCACGATCTTTCCTTGCAGCATGGGCGCCAGCAAAGGCCGTGTAGGCGCCGCATCCGTTGCAGGAGGTCGGGTAACGGGTGTTGACGAGACGGCTGGGGCGCTCGAAGCCGTTGGGCTTGGTAGAGGCGCTGCAACAGATGCCTCTCCCACGCCGCGGGGGGCGGGAAATTCGCGGCGCGGCCCAACTCTGAAAGAAAAAAGGAAAAGACCAGTAAGCGCTGCCCCGAGAGTCAGCGCACCAACGGTTTTGCCGCGCCAGCGGGGGCTGGAAATCTCTGGATCAGAAATCACGGCCATCGGCTGCGCAGGAGTTTGCAATCGAACGGGCTCGGACATTTTCCGCAAACTCGAGTTCATGTCAGTCGGAACCGGGTTATTACCGACAATAGTGGAATCAAGTTGTTCTTGTCCTCGGAAGTCACCCAGCGCGGTGCAAGGATCAGATTGCGCCTTCTGTGGCGGCGCAAGAGGCGGCGTGACGTGTGGCTTCCGTATGGGAGAGTCGGTCACGGCCTCGGGCTTATCGACCAGTTTGGCGTGCTTCCGATCCGGATGATCGCGACTGGTAACGTTCGCGTAAGGAGGCGGAGATCCTGGCGGTAGAAGCGGCGCTTGCGTGTGACCGAGCTGTGGTACCGGATGCGGCCGAATTTCGTCAACCTTGGTCGCAATCTCCTGCATCTCTTGGGAGCTGACTTGCTTGCTATTCAGATTGCCCCTGAACGTGCCTGAATCACGAATGACGGGCGTCCGCTGCGGCCCGGGCGGCAGCTGCGGACTGATCGCGGGCTTCAGCTTCAGCGGATTCACATCGAGGTCGGTCAGGACTTTGTCCACGATATCGAAATCGATTGGCTTGCGCCCTGCTTCGTATCCAGCAAGCAGCGCATTGAGACACAGGTTGTTAATGTTCCGAGGAATGCCTTCGCTGGTCGCCAAAATCCATTCCAGAGCTCCGCTGGTGAACAACGGCGCTCCGGCATAACCGGCGACCTGAAGCCGGTGATCGATGTACCGAAGGATTTCTTCCCGCGTAAGCGGCTCCAAGCGGCACAGGATTGATATGCGCTGTCTAAGCGACGCCAAGCGGGGGCTCGACAAGTTCTTCGCCAACGGGGTCTGACCTACAAGAACGATTTGGATGAGCTTCGTCTCAGGTGTTTCGAAGTCGGATAGAAGCCGGACCGTTTCTAGCACAGAGCTGTCAAGGTTCTGACACTCATCAACGATCACCACAACCCGCCGGTCGGCCTCCCGCTCATGCACCAGAAGCTGGTTCAGTCTCTCGAACGTTGCAACCGTATCCAGCCCTGCCGTGTCCACTCCCAAGGAGTGAACTAAGTAGCGCAAGAACTCACGGGAATCACACAGAGTCTGGGATAGAAAGATCGGGCGAGACGTCTGATTGAGTTGCCTTAGAAGCTGAAACACCAAAGTGGTTTTGCCCATGCCCGGCTTGGCAATAAGAGCTAACAAGCCGCATCCGGCTTCGAGTCCACGAGACAAGGAGTTGTACGCTTTACTGTAGCTGTTGCTCGGGCAGGTGAAGCGCGGGTCCGCAGTGACGCCGAACGGCTGTTCTTTCAACCCGTAGAATTCCAGGAACATACAGGTGCCGCTTTCGATTCACATGCGTCTTAGTGATATCTAGCCACAGGTAGGTCCCGGGCCGTTCTACCGGCTAGATCGCCAGAAGATTGGTCACCGACCGAATTTTCTTCGTTGAGTGCGTACAGAACCAATTCTACCCGGCTCGATAGGCCCAACTTTTCAAAAATCCGGAAAATGTAGTTCCTCACGGTATGCTCGCGGAGGCTGAGCGCTGCGCCAATCTCTTGGTTCCTCATTCCCTCCGCAACCAGGCGCACCACGTCCCGTTCGCGCGGTGTGAGTGAAACGTTCCCGTTTACTTTATGGATCTCAAATCGTCTCAGACTGATGATCGCCTCGAGGAGAAACTCTAGTTCAGCATTACTAACCCAAATCTGGCCTTCATAAACTCGGCGGATACATTTCGGAAGCGCATTGAAGGAGCTACGCCGGCAGAACACGCCTCTCGCGCCGGCACGAAACGCATCGACGACGAGGTCCCGTTCATCGGAATCCAGCAACACTATTGAAGGGATTTTCAAGTTCGAGGCGAGCAGCTGATCTACAACCTTGAAACCGGCGAGTCGACCATCTTCCAGTTGGGCGCTGATCAGGGCAACGTCGGGTCTAGCCTCTCTCAGTTCGAGAAATACCTCGGCGGAGTTCCCAGCGAATGCGCAGATATCCAACTTATTGCTAGGACGCCTTAAGGCAACTGCAATCAGTTGGGCGCTCATAGGAGTGGAGTCGGCGATACAAACACGCACTCGGTAGGATGCTTGTGGCCGAACAGTATCCATGCAAGTTTCCGGGACTGAGCAATCGGGAAATTCTCCAGTATCGGAAGGTGGGCGAGAATTTATAGCAGCACGCCGTATTAAAAAGCAAGAGAAATTTGACAAACGTGACAACGGCTGTGGGAAAAATTGAACCCGTGGTGATCGGAGAAAGTGTGGTCCTTGTGTCACTCGTCGATGTGCGCTGGTTTCCTGGCAGCCAAGATACCTACACCGGCGCGAAGTTCGTTGTTTTTTGCAGAGTTTCTAGAAAAACCAAACTCTTCTTTCACAAATTTTGCAGCCGTCGATGATTTTTGACAAAAGTAGCTTTAGCCTTACAGCAGTTTCAGCTTGTGAACTCGACGCAGGGTTTTCTCTGACCACACGGTGATCGACTCACGCTGCTTCCCCACGATGCGGATATGGACAAAAGACTCTAACAGGTTGAGCCAAAGATACTGCGCACAAGAGTCGCCACGCGGTCCCGCAAAAATGCCCCCAAAATACTGGAGACTTTCTGCCACTTGTTCCTGCGCAGTCTAGTCGGTAGTCTTCAAAAGCGAATTCAGAAAACCGAGGAAGATCACGAACGAGGCAATCAGCAAACGGAATGTTTGTGGCGCAAAGTGAGCTGAGAAAACGAGTACGTCATCGACTTGCAGCTGACGCCGTATTTACATGGCGAAGCGCCAACGGCGGTTGGTTGCACGGAGAAGGAGTAACTCGGGACGTCAGTTCGGGGGGAGCATTTCTATTCAGTCTGACCTGTCCGCCGGTGGGAGTCAAAATCCAGCTCGACGTTTTACTTTTTCCTCTCGAAGGCGGGATGCGCAGTCTGCGGCTGAAAACAGAAGCCACCGTGATTCGCGTCGAGCATGCCAGTGATGTCGGGAACGAAGGTTTCGCGGTTGTTCTCGAAGGATTGAATTTAAGTGAAGGCAGCAATGAGCTGCGAATCAGTGAGAGAAATTACCAGTGAGCGGCGGAAGGGCGACAGCGGCCCTGGTTAGTTTGTCTCTGGCCCGTGTAGCGCCTCAAGACACGTTAATTTGAGGCGCAGTGACAATTTGACGGCGACCGAGGCGTATTTCAAGCCCTGGATCACAGCGCCAGTGTAGGAAAAATCAAATTTCCTTTACGGCTTAGAGGGAGACACAACGTCCTGTAAGTCACAGGGCGAAGCTATATGCTTTCCACCGCAACGACTTCAGAAGTTCGTCCTTCCGACCACGCCGTCGGTTGGTACGCGATTTACACTCGGCACCAACATGAAAAGACCGTGGCACGGATTCTCACAAGCAAGGGATTCGAGACCCTGCTCCCACTCTATTCTGCTGTGCACCGCTGGAAGGATCGCACCAAGCTTCTTTCTCTGCCATTGTTTCCTTGCTATGTCTTTCTCAAAGGAGGCTTTGAGCGTCGCCTTGACATCCTGACGACACCAGGCATACATGCCCTCGTCTCAACCGCTGGCCAGCCAGCCGAGATTCCGGAGGCTGAGATCGAAGGTGTTCGACGAGCCGTTGAAAGTGGTGCCTCCGTCGAACCACATCCCCTCTTGAAATGCGGTGAATGGATAAGAGTCAAATGCGGTCCTTTGCAGGGAATCGAAGGGATTCTGGTGCGGAAGAAAAATCTTTATCGGCTGGTCCTTTCCATCGAGATCCTCGGGAAGGCAGCTGCTGTCGAAATTGATGCCTTTGTCGTTGAGCGAATGAACTATGCGGCCTCAAAGGTTGATCGCTTTAACTTCGGATCGCCCAAATCACGAACCACCGAGCCCTTCCTAGCCTGAGAAGTTAATGACGGCCGGCCAGAGTCTAAGGCAACGCGAGTGGAAGTCCTTGCTCGCCTACCGATCAGAATCAGCCGACAAATTTCTTCCAGAGTGAAAGCCCAAAGTTGAGAGGGATTCCGTGACTGTTGTGCTCCTTTCATTAATTTTGATCAGCGTTTGGATGTGTTTCTACGCACTGATAAAACAGCAGGGGCGAATCCTGCTTCGTTTGGACGAAATCGAGGCCAGGGCGAAAGCCGCGGGAAACGGGCTGGAGCACCCGAGCGGCGAAACTGAGCCGGATGAACTTCCGCTTAATGCCCGTTTCCCCGGGTTTACGCTTCCCGACCTGAAGGGAAGAGCGATCGCGCTTGAGAATTTCTGCGGCAAGCGCGTTTTGCTTGTCCATTGGAATTTCGAGTGCGGCTACTGCCAGTTCATTGCTCGAGACTTAGCAGACCTCGACAGCGGCCTCGAGAAGCGGAACGTCCAGTTGGTTCTCCTGACCTGTGGCGACTCCGAATCCAATCAACGACAGGCAGCGGAGCATGGTCTGAAGTGCTCTATGCTCCTCATCGATAATGAGAAAAGCCCCTCGCCTTTTAGCAACCAAGGC
>QHYI01000205.1 GCA_003223245.1 Acidobacteriota bacterium
CAGCAACGCCAAAGCTCGCCTGCGCCGGTCTTCCAACAGATCGGCGCTCCCCTTCGGTCTGGGCATAGGTGTTCTGCCTCCTGAACACCCATTATACGTGTGTTGCATTATTTATGCACATATCTTATAAGCGAACAAGAAAAGCGCTCCGCCGATCGAGCAGCGGAGCGCCGGAAGAAAAAGCCAGGAATCTCGAAGCTACTTTTCGCGAATCTTTACAGGTTGAAGAAGCTTGAAGTCGAGGGGGGTTTCTGCTCCGAACGTGATATCGCGGTTTCCAGTTAATCCTGCGCCTCCGGTGCCAGCAGCTGCGCCGATGAGGGCGCCGATGGCCGCGCCTTTGCCGCCACCGGCAATCCCGCCAATCGCTGCGCCTCCGGCAGCCCCGCCGCCAACCATGGCGGCAGTGCGCTTGCCCTTGCCCTTGCTGGACTGGGCGGCGGAAGACGTTTGAACTTCGTAGTCTCTACCCGCAACGGTGATGCTCGTCAATTCGAGCGCGAGGGTGGCGCCGCCCTTGAAACGTCCAGCTGCCTTGGCGTCTCTCACCACACCGTCAGCACGCGCGCCTTTAGGAATAGCCACTTTGCCTTCAATTTCTATCGGGTTTTCGACGGTGGCGGAAAACTTGTCGCCAGGATGGGCGCTTTTGGAGCTGATGGCTTGGTCGAGCACGACGGCAATCACCGTGTCTGCGGGAACGACCAAGGGCTTCGGTTCAAGCGCCCTTTTCACGGCGCTCTTGGCGGATTCCGCCGCGGATGGAGCGGAGGTTGCAGTCGCATCCGGCTCGCTCTGCTGGTCCGCGGATTTCTGGCCCTGGCAGCCAGCGATAAAAAATCCCAGAAAAAGAGAACACACAACAATTGAACCACAACGACGAATCATCAAATCCTCCCACTGGACTGGAGCAGCTTACTGATTAAACATACTCCGAAAGGCGATGATGTCAAAGCTGCGCCGGAGAAAGTGTGCGTACCAGCGAATCAGGCCTAGCGAAAGGGCTTCTCTTTTTTTTAGGGCAGATCCTTGCTCAAATGGTCAAGGACTTCCTTCGGCTCGGTCTGCGGCGGGTTTTTCAGATATTTTCCAAAAAACACGAGGTACCGCTGCCAACGGTCTTGGATGTGTCTGGGCTCCGTGAATCCGTGGTTTTCTCTTGGATAGGTCACGTATTCTACCGGGACATGCCGCTCGACAAGTGCGCGGTAGAACTCTTCCGACTGTGGAATTGGCACGCGCGTGTCCGCCTGTCCGTGCAGAATCATGGTTGGCGTCTTTACATTCTCGATGTACTTCATCGGCGAATGGTCCCAGTATCCCTGGAAATTGTCCCACGGCTCCTTGTTGCCCAAGAACAGGGTCATGTACCGGTGTATGTCGGTTTGCGAATACATGGAGTAAAGGTCCGGCAATCCTGCCCCTGGCGAAATGGCTTTGAACCTGTCCGTTTGCGTGTCAATCCACATGGTCATGAAGCCGCCATACGACCAGCCGAATGCTCCTAATCTCTCTGGATTGGCCCAGCCCTTGTCCACCATCGCTTGTACGCCGCTCATGTCGTCCTGGTAATCGCCGTCGCCCCAATCGTTCTGGTTCGCGCCCGAGAATTTTTCTCCGCGTCCCGTCGAGCCGCGGAAATTTGGTTCCAGCACGAGATATCCATTCGCCGCAAGGATTTGTTCGGTTGGATTGAATGTCAGCAACGACGCTGCCGTCGGTCCACCGTGTGGATTTAGCAAGAACGGATACTTCCGTAAAGCCTCAAAATCCACCGGCTTCGTCACAATGCCGTCAATTTCCATTTCGTCCTTGCTGCTCTTCCATTTCATTACTTCTGTGCCGCCAAGCGCGTATTCCGCCAACCACGCATTGTGGTTTGTGATCGGCCGAATCGCGCTGAACTTCAAATCACTCCGGAAAACTTCCGCAGGATGTCCCGGGTCGCTCCAAGTTCCAATGGCGGTCTGGCCGTCCGCGCTGATCTCGCCGAGATTCAGCACGCCGGACTTGTCTGTGAGTTGCCGCACCGTTCCAGAGATAACATCTGCTGCAAAAATTTCCATTGCCTCGCGCGCATTGCTGCTAAAGTACACGCTTTTGCCATCGGCTCCCCAAACTGGCTCACCCGCGTTTAGCTCAAACCCATTGGTCAATTTCTTCTCCTTGCCTCCTTCGGCGCTGGCCACGAACAAGTTCGTCTGGAGGAAGGGAGCTCCATGACTGACCAGATAGGCAATCCATCTTCCATCGGGTGACCACCGTGCCGTGTGTGTGAAATCAGTTGTGTCTGATACTTTGCGTTGTTTTCCGCTCACAACATCCAGCACCCAGGCGGTCTGGAGGCTGCCATCATCAAGCCGCGGCGTCGGGTTGCTCGTAAATGTGACGTGTTTCCCGTCCGCCGACCAGCGTGGATCGCTGACGGTAAAATCGTCCTTGGTAATTTGTTTTTCCTGACTCGCGGCGATGTCCCAGGTCCAGAGCTGACCCATCTTGAAATCGCGGTCCACCACTTCAGCGTCATCTTTGTTTTTCGCGCGTTTCTCTTGGTCCTCACTCTCTGGCACAGTTGCCACCAGGAGCAAGGTCTTCCCGTCCGGCGAGAATTCGAACGAGCGCACGCCGGATTTATGTTTGGTCACTTGCCAGGGCTCTCCGCCGTCCACGTACATAAACCAAACCTGCTGCCTTTTGTCTTTTTCATCGCCGCCGTTCATCAAGAAGCCCACGAGCTTGCTGTCAGGGGACCACTCGACATCCGAAACGCTTTCCTCGCCACGCGTGTATTGCCGCGAAGCACTGGCCGGGCCAGTGGTTGGCACGACCCATAGCTGGGTCACCGATTTCCACGGTTTGTCTTTTTCCAATGTGTTTTCGGCGACCAGGTACGCCACACGCGAGCCGTCGGGAGAAATTCTCGGTGAGAAAACGCGCGCCAATCGCAACGCTTCCATCGTGCCAAACAATTTCTTGCCGTCTTTGCTCATCGCAGCCGGCGCTTCCTGCTTCTCTTTGACTTCCTGGGACTGTCCTGCCGCGGAAGTCGCGACCAAGAGGGCTAAGACCAAGACTGTTGGTTTCGTGCGGATCATCGCCATGACCTCATTTATGCGAGCTCGAGACCAGCCGCTCGGAATACGGCGCGAAGTATAACGACACTTCTGCAGCCTTACAATGCTCCTCACACGGCTCACCATTCACTCCTACGCCGGTGACGCGCTATGGGGGTTTCGATCTTAGTGGATTTGCTTGGTCTTGCGGGACATGTAATCCATCAATAGATACTGTCCCAGCGTGTAAGGAGTGGTGAAGTACGCTTTGCCCCGGCACATCTGCGTAATCTTCTGCACGAAATTCACCAGCGAGTAGTCACTCGCCAGCATGAAGGTATTAATCATAATTCCCGCGCGCTTGCACTTGTTCACTTCTTCAAGCGTTTGCCCCACTACGAAGGGATCGAGGCCGAAAGCATTTTTGTAAATGCGCCCGTCCTCTAGTGTCAGCGCGGAAGGCTTTCCATCGGTAATCATGACGATTTGCCGCATGTCTTTCTTCTGGCGCAGCAAGATGCGTTGCGCCATGCGCAAGCCTTCGCGCGTGTTGGTGTAATAGGGGCCCACCTGCACGCGCGCCAACTCTGCGAGCGGCACTTCTTCCGCGGAGTCGTGAAATAAGACGAGGCTGAGAGTGTCACCGGGATACTGCGTGCGAATCAGGTGGGCCAGCGCCATGGCCACGCGCTTTGCCGGCGTAAAGCGGTCCTCCCCGTAGAGAATCATGCTGTGGCTGCAGTCGAGCATTACGACCGTGGCGCAGGAGCTTTGGTATTCGCACTGATGCACCATCAGGTCCGAATAAGTCATTTCAATGGGGACTTTCACGCCTTCGCGCCGCACGGCGTTGAAGAGCGTCCCGCTGATATCCAGGTTCAGGGTGTCGCCAAATTCGTATGGGCGGGAAATGCCGCCCGACTCGATGCCGGTTGCCAGGTCGCGCGTGTCGTGCCGCCCAAAGCTGCTTCGCCCGAGCGATCCGAGCAAGTCCTGGAGCGTTTTGAATCCCAAAAAATCGATAGTCTTGTCCGTGATTTCAAAGCGCGCTTCCGTTCGGTCCTGAGGCTGGCCAATTTGCCCGCGCGCCGAGGTGTGCGGAGGCGGAGTTACTTGCGGAGGCTGGCGTGGATTAATGAAACCCTCGTTGGCGAGGCGCTCCGTTAGCTTGTCCAGCAAATCCTTCACCGCTTCGTTACTCATCGCGTTGGGGTCATTCAACATCTCCCGCAGTTCATCGCTCATCGCGCTGTCCGGCAAGAGGTCGCCCTCTTGAAGCGCTCGCAAAATCGCTTCGCGCAGCGCTTCCATCGAGCGCTGCGGGTCCATCTGCGAAACGCCGTAAAATTGCGATTCGAATCCGCTTTGCAGGAAGAAATTCCCCAGGCGCTTCACCAGTTCCTCCAAATCGATGGCGTCAGCCGGTTCCCCTGTGTATTTTCCAAACTTGACGAATTTCATGGTGCGCGCCGCTCAGTTATCCTTGATAAGGAAAATTCCTCGTCGTGATGCTCCGCGAAATAACGACCGTTCCTTCCGGTGGTTAATTGTACTGCCGCCTCGGCGGCCGCCCGCCCGGAAATTCCCGCTCGCGATGTTCCGCTTGCTTGGGCTTCTCGGCGTGAAAACCCCGCTCTTCGCTGCGCCCAATGCGGCGATGTGCCCACAAGCCCTCCAAAATCATTTCCGCGGCCGCCGCAGCTTCCCCTGCGTTCTTACGATCGTGAACGCCGAGCTTGCCGATATGGTCCATCAGCCCTTGAATCTTCGAAAGCTGCTGGCAGCGCTCCGGCGCACCAGCTAACTCCGGAAGCTTCAGCTCGCCGCCCAGTTCGAACCATTGGATGACGGGCTGAAAATTCACATCCGTGAAATGCTTGCTGAACACGCGCCCGAATGCCGTGCGAATCAGTTCACGGGCAATGGTGTCCGCGCCTTTCAGCTCGCCTTCGTATTCCAGTTCCATTTTTCCGGTGATTGCCGGGAGCGCCGCGTAGACATCCGCCGCTCGCGCCACGGTGGATTTTTCTCCGATGCGCGCCGCACGCTGTTCCGCGCTGCTCACCACGCTCTCGAGCGTGGTGATCGGCAGCCGCTGGCTCACGCCCGAGCGGCGGTCAATGCGCTTGTCTTCTCGCGCCTGAAACGCAATTTCTTCCACGGCCTCTCGCAGGTATGCCGGTATTTCCACTTTGCGATTTGGATCGCGCCCCACCCAGGCCTCTTGCGCCGTGATGCGCATGCCTTCGTCCAGCGTCGAAGGATAGTGCGTGCGGATCTCTGCTCCGATGCGGTCTTTCAGCGGCGTAATAATTTTTCCGCGCGCCGTGTAATCCTCCGGGTTCGCGGTGAACACCAGAAGCACATCCAGGGGTAAGCGCAGCGGGTAGCCCTTAATCTGGATGTCGCCTTCTTGCATGATGTTAAAAAGCCCGACTTGGATTTTTCCGGCCAGGTCCGGCAATTCATTGATGGCAAAGATACCGCGATTGGCGCGCGGCAAGAGCCCGTAATGAATGGTGAGTTCGTCGGAAAGATCGCGGCCGCCGCGCGCGGCGCGTATCGGATCGACGTCGCCCAGAATATCCGCCATAGTAACGTCCGGCGTGGCAAGTTTCTCGACGTAGCGATGTTCGCGTGGCATCCAGGCCAGTAGCGTGTTGTCGCCTTCAACAGCGATTTTTTCGCGGCAAGCCCGGCAGATGGGCTTGAACGGATCGTCATTGATTTCGCAGCCCGCGATAACCGGCATCTCCGGATCGAGCAGATTGATCAAACCCCGCAAAATCCTGCTTTTCGCCTGACCGCGTAGGCCCAGCAAAATGAAATTGTGGCGCGAGAGCAGCGCGTTTACGATTTGCGGAATCACCGTGTCTTCATAACCGTGCACGCCAGAGAAGAGCGTTTCCCCCTTTTCCAGTGCGCGCAGCAGATTGCCGCGAATTTCGTCTTTCACGGAGCGTGAAGCGCTCCGAAGGTCGAAATCCGGGATGCGCTTGAGTTCGCCCAGTGTGCGTGGTCTGGGCTTTCCCGAGGATTGGCCTGAAGCTTGCGACGATATGTTAGCCGTCATTCGGCGTCCCGTTCCGCGGTCCAGCGGGGAAGGACCGCATAAAGAATTAATTCAGTGCGTGTCCGTTGCCTCCAGCACGCTGGCGCATGGCTTTACTATTCTGGAGATGCGGTACCCACTCGCGAAGATATCCCAACAGCCGCTCTTGCCGGTCTTGCTCGGAACGCAATTCCAAGATTTGCTGCTTCCATAAGAGGTCCATCGGCAGCGTGCTCGCGATGTGATAGGAAAGTTCGTCCACGGGCGTGCCTTCGAGGTTCTTGGGATAATCTTCGAAAATCAGCGTGTGACAGGCCTCGTAAAGTTCGACGAGTTGGCGCTGAACAACTGGATTCCCCGGGGCTCCCCGGTCCTCCAGGTAATCCACCTGTCCTTCCAGCAAGGGCTGTTGCGACAACAGTTCAACCACTCGAAAAGGGGCGCGGCCCAAGGTAGCGATGTCCATGCGCCCGTCCGGATAGCGCTTCACCACTTCCACAATCTCCGCCGTGCAACCCACCAGCGCAACTCCTTTTGGCAAGGAGAGAAGCATGCCGAATTCCGATTTTTCGTCGAGACAGCTTTTCACCATTTCTTTGTAGCGCGGCTCAAAAATATGCAGAGGCAGCGGGGCGCCGGGCAGGAGAACCACGTTTAACGGAAAAAGTGGAATGCGTTCTGGCCGCATAACCCCTCACCTCATCATACCAAACCGTTCTCATGCTGGTAATGATTCTTCTTTGGTGGAAAAATAATGGCCGGACTCTTTTTCACATTTTTTATGGGTTTCCGATTTATCTTCCATTTATCTCGGAAAACTCAGAATCGGTTCTAAGGAAAACTGGGAGGAGAAGTGAATTACGCCGCGCTCTTGCGGTCTGCCGTTGTCGCGCTGATGCGCAACAAAATGCGTAGCGTGCTCACCGTATTGGGCATCACGATCGGCATCGCGGCAGTGATTTGCGTGGTGGCCATCGGCAAAGCCGGGCAGGCGCGCGTCGAGCAGCAGCTCAATAACCTGGGCGATAATTTTGTGTGGATTGAGGCAGGCGGGCGCGCCGTCAACGGCCGACGCACCGGCGCGCATGGCACGAAGACGCTGGTAATGAGCGATGCTGTGGCGATCAAAAATCAAGTGTCATTAATTAAGAGCGTTTCGCCGAACGTGGACGGCACGGTCCAGATCATCTACGGGAATCAGAACTGGTACACGGGATATCGCGGAGTTTCGCCGGAATACTTCGACATTAAGCGCTGGTACATCGATCAAGGCGCGGCCTTCACAGAGGACGACGTCGAGCGATCCGCTGACGTATGCGTGATCGGGCGGACCGTCCGGGAACAGCTTTTCGGAGTGGAGGACCCCATCGGGAAGGTGATGCGAGTCAAGGACATGCCCTGCAAGATCGTTGGCACGCTCCTGCCCAAAGGGCTGTCGGTTTCTGGCCAAGACCAGGACGACACGATTCTCATGCCGTATACCACGGCAATGAAAAAGATCAGTGGCAATTCCTGGTTAGACGACATTTTGTGCTCGGCAGTTTCGCAGGAGGCTGTGAAGCCGGCGGGACAGGAAGCGGCGGCCATACTCCGGGACCGTCATCATCTTCGTCCGGAAGAAGAGGACGATTTCAACATTCGCAATCCCGAAGACATCATCCAGGCGCAACTGGAGGCCAGCAAAACGCTCACAGTGCTCCTGATTGCTATTGCCTCGATTTCGCTGATCGTCGGCGGGATCGGCATCATGAACGTGATGCTGGTTTCCGTCACCGAGCGGACGCGCGAAATCGGAGTAAGGGTGGCCGTGGGCGCAACCGAAGGAGCAATCCAATTACAGTTCTTGGGCGAGTCGGTGATGCTGAGTCTCGCGGGAGGTGGCGCCGGCGTTCTCGGTGGAATCGTCGGTTCTTACCTGGTAGGCCAGACGCTGAAGTGGCAGATGCAGATGTCCATCGAAGCGGTGGTGGTTGCGGCGTTGTTCTCGGTCGCCGTAGGCGTGTTTTTCGGTTATTACCCTGCGCAAAAGGCCTCTCATTTGGATCCCATCGAAGCCCTGCGATACGAATGATGCGCCTGGATGCTGGACCCTTGGACTTGTGATGAAAACGAAAACCAAATGGCTGGTCCTTGCCGGGACCGGAATCGTGACGGGAGTGGTTGCCGGAATCATGCTGAGCAGCGGCAGCCATCCGCAGCACTTTACCGCGAAAGTCGAGCGCGGCGACATCCACGACGTTGTAGAAGCTACGGGAACAATTAACGCGGTCATCACCGTGCAAGTGGGCTCGCAGGTCTCGGGAACAATTTCCAAACTTTTCGTGGATTTTAATTCGCGCGTGCACAAAGGCGATCTCGTTGCGCTGATTGATCCCGCGTTGTTCAAGGGAGCCGTGCAGCAAGCAACCGCGGACT
>QHYI01000107.1 GCA_003223245.1 Acidobacteriota bacterium
CGGCTGGTTGTAACTCGATCGCCAGACCTGTGTTCGGCATGACGGAGATCATAGCTAGCCCAGAAAACATGTCAAGCTATTTATGGGACACTACACTAGCTTGCAAGCTAAGATGCTCGCATTTTTCGGGCAAGAAGTCCACTTCATCAAATTGCCGCAATTGCCGCTGCTCCTGACTCGTTTTAAACAGCGGAAGCGGAGCGGAAGGCTTTCCGACATTCCGCACAAGGACAGATGCTGCGAAGGTGGTCGTAAGCGTAGATGCCCGTGGAATGCCCGTCGTTGAAGGTAATCTGAATGGCGTAATTGCCTACCTGTGTGGCGGCCTTCGCGCTAGGCTTCGGTTTGAACATTGGCAGCACCGGAGAAGAAGCCGCTCCCGGTGCGAGAGACTTGAAGGCCGCCTTCTTGGCGCGCTCGTCGTTGCAGGTGGCGCAAGGGCATTCGTCGCGCAAGTACGAAAAATCGTAGTGGCTGGCATGTCCGTCAGCCCAGGTGATGTCCACGCCCGCGCCGCTCGATACGTGAATTTTGACGCTGAGCGGCTTTTTCCTGGGATCGAGGGAAGTGGGCATTTTATAAGCTCAAGGTCGTTAGTGTGTAAGTCTTTAGTTCCCTACGAAGCAAAAGGAACGCGCTATATTGTTTTCGTATGCGGCTTTCAGCGGGACATGGCGGCTCCCCGTCGTGAGGCCCACCCACCCTTCTCGATGGGTCACGATTTCACCTTTCCGTCGCAGCAATCGCCCGGGGGAATGGGATTGCCATGCGGGCAGGTCTTCGGGTGGCCCAAGAAAGTGCAAATGCGCGCGTCGAGTTCCGGGCTGATGATGTGTTCGAACCGGCACGCTTGCGTTTGCGCTTCGGTCTCGTCGACCGCAAAAGTGTCCTTGAACAAGCGCTCCGCCAAACGATGGCGGCGCACCACATCGCGCGCGCGCTGGCTCCCTGCAGGAGTGAGTTGTGCTTCTCCATTTTGCAGCGCGACCAAATGCAGGTCCGCCATGCGCGCAAGAACGCGCGAGGCAGGTTCCTCGGGCACGGTCGAGAGTTTTCCGGAAGCTCCCGCAGCTCGCAGGCGCGCAACCTCGGCGGGCTTGCCTTCCTCGCCACAAACCCAAATTTGTTCCAGCAGGTGATCGAAGCGGATTTCGTCGTCGGTCGAGACGGACTTACAGCAATCTGGCGTGTCCACCAGCGGGCAATTGAGCGGCTGGCTGGGGCCGTGCAGCGCGGAGTCGAAATGCAGGTGGCCATGGGCCAGTTCAATGCGGCGGTCCGCCTGGCGCGCGATATCCGGGTCGTGCGTGACCATCAGAATGGTGTGCCCCGCGTTGTGCAGCTTGCGGAAAATCTCGATGACAATTCTTTCGTTGGCTTCGTCGAGATTGCCGGTGGGCTCGTCCGCAAGAATGAGCTTCGGTTGATTGATCAGTGCCCGCGCGATGGCCACGCGCTGCTGTTCTCCGCCGGAAAGCTGCGCGGGCAAATGCGTCAGGCGGTCGCCAAGGCCAACGCGCTTCAGCGCCTCTTCGGCCTCTTTTTCGTCGGTGACGCTGTGAAAATACTGAGCCAGCATCACGTTTTCGAGCGCGGTGAGATACGGTACGAGGTGAAACTGCTGAAAAACAAAGCCCACTTTTTCTGCGCGGTAGCGAACCAAGTCGTTTTCGCTCAAATTCGCAAGATCCACGCCGTCAACGATCACACGACCAGACGTGAGCGTGTCCAACCCCCCGAGAATGTTGATGAGCGTAGTCTTGCCCGAGCCCGAGGGACCCATGAGCGCGACCCATTCGCCGCCGTTGACCGCGAAGCTGACGCCATTGAGTGCGCGCAACGAGCCGTACTGCTTGATCAAATTGTCGATGACGACTTGCTGCGCCCCAGCGCGCGGCTGCAACTGGAGGGGAGCAACGACACTCACGCTTCACCTCGGAATACGGATGCCGGGCGGAGGCTCGCCAGCCGCCGCAACGGGAAGGCGCTCAGAATGGCCACCAGCATCGTCAAACCCACAGCTACAGGATACACAATCAGGCGCGGACGCGCCGCCACTCCAAAAACGGCCTTGCCTAAGGCGATAGAAAGCAAAATCCCGAGCGCTGCGCCGATTAAACCGCCCGCCAAGCCTAGCAGTGCCGCCTCCGCCAGGAAAAGGCGCACCACGCGGCGCGTTGCCCCGCCAATGGCCTTCATCAGACCCACATCCATCTTGCGCTCGATGGCCACGTTGGTCATGGCGGCCATGACGCACAGTGCGGTCAACAACAAAACGATGCCTACCGTTGCTGTCAGCAATCCGCTGATGCGGCTGTAAATTTTTGCTTCGCCCTCTGTGAATTGGCGGATGGGACGAACGTCAACATCGGGAAGCCGTCGTTGAAGGTCCGCGATGTACGTCTGGATTTCCCCGGGAGTGCCTGGAACGGTCAGCTCAACCATGCTAATGCGATCAGCAAGACCGGCCAGGCGTTGCGCGGCTGATAGGCCAATTTCAAGGCGGTTGTCCTCGGGTCCGCCGGTCTGGCGAATGCTGGCGACGCGGCACGATTCCCGGCGGTCGCTGCTGGTTAAGACGAGCGCTGTTCCCGGCTGCGCGCCCAGCTGCTGCGCGAATTTTGCACCTGCCACACATACATCTTGCGACGATGGGGTTGCTTCACTCAGGTTGCTCGCGGCAGCTGAAGAAGAGCGCAGCGAACCTTTGACAATACCTAGCGGATTCAATCCGGCAACAACCGCATTGACTGATTTTCCCGACTGCGGAACGGAAACATTGATGATCAGGTAGAGAGACGATGACACGGTTACTCGACCACCGGGCAGGTTGCCGGGCACTCGGTCGATCGTGGACTCGCGTAACGTTCCAGAACTTGAACCAGAAGAACCTCTCGGAACAAGCAGCACATTCGGCCCAAAAGCCCGAAATTCCGTGGTGAGACGGCGCTTGGCGTCCACCTGCAGATTGAGCAGAGCGGCGGTGACGGCGGCGCCGGCACCGAGCGCCAGCAGCATGACGAAGAGCCGTCCGCGGTTGGCTCCCAGCAGCCGCCGCAGGATGCGCCAGAACATTGCACGATTGGTGTCTCTAAGCTCGGTCATCATTCCCCTCGCAGGATTGGCGCCGGCTCCATGCGCGAAGCGCGGCGCAGCGGAATGGCGCTGCCGAGCAGCGTCACAACCGCAGCGAGCCCAATCACCACGGAAAAGACCAGCAGGGTCGGCTCCGGTGCTGCACCGAAAATCTTTTCGCCCAGCAGGCGCGCCAAGACGATTCCCAGGGCATAACCAACACCTCCGCCCACAAACGCGAGCAGGAGTTGCTCCGCGGCAAGCAAGAAGCCAACCGTGCCGGAACCGGCGCCCAAGGCCTTCATCAAACCGATTTCGACCTGCCGCTCGATCACTGAGGCCGCCGACGAGGCACCAACCGCCAGCGCCGCAGCCAGCATGGCTGCGAGAGAGACCAGCCAAAGCAGCATTTCCACGTGCGTGAGGATCTGGCCTTCGCCTTCCGCGACACGGCGAATCACGCGCACATCGGTCCCCGGCAATTCCTGCTGAATCTGATACGCAATCGAAGAAATGTACGGCGTGCAGAACCATCGGTCGTATTCGGGGGGGGTCATCGTTTTCGGGTCTTTGCGCGCAAAGGCATCTTCCGGTTTCGTTAGAGCGCTGACGTAAAGTTTGCGGTACTGCCCCGGCTTTCCGGCAAGCTCTTGAGCAATCGAAAGAGGCACGACAATGGCATCATCCTCCGGGCCTCCGCTGTCCAGAATCCCAACAATAGCCAGCGTCGGGCCAGGTTTGCCGTCGAGGTTGTACGTCAACAGGCCAGCGGAGCGGCTGATTCCGTTCTTCTGGGCAAAGTTCTTGCCTATTACGCACTCATTGTTTCCTTCGACGAACCAACGGCCTTCCACATGCCACCACGGATTCGTTTTTTCGATTCCCGTTACAAAGGTACCGCCATCAGGAAGTTTCACTTCGTGATTTACCCAAGTTCCGAGAACCGGCATAAATGTAGGGACGCTCCGGTAGTCCAATACTAGCTTGTCCTTGGGATAGGTTGACGCTTTGACCTGGGCTTCCAAAACCGGCGCGAAGCCCATGATGTTGTTGTGCCAGAAAATCGTTTTGAGTTTCGGCAGGTCTGCTTCCGGCAGGTAAGCGCCTGCGTTCACCGGCCGATAATCCACTCCGCCTATTTCGAGCGGCAGGGAATCGGCCTTCGGCGTGACTACCAGGTTCGCGCCCAGGCTGCGAAACTCCTTGGCGAGGCGGTCGCCGACATCCAGCGCCACGCTGAGTGCCGCGGTGGCCACACCCATGCCCAAAGCCAGCGCCGCGCCAGTCAGCAGCTTGTGCCGCGGACGCCGCCCGAAAGAATCGGCCACGAGTCGTAGAAACATTTTCTTAGTTTTCAGTTCTCAGTGGTCAGTTCTCAGTTCAAACATCACGGGAAAAACCATGCTCAGTAGCGATTCATATTTCTTCTAACTGAAAACCGAGGCCTGCAAACTGATAATTTGCTATTACGGCAAACCTTTCTAGCGTGCCGATCGCGCCATCACGCCTATTTCGGAATCTCCGTAGACTCCTGAGCGAGGGCGGAAATGTCGATCACAATGTTGTCTTGATCGACGTGCGCGGGCACGCCGATAGGATTGCAGCCTCCCTGGTCGCCAATTGAGGGAATATAAATCGCCGAAGCGCAGTGCCGACAAATGACGTTCTGGCCGTCCTGGCGGTAACCTTCCGCGCCGCAAATCCGGCAGGCGTCCAGCGCCACGCCCCAGCCGTTCGGCTTCTTGATGACCATGAAGCGCAGGGACTGGCTGCCCGTACTGACCGTGAACAGATGCATAGCGCCGTCTTGCACCGCGCCGACAGGCACGCGCACGATGTTGCCAACGGGGTCAACCGGCTGAGCCGCTGGGGGCGCCGAATTTGCGCGCGCGTAAATGAAATCCGCGGTTAAAACCAGGATCACCGCCAGCGAAGCGGTCGCGGCGGCAAGCATCCAGCCACGCTGGCGCCGATTTTGCGATTCGAACAGGCGCTTTTCCGCGGCGTTCAGGGAATCCCGATCGATTTTGGCCTGCGAAGCCGTCTGCCATTCCCGCAGAATCAGGAGGATCGCCGCGCCAAAAATGAAAACGAAGAAGAACAGCTCGTTGCGCACGACGGGTCCTAAAATGGCCATCTCGCCTTTGCTAGAAGGCAGCCACTGCGCCTCACTTAATTCGTGCAGGCCCGTCAAACCCAATTGAAAGGCCACGAGCATCAAGATGACGCTGGTGGCCGCGAAGAACCGCTGCAGCGGAATGCGTAGCGTGCCTTTGAAAAAGAACAGTCCAACTGCAACCGCCGCGCCAATTCCGGCGATGGTGCCACTCCACAGCGCGCAGGATCAGCGCGAGTTCGGCGCCTTCGCGCAAAACCATCAGAAACACGAAGAGAAAAATGCCCCAGCCCGCGGCTTTTCCGGCCCGCTCGGCGTAGGACTCCACTTTTTCCTCAATTTCTTTTCGCAGGTGGCGCGCAACGCGGTTCATCCATACAATCATCGTAACCACGAAGACCGCGGCCACCAGGAGCATCAGCCCCTCGAAGCCGTCTTCGCTGATGCGCCAGCGTTCCAGCCCCACCGCCACAGCCAGGCTAACAGCAGCGGCTGCCGCCAGGCCGTACCAAACGAAGCGCGCCAACTGACGGCGGCCAGTGCGAGAGAGGTAGACCAGGATGATGCCGACCACGAGCGCCGCTTCCACACCTTCGCGAAGCGCGATAAGAAAAGCCGAAAGCATGAGTTGTCCTGTAAGTCTAGTTGTAAGTCATTTGCAACTACAAGCTCGAGTTTACCTTAGCGGGACGCTCCTGGTCAACCGGACTAATTCAGTCCGATTTCTTAACCGGCAGGATAGGGTATTCTGTTTCTTACCCATGGGCACGTTTCGCCAAGCCTTGTCCTTGACGCTCTCTAGCCTCTTTCTGTTTTCTCAAGCGTCCTTCGCTCAAGCAGTGCCTGCTTCTCTGCAGGCGCCCACTGCGCGCGTCCGGCCGGACCTCAAGCGCGCGCGCAAGGCCGCCGAACAGGGTGAGAAAGCAGAGGCCTCCGGGCATTTGGAGGATGCCTTGGCCGCTTACGAGGAAGCCGCGCGCTATGCTCCACAAGACACGCAGTTCGCAGCTCATGCCGAAGCGCTGCGCTCGAAGCTGGTTCGCTCCTACGCCGAGGCAGCGGAGCGGGACGCGATCGCAGGCCGGCTGGACCAGGCAACCGAGGACCTCGCGGCAGCGCTGGCAGTTGATGCAACGAACACTGCCGTCCTGGAGCGCTTGCGGGAAATGAAAAGCATGCGGGAACAGTCCCCGCCGAAGGTCGCCCCGGAAATTCCTGGATTGCCCAAGTTGAAACCGCAAGCTGGCAAGCATAGTCTCGACCTGCGGGGCGACACTAAAACGGTGTATGAACAACTGGCCGGCATTTTCGGCCTACGGGCTACCTTCGACCCTGACCTGATTGCTAGAAATGCGCGCTTGAATCTCAAAGATGTGGATTTCCGCGACGCCATAACGGTTCTTGCCACGGAGACCGAAACTTTTTGGCGTCCGGTGAATGCCACATTGTTCTTTGTCGCCCAAGACACGTCAGAAAAGCGGCGCGAGTATGATTTGGAAGCGGAGCAGACTTTTCCTCTTTCATCCGCTAACACTTCCGAGGATGCCACGGAAGTTTTGCGCATCCTGCGCGATATCACCGGCTCCACGCGCATAACTCTTGACGCGAATAGTCACAGCCTTACCATGCGCGATACTCCGCAGCGGCTGGCCCTTGCTGGCGAGCTCATCCAGCAGATGGAGAGGGCGCGCGGCGAATTGCTACTTGAAATTGAGCTGCTGGAAGTCGACCGCAACACCGCGACGAAACTCGGCATCGAACCTCCCACCAGGCAGAGATTAATTGCAATTCCTCCCAACTTGATCAGCCAGTTGAACCAAGCAAGCAATCTGTCGGCGCTCCAAACGCTTTTAGCCGGAATTTTTGGAACCGCCGCCACCGGCAGCACTTCGATCAGCTCCCTGATTCCTCCGCTCGTTGCTATTGGCGGCGGCAACTCCACGTTTCTCCTGACTCTTCCCGCAGCAGCGGCAGACTTCTCCGATGCGCTGTCGCTGGTAGAAAGCGGCCGCGAAGTTCTCCTGCGCGCGCAAGATGGGAAGCCGGCTACCTTTTTCGTCGGTCAGCGCTATCCGGTCACGCTTTCCCTACTTTCCGGCAGCCTGGGAACTTCTTCCTTTACGCCGAGTCCAGGGGGAGTGAGCAATCCTTTTCCCAGCACTTCCTATCCCGCCGGAACCGGCCCGGCCGCGCTGGTGGCTGCGGATTTTATGAATAATGGTTTATCGGATTTGGCAGCAGTCAACGAAATCGACAACTCGATTACGGTTCTATTGAACCAGAGCAGCAATCAGGGAACATTTGCCCAGGCTACGGGTTCCCCCATCTCGCTCGGGACTTCTCGCGCCGCAGCCCCGGCAACTCATCCGGGAATAGCTTCGGCAACGTTTACCAGCAGTGGGTGCCACGATTTGATCGCCAGCGATCCCCTGGCGAACTTGGTGAACGTACTGTTCAGCAATTGCGACGGGACGTTTCAGAAGCCCGTCGCCATTCCCGTGGGTTTCAACCCGGGTGCGCTTGCCACGGGCGACTTCAACGGTGATGGACACCAGGATTTTGCAGTGGCTAACGAAGGCGACGACACGGTCTCGATTTTTCTTGGCGATGGCACCGGAAAGTTTACGCCCGCGAAGAATTCTCCTTTTCTTTTCGCGCCGCAACTCATGATCCGCACGACCTCACTTCCTGACGGTGTTCTGAATGCCGCTTACAACGCAACGGTGCAATCGACCGGAGGAACCGGGGCGGTGGCCTGGAGTTTGGCGACGGGGACGCTTCCAGCGGGCCTGGCTTTGGATCCCAGCACGGGCGCCATTTCGGGCACGCCAACGGCAGCGGGAACATCACCAATTACGGTGAAGGTGACCGATTCCGCCACGCCTCCGAGTTCCGTTACCACCCGACTGAGTATTACGGTCAACACTGCCGCTCCGACTTTTGCGATTTCTACTTCATCACTCCCGAACGGAAACCTTGCGACGCCCTACGACCAGGTCCTGACGGTTACCGGGGGAACCTCCCCATTTACCTGGAGCATTTCATCCGGATCGCTTCCGGCGGGCTTAAGTCTGAACGCCAAGACCGGTGAAATGACCGGCGCTTCGACAGCCGCGACAGTTGGCGCAAGTTCCACTTTTGTGGTAGCAGTCACAGATTCCAGCGCCCCACCCTTAACTGCGCAAAAGCAGTTTACCTTGACGCCCTTCACTGCCGCGGAGCGGGGCCCGGTGGCAATGGTGATGAATGACTTTAATGCGGATGGCAACCAGGACCTGGCCATCGTCAATCAAGCGACCGACAACGTGAGCATCCTCTTGGGTCATGGCGACGGGACGTTTGCAGAAGCCACCGGCTCGCCCATTTCCTCGGGCATTGGCAAAGCTCCCGTGGCCATCGCCGCCGGCGATTTAAATGGCGACGCCAAGCCGGATCTTGCGGTCGTGAATCAAACCGATAACACCGTCAGCGTTTTGCTGAACAACGGGGACGCCACCTTTGCGCCGGGACCCTCGCCGCTTCTGCAAACAGCTGCGTCACCCACGGGCGTGGCGATCGCCGACTTCAATCAAGACGGCCACGCGGATATCGCGGTGACCAACGGGGGAGCCAACACCTTTCGTGTATTCGTGGGCCTGAGCGGCGGACTGTTTAGCTTAGCCTTCGAGCCACCGGCAGGTCCCCCTGGTTCTACGCCAACCGCCATCGTTGCGGGGGCTTTTGCGACGGGCGGATTCCCGGATGTGGCGATCACCAATGACGTGTCGGGGGCGGCGGGCGATGTCACTGTGGTTTTGAGTCCAGCCAGTCTTTTTTCCAATGGGGTAGCCCCGGGGGTCCTGCAACAGCCCTACCCCGCCTCGGAATACGTCGATCTCGGTTTGAAGATCAAAGCTACGCCGACACTTCACCCCGACAGCGAAGTAACCTTGCAGTTGGAATTTGAAATCCGCGCTCTTTCCGGTAGCAGTGTAAACGGCATCCCCATCCTTTCGAATCGCACGTTATCGCAAACTGTGCGTGTGAAGGAAAACGAACCGACGCTCATTAGCGGAATGACCGACCGGGAAGAAACTCGCTCTATCGTCGGCTTACCCGGATTCGCGGAAATTCCCGGCGTAAGATATGCCTTCAGCTCAAAAAGCCAGTCGTTGCAAGACACGGACTTGCTCATCGTGGTTACCCCGCGCAGACTACGGCTGGCGGACCACATTACACGTACGATCTACGCCGGGCGCGGTGAAATTCAAGGCGGCGCTGCTGGATTTCGTGGAGTTCCTGCACCGACACTGCCGCAACAACCGCGACAACCGCAACCCGAACGACCGCTTGAGCAACCGCCGCTCCAGCAGCAGCCGCCTCAGCAACAGCCCCAGCCGCAGCCTCAACAGCAACCGGAGAAGCCCTAGCTTTAGCTAATGGCACGGAGTTTGCGTAGCCAGGAAAATTGAACCTCAAATCCGAAATTGTAAGTGTGCTGAAGAGCTTTTCGCTTGCGCGAAAAAGTGCCTTATGCCCGAAAAAGTTTCTCATGGCAGCGGTTCGAACACCACGAGGGGCTGGTAGGTTCGCGGCACCACGGCTTCCGCAATGGCAATCAATTTGTCCTGCTGGTTGAAGACGCGCAGCCGTGGAGTTTTCGGCGGTCCGCCATCGAGTTCCGTCGTGGCGCCCGGAGGAGGCTCGACACGGCCAGCCTGGAGTTGGGAAAGCGAAATATTGAATTTCGAGCCGTGGCGCACACGCTTCTCTATTACCGGCAAGACATGGACGCGCGGAAAGTTGGGGAGCAGATTTTCAAGCTTGATCAGGCAGTTCGCGAAGCGGCCCGCCCGGCTGGCTTCCGCAAGTTCCTCGAGCGCGATGGCTTGCTCGAGAGAAAACTCACCTACGGCCGTGCGCGTAATTTCCGCCAGATGCGCGCCGCAACCCAGCTTCTGTCCCATTTCATGCGCGAGCGAACGAATATACGTGCCCGAGGAACACTCGATGACAAAATGCGCGACGCTTCCTTGAATCCCCGTCAACTGGTATTCGTAAATTTCTACCTGGACGGGTTTGAGCGCCACCTCGCGCTTTTTTCGTGCCCACTCGTAGGCAGGTCGGCCTCCGACTTTCTTCGCCGAAAAGGCCGGCGGCATCTGTTCGCATTGCCCAATGCGCTCTCCTGCAAGCTCTTGGAGCACGGCCGCATCGAGCGACGGCGCCGTATCCGGGCCTTGCGCTTCGCCGTCGGAATCGTAGGTATCCGTGGCGAACCCAAAACGGAAGCCCGCCGTGTAGCGCTTTCTCCTGCCTGCGTAGAACTGGACCAGCCGCGTCGCCCGGCCAAGCAGCAACACCAGAACCCCGGTTCCCAACGGGTCTAAAGTGCCCAAGTGCCCGATTTGCCGAAATCCCGCCAAGTGGCGCACGGCGTCCACAACGTCGTGCGATGTTTTTCCTTTGGGCTTGTTGATGACGAGCGCGCCGTCAAACGGCGCTGGTTGTGGCTGGCGTGGCATGAAAATGAGTTTTTAGTCTTAAGTTCTAAGCTGTTAGTCAAAAAAACGAAACAAAAAAACGACGAGAGCGTGCCTGCGAAAAAGAGCAATCCCACTTCTTGTTTTCTTTCACTTGGTACTTATGACTTAAGGCTTAACTGAAATCTGACGATGGAATCCCGATTACTTCCTCTTCGGGGACGGCTTATCTTTTTTAACTTCCCTCAGCAGCTGCTCGATGCGTTCCACGCGCTCTTCGGAAAGATCCAATGCAAAGTGCAATTCGGGCAGGCGGCGAAGCTGCAAACGCTCCATCAGTTCGTGCCGGATAAAACCAGCCGCATGTTCCAGCGCTTTAATCGCGTCGTTTTGCTCCTCGCTGGTCCCTTTTACGCTGATGAACACGCGCGCGTGCTTCATGTCTGGCTGCACACGCACTTCGCTCGCGATGACGCTGCCTTCCAGCCGCGGATCCTTCAGTTCTCCCGCGAGCATCGCGTTGATTTCATGGGCGATTTCCTCGCCCACGCGTTCATGTCGATGGTTGGTGGAACTCATCTGGATTTCCTGCCGCGCTGCTAGATAATCTCTACCCCCTGGTGGATCAAAATCGAACCGAGAATGCTGTCCGCCTCTTCCAAAACCTTCTGAAGCACTTCGTTGACGTGCTTTTCTTCGTTCGCAATCGTCACTACACCCACTACCGACCTTTGCCACGTGTCGTGATGGCCCAACTCCGCCACCGCCACGTTGAAATCCCGCCTCAACCGGTCTTTCAGGCTGCGCAACACCTGGCGCTTGTCCTTCAGCGATTGCGCGTCGGGAATATGGAGCTCGAGGGTGAGTAAGCCGACTGGCATCTGCGGCTCCGGGGAAAAGCTCGGCGGTTTTATTTCTTGCCGGAAGGCGCGCCGGCCTGCCCGGCCGCTTCCGCGGCGCTCATTTTGGTGACGCTGAAGCATTCCAGAACGTCGCCGACCTTGACGTCGTTGAAGTTGGCAACGCCCGCGCCGCATTCAAATCCCGTGCGCACTTCGTTGACATCATCCTTGAAGCGCTTCAGCGAGCTCAACTTCGACGTATAGACCACCGCGCCGTCGCGAAGCACGCGCACTTGCGCATCGCGCTTTAGAATACCGTCGATCACATGACAGCCTGCCACCGTGCCCGCACCCTTTACGCGGAAGGTGTTGCGCACTTCCGCCCGGCCAAGGTAAGTCTCCGTAATGACCGGCTCGAGCAGGCCCTCCATGGCCTTCTTAATTTCATCAGAAACCTCATAAATGATGTTGTGCGTGCGGATGTCAACATGTTCCTGCTGCGCCAGGTCCGCTGCTTTGCGGTCCGGGCGAACGCCAAAGGCGATGATAATCGCGCCCGAGGCCGAAGCCAGCAGCACGTCGTTTTCCGTTACCGCGCCCACGCCCGACCCGATAATCTTCAGCTTCACCTGCTCGGTCGAAAGCTTTGGCAGCATTTCGCTGAGCACTTCCACGGAACCTTGCACGTCCGCCTTGATGACAATCGGCAGCTCTTTGACTTCGCCAGCTTTTAGCTGTTCGTGCAATTGGTCCAGCGTAATGCGCCCGCCGACGCTCGCGCGCATGGCCGCGTCGCGTTGCTTGCTTTGGCGGTATTCGACGATGTGGCGCGCCTTGGCTTCGTCGGCTACCTGAAAATGGTCGCCCGCTTCCGGGACTCCTTGCAACCCCAGCACTTCGACGGGCGTGGAAGGCGGAGCGTTCTTTGCCGTGCGGCCGCGATCGTCAAACATGGCGCGCACTTTACCGAACACCGAGCCGCAGATGAAGAAGTCACCCGGGTTAAGCGTGCCGTTTTGCACCAGCACCGTAGCCACCGGCCCTCGTCCTTTGTCCACGCGCGATTCCAGCACCGTGCCGCTTGCGGGCGCGTCCGGATTCGCCTTGAGGTTACGAAGCTCCGCTATGACCAGAATCGTCTCCAACAGCTTGTCGATTCCCGTCTTCTTCTTGGCGGACACTTCGACAAATTCCGTGTCCCCGCCCCACTCCGCGGGCATCAAACCCAGGTCGCTCAATTGACGCTTCACGCGCTCCGGCTGCGCTTCCGGCTTGTCAATCTTGTTGATGGCCACGACGATGGGCACATTCGCGGCCCTGGCGTGGTCGATCGCTTCTTTGGTCTGTGGCATCACGCCGTCATCGGCGGCCACCACCAACACCACGATGTCAGTGACTTTCGCGCCGCGCGAACGCATGCGCGTGAACGCTTCGTGGCCCGGCGTGTCCACAAAAACCACGCTGCGATCGTTCACCAAGACTTTGTATGCGCCAATGTGCTGCGTGATTCCGCCGGCTTCGCCCGCGGCTACCTCCGCTTCGCGAATCGCGTCCAGCAGGCTCGTTTTCCCGTGATCGACGTGCCCCATCACCGTTACTACCGGTGGGCGCGGCTTCAAGCTTTCCCTGGTTTCTTCCTTCGCAACCTCCAGCACCATTTCTTCTTCGAGCGACACCACGCTTACGACGCCGTTGAAGGATTCCGCCAATGTCGTGGCCGTCGGAACATCCAGCGCCTGGTTGATGCTGGCAAAAACGCCGCGGTCGAGCAGGGTCTTCAGCAAGTCCTTTGCGCGGACGTCGAGCTTTTCCGCGAGTTCGCGAATGGTGATGCCCTCGGTAATGGTCACTTCGCGCGGCGGGCGCGGTTCGGGCGGGGCAATGACGGCGGCGGCAGCAACGCCTCGACCCGCTCCTTGACGCAAGCGCGTCGGATGCAGCTTGCGCTCACCCTCGATTTCCCGCTTGTCAATCACCGGCCGCTGGCGCGGTGGAGTTTTCCGCGCATAAAGCGGTTTTCCTGGCTCCGCCTTCGGCGGCATTTTCTCCGGAAGCGGCGGCAACATTCCTGGCCGTCCGGGCGTGCGCGGTCCAGGGCGTGTCCCACTCGGAAGAGGTCCTCGCCGGTGCTCGAAGGGACGTGCGGGCTCCGCACCCCCAGCAGACCGCATCGGTCTACCCTGACCTGGCTGTTGGGGGCGGATCGGCTGTCCGGGCCGCGGACCGCCTGGACGCTCGCGCGAGATATCGGGTAACGGCCCGCGATTTCCCGTAGGAAGCGGGCCGCGATTTCCCGTAGGCCGTAACGGTGCCGCAGGTCGGGCAGCGGCTCCAGAACGAGCTGCCGAAGCGCCCGGCGCAGCGGCTGCTGGCCGCGCCGCAGATGGTTGTTTTGCCGCCAGTGCGGCAGCGGCTGGCCGAAGCGGCACAGCTC
This sequence comes from Acidobacteriota bacterium, assembly GCA_003223245.1. Classification (GTDB taxonomy): domain Bacteria; phylum Acidobacteriota; class Terriglobia; order Acidiferrales; family UBA7541; genus Acidiferrum. Next base: position 13,930 of record QHYI01000107.1, read on the forward strand.
CGGGCGGTGCGGGGGGAGCCCCGGGACGAGTTGATGCCGGTGCACCTGCAGGTGCCGCAGGCTTCGCAGCTGCTGGCGTGCCTGCTGGCGCTGGAGCCGGTGCCTTCGGAACCACCTTGGGAGCCACGGGCGCGGCGGTCGGAGCGGGTGTCGCGTGCGTTGCTGCCGGAGCTGCAGGCTTCGCTGCTGGCACGCCAGGAGCGGCGGGCTTGGCGGCGGCAGGAGTTCCCGGTTGAGCCTGCGGGGGAGCCGCCGGGACGGCCGGCCTCATTCGCGCAGCCTTCGCTGCGGATTCTTTCGCTTCCTTCTCCGCTTTGGCGGCCGCTTCGGCTTGCGCTTCGGCTTCGGCAACTCCCCGAATTTTCTTTCGCACCTTGTCCGCGACGTCCTCGGGAATGGAGCTCGAGTGCGTCTTTTTCTCGGTGACGCCAAAGCCGGACAGAAGGTCAATGATGGCTTTGGCCTTGACCTCCAGTTCACGGGCCAGTTCATTGATTCGGACTTGATTCGTCTCGCTCATGCGCTCGGTTTGCTATTCGCACCCTGGTTCTCGGTTACTCCGACTTTGCCTCTTCGCTCTTCCCTGCGTTGCCATCGTTCTCGACGGGGGTGGCTTCTCGTTCGGCTTCATAAGCAGCGTTCGCCGTTTCTTCTCCGGCCGCCGCTTCAGGCTCCGTTGAACTTTCTGCGGGGTTCTCTGTTGCCTCAGCCGTCTCGGCCGGGCCTTCTTCTCCTGCGCTGACCGACGACGCGGTTTCTTCCCCGCCTTCAGCTGCTCCTTCCGCAGTTTCTGCCGTTGTCGCGCCTTCGCCCGTGGCCACGGCCTCGGTGCCGCTTTCATAGAAGCGGTTCACCGCCTGATAGATTTTGTCCACCATCTTTTCGCCGATTCCCGGAATCTCCATCAATTGCTCCGGAGTCATCGAAGCGAGTTTCTCCACGGAATTCACTCCCGCGGCCTCCATCTTCTCGATGGTCTTCGCGCCAACACCCGCCAGCGAGGTCAGCGGAGTGGCCGGAGCCGTGAGCGCAGTCATCTCCGCTTCAATTTCCTGGCGCTTTTCTTCTTCACTCTTGATGTCGATGTCCCAGCCGATCAGCTTGCTCGCCAGGCGGACGTTTTGCCCCTTCTTGCCGATGGCCAGCGAAAGCTGCGAATCTTCGACGATCACTTCCAATTTCTTGGCTTCGGGATCGACGATTTGCACGCGAGTCACTTTCGCCGGGCTCAACGCCTTTTGCGCAAACGCTACGGTCTCTTCGCTATACGGAATGATGTCAATTTTCTCGCCGCGCAATTCGCGGATAATCGACTGCACGCGCATGCCCTTCATGCCCACGCACGCGCCCACCGGGTCCACATCCTTATCGCGGCTCATCACCGCCACTTTGGTGCGCTCGCCGGCTTCGCGCGCGGCATGCCGAATTTGCACCGTGCCGTCATAAATTTCCGGGACTTCCATTTCGAACAAACGCTGCACCAAGCTCGCGTCGGCGCGGGACACGATCACTTGCGGCCCTTTCGCCGCGCGATCCACGGCTTTAATCACCACCCGCAGCCGTTCTCCAATGTTGTACGTCTCGAGCTTGGATTGCTCGCGTTTCGGTAGCCGCGCTTCCGTCCGCCCCATGTCGACAATCAAGTCCGGGCCTTCGGCGCGCTTTACAATCACGGTCACTAACTCGCCCACTCGTCCGTTGTACTCGTTGAAAATCGTGTCGCGCTCAGCTTCACGCACTTTCTGCAGGATTACTTGCTTCGCGGTTTGCGCTGCGATGCGCCCTAGCACGTCGGTTGGCTTCGGGGTCAGAATCTCCGTGCCAACCTCCGCGGAAGGATCCTTCTTCTTCGCGTCCGCCAGCGTGATCTCTTTCTTCGGGTCGGTCACTTCCTCAACGACCGTCTGCACCGAGTACACGTCCACTTGCCCTGTTTCCGGGTTGAACTTGCCGCGCAGATCTTCTTCCGTTTTATAAAATTTCCGAGCCGCCACCACCATCGCGTCTTCGATCGCCGACACGACCACTTCCGGCTCGATATGCTTTTCGCGGCTCAACATCTCGATTTGTTGGTAAAGCAGATTCGCCATATCGCGTCCCTAAATCCCCAGAATCTCTGGCCAGCTTTAGAACTCGACTACCAGATTCGCCTTTCGAATCGCCTCCAGCGGAAGCTCCACCGTCCGCGCTTCTTTCCCTTTCAGCTCCATTCGCACTTTCCCGTTGGCAAATCCCGCCAGCCGCCCTTCAAAAAACTTGGCATCCCCCACAGGCTCCGTGGTCGTAATCTTCGCCAGCCGGCCCCGGAAGCGCTCAAAATCTGTTGCCTTCTTGAGCGCCCGGTCCATACCAGGCGAACTGACCTCCAAAATGTATGCAGGTCCGGGCACCAGCTCTTCCACGTCCAAAATCACGCTGAGCTGTTGGCTCACACGTTCGCAATCCACGTGACTGATCTTGGGAAAAGGATCGTTTACGATCTCACCTGCTCCCAGGGGTCCGGCGGCATCGCTAATCACCGCCGTCGGCTTCGCCACGCGGTCGATATACACGCGCAGGAATCGTTGCTTGCCGATTTTCCATTCGACATCAACGACTTCCAAACCTTCCGAACGCGCCACTCGCTCGGCAACCGCCCGGATTCTCTCCAAATCCACTACAGAGACTCCTCGACCCTAGCCGGCCTGCAGTGCACTCCGCCCGGCCCCAACAAAAAAGTGGGCTCGCGCCCACTTAACCGTTCGACCCGTTTCAGAGCGAAACTAAAGTATATTCCCCTCACACGGCAAATGCAAGGTACCGCCCCCTTCAATCCGATATCAAGAAAACCCCTAACTCTTCATGTAATCTGGTGCTTAGGCTGTGGCAGAGCGAATTCGTTGGCTGGCTCTCCAGGGAGGGAGAACTGTATCAAGAGAAAGGAGTTAGACCGACTGACAAAGCTCGTTGCTGTGCAGAAGAGGCCCGCCGCCCAGTGCGCCCGCATCGTCTCCGGAAAATCCCGACGCGCCCGTTCCGGGTTGGTTATCGTTCATATCGGGCCGCAAAAGTTTCCGCAGCCGTACGCGCGCTTTGTGCAATTGCGATTTCGCATTCCCGACGGAACATCCCAGCAGTTTGGCGATTTCACTATGTGCGTAGCCCTGGATGTCGTACAGCACGAACATCAGTTTGCATCGCGGCGGAAGTTGCTTAATAGCGTTCTCAATGGCCACGCGGTCGACGTATCCCTCCAAACGTGAATCGGGTGCGCCCAGTTCGCGCCGCGGCATCCCGGTTTCCTCGTTCCCTTCCGTATTCTCGACCAGCGCCGCTTTCGCAAGTTTGGATCCCCGAATTCGCATCAGCACGGTGTTCACCGCCACCCGATGCAGCCAGGTGGAAAAAGCCGAAGCGCCGCGAAATCCCTGAATTTTGCGGAATACGTGCAGAAAGACTTCTTGAGTGGAATCCTCGGCTTCGTCGGGATTCCTCAGCATGCGCATGCACAAGGCATAGACACGCGCGCTATGCAGGCGGTAAAGGCGTTCGAACGCCCCTTCGTCTCCCCCTTGCGCCATCCGTATGACCTTGGCTTCGGGCAACTCACAAAGTTCGGTCGTTCTCTGACGATGCACCACAGACCTCCTCATCCTCAGGCGCACATCCCTGCGCACTTTTTGAAATTTGAATTTGTAGGCAGCTAGCCCCGCCAGCTAACGCCTAGGAACTTGAATGCATCAGCCCTGCGCAATCACACTGCCAATGCCGAATTTATTTGTAAATGCGTGGGATAGCCCAACTTAGTGCAGTTCTGCGATGACATTCTGTGATTTTCTAGCGGTACTAGGCCTTGCAATCCTTCCCGAACTCGGTTCCTTTCTTCCCAGAGTAATTACCTCATATTTTCGCAGCAGGATTCACCTTACGCTCTGCGACGCATTTTTTTTGGGCGTTCTTTTTTGTACCACCGCACCCTATCGCACAGTCCTGTGGCTAACGGAAAGCGCAGGGATTAGAGATTATTTGCCAGGGCTCTCCCTTGCAGCGCTTCCCGAGGAGCACCGATGCATTTAGGAGTGGTCGATCAAACGATGATGAATGGCGTAAAGCGCGAGTTCGAGGCGGTCGGAGACACCGAGTTTGTCAAAAATGTTGTGAAGGTGGTTCTTGACGGTTTGCTCGGAGATGAAGAGTTTTTCGCCAATTTCTTTGTTGCGGAAGCCTTGAGCGACGAGTTGGACAATTTCTTTCTCGCGGTCACTGAGCAGCGGCTTTTCGCGGCGCGGCCCAGCTTCGGAAGATTTCGAGAACGCCTTCATGACTTCCGCGGTCATGCGATTGTCGAGCCAGATTTCGCCGGCATGCACGCGATGAATGCTTTTAACCAAGAGATCCGTAGCGGACTGCTTCAGTACTACGCCGCGAGCGCCCAGCCGCATGGCGCGAACCACGTCGCGATCGTCTTCGGCAGCCGTGAGCACCACAACACGCGTGGGCAGCGTGTCGAAATTCACTTCCTCGAGGACGGCAAGCCCGTCCTTATCGGGCATGCGCAAATCGAGCAGCAGAATGTCAGGCTTCAGCTTGGTGAGCAGCTTGATGCACTCCACACCATTCTGCGCTTCGCCCACAATGGCAATTTCCTCGTCGGAGTCCAAGAGTTTACGCAGGCCATCGCGGAAGATGGCGTGGTCATCGGCTAGTAGTACCCGTATTTGCTGTTTCGTTTTGGCCATATTACCCGAGCGGCACTTCGATTATTAAACGCGCCCCATGCCCTGGGTTTGACTCGACGGTCAAAATCCCACCCACGGTTCGAGAACGTTCCTTTATGGAAATGGGTCCTAACCTCAGGCGATCCAGTTCGTCAGCCGTGAATCTGCCGGCAAAGCTAAAACCCTCGCCGTTGTCGTCTACTACAAGTACTAGACGACTGTCGTCCTGCGACAGTTTTACCACGACATGGGAAGCCTTGGCATGCTTTTTTATGTTATTGAGTGCTTCTCGGTAAATCTGGAAAATCTCCCGGCAGACACGGTCGGGAGCCCGCAATTGTGTCGAATCAATTAGTAGGTCCAGGGCGATCGTGGATTCATTGCGGTAGCGCTCGGCAAAGCCGCGCATAAGGTCCACCAGGTCAGCGCTCTGCACGCGCAGGGGGCGCAGGTCAGTAACAATTTGGCGGAGCTCGGCAGCTTCGTTCTTGACGGTTTGTTGGAGGTTGGCGAGGGCTTGGGAGGCCTGTTCGGGCGTAGCGGGAACGCGGCGGCGAAGGACGTCGAGTTGAATTTCGATGCTCAGAAGGGTCTGAAGAATGCCATCGTGGAGGTCACGAGCGATGCGGCTGCGCTCCGCTTCGATCGCGCGGGCGCGGAGGTGCCTCAAAAGAAAGGTGTTTTCGAGGGCTGGACCGACGTGCTGAGCAATGCTTTCCAGCCAGGCTAAGTCTTGTTCCCGGAAGGGCTTACGACCGTTGAGAAGAAACACTCGGCCAGTGGGTTGCCCACTCTGGTCGAAAGACACGGTCACGAGTGAGCGAATCTTAAATTCCTGCAGTACGGGACCGGGCAGCCGCGGCAGGTTTTTGATGGTCCGGCCGTCGCGTCGGTCCCAGCCAAAGCCTGAGCCTGGGCCGACCACCGAGTTCCAACAAAGCGTGGCGTCCATATCATCCAGGAGAAAACCATCGGTGCGGGAAAGCGGGAAGCTTTCCGGGATGAGGCGATCGTTCTCCCCTGTCTTCATGCGCCAGAGGAAGATGCGCTCCAAATCCGCATCCCGATAGAGAAGCAGAGCTTGCTCCGCATCGAAAGTCGTGCCGAGTTCCTGCAGAAAAAGGCGCAACGACTCCGCGAGTCCCTGATCGACCTGCATGGTGGCATTGATTCGCGAAAGGAACTCAATTTGAGAAGCGAAACGCTTGTTGCGATCCCCAAGAAAAGCAAGGCCCCCGCCCCCCGCGAAAGTGGCTGCCGTGAGGCCAAGCCAAGCGACCACGCGCATCCAGTGAATTTCGCCTTTAACGGCAGTTAGCAGGACTAACGTCAGGGAAAGCGCACCGGCTAACGGTAGCGCCAGGTCAAAACCCCAACGAATGCCCGCGGCGTAGCAGATAAACATGTACGGGAACCAGACGGGAACCGACGACGGGCTGATAAACATGAGGTAACCGAGGGCTAGAAGATCGCAGGCCAGCGGGAGATACCAGGAACGGCGGTGCGGCAGGCGCTCAACCTGGGTAATCAGCAGCGCCACGATGAGATAGGCAGTCAGAAACGAAACGGAGCGGCGTTCCTGGAGCGAAGAAGGTCGTTCCAGCACAGCAAGAAGCGCGAGCAACACAAAGATGGGGCGCGCAAATAGGATTTGCCGCTCGAAATGGTTCCGATCGGTTTGATGAGCGCTCATGCGCGGGGACACACGTCCTGTGCACTAAGTCTAGCAAGACGCGTGCCGTGGTGGCCATCCGCGCTCGACTTTGCAGCGTAGCAATAACGGTCTCGGGAACCACGTGCGCTCGCTCACGCCTTTGTCCGTGCATGCCGTGCATGAGCGCTTTTCGCTGCTGCGCATTTAGCGTAAAATGGATTGCATTCCAGATGGTGGGAGTAGCTCAGCTGGTAGAGCGTCGGACTGTGGCTCCGAATGTCGTGGGTTCAAATCCCATCTCCCACCCCAAACCTCCCAAAAACATTCCTTGGATGCCTAGGATGGCCCAACCACTCGCTCAAGTCTGTCGACGAGGAGCAAATGAATTCGATGCGATGTCGCGGCGTGCTGTTTGACCTGGACGGAGTGCTGGTGGATTCGACCCCGGCAGTGGCGCGGGTGTGGGCCTGGTGGGCGCGAGAGCACGGGTTTGACCCGGACAAGATCGTGAGAGAAGCGCACGGAAAGCCCAGTATCGCCACGATTCGGGAACTGCTGCCAAATGCAGACCACGAAGCCGAAAATCGCGAAGTCGAGCGTCGGGAAATCGCGGACATTGCAGGCCTTGTTCCCTTGCCCGGCGCGCTTGAGCTGCTCCAGGCTCTGCCGCCCGACAAATGGGTCATCGTAACGTCTTGCACGCGGCGGTTGGCTGAAGTGCGAATCGCGGCAGCCGGGCTTCCGAACCCGAAAAATATGGTCACGTCAACAGAGGTGAGGAATGGCAAGCCCCACCCCGAGCCCTACCTAAAGGCAGCGCAAATTTTGCGCCTCCCTTCAGACGACTGCGTGGTGATGGAGGATGCGCCTGCGGGAATCCGGGCAGGCAAAGCCGCGGGAGCAAGCGTGGTCGCTCTGCGAACCACTGCGCGTGACTCGGAACTTCGCGAAGCGGGCGCCGACTGGATTGTCGAGGACTGTTCAGAATTGTCCGTTGAACGACCAGCTGGGGTTGAGGAGTATTTCCTCCTGCGCCGTCGAACAAAATAGGCCTATCATTCATAGAAACAGTTAGAATCCCAAGTTCCACAGAATCTTGAAACCAGTCTGCTTCGAGGGAGAAAGTTCATGATCCACGTGAAGAACGTGAGTGTGTTGCTGCTGGCCGCGGTAGCGATTAGCGCGGTCACAACAAGAGTGAGAGCTCAAGAGAAAGAGCCCAAGCCGGCGGAGAAGCCTGCCGAAGCGCCAACCGCGCCACCTAAAGAAGAATCGTCGGCCACCGATCACACCATTAAAATTGGCGGGCAATCCATTCCTTACAAAGCCACCGCCGCGACCATCCTCATCAAGAATGAAAAAGATGAACCGACCGCGCTGATTTATTACACCGCTTACACCCGCAGCGACATCAAGGACATCAGCCAGCGCCCCTTGGCTTTCCTTTACAACGGGGGCCCAGGTTCAGCCTCCGTGTGGTTGCACATGGGCTCGTTTTCGCCGCGCCGCGTTCTAACGGTAAACGCCGACGCCACGCCACCTCCTCCCTACAAGCTCGTCGAAAACCCCTACTGCCTCCTCGACAAAACCGATTTGGTTTTCCTCGATCCCGTCGGAACTGGCTTTAGCCACGCCGTTGGCAAAGCGCAAGACAAAGACTTCTGGGGCGTCGACCAGGACGTCAAATCCCTCGCGCAATTCATCAATACCTACGTCAGCCGCAACAGCCGGTGGAACTCGCCAAAATTTCTGATCGGCGAAAGCTACGGCACGTTCCGCTCTGCGGCGCTTTCGAATTATTTGCAGTCTCGCGACGGCCTCTATTTCAACGGCATCGTGCTCATTTCTTCCGTGCTGAACCTGGGAACCATTTCCTTCAGTCCCGGCGAGGACATGCCGTACATTTTTTATCTTCCGAGCTACGCCGCCACGGCCTGGTACCACAAAGTTCTAAAAGATCCCCCGGCGAATTTGACCGCCTTGCTCGGCGAGGCCCGCGAGTATGCTCAGACCGATTATGCCGGCGCGCTGATGAAAGGGTCGAAGCTCGGCGGAACCGAAAGAGCCGCCGTCGCCAAACAACTATCTCGCTTCACGGGTCTCAGCGAAGATTACCTGATTAGAGCGAATTTGCGAGTGAACCTGCCGCAATTCATGAAGGAGCTGCAGCGCAGCCGCGGCTTGACCACCGGCCGCTTGGACGCGCGCTTCTCCGGCTGGAGCTATGACCTGCTCGGGGAATACGCCGAATACGATCCGCAAGACACTTCGATCACCGGCCCGTTCACTGCGGCCTTCAACAATTATGTGCGCGAGGAGCTGAAGTTTGGTCAGGACAAGGTTTATCGCACCGCTTCAGACGAGGCGGGGAGCAATTGGGATTGGAAGCATCGCGGCGGCGAAAACTTCGGCTTCCCCGGATCGCCGAACGTGGAAGGCGATCTCATTCAGGCCATGCTCACCAATCCGCACTTGCAAATCGAGGTGGAAAACGGGATTTACGATCTGGCTACGCCTTTTTTCGCCACGGAATACACCATGGAGCATCTAGGCCTCCCTGAAAAGCTTCAGAAAAACATTCATCTGCAGTATTACGACGCAGGCCACATGATGTACCTGCACGATGAAGACCTCGCAAAGCTCAAGACCAAAGTGGCGGATTTCATCGAGGGTGCTTCCAAACTCTAACTAAAGGCCGTTACTCTCAGGCAATCCGATCGAGAGCTCGAAGGTTGAATCTTTACCTGCTCCCCTACAATAGGGAAGTCTCGTTGAGGCCCTTTCGACTCTGGTCACGACGAGGCCCCGCTCCCTCTCACCGGGTCTCGCAAAGGATCACCAACAACATGGAAACACCGAAACAAACACTTCCTCCACCGAGTGAGCAAGCGGCCGGATCGGCGCCACCACAAAGAAAAATCCATACCGCGCAACTGGTTGCGGCCATGCTGAAGGCCAGCCCGCACGTCAGCGACCTGATTTTTTCGCCCGGGCGAGCCCCGCAAATCGAGGTCAGCGGCCAATTGGTCGAACTGAAATATAAAGGCCTTGAGTGTCTGACCGCGCAGGACACGAACGCCATTGCCAACGACATCCTGGGCAAGAACCAGACTCCGATCCGCAAACTCGAGCAAGAAGGGGCGGCGGACTTGTCCTACGGCCTCACGGGCATATCGCGTTTTCGCGTGAATATTTTCAAACAACGCGGGAGCTGCGCCATCGTCATGCGGGTCATTCCGGACAACATTCCCGGATTTGAGCAACTGCATCTCCCGGCCGCATTACACGAAATCGTAGACCTGCGAAACGGCATCGTCCTCGTGACTGGCCCGACGGGATCGGGAAAATCTTCTACGCTCGCGGCCATTCTCGACAAGATGAACGAGGAAAAGTCCTACCACATTCTCACCATCGAGGATCCCATCGAATTCCTGCACCGTCACAAAAAAGCGACCATCCATCAGCGCGAACTGCATTCAGACACGCCCAGCTTTGCGCTAGCCTTGCGCGCCGCTCTGCGGCAAGCTCCCAAGGTCATTCTCGTCGGCGAGATGCGCGACCGCGAAACCATCGAGATCGCTCTCGAAGCTTCGGAAACCGGCCATCTAGTGATGTCCACGTTGCATACCATTGACGCTTCCAAGACCATCGAGCGCATCGTGGGAGTGTTTCCGCTCGCCGACCAGCAAGCGATTCGCACGCGGTTCGCAAAAGCATTTCGCTTCATCGTTTCCCAGCGCCTGCTTGCTAAGAAAAGCGGAAGCGGGCGCGTAGCTGCCGTGGAAATCCTGAAATCCACGATGCGCACTCGGGAATATATCGAGAAGGGAGAAAACGAAGGCAAAACGCTTCTCGACGCCATGCGCGATGGCACGACAGAAGGGATGCAGCACTTCGATGGAGAAATTGAAAAGCTCATTCGCGCTGGAATCGTCGAATTTGAGGCGGGTATGTCCTACGCAACCAACGCGGGGAATTTGCGTCTGGAAATGGCGGATTTTCTGGAAGAGCGCCGAAGCGGTACACCATCCAGTAGCTCCAGCGGAACTACGGAAATCGAGATTGAACGATAGGCAAATTACGACAAGCGCGTTCCATCACAAAACAATCGGTTATCCTTTAGCGGTTCCGGCCTCGCGCTGAGGCTCTGAATCGCATATCCTTCCCTGAAATGAAAATTCTTGGCAGCGACACGATGCTGCAGTTTCCCGGCGAATTTTGGACCCTCCTCGGTGTCGTGCTCGCGTCTGTTGTGCTCGCCGTGTTTGCGCCTCGACAGAGCGCAAACGCGCTGCGAGCGATCGCGCGGGCATTCGCAAAACTGGCCGAGAGAAAAGTACTCGTTGCCGGGCTCCTCTTTTTCTCCGTGATCGGCGTTCGCCTCGCCGTGCTCCCGTTGCTTCCTGTTCCTGTGCCCGGCATCCATGACGAATTCGGCTACTTGTTGCTGGGCGACACTCTGGCGCACGGCCGCCTCACGAATCCCACTCACGCGATGTGGATGAGCTTCGAATCGTTTCACATCAATTGGTTCCCCACCTATTGTTCAAAGTACCCGCCCGGCCAAGGCGCCGTTCTCGCCCTCGGCGAAGTGCTCGGGCTTCCTTGGATAGGCGTAATTCTGAGCGTTGGCGCGATGTGCGCTGCGATCCTGTGGATGTTCCAAGTTTGGTTGCCAGCAAAGTGGGCCCTGCTGGGCGCCGGGCTCGTGGCGCTGAAGTTTGGAATCGCGAGTTATTGGATGAACAGCTACTGGGGAGGGGCTGTGGCGGCCGCAGGAGGCGCCCTGGTGCTTGGCGCGATGCCCCGGATTGTTCGTCATGCCAGGACCCGGGACGCGCTTCTGCTTGGGTTGGGACTCGCGATTCTGGCGAATACGAGGCCGTACGAAGGTCTGCTTTTCTCCATCCCGGTCGGACTTTGGTTTCTCTGGTGGCTCGCCGGAAAAACAAGGCCCTCCATAACCTTGCAAGCACGCTTGAGGCGCGTGTTCTCGCCACTGGCGGCCATACTGGTTTTGACCCTGGCGTTCATGGGCTATTACAACTGGCGGCTCACAGGAAACCCCTTTCTCTTCCCGCACGTTTTGAATTCTCAGACCTACCGCAGCATGGGTCTCTTCCTCTGGGACCACCCCAAACCGCCCAAGCACTACCACAACCAGCAGTTCGAAGATTTCTACAATGGCTGGGAGCGAGAGGATTACCAAAACACGTGGAAAGACGTGTGGTGTGTTTCCAAGGAAAAACTGACGCGTAGCGGCACAACCTATTTTTGGTGGGGCGCCCTGCTGTTAATACCTGGACTCCCGATTGCCTTTCGAGATCGCAAGGCCCGCGTGCCTCTTTCTGCCCTCGTGTTAGTCGCCGCCGGCTTTTTTGCCTCGATTTGGTCTTTTCCGCACTACGCCGCGGCAGTGACCTGTGTGATCTTTCTTTTGCTCGTTCAAGCGATCCGTCATATGCGCACGATGCGCATCGCCGGACGGGCCATCGGTCTCGCGCTTTCCTGTGCAGCGGTGTGCCTGCTGGCGGTGGAGATCGGTTTCCAAGTTTCGAACCGCTGCTGCGATCCACGGGAATGGACCTGCCAGGGGGATCCCAGCCGCGCCGCCATCCAGGAAAAGCTTATGCACACCCCCGGCAAGCACCTCATCCTTGTGCGTTACGGCGAAGACCACAACATCCATGACGAGTGGGTGTACAACGGCGCGGAGATCGATTCCGCCAAGGTCCTCTGGGCGCGAGAGTTAAATCCGGAGCAAAATGCGAAGCTATTGGCCTACTTCAAAGATCGCCACATCTGGCTGGTCGAGCCGGACAAAGACAACACCGAGTTAATTCCTTACCAGCCTCCGGGGCCATCATCGGAAAAGTAAAAAAACTGCCGCCCTTGCACATCGACTCGTGGCCGTTAGCGCAGCCGAGCAGGCGCACTATTTCAAGTCGTAGTCGCCGATGTAGGTGCCGCGGCTGATTCCGAGCATGCTAAGAAAGAAGGAAGCGAAAATCACCTGGATTCCGACGAAGAGCCACATGGACCAGAAAAGCACCTGGCGCACCTCGTGGAGCGGGCCAAAGCCGCTCGCTGCCCAGCGCCAAGTGATCCACGCACAGCCCACAAAACCAGTGAGGAACAGCGCCCCACCGAACAACAGGCCGGATTCCAGCGTAATCCGTTTCAGCAAGCGTTTCAGAGAAACTGAGCCTCGGTCAAAACGCTCCGCGTAGCCGAACAGCTTCGCAAATGCGCCGATGGACAACGTTTGCACACCAAGCAGCGTGAAAATCACGCCAAAAATCATGGTGTGGACATCCAGCGTCACGCGAGGCGAAATCTGGCGCGGCCCCGGAAGCAGCCAAAATACGACAAAAAGCCCGAAAGCGGCCAACATGGCACCGGGGTATAGGAACAGCCAGTTCGGTGCGTACAACAACATAAACCGCAGGCTGCGCCAGCCATCGCGAAAACTGCGAAGATGCGGCGGACGCCCGCGTTTGTCGGGCCAAAGAATGATGGGAATCTCCGCGATGCGCGCCCCAATTTGCGCGGCTTTGATGATCATTTCCAGGGCAAATTCCATTCCTGTGCTTCGCACATCCAGCCGGTCATAAAGAGCGCGTGTGAATCCCCGCATGCCGCAATAGCTGTCGCCGATGCGCGCGTGGAACATGGTGTTAACCAGAGCCGTGAGCCCGGGGTTACCGAAATACTTGTGAGAACGCGGCATGGCTCCCGGCTTGATTTCGCCACGGAAGCGGTTACCCATCACCAGGTCATAGCCTTCGCGCAGCTTCTGGACGAAGCGCGGGACATCGGTGAAGTCATAGCTGTCGTCCGCATCGCCCATGACAATCAGTTGTCCGCGCGCAGCGGCAATTCCGGCTCGCAACGCCGCGCCATAGCCTCGCTCCGGCACGCGCACGACCCGGGCACCGTGCTGTTCCGCAATTTTAATCGAGCCGTCCGTCGAACCGTTGTCCGCCACAATCACTTCGCCGGAGAGGCCCGAAGCACGAAATGCTTTCGCCGCCTTATCGACGCACAGTGCCAGCGAATTCGCTTCGTTGAGGCAAGGAATCACCACGGACACTTCCACCGGCCCTGTCGTGTCCACCCGCTCCGCCTGCGGCGTCTCCGACGCCAGTATAGTACCCATATGAGGCCCATGATAGCGCTCTCGGCTCGGCATTTCACGTCAACGGCTAGGCGCGAGCAGGATTCGGAGGGCCGCTTGCGCCCCCGTTCGCCTTGAATTGCATCTCTAGGTGTGGGAATCTGCGAAAGCTCTTCTCGATTGCCGAAGAATGGCGACTGCTCCAAACAAAATGTCCGGAACGCAAGCAAATTCCGAAGCGCCGGCGACGCGCACTCCCAACCCCTGGGAAGCGGCTTATTTGCGTTTTGAAACACCGGAAGAAGAAATCCGCAAATTCACCGGCCGCCTCAATCGCCTTGGCGCGCACCAGTGGCCTCGGGATGTGGAGATCGTCGAACTCTTTTGCGGGCGCGGGAACGGGTTGGTCGCGCTCGAGCGCCTTGGATTCACGCGTTTGGAGGGCGTGGACCTTTCTCCGCGTTTGCTTGCCCAATACAAGGGCCCGGCAAAATGTATGGTCGCCGATTGCCGCAAGCTCCCTTTTCTAGACCGCACGAAGGATGTCCTCGTCGTGCAGGGCGGCCTGCATCACCTGCCCAATTTGCCCGCTGACCTGGAGCAAACCTTTTCGGAGATGCAGCGCGTCCTGCGAAAAACCGGGCTCGTGATCTTCGTGGAACCCTGGCGAACCCCTTTTTTGACTTTCGTGCACTTCGTTTGCGAAATTCCATGGGTCCGCAGGCTCTCCCGCAAGATGGACGCACTCGCCACCATGACCGAGCACGAAATCCGCACCTACACGCAATGGCTCGGCCAGCCAGAGCTCATCAGAAAAGTGGCTCGAGCCCACTTCTTGCCGGTTCATGAATCCTTCTCCCGGGGCAAGTGGAATTTTGTCGGCACGGCGCGCTGAGGCATTGAAACACGTGCGAAACGCCTGCGCCCTCTGCCCGATTCGGCCTCCAGAAGCTTGCAATTTCTGCCCTTGTAGTTATGATGGCCGCCTTGCTCGTCCCACACACTTTATTCTTAGCGGGGGAAATTGACGACCAGTTCGTTGGCCTCGTCTAGGCAACCCTACAGCCGCGGTCGGCTGCTGAAAGTACTTGGCATGTGGTTCGGGGTGGCCGCAGCGGTTGGCAACGCCATTTCCGCAGGAATTGTGCGCACCCCGGGCGATATCGCCAGCCGCCTTCCCAACGCGTGGCTTTTTCTCAGCGTATGGATCGTCGGCGGCCTGTATGCTTTGTTCAGCGCTCCTGCCATGGCTGAACTTGGGGCCGCTGTTCCAAGAAGCGGCGGCCAATACAATTTCTCCCGGCGCGCCATGGGCGAATTCGCTGGTTTCATCGTCGGTTGGAGCGACTGGCTTTCCACCTGCGGTACGGCTGCCGCTGTGGCCATCGTCATCAGCGAATACAGCGGGCATCTTTTTTCTATCCTCGCCGGGCCGGAGAAAGTAAAGGTCATCTCCGTCTCCGTCATCGTTGGATTCGGTGTTTTGCAATGGCGCGGCGTGCGCTGGGGCGGCAATACGCAACTTTTCACGGCCGCCGTCAAAACGGTTGGATTCTTGATTCTCGCTCTCGCCTGTTTGTTGAAGGGAAGTTCGGCGCATCAAGCCGCTCTACGATCTACAACTTCCCTTCCCGCTCCACCGTCAGCATGGCCCCTCGCCGTGGCGTTCATGGTGGGCCTGCAAGCCGTTTTCTACACCATCGACGGCTGGGACGGCGTCATCTACTTCGGTGAAGAAGTTCGCGAACCGGGCCGTGACGTCCCTCGCGCCATTTTCGGTAGCGTTTTCTCCATCATGGGAATCTACCTGCTGCTAAACCTTCTGCCTCTCTACCTTCTGCCCATGAACGAAATTTCCGGAAACACGTTTGTGCTTGGCACCGTGGCCGACCGTATCTTCGGTGTCTTGGGCGATCCCATCATTCGCTCCATCATGGTCATTTCCATGCTGAGCTGCCTCAACGCCAACCAGCTTTTCTGCTCGCGCACGCTTTACGCGATGAGCGTGGACGGGCTGTTCTTCCGCCAAGCCACAAAGGTGAACAAAGGTGGTACTCCAACCATTGCGCTTCTGCTAAGCAGCATTGTAGGAGAACTTTTTCTCCTCTTCGCGTTCTACCGCGGCCACGCTTTTGAACGCGTGACCGCCATGCTTTCGTTCTTCTTTGTCGCGAATTACACGCTCACCTACACTTCGCTTTTTGTGTTGCGCAAGCGCGAACCGCAGATGAATCGTCCTTACCGCGCGTGGGGCCATCCATGGACCACGGGAATCGCGCTCGGCGGCTCCGTGCTCTTTCTAATCGGCTCCATTGTTGCCGACCGCGAAAACGCCCCGTGGGCGCTGGCCCTCCTGATTCTGAGCTACCCCGTCTACCGCCTGATGAAGTTCGCCTCCCGCCGAGACCTGACCCGTGCCTAAAGCTCAGGGTAAAAGCAGTAGCCAAGGCGAGTGGCGAGACTCGACCATGCCCCCTACCCCGGGTATATCGTGGTCCGCATTACACGCAGGCGTTCTGCGCGTTCGACCATTCCTTCTGAACGACGTAGGAAAGCGTTGCCGGAGGAGGCGGCGTAGCCGCACCAGCAGGCGTCAGCGTCAACGTCAGATTTATCGGCGCGGAACCGTCCACGACCACAGTTTGCGGATTCACCGACACCGTAAAACTCGTCGTACCTGCTTTCGCGGCCGCGCCGTTGCTAATGGTTTTGTTGGACCCTTCGCAGATGTCGCCAATTTCGCCGTTGGCATCGTCGTACCAGCCCTGGCCGGGGACCGGATCGGTAATTGCTTCGCACAATTCATGGGACGCAACTACCGTCATGGAATCAAACACGCTTGTGGTGAACTGGCAGCCCTGACAATTCGCGTACGGTACCACCGCATAAAACAGCTTGCCGTCCGGCGTATCGTGGTAGCCGCAGAATGCCTGGCACGAGGCCTGTCCTTGCAGCGTGACGGTCACGCCGGATGGCACAAACACGAAATAGAGCGAGTTGGCATTTTGCGCCGGCACGGCGCCTGAGGAAACCTGGGATTTAACAAACGCTTGAATCTGCGAGTCGTCCACCGTGGCCGGCGGATCGCTGGACACGAGCAGTGAAGCGGAATGTGAGCCATGGCCAATGGTGAATCCGGGTACGTTGTATTCCGCAAGCTGGTCGATGAGCGAAGAAGTCACGACAAAATCAAAAAACGCATCCAGTTGGCCCCGCAAGGGGTCGCTGGCCCACGCCGAGCCCCAAAAAATCGTACTCACTTGCACGTTGGCAATGAGCGGGCCGCCGCGGTAGGTCAATTGCGGTCCAGTCGTCGAGCCCACGATTTTGCGGACAAGGTGATGCCTCGGTCGCACGATCTTTCGCATGTTCCACCCCTTTTGGTTATAAGGATTACATCTTCGAGAAACGTTCACGCCAGAACAGCGGCGCTGCCTCAGCACTACCGTGTGCCGCGGCTGGAACGCAGCGCGTCCATGGTGAGTCCTGGATGCCGTCGGTTCGGCGTGCTAAAGTTGGCTGGACAAATCGCCTGAAAACTTACGCCGCAGGTTCGAGCATGTCAAATGGTGTTAAGTCGCGTGGGTTCGGGAGCAGGCTTCGCGCGAACCGTCGGTGGGCCGCAGGCGTCTGGCCTTGAAGAAACTGCTCCCGAGCGTAGCATGCACATAAGGAAGGAACCCGCGGGAGGGTGTCATCCTCACCGGTCCACCAATGACGCCGACGAAGCGCCACACACACGAATCGGTAGGACGGCGCCCGGCCCGATTCACCTGCTGCAGATGCAAGGCTTGGCCTTATTGTGCTGCTGAACGTGGGCCAGCAAGAATACTCTCGTTGCGCATTATCTCCGGGGGTAGGTTCCTTGCTGATTAAGGAACTTACCCCGCCCTGAGCCCGTCGCAAGCCTGCCCTCGAAAATGTCGAGCCATGAACCGAAAGAGAAAAGCGCAGTCCCGAGAAATTTGTGTTCCCCTCTCTAATGGGACGGCAGAGTGCGGTGTTGTCGTGGGGCTCCAGGTGATCGGCCGAGGGGACCAGCTTGCCCCGCACCTCAGTCCTAATCCCTCCGCTGTTTGGCTACGGCACTAGTGCATCCCGGCGTCCTTTCCATTGTCAAAGATTTGCCCGCCGTTCAAGGGAGGTCTCATGAACAAGAAGGTTGCGTATCATCTGCCCGTCGCGAGAGCAGTCACTCTGGTAGCCCTGCTTTCCTTATTGGCTTTGCCCTCGCCTGCATGGGCGCAAACCGCAAGGCCTTGGCCCAACTGGGGTCAAAACCTAAATAACACGCGCTTCCAAGCATCCGAACAAACCATCAACACCAACAACGTGTCCCAGCTCATACCCAAATGGGTCTTTCACACCGCCGGAGACGTATCAGCTACTGCTTCTGTCGTAAACGGGGCGGTCTACTTTCCCGATTGGGCCGGCTTTCTTTATAAAATAGATGCGCAGACTGGCTTGCTCCTCTGGAGGACCGCCATCTCGAGCTATACGGGGATCACCGGCGACGTCTCACGCACCACTCCGGCCGTCAACGGAAATACGCTCTACGTCGGGACGCAAGCAGGCGCTTACCTGCTGGCCATCGATGCGCGCAATGGGAGTCTTGTTTGGAAAACACAAATCGACTCCCATCCGACGGCGGTCCTCACGCAGTCTCCCACCGTCTATAGCGGAAAAGTTTTGATTGGCGTCTCTTCCAATGAGGAAATCCTTGCCAGCAATCCGATTTATCCTTGCTGCACCTTCCGCGGGAGCATGACCGCCGTTGATGCCTCGAGCGGGCAAATCTTGTGGAAAACTTATATGGTCCCGGATAACGGAGGCCAGCCAGGCGGGTACGCCGGAGCGGCTGTCTGGGGCAGCAGTCCCTCGGTCGATCCCGAACGGAACGCCGTCTATATCGCCACCGGGAACAACTACAGCGCCCCGCAGAGCATGCAGGATTGTGAGGCGAATGTTAAGGCTGGCCAACCCGATAACTGCGCATCACCCGACGATCACTTCGATTCGATGCTCTCGCTCAGTCTCAATACCGGGCAAATCAATTGGGCCAGGCGGTTGTCGCAGTATGATGCTTGGACAGTGAGTTGTATTGGCTTGCCCGGCCCGAACTGCCCGAAGCCGCAAGGCTCGGATTATGACTTCGGTCAAGCTCCGATGTTATTTTCAATCCGCATTAGCGGAAAGATGACCGATGTTGTGGGAGCCGGACAGAAGAGCGGTGTTTTTTGGACCCTAAACCGGGACACCGGCGAGGTCGTTTGGGGGACAATTGCCGGTCCCGGCGGACTGGATGGCGGCATGCAATGGGGTTCGGCAATTGACGGCACTAGCATCTATTATCAGGACGCAAACTTTAACCAAACTCCTTACCCTCTGAAAAACGCCGCGACCACGACCGGAGGATTCTGGGGAGCCCTTGACCCTGCCTCCGGGAGGATCGCCTGGCAAACTGCAGATCCAACCCAACAGATTGACCCCGGCCCGGTCAGCGCCGCCAACGGGGTTGTCTATGCAGGCTCATTCAGCGGGGATATGTACGCTCTTGACGGACACACGGGCAGGATTTTGTGGAATTTCCATACCACCGGGTCCATTAATGCCGGGCCCGCCATCGTGGATGGCGTCCTTTACTGGGGCACTGGTTACAGCCCTTTAGGGCAACCGGGTAACTCGTTCTATGCCTTCTCATTACCCTGACCATTTCACTGCTAGCCATCAACCAAGAGAATCAGAAGCACCCAAGCGGCAGCTAACTGCCGCACCGGCTCCGCCGACTGTTATCCCGAACGCCGTGAGCGATCTGCTTTTCGTGCTCTCGCCACTCGTTTATCCCGAGGAAAAGAGAAGACGCTAGCCAAACCAGCCCAGGTCTTCAAACCCCAAAGTCTTCTGGCCGAGAATGGGAGCTCGCAGCCTTCCCATTCTCGATTTTCTATTCTCGAGTTTCCTGGCTGCGCCTTAGTTGACTTTTTCGGCGATGGACTTGGCTTGCAGGAACAACAGCAAATAATCTTTGCCGCCGGTCTTGGAATCGGTTCCGGACATGTTGAAGCCGCCGAAGGGATGCGCGCCGACCATTGCGCCAGTGCACTTGCGGTTCAAGTACAAATTGCCCACGTGGAAGGCTTCTTCAGCTTTCCGGATCTTCTCCGGATTCTTCGTATAGACCGCGCCGGTCAAACCAAATTCCGTATTGTTGGCAATTTCCAGTGCCTCGTCGTAATTCTTCGCCTTGATCACCGCGAGCACTGGGCCGAAGACTTCCTCCTGCGCCAGCCGGGCTTTCGGAGGCACATCCGCAATAATCGTTGGCTCGATGAAATAGCCGTCGCCCGCCGTGCGCTTTCCGCCGGTAACCAAGCGGCCTTCCTTCTTGCCCACTTCGATGTAGTCCAGAATCGACTTCATAGCCGATTCGTTGATGACCGGACCCATGTAATTGTTGGGATCATCGCTAGGCCCCACGGTGATTTTCTTCGTGCGGTCTGCCAGTTTCTGCAGGAACGTGTCGTACACCTTCTCCGCCACAATCGCGCGCGAGCAGGCCGAGCATTTCTGGCCCTGGTAGCCAAACGCCGCGGCTACGGTTCCTTCCACCGCCGAGTCGATATCCGCTTCTTCATCAACGACAATCGCATCCTTGCCGCCCATTTCGAGCACCGTGCGTTTGATCCAAATTTGTCCCGGAGAAGGCTTCGCGGCCAGCTCGCTAATGCGCAAGCCAACTTCCTTCGAGCCCGTGAATCCGACGTAGCGCGTCTTGGGATGCGTCACCAGCGTGTCGCCCACGGCGCCGCCGGAGCCGGTGATGAAATTCACCGCTTCTTTGGGCACGCCCGCTTCGTAAAGAATGTCAATGAATTTTGCCGCGATAGCGGGCGAATCGCTTGCCGGTTTCAGGACCACCGTGTTGCCGGTCACCAGCGACGCAACAACAAGTCCGGCCATGATGGCGCTCGGGAAATTCCACGGCGGAACCACGACGCCGACACCGAGAGGAATATATACAAGATAATTGCGCTCGCCGCGCATGGGCGTCAGCTTTTGAGGCTCCGCCAGACGCAGCATTTCGCGGCCGTAGAATTCGCAGAAATCGATGGTTTCCGCGATGTCCGCGTCGGCCTCCACCCAGGTTTTGCCGACTTCGTAGCAAACCAGCGCGGCCAGCTCAAACTTGCGCTCGCGCACGATCTGCGCCGTGCGGAAAAGACATTTCGCGCGCTCCTGCGCCGGCACTCTTTTCCAGGTGTCAAAGTATTTGTTCGCGGCTTCCACCGCCTGCTTGGCCATGTCGGCGGTGGCGTTCTGGAAGACGCCAATCACTTCGGACGGCCGCGAGGGATTCGTCGAATTGCGCTTGCCAGGCGTGGTCACTTTCTGCCCGCCTAGCCACATGGGATACTCGCGGCCAAATTCGGATTTCACCTTTTTCAGCGCCTCTTCCATGCGCTTGCGGTTTTCCGGTTTGGAAAAATCAATGAACGGCTCATTGGTGAACTCGGAGATGTGCGGTTTCTGTTCGGCAGTGGCCACGGGGAACCCTCCTCTAGCAGCAAACAAATCGCTTCGTTAGAGAAAAACATTGTACAGCGCTTGCAAACGCTCTCACAAGCAGGGGGTCCGGTTTGCGGTTTGCGGTTTGCGGTTCGTCGTTCAGAGTTTGCCGTTCAAGACTTGTGATGCAAGCCCTGGAGGAAGAAGAGCGGCAGCCCTTCATACCTCAGGATAAACAAGGCTGCCGCACTCGATATGACTTCTTCGCAGGATTTTGAAATGAAGCAGGAGCATGAATCAGAACAGGCAAAAGGTGGTCATTCAAAGTGGAATTGGATCTTGATGCTGACGTGCGCGGGAACCGGCCGGCCGTTCTGCCTGGCCGGCTCGTACCGGTAATACTTCAGCGCTTCCAAGGCGGGCTCGCGCAGGGAAGGAGGCCCGGAGAGCACCGTCGGGGACGTTACGTTTCCCGCTGTGTCGATAATCGCATCGATGACTACGCTTCCGGTCTCGAAGTCCCGCAAATCTTCCAGCGAAGCAACCGCGCGCTCCGATTTAATCAATTTCGGTGGCAGGACCGTTGAAGACGGCACCGTCGGGACAGGGGCGACCGCCTTGGCGGTTGATTCCTTCGTTGTTGATGACCGAACGGGTGAACCCATCGCCGTCGAGCCAGGCCGTTTGTTTCTTTCCCTGACTGGCGGTTTGTCGATGGCTTCGATGGGCGCCGTCGCAGTGATCCTCTTTTCATTTCGAACGGCGCGGCCTCCCGGGCTTTTGCTCGATAAGCCCAAATGGGGCGGAGTTTCTTCCACGGTAACTCCCGGCGCATTTCCGGAGGATGTCTCAGCTGCCGACACCGGACTTGGCGTCGTAGCCTCCGGCATAGCCACTTTCGTGGTGACCCCGCCTGCCCACGTGGCGACGGAGAACTTGGTTTGTTTGTGCATCCACGGAAACCAATGCTTGTACCAAGCGACGTCAATCAATGCGGCCAGGACGCAGCTCAAGATCGCCAGGCGAAACATTGCCGTTCGGAAACCGGGAGTGAACTGTCCGCGTGCGCGGAAAGATCGCTTCGGCCTTGGCACCGGGATGTGGAAATCCGGCGCCGGTTGCGGCGGCAAATTCTGACGCGGCACCGACTTGTGGCTTGGCCTTGGTTCGCTTTGGGTGGGGGATACATCGGCGGCGAGTTCCGCCCACTGGACTTTTTCGGTCTGGTACCTAACGGCCTCTGCCAGTGGCTCGCGCGTATCCTCAGACGGTACCGCAGGAACGCCGCGAATCGCGCCGGTGGATTCGTTCGCCCCGGGCTCGGTCCCCGCTTGAAGCCGGTCCAATTGGCTGCGCAGGGCTTCGACTTCCTTCCTGAGCACTTGCACTTCCTCGGCATTGGCAGCCGGGACTGCTCCCTCAAGTTCGTCAGCGGTCATCTCCGCGGAGGCCACCAGCTCGAAGGCTTCAATTTCCTTGGAATCTTTGGGCAGCAAGGGCGTCGCCGCTGAAAATTCTATTCCCCAGAAACCTGACGCGGGCTCGGTGAATTCCAACTCCGCGAAGCAGCCCGTCGGCCGGTGCGCCCGCTTCCGGATCACTTGGGCGACGACTTCGCGTTTGGATTCTTCGTTGGTCAAAAACAGGAGTTGCCCGGGTGTGACCGCTGCCGTCAAGCCGATCACACCACCTTTCTCAAACACCAACACGGTTGCCGTGGACTCGCTAAAGAGTTCGCGTTCCCCCGCACCCGAGGCGCTTCCCGCGCGCGCGCCTGTAACCCTTACCCGTATTTCGCGGGCTACCGCGTTGACTTTGGGAAGAGGTTTGGTCTTCAGCGGAATGTCCGCATGTTCATTGGGTTCCGCGTAGGTCGGGTCGGGCGGACCGCTGCTTGTGTTCAACTCGATCGGGCCGGATCCCTCGGGCGAAGAGACTTGCTCGTTTTTAGCTTCTTGATGCGGCCTGACCGGGAACTCTTCCGGCACAGTATCCGGGGACGCCGTGGGAGCCGAGACGGTCGAAGACGTGGTGTCGTCTGCGGAAGACAAATCTGTTGTCCTTTGTACGCTGGGCGTGCGAGGGGGCACTCCCCGCGGAAGGAAATATCGCGCCTTGGTCCGCTGCCCCGAAACGGGGCAACTCGACAAGCATACTATGCTTTCATCCCGCTTAGCCCACTCGCTATAGTACCAACGTACTAGCGTGCGTAAGCAACATAATTCTTGAATATCAACAAATACCTCAAATTCCAGGACGACAATCCGCTGAATTTGGCACGCCGGAACTTGCAACGTCAGGTGGTTAGGGAGCGCGCGATTCGGAAGCCATAGTCGGCATATTGCAACTGTGGCGGGATGCTAGAGCGCGCTGCGTTGCGGCTCACCTTGATGTGGTGCCGCCAGGAACCGCCCCGCGATGCTTTGCGGGCGCCATCGGCAGGCCCCTGTGGGTTTCGCTCGGGAGAATAGCGGTAATAGCTTGCATCGTACCAATCCGCGCACCATTCGTGCACATTGTCACCCACATTGAAAAGCCCATATGCGTTCGGCGCATAGCGACCCACTGACTCCGGCCCATTCTTCCAGCGGTTCGCGTAATCAGGCAACGACTCCGGCGGAGAATCCCCCCAGGGGTATGCCGATCCTTCTGCTCCGCCCCGCGCGGCGCATTCCCATTCGGCTTCCGTCGGTAGGCGATAGGCCTTGGCCGTTACGCCGCTCAGCCATTGGCAATAAGCCATCGCCTCGTTCCAAGAGACGGCGACTGCCGGCATTTGGGGATGATTGAAATTGGGATCCATGCAGCAAGAAGCTGCAGCAGCATGAGTCGCCGAAAGGAAAAACTGATATTCGGCGTTGGTCACCTGATAGGCCGCTAATTCGAACGAGTCGACCCACACGCGATGGACGGGCTTCTCGTCATCGCGCCCGGTTTCGCATCCCATCGAAAACCACTGCCCCGGTATGCGAATCATCACGGGCTCGAGGAAGCCTCCGCCTGGACCGCTCACTCCGAGCCCTGCCGATGCCGTGGTCATACGATTACTCGCTTTACTTCCCTCAAAGGCGCGGTCCGTGCGCCTTTTTCTCTCTTCAGATTCCGATGATCTTCCCCGAATCATCTACATCGATCAAAGACGCGCGGGAAACTTTTGGCAAGCCGGGCATCAGCATCATGTTGCCGGAAATCGCCACCACAAAACCGGCGCCCGCGGAGAGCGAGGCGTTCGTTACGTTCAAAGTCCACCCCGTAGGCGCGCCGAGGAGTTTGGGATTCTCGGTCAAGGAATACTGCGTTTTCGCCATGCAGACAGGCAATTTGCCATAGCCCCAATCGGAGAACTGCTTCAACTTGGCGGCAGCCTCGTCAGAAAACTTTACGTCGTTGGCCCCGTAGATTCTATGCGCCACTTTTTTGATCTTATCCACAAACGGTTCATCAAAAGAATACAGCGCATGCACAGCGGGTGAGAGGGTTTTTTCGATGGTCTCGACCAGTTTTTCCGCCAGCCCTTTCGCACCCGGACCTCCTTTCGCGAAACCCTCCGAGAGGGCACTTTCTACTCCTCGTTCTGCGCAATACGCTGCCAGTCGCTTTAATTCCGACTCCGAATCGTCCGGAAAACGATTGATGGCGGCAACGATCGGTACCCCGAAATTCTTAAGGATTTCGATATGCTTGCCAAGATTCGGCAGCCCGCGCTCGAAGTTCCCTTCCCCCTGATTCTTCATGCTGCGAACGGTTGTGACCAGGACTGCGGCCGAAGGCACGATACCCGACTGTTGCATGACAATGTCGAAATACTTCTCGGCGCCGAGGTCCGCAGCGAACCCGCACTCGTTCACCACATAGTCCGCGAGGCGCAAGCCCATTTCCTGGCAGATGACGCTGCTGGTGCCATGCGCGATGTTCCCGAATGGCCCGGCATGCACAAAAGCTGGCGTGCCGTCAGTGGTTTGAACCAGATTGGGCAGAATTGCTTCAGCGAGCAGCGCCATCATGCCGCCGGTCGCGGAAAGATCTTTCGCACAAACGGGTTTCCCATCTCGTGTAACGCTGACAACGATGGCTTCCAGGCGCTTGCGAAGGTCCTTGCGGTCCTTCGCCAACGCGATGATCGCCATGATTTCCGAAGCCGCGGTAATGATGAACCCCGACTGGCGGTTGGCGTCTTCTTTTTTGCTATCGAGCGAAAGGCGGATGTGGCGCAGCGCGCGGTCGTTCATGTCCATGGCGCGTGGCCAGGTAATCTGCCCGGGATCAAGATGCAGCTCATTGCCGTGGAACAGATGGGCGTCCACCAGCGCGGCAAGCAAATTGTGCGCCGAGGAGATGGCGTGAAAGTCGCCGGTGAAGTGAAGATTGATCTTCGAGCTGGGCTCAATTTGCGAAAGCCCGCCGCCGGCCGCGCCGCCTTTCATCCCAAAAACGGGGCCGAGCGACGGCTCGCGGGAAGTGATAACCACCTTCTTGCCAATATGGGCAAGGCCCTGCGTCAGACTGATAGCCGTGACGGTTTTGCCTTCGCCCGCGGCGGTCGGCGTTGTGGCCGTGACGATGATGAGCTTGCCCCGCCGCATAAAAGCGGGATCAGAGAGCAGTTCGAGGCGAACTTTGCCGCTGTCCGAGCCAATTTGCTCGAAATATTTTTCAGGAACTCCGAGTTTGCGGGCTACCGCTTGAATCGGGAGAAGAGTATTTGCCATAGAAAATAGTGGGGCTCTGAGCGCCAAAGAATTTCAGCGCGGAAAAAAAAGAATAACACAGAAGCTGGGCAGAAAACGAACCAACGCGAGTCGCAGGTAGGGTCCTAATTTGAACGATGTCTTGCGAAGGGTGAAAGGTGGGAGTGAGGCAGTTGCCTTTTCAATCCAATCAAAGGTTCTATGCCAGCGGATGCTTGGGCTGGTAAAGCATGATGTCATCCGCGCCGGGTACGGCCATCATGACCACGAGTCCATATCCGCGATCCTGAACTTCGCCGCGGAACTCCGCTCCTCTGCCCTTCAGTTCAGCGATCGTGTGTGAGATGTCGTCGCACATGAGGGAGATCAGATGGTGGCGCGGCGATTCGTACGTCTTGCCGTCATAGACGCCGTGGGTCGGGTGCACGCCCATCTCACTCCGCCCGGTCTTGAAGATCAGCCAACCCGCGCCTCCGCCCAGCGCACCCTCGACGTAGGGGCAGCCGAGGACGTTCGCGAAGGAATGCGCGCGTGGCGGGGGCATCGTCGGAATAAATCAGGGCGTGGATGCTGGTAATCATCAGACTGAACTACTGAAATGCCGCGAAATTGTACTATGTCGGTTTATCGCCAATCAAGAAGCCGGTCAGCGCACTGGATATCGAAATATAGGACACTACCCAGTCGCAGTGCTCTTCTGGGAAAAGATCCTTTCAGTGCGTGGACTCGAGGCTCAGCTTCTGGACGCGCCAGTTAAGAAGCTCCGCAACAAACAGCTCATTTTCGCTCGGGCAGGCGATTTCGTGGATCCAGCCGAATTGCCCAAGCTGCTTGCCCGACTTGCCGAGAACGCCAAGAACCTTGCCGTCGAGAGTCAATTTATAGATGCGGCCGGGAAAAGCGTCCGAGGCATAAAGAACCTGATTCGGTCCGGGCGTGATGCAGATGGCCCAGGGCGCGCCGGGCGACATCGTTCCCGTGGTCGCGGTGGGCTTATTGCCGATGGCAGGCCGAGCATCGGTGGGAACCGGCACATCAATGGTGAATTGCCGAAGAAATTTCCCCGCAGTATCAAAAACCTGGATGCGGCGATTGCCACGGTCTGCGACATAAATATTGTCGTGGGCGTCCATCGCGATACTGTGCGGAGTGTTGAATTGACCGGGCCCCGCCCCCGGCTCGCCCCAAGACATCACCCAGTTGCCTTCCTTATCCACTTTTGCGACGCGCGAATTGATGTATCCGTCGCTGATGTAAGTGTTGCCGGCTGAGTCCCAGGCCACGTCGGTGACTTGACGAAACATGCCGTCCACGGGAGGCAGCGGCGGTTTCACATGCTTCAGCGGCTCGGTGCCCTCGTCGGAAGCTTCCTGCTTGCGGCCAAACACCAGGGCGACGCGGCCTTCCGGATTGAACTTGATCACCATATCCGAACCCTTATCCGTCACCCAGACGTTGTCTTCTTTGTCGATTTTCACGGTGTGCGCAAACGACCAGGCGTATAAGTTGTGACCAATCTCGCGCAGGAATTTTCCGTCGGGACTGAATTCCAAAAGTTGCGCAGCCGCCGCCGCATAGGCGGGTCCCGTCGTGTCACCGCGCGAAAACACAAAAATGTGGCTTTTCGAATTGACCGCCACGCCCGTGGCCTCCCCCAGATAGCGATCGGGCGGAAGCTGCAAAAAATCCGGAGCGGAATGGAAACGAATCTCCGGGGGCTGCTGTTGGGCAAAGGCAGGCACAGCGGAGGAAATCACAAGCAGCAACAGCGAGTGCTTCATGGGTACAAGCCTCCTTGGCCGTTCCGCATCATACGCGCTTTTTGCGTTCTTTAGTCGCCCGTTAACGCTTTGTACTGCGCGGCTGTGAGCGGAACCACAGAGAGCCGGCCCTGGCGGACCAGCGGCGAATCGGCAAAAAGCTTGCTGGCCTTGATTTGAGCCAAGGTCATCGGCTTCGCAAGAGGTTTTCCTGCTTTGATCGTGACCACCGGATTCTTCGGGTTGGAAGCGTCCACGGATACCACTGTCGCGGTACCCACAGCAGTCTTTTGGTCGCCGGTTTCATAGATGATGAGCCGCGTGCCAGCCGTCATCTCGCGGAGGTTTCGCAACGCCACGGGATTCGACACGCCGTCCCACTCTGTGACCCTATCGCGCCGCAGATCGGCAAAGGAGTATTCGGAAGGTTCGGTCTTGAGCAGATAGTCCGAGGCCATGAGTTTGCCGCCTTTTCCCGCAATGTGAGCGGCTATTCTACATGCGCGACGGATATAGGCTCAACTCGATAGCTACCCCGCTGACTGTCTTTCGTTTTGTTTTTTGTCGCAAATTCCTTTCGCTTTTTCATTGACCTTAAAATTCTGCCTGAGTATTCTCTACTCGACTCCTCTTGGAGGTGTGGATGCCGCGCTCGCGCGTGGTTGATAGCCCGGCAGCCGGCCGTATTTTTCTCGCCGCTCTTCTCTCCTTGACGCTTTTGATGCCTCCTCTTTTGGCTGCCCCCGCTTCGGCACTGGGAACGGTAGTTTTTGCCAACCGCGCCCGCGTTGGCGCGGCCGATACATCCGCTGGCGCGACGATTTTTGGCGGCGATCGCCTCAGCACAGACCAGGCGGGCACGGTGCAAATTCGCGCAGGCGCGGCCCGCTTCCTTCTTGGTAGCTCGAGTGCTGCGACGCTGGCCCAGGACGAAAGCGGTCCTTCAGCCACCCTTACAGCCGGCACAGCGACGTTTTCGACCGCGAATTCAAAAGCTTTCGCGCTTCACGTCGCTTCGGCGACTATTCGTCCGAACACGGACCAACCTGCGATCGGAAAAGTGACCGTATTGACCCCCAAGGAACTTCTGGTAAAGAGCGTTCGCGGCTCTTTGCGGATCGCCGTCGAAGATGATGTTCGGGAAATCCCGGAAGGCGCCGCTTATCGTGTCGTTCTTGACCGGAACGCTCCCGAACCACAAGGCCGGCGCGGCGCCGGCACCAAAGGCGTGGGCGGTCCGCCTGCCAAAGGCGCCAAAAGCAGGTTCCTCTTGTACGCGATCGCGATCACCGGCGGGGCAACCGTCTGGGTGGCTCACGAAGCTATTGAAAGCGCGGATAAGCCTTAGAGGAAATCCTCCCGAACCACCGTACCGCACTCTCGGTTTCTTCGTTAATCCGGCAATGCTTTTCCGCCTGCCGGCGTCTTCGGTACCGCCAGGTTCCCGCGCGCTTTCACATCAATTCCTCAATAAAGCCGCGCGCCACATCGAGAGGCACGCGCGGATCGTGATGCACCAGCGGGCCTTCGTTCAGGACCGGCTCCGCCGCATGTAGAGCGGGCACGTCGGTGCGCTCGAAGAATTTCCCGGTGGGAATCTCCTCGCCCCAGAGGAGGGATTTCTCCATCGCAGCAGCCCAGTCCCTCGCATCGTAAGAAGCGTCATCCTCGAGCTTCTTCACCCGCGGGCGGTACCACTGATAGGTGTTGTCGTGATTATAGGTGACGCACGGGCTGAACACGTCAAGGAACGAAAATCCTTTGTGCACGATGCCTTGCTTGATGAGTTCAGTAAGGTGTTTCTGATCCCCGCTGAAGCCCCGCGCCACAAAAGTAGCGCCCGCAGCAAGCGCCAGCAAAATGGGATTCACGGGCGCTTCGATGTTTCCAAACGGCATGCTTTTGGTCTTCATGCCAATTCGGCTCGTCGGCGAAGTTTGTCCCGTCGTGAGACCGTAAATCTGGTTGTCCATCACGATGTACAGTAGGTCCACGTTGCGGCGCATCGTATGGATGAAATGATTGCCTCCAATGCCGAAGCCGTCGCCGTCTCCCCCGGTTACCAAGACTGTCAGTTCATGGTTCGCAAGCTTTAGACCCGTTCCCACTGCCAGCGCGCGTCCATGCAAAGTGTGCATGCCGTAGGTGTTGATGAATCCTGGAAGATTGGACGAACAGCCGATGCCGCTGATGGCGACTACGTTGTGATTGGGAATCTGCAGTTCCACTAGCGCCTTCTGAATCGCCGCCAATACGCCGAAGTCGCCGCACCCCGGACACCAGTCGGGATCGACTCTGCCCTTCAAATCGGCCACCGTCAGTTGACTGGTTCGCTGTACGCTTGTAGCCATGTGCTCCTCCTCTCCTACTCAAGGCTTAAACCATAATCTCGTGCACTGGAACGGAAAGTTTCGTCTTTCCGTCGAGCTGTTCTCTAACGGCCTCCACGATGTGGTGAGGCATGAAGGGTTCGCCGTCGTATTTGCGGATATGCCCGTCGGCCACAAAACTAGTTTCGCTTCGCAGATAGCGTGCAAACTGCCCGCTGTAGTTGTTTTCGACGATGATGACGTGCCGGGCATCTTTCAACAATTCGAGAATCGCTTTACCGTGCAACGGCACCAGCCAGCGAATTTGCAATTGATTGGCGGAGAGGCCCTGCTCGTTGAGGATTTCGCAGGCCTCTTCGATCACGCCTTTGGTCGAACCCCAGCCGATCAAGGTCACCTCGGCGTCGCGCGGGCCCCATAGAGTTGGCGGGGGAACCGACGCTTCAATCCCCGCCACCTTGCGCATGCGCTTTTCCATCATGGCGCGACGCTTGATCGGATTGGTGAACTCGTCGCTAATCAAGACTCCATCTTCCATGTGTTCGTCGGTGGCCACGGTGTGGATGTGGTCCGGCACACCGGGAACGGCACGCGGCGATATTCCGCTATCGGTGAACTTGTAACGCTTGTAGCCGCCGTTGGCGGCAATTGCATCGCTTGCCCCGTTGCCGTTGCCATTCAGCGGGAGTATGAGTTCTCCCCGGTCAACAACTTGGTTAAAATCCAGATCTTTCGGGTCGACGCCGAGCCGGCCCTCGGACAGCAATAGATCGCAAAGGACCAAACCCGGGCACTGGAAACGGTCCACGAGATTGAACATTTCGGGAATCAGCTTGAAGCAATCGGCGATGTCCAAAGGCGCGGCAATTACGCGGGGATAGTCGCCGAAAGCCGCGCCCAGCATTTGCCACAGGTCGCCTTGCTCCGTTTTCGTTGGAACGCCCGTAGACGGTCCCGCCCGCTGGCAATCAATGACCACGACGGGAGTTTCGATCATGGCGGACATGCCCAGCCCCTCGCTCATTAACGCGAATCCGCCTCCCGAGGTGGCGCACATGGAGCGCACACCCGCGTGCGCCGCGCCAATCGCCATGTTGATGACGCCAATCTCATCTTCCACCTGACGGACCATGATTCCGGCTTTGCGCGCATGGGCGGCCATCCAATGCAGCACGCCCGTCGAAGGGCTCATGGGATACGCGCAGTAGAACTTCACTCCCGCTGCCGCGCCACCCATGGCCATAGCGATGTTTCCGCTTAGCACCGCGTAACGCTTTTCCGTCTTGGGCAGCGGGTTTCGGAATGGCTGGAAATGTGCCGCTGCATAGTCGTAGCCTGCTCGCGCCACGCCAACGTTTTCCGCCACCACCGCTTCACCCTTTTTCTTGAACTGCTCTTTCAGGGCTTCTTCTAGCGCCGCAAAGCCGATGCCCATCATGTTTAGGCCCGCACCCATCGCCAAAGTGTTCTGCGCCACCTTGTTTCGGGTGATGTCGGCAAGTTCGGAAACCGGCAGCGGACAGAGTTGCACCCCATCGGCCGCCGTGCCGGGCTTGATGGTGTCCGCATTGTAGATACATGCCGCGCCGCTCCTGAGCAGCCGCAGGTGGCGGTCCATGGTGTCCTGGTTGAGCGGAATCAGCAGGTCGATGCGGTCGCCCATGTTGGTGACCGGTTTCGGTCCGGTTCGAACGGTCAGAAGCGTGTGCCCGCCCCGAATAATCGACTGATAGGCGTTGTAGGCATTCAGGCTCAGACCCCTTCGACTGAAGATTTTCGCGAAAATATCCCCTGGCGTGGCCACACCTTGGCCCGCCGCGCCACCAATGGCGATCGCAAAGGTCTGTTTCATGGCACCCTCTCAGGTTGGGAGTTTGCTTGGGAGCTTGTCGCTACAGTCCTGTACAAGCTTCGGGCATATCTCGAAGAATGACTCGGATTCCCTTGTAGCGAGTACTGCATGGGAATCTCCCGCTGCTTGACTTAGGTCGCGGGGAGTATACACCTAATTCCCAAATCTGTTCTTTCTTTTGGAGCGCCCCTCAGCCGCCAGAGTGCTGGCCAGCTCGGCCAGGTGAGGGTTCCTTAGCAGAATGCTGTCCAGAGAAGGCACGATAGAAAGGAAAAGCCCGAAACTTCTAAGAGAAACTGTTAAAAAAAGCAGGCAATCTCTTGAGGAATCAGCGTTTCGCTGCGAACGAACACACGTGCGGCTCGGCCAGGTGGACGAAATCTGCGCTCCCCATGCGCACACAGTCCAAATGGGTACCTGCGCTCAGAATAATTTCCGGGTCTTCCGCCAACGCTTCGTCCAAATAAACCGGCACGCCGTAAAGTTCCCCGAAGGGCGAAATCACACCACGCTCGCAGTCAGCAAAGAGCTCGCTGAACCCTTCCTCGTCCATCAGTCGGACGGGTTCGCCAACGATGGCCGAGAGTTTTTCGAAATTGATCCGGTAGCAGGCCGGCAGCACAGCCAGAATCTCCCGTCCACCAGCTTGCAGCGCTACGGCCTTCGCGACTTCCTTGCCCGGAAGGTGCATTGCCGAGGCCGCCATCTGTGCGCTGTCTGCCGGCGCATGGAAGATCATCGAATAAGGGACCTGTTTCATGTCCAAGTGGCATTCCAAGCGTCGTGGCATCAGCATCTTGCTTTCTCCTATAGGTGTGGTCGGTCGGGCTTCTTACCGCACATCGTCGGCCCGGGCTGCGTTCCGCTCTCTTATACCGCCAGGCCGCCCACAAAGCGCCGTGACCACGCTCACGTATCCCCGTGACGGCCGATACCAACCCGCAACTCTGCCGGCCAGGCAAACCAATATCAGCTTAAGGACGGGGAAAGTACAGAGGAAGGCTTTTGACCATAGCGATAGGAGAAAAGTCCTTATCCAGGGTGAAAACACTCGCTGAGTTTTCCAGAGCAATAGTGGCGATTAATGCGTCGATGGTCGTTAGAGCAAATCCTTTTGCTCGCGCTCGTCGGAAAAGAGCTGCCGCTACGCGGTAGGTTACAAAGCCGCTCGGTTCGAGCATTTGCCATTGTGAAAGATAACGCGCAATCTTGGCGGTGCCCTTGGTGAGACCTTGCAGAATCTCTGCCACCACCAGGCCTCGTGGGAAAAACCTAGCGGGAA
Organism: Acidobacteriota bacterium; assembly: GCA_003223245.1. Lineage (GTDB taxonomy): Bacteria > Acidobacteriota > Terriglobia > Acidiferrales > UBA7541 > Acidiferrum. The sequence continues at coordinate 46,816 of QHYI01000107.1, forward strand.
CAAACCGGCGTTGCAGACGGGCTTGCCCTGTTGGGCTCCTACGAAGCGGCAATCACTTCAATCTCGACCAGCGCATCTTTAGGCAGCCGCGCCACTTGCACCGTCGAGCGGGCGGGCGGCGCTTGGGTAAAGAACTTTGCATAAGCTTCGTTCATCGCCGCAAAATCATTGATGTCCTTCAGAAAAACCGTCGTCTTCACAACGTGGTGCATGTTCGAGCCCGCGGCCTCCAAAATCCCTTTAATGTTTTCGAGCGTGCGCTCGGTCTGCTGCCGGATGTCCGTACCAATGAACTCGCCCGTCTTCGGATCGAGCGCCACTTGCCCCGACACGTACAGAAATCCATTCGAGCGGATGGCTTGCGAATACGGCCCGATGGGCCTGGGACCCTTGTCGGTCAGTACGACGTCTCTCATGGTGTCTTCTCCTTCTCCTCTAACGGCATCGCTGCAGCCGTTCCTGCATACCGCGCGCGAAACTCTTCCGGCACGCCCGGGCGCTTCATCCACATTCTTACAAATTCCGCCACATTTTGGTGTGTTTCTTCTTCAAACGCGGCTATCAGATCGTCGAGCCCGAAGCCTCTTTCCTGCCGAGCATGCAGCATATGCTCGGTGGCTTTGCGAAATGTTTCCCGCCCGTAACGGTCCTGTAAAGCGTAAAAGAAAAGGAAGCTTTTTACGCGAAGGACGAGCGGATCCTCCTCTCTTTGCTCCTTTTCCCTGACGGGAATCAGGCTAAGCGCGCGCCGAATCGTCTCGGCGCGCGAGTCTCCACCCTCAGCAGCATCGTGCCCGATCGCCGCTGCGAATGCTGGAAGCATGGTTAGCGGAAAGCTTTGTTCAAAAAAGGCCGGATTCTGTCCATAACCGAGCCAACTCGCGGCGAGTGAAGGAGCAGCCCGCGTCACCAGCTTCGGCGTACCTTCGCTAAAGTCTACTACCATGGTGTCGCGCGAAATCATCTCCGCCGTGGTTCGCTCGTCTTCCTCTTGTCCAAGAAGCCTTGCCCGCAGCGGATTGAGACTTGTAAAGCAGCCGGCGACTACCGGGCATTCCACGATCCAGATTTGCGCAGATTCTTGGCTGCGCTCTCCGAACGCTGCATCGTAAGCGCCAATCACCCGTGCCAGCGCGTCGCCGACGTCCCGCAGCTTGGCAGCGTCCTGCGGCTTGGCGGTCCAGAGGTGTACTTTCTCGCTGTCCTTGCCAATTTCGGCCGCGCTATATCGTCCGGCAATCACGGAAGGATACGGATCCTGTTTCCCTTGCTCTGCCAGGGCCATTGTCTCCGCGCCTTTGTGCACACTCTTCTTCGGAATCCCGCTGGTATGAATTTGAAATCCATCCGGCACGGCCACGAGCAGATTCCACTTTGCCGGCGGCACTCCTCCGGTTCCGAAAAGGCCCTCGGGGGGAAGCAATTCCGCGCTCCACGATGCGGCAGGAAGAAAAAACGCATCGCTTGAAAAGCTCAGGAACGTTTCTCCTTTGCCAGCGGGCAAAAATTCCGTCGTCAAATGCAGCGCGTGCCGCGAGGAGATTTTCCAAGGCTCTCTAAGCTTCGCGAGCATATTCCTCGGATTGTCGGGGTCCGGCGTGAGGGTCAGCGGCGATTTATCCCAGATTGCTTGCACGCCATTCGAACGAAACCGCTTTCCCGGCAGGCGCAATAAGAGTTCCTCTAGCGGTCGGGTGCCCACATTTTGCAGGTAGTAATCCGCCGCCACGTCAATGCGCGGTTCGGGCTTGACCACAAACCGCACGCGGATTTCCTGCTTTTTAATCGTGTAGCTGGGTCCGAGCGCCACCGCGCACGACGTGGCCCAAAAGGAGAGTGCCACCGTGGGCATTACCCAGAAGAGGCGTGAACCATCGCGAGCTCTCATTAGTTCCACGATTGTAGCGAGGAAAAGGCAGAAGAAAAAGTCGCGCCGCAGAAACTCACCGAGGCACCAGCCTCCGCATCACCCGAAGATCACGAACTCGCCGGACCTTTTTGCGCCGCTTCCTTCGAAAGCATCCCACTCAAAATTAGTTAGTAGTGCCGGCGTCCGCGCACGCGCTGAAAACCGGTGTTCGCATGATTTCGCGTGGCCTCTCGCACCGCAGCTTCCTTGTCCGCTTCCGCGTCCGTCATGCCCCGGTTGATGCGTTCCATGATTTGGCTCTCCGTAAGCCCCGTATTCTTCAGCCGCCCGATTTCCCCGCTGCTCAGGGTTCGCTGGCCTTTCATTCTTTTACGCAAAATTGTGTCTACCGCAGCATCCGACAACCCCACCAGGCGAAGCATGACTGCGTCGCCGTTCAGTTTATCGAGCTGATCCACTTTCGTCATTTCCAGAATGATCGATTCGTTGTACCCCGCGTGCATCAAACCCATCGCGGAATCCGCACTGGCAAATGGATGCTGATGGTTGCGCGCATCCGCAATCACCGCAACGCAGGTATCGTCGCTAATCCCCGCTTGCTTCATCTTCGCGAGTTGCTCCACCTCTGTATCCGAAGTGTTCAGCTTCTTGAGCTCTTGTACGCTGCTCGACCACATGCCGGATTGCTCGAGCGGGCGGTAATCCGTGAACGGGTGCTCATTGCACCCGAAAGAGCGCAGGAGCAAAAAAGCCAACGGAATGAGTTTGTACTTCATACTTCCATTTTATCGGGGACAAGAGAAGCCGTTCGGAAGTGTGCTGTGCGAGGCACCCGGCCAAAGTACAGGCGATCAAAACTACCTGCACAACACCGCCTCTGGCTGGGGCCGCCGGGCCAGCAGAACAGCAGCGTATGGAAAGTATAAGAAAAGAACTGGAAAGGGCTGACAAGTGCCTCAGCGCGCGGCCTGGTAGATACGTTCAACGCCGTAAACGCCGGGAATTTTCTTGATATTGACGAGAATCGTTTCGAGCTGCCGCCGGTCCGCAATTTCCAGGTTCGCGTCAATACGCGCATTGGCGCGGTCCGGCCGGCTTTCCAGATGGTGAATGTTAGAGCCCGCCCCGCTGATGACCGCCGTGATTTCCGCTAGCAACCCCGCGCGGTCTCGTGCGCGAACCGTGAGTTGCACCGGGAAAGTCGCGCCGCTGGCGCCGCCCCATTCCACGGCAATGCGCCGCTCGGTCTGGTACAAGAGGTTCTGCACGTTGGGGCAAGTCCGAGTGTGCACTGCAACGCCCCGTCCGCGCGTGATGTAGCCAACAATTTCATCGCCGGGGATCGGGTTGCAGCATTTCGCTCGATACACCAGTAAATCCCCGTGGCCTTTGACGATCAGCGGCGCTTCGCCAAAGCCCAGCATGCGCTTGACGGTCTTCACCAATGTCGGCGAGGAATCGGGCGCAGGAGCCTCCTCGGCCTTCGCCGGCTCCCCCAACAAACGCGTCAGAATTTGCCGCGCCGAATATTTTCCAAATCCTACTGCCGCGTAGACGTCCTCCAATTTCGAAAGGCCATAATCGGCTAACAGCTTGGCGATCTCCGCTTCGGGAATCTTCTTCAGGCTTCTGCCAAAATGCCGCGCTTCGTTTTCGAGCAGACGCTTGCCCATTTCCACGGCCTCTTCGCGCTCCTGCTCGTTAATCCAGTGGCGGATTTTGCTTTTCGCGGAAGACGATTTCACGAAGCTCAACCAGTCCCGGCTGGGATGGTGGCCCTTCTGGGTTAGAATCTCGACCACGTCGCCGCTCTGGATTTCATGCCGCAGCGACACCATCTGCCCGTTTACCTTCGCGCCCACGCACTGGTGTCCCACTTCCGTATGCACCATGTACGCAAAATCCACCGGCGTGGCCCCGCGCGGCAGCTCCAGCACGCGTCCTTTCGGCGTGAACGCATATACTTCCAACGGCGCGAGATCCACTTTCAGGGTGGACAGAAACTCGCTGGGTTCCTGCATCTCCTGGGACCACTCGATGAGCTGGCGCATCCAGGAAATGCGCTGATCGTCGTCCTGCGCGCCGGGCTTGCCGGCCTTGTATTTCCAGTGCGCCGCCACGCCTTCTTCGGCGACGCGATGCATTTCTTGCGTGCGGATTTGCACTTCGAACGGCTGGCCGCTGTGCAAAACCGTGGTGTGCAGCGACTGATACAAGTTGGGCCGCGGAATGGCGATATAATCCTTAAACCGGCCCGGCACCGGCCGCCAAATATGATGCACTACTCCCAGCGCGGCATAGCAGCTGCGCTCCGAGTCTGTAATGACGCGAACGGCCAGCAAATCGTAAACCTGTTCGAGACCCGATTCCTGCCGCAGCATCTTGCGATGCAGCGAATACAGCGTCTTCACGCGCGCTTCCAGCTCCGCAGGAATGCCGGCCTCCACCAGCTTCGAACGAATGGTCGCCTGCACTTCATCCAGAAATTCCTTGTGGAACGCCGCTTTGTCGCTGATCTCTTTTTGCAGCGCAAAGAACGCCTCCGGCTCGAGATACCGGAACGACAAATCCTCGAGTTCCCCGCGCACCACGCTCATTCCCAGGCGGTGCGCAATGGGCGCGTAAATGTCCAGCGTTTCGCGGGCAATGCGCTGCTGCTTGTCGGGGTCCAGGTATTGCAGCGTGCGCATGTTGTGCAAGCGGTCCGCGAGCTTTACCAATACGACGCGTACGTCGGTCACCATCGCCAGCAGCATCTTGCGTACGTTTTCGGCCTGGCGCGCTTCCGGTCTCGTAATATTCAACCGCCCGATTTTTGTTACGCCCTCAACCAGGTGCGCCACTTCCGACCCAAAGCGCTCTTCAATCCGCGAAACGGGATACTCCGTGTCTTCAACGGCGTCGTGTAGAATCGCCGCCGTCAGCGTGATGGCATCCAACCGCATGTCCGCCAGGATGTGTGCAACTTCAAGCAAATGAGAGAGATAAGGTTCGCCGGAACTCCGCAGTTGATCGTGATGCCGCTCCGAGGCAATCTCATAAGCCCTGCGGACAATCCAAGGATCCTCGGCAGGACGGTGCTTCTTCAGCTTTTCGAGAAGTTCTTCGAGGCGCGCGTCAAGCTGTCGAACCGCGCGGTCGCGGTTAAAGCTCAACGGCAGATTGCTGGGTGAAGGCATACTTCAGTCTAGCCTAGACTGACAGGTGTGCAAACTCCGGGCTTAATACCTGGTGCTGGCTATTCATAGCGAAGAGCAACGAGCGGATCCACTCGCGTGGCTTTCTGGGCAGGCAACAAGCACGCAACCAGCCCGACGGCGACCACAACCAGCACCACAGCGCTAAAGGTCAGTGGATCGGTAGCGGAAACTCCCCAGATTTGGCTAGCCAGAAGGCGCGTGAGGGCAAAACTGGCAAGCAGGCCAATGACAACACCTGCAGCGATCAGCCGCATGCCTTTCTGCACAACCATCTGCAAAACATTGTTTTGTTGTGCTCCCAGCGCCATGCGAATCCCGATTTCATGTGTCTGGAGCGACACCGTATAGGCCATGACGCTGAATACGCCGATAACCACGAGCATCAAACCAATCCCCGCAAAGGCCCCGAGCGAGGCCACGCCAAATCGGGGCTGCGCGTAAGAGAACTTCTCGAGGTAACTTTCCAGCGAGCCGGTGTCCGCCAGGGCCACGTTGCGGTCCACCGCCCAGATTTCTTTGCGTACATTGTTTAGAAGCGAGTCCGGATCTACTGCAGTCCTCACCAGAATCCCCCGATCTCCAAATCCGGAAAACGTGTAAGGCAAAAATGCCTCGGGCATCACCGGGTCTCGCAAGCCCCGATTCTTAGCGTCCGAAACAATGCCGATAATTTCAAAGTACATGCCATGAGGCGTTTGCGGGATCTCATCCAGAATTTTGAAATTAATCTTCTGTCCGATAGGGTCTCCTTGGCCAAAGAAATCGCGCGCCAGCGTTTGGTTAATCACCGCCACCGGCCGAGCCGTTTCGATGTCATTTTCGGAGAGCAGTGCGCCGCGCAGCAGGTGGCGGTCCATGGTTTGGAAATACGTCTCGCTGCACGCCTGGAACATCGCGGTCCACGTTTCCGAGTGCGTCTTCCCCGGAATCAGGACTTCGCTCCGCGGTCCCCCATAGGGAGGCAGCGAGATGGTTTCCGTTGCGCGCACCACGCCAGGGATATGTTCCACACGGCGCAGGACTTCCTCGAAAAACAGCTTTTTCTGCACGGCCGTGTCGTAGCGGCCCTTCGGCAATGGGATACGCACGACCAGGATGTTCTTGGGGTTGAAACCCAGGTCCACATGTGTGAGTGCGAAGACGCTGCGCATCATCAGCCCGGCGCCCGCCAACAGCACAATCGAGAGCCCCACCTCCGCAATAACCAACGCAGCGCGAAGCTTTCCGTGACGGAAACCACCCTGCACCCCGTGGCCTGTGTCTTTGAGCCGCGCCTGCAGGTCCTTGCGCGCAGCATGGAGCGCTGGCGCAAGGCCACAGAGAATCGTAGTGAGCATGGCCACGCCCAGCGTAAAGGTCAAAACTGTCAGATTCAGCCCAATCGCGGCCTCATCGGGGATCCATTGATGCAAAGGAATCGAAGCGACAATCCATTTCAGGCCGCCGAACGCCAGCAAACAGCCAACCGCTCCGCCCGCCAGGGCCAGCACAAAGCTTTCAACCAGCAACTGGCGGACCAGTTGTCCGCGCGTCGCACCAATCGAAGCGCGCACGGCAATTTCCTTTTCCCGGGAGGTGGCCCGCGCCAGCAGCAAGTTTGCCACGTTGCTGCAAGCGATCAGCAGCAGCATCGTCACCGCCCCAATCAACGCGTATAACATGCCTTTAAAATCGCCGACCACGTTGCTTGCCAGCGTGGCGACTTGCACAGTGAACTTCGGCGGATATCGCTTCGGGTAAGTTTTTGCCAGCCCATGCGCTACAACATCCAAATCCGCGACAGCGGCTCGCTCGCTGACGCCGGGTTTCAGGCGGGCAATGGTCCAGAAAAAATCTTCGTTAAAAACTTCCGAGTTCGGTGTGGCGCTGCGTTTCCAACTCGTGGGCATCCAGACTTCGCCGCCACAAAGGCCGAATCGGCGCGGCATAACCGCCACCAGCGTGCGCGACACGCCGTTGAGAATCATCGTAGTGCCCACAATTTTCGGGTCGGCATTGAACTGCGTTTTCCAGATCCGATAGTTCATGGCGAAAACCGGCGGCGCATCGGGTTTTGCGTCTTCTTCGGTGATCATGCGGCCTAGTAACGGCGGGACGTCTAGAAAGGTAAACGTATTGGGAGTAAGCAGCACGCCATTGAACTGCTGCGTGCCTTCGCCGTTGTTGTACAGGACGTCCGTGTTGCTGCAACCCATGAGGTCCTCAAGGACGTGGTTTTGTTCGCGGTAGTCGAGCATTTCGGTCATGGAGTAACCGGAACGTCCGCCGGGACGGGACTCTCTTAGGTCATGGATCATGAAGTTGACCAGGCGGTCCCCTCCCTTGTACGGGAAGGGATGAAGAAGACCGTTATAAATCACACTGAAGACAATGGTCGTCGCTCCAATTCCCAGAGCCAAGGCAAAGATAGCCAGCAGCGTCAGACGCCGGTCTTTCTTCAGGCTGCGGAATGAGTAGCGAAAATCGCGGAGAATATTGTCGGCAAGATTCTTCATGCGCGCCTCCTGGCCTTGCTTCAGCTTGTGGTCGTGGCCGGAATGGAAGCGACGTTCTGGCTGCAGCGACAACTCACGCTTAACCCGCTCGGATGACCGATCCGCTGGCGGGGTTTTCCCGGCTCCCAGGTCAAGGTACGAAATCTTCCGGGAAATTGTTGCATGTCGAGACCTTCTCACGGCACGGCCCGTCCCCTAAACGATTGGAGACGCTGCCTAGCTGCCCTCCTAGGTCGTGGGAGGATACAACCACTTACGACTCCGGTTAAGCAGTAAGTGCCGTGTTTGCCGTGGGATAGCGAGCTGGTCTGAGGAATATGTGGTTCCAAACCAGCTTAGGACCACTCTGACTGGGAAGATGTCGTCAACACGGAACCACCCTCTTGAGCCAGAGAAGAATTCAGGTTAACGGCTACAATGCGAATTGGCGGGCCAATAAGACGAGTGCTTGTCAACGATGAACCATTAAAGGGAGGGCCCCGCCGATGGCTCTTTGAAGGAGAAACAATGCAAAAGCGCAAACTGGGGAAGAGCAATTTGGAGGTCTCGGCCATGGGGCTGGGTTGCATGGGAATGAGCTTTGGCTACGGCCCGGCGGCAGACAAAAAGGAGATGATCTCACTGATTCGGACGGCCGTGGAGCGCGGCGTCACATTCTTCGACACCGCCGAAGTCTATGGCCCGTTCACGAACGAAGAACTCGTCGGTGAAGCTCTGGCGCCATTCCGAAGGCATGTGGTGATCGCCACGAAGTTCGGTTTCAAAATCGATCCGGCTAGCGGCAAGCAAGTAGGGCTCGACAGCCGGCCAGAGCATGTCAAAGAGGGCACCGAGGCTTCGCTCAAGCGGCTCAAGACCGATGTCATCGATTTGCTTTATCAACATCGCGTCGACCCCAACGTGCCGATCGAAGATGTGGCGGGAGCGGTGAAAGATTTGATTCAGCAAGGCAAGGTGAAGCACTTCGGCCTGTCCGAAGCAGGCGTGCAAACCATCCGTCGCGCGCACAAAGTTCAGCCGGTCGCGGCACTCCAGAGCGAATATTCGCTGTGGTTCCGAGAACCTGAGAAGGAAATCCTGCCGACGCTCGAAGAACTCGGGATTGGATTCGTACCCTTCAGCCCGCTTGGTAAAGGGTTCCTTACCGGCAAGATCAACGAAGATACGAAGTTCCACAAAAACGATTTTCGAAACATCGTCCCTCGCTTTACGCCGGAGAATCGCAAGGCCAATCAGGCAGTGGTCGATCTGATTGCTGAATTCGCGCAGCAGAAAAAGGCGACGCCTGCGCAGCTCTCTCTCGCCTGGCTGCTGGCCCAGAAGCCCTGGATCGTGCCGATCCCCGGTACGACGAAGTTGCATCGCCTGGAAGAGAACCTCGCCGCGGCGTCTATCGAGCTGACGCCCGATGATCTCCGCCAAATCGACAACGCCTCGTTCAAGATCGCGGTGCAGGGCGCCCGCTACCCGGAAGCTTTGCAGAGACTCGTGGGCCGCTGAGCAGCAAAGAGTATCGCCATGCTACAAATGGACCGCCGTCCCTCCCCAATCCTGCGGATGCACATCCGCGACCGACTGCGAAAAGGTCCACGAATGCCCCGCGAAGTCATCCGCGTTGTACTGCCGCTCCCCATAGGCGTGAGTCACGGGCTCCTGTGTAATCCGCGCGCCGCCAGCTTTAGCACGAGCGCAGTGTGCATCAGCGTCCTCGACGCGAATCGTGACAGAATGTCCGATGCCCAGCATCCCGTTGGTCTCGTTCTGACGCATTTCTCTCACGATGACTGCTCCATCGCCCACGTTCAACTGGACGCGATGGTTGCCAATGCGCAAACGCACGGTAAATCCAAACGCATCGCACAGCCAAGCCGCAGCTTGGTTCACTTCCGGATACGCCAGAACCGGAATTACGGTAGCGCGCGGGACGGATCGGTTGGAAACCATCGACTTTCTCCTCTATGGCTGGTGAAGACGAAATTGGACCATAGAAAGGCGATGAACGAAAACATCGCTATTCAGGAAAAGCTCGGGGGAAAAAGGTTGTCAACTCGATGGAAAAAGTGCGCGGCGAACAATACCATAGGGATTCAAAATGAATCACAGAAAACAAGCATAAGCGGAACGAGGAGTGCCTACGCCAGTGCGGAAGGATGATTTAAGAGACCGGCTTTTACGATTTCGCGAAATCAACATCATGGTGACCGGCAGAAAGTCAGGACGCGCCATCTCCATCCCGGTTTGGTTCGTGCTGGACGACGAGAAGCTTTATCTGCTTCCCGTGAGGGGGTCAGACACGCAGTGGTACAAGAACGTGCTCGAGAACCCGTCGATTCGAATCGATGTGGGGGCCGCAGGGGCTGAATGCAAAGCAATTCCTATTACGGATGCCAAACTGGTATCGTCCGTAGTCGAGAAATTCCGGGCCAAGTACGGAGCCGGCCATGTGAAGAAGTATTATTCCAAGTTCGACGTTGCCGTCCTCGCTCAGAAGCGATGAGCGGCAAAGTTGTTAGCGCGCAATTTCAATCACAATTTCCGCTGCAACGAACGGAGAGTGGAAATGTACGGCGCACCAGACCGAGGCTTACTTGAGACACTGTTGGACTCCTGGGACCGGAACAACACCATCCTGATCAACTTTCTGCGCGCCCTCCCGGCGGGCTGGAGGCCAGGGCGATGAAAGGAAGCCCATCCGTCGCGCAGATGTTCACGCACATCCATTATGTGCGGCTTGTGTTGGTCTTCGAGGACCCGCCAGAATTCGCCGGAGACGTGCCCAACGAAGAGTGGGTGGACGAGCGTGACCCGGACCGCATTGCGCAAATCCTCAACGACAGCACCAAGACCGTGCGGGACGCGGTGAAGAGCAGAGTAGAGACAGGCCGGGACATGAACCTGCACTACGACCACCCGATCCTCCTCCTCCAACACATGCTTTGGCACGAGGGCTACCATCACGGTCAGATGAAGCTGGCGCTCAAGGCTGCCGGCTGTAGGATGACCAATGACGTGGCCGGACCAATCACGTGGCGCATTTGGATGCGCAAGAAGTCAGCTGGCCCAACACAATGTGCGCCATCCTGATTGCAACGCGATAGCCGGAGCCTCTCCATGTGCTTTGATTTTTATCAATGATCCGGAAGTGCAGCCCGCCTCGCGTGCCCCAGTTCTTTCCACTCTGTATCGATGGATACCAGCAGAACGCCGCTTGTGCGATCCTTTATGGGAAGGTTCGGACTTGGCGACTGCAGCCGAGCGCATGCGGATCGCCATAGAAACCGCTAGCTTCATGCTGAAGAGCGAGGCACCGCCACATTCGGAAGGCTGAAGCCTGCCGCGAGAATGTCTGGACCGCCTCATTCCGCTCGGTGAGCGGCACTTGCGAGCGCTGCCTCGAGAATGGGTAAACCAGAAGCGGTCTTGGTGACGAAGAATTGACATAGCCATCGAAGATGGCTAGAATCGGGACCATGAAGGTAAGCGTGGCCGAAGCCAAGAACAAACTGCCGAAACTCATCAAGAAGGCCGAGAACGGTGAGCGCGTCACAATCTGTCGTCGCGGCAAGCCCGTGGCGGACCTGGTACGCACGACCAAGCCGACGGGGAAGAAGCCCGAGTTGGGCTTCCTGAAAGGCAAGAAGGTCGTGCTCGACCCGGACTGGTGGAAGCCGATGACGGACGCGGAAGTGGACGCCTTCTTGGCGGGCCGCTACTGATGCGTGTCCTGCTGGACACCGTGGCGTTTCTCTTTGCCATTGAAAACCCGGACAGGTTATCACGGACGGCGCGGGCCGTCATAAGAGAACCGGCAAACCAGCGCGAGCTGAGCGTTGTTTCGCTCGCTGAGGTCGCCATGAAGAATGCTGCAGGAAAGCTGAATCTCAGCCGTGAGGACGCGTTGGAGGCGCTAAGGCGCCTGCAGGTGAGCCTGGTGCCGTACGCAGAAGCGCACGTGTTACAGCTGATGATGCTGCCCGTGCACCATCGCGACCCGTTCGACCGCATGCTGATTGCGCAAGCGCTGGCCGACGACGTGCCTGTGATGACCTGCGACAAGGAGTTCGGCAAGTACAAGGGACTAGCGGTGATTTGGTGAAGAGAACTCCCATTAGTTGCCCGGATCGCCCATTCCATCCCTATCACGAAAATAATCTGAGCGGCCTGGGTCGGCTTGAACGACTTGAACCACCGACCTCGCCCTTATCAGAATTGCGGTCATGCGTCCCGCGCGAAGAATTTATGCTCACCGTTCAGGTATTTCGACTTCCCCGTGTAAGTACCCGGCGTCGCCGCGTCCGCCGCAGCGACGACACGCTCCACACGCTGGCGCAGTACTGGCCAAGTCGAACTCGAAATAGCTGCGTTCTCCGCGTTTGGCGAGCGCCACGAGTTCTTCATGTGTCTTAGCCCTGCGACGGCGGTCTAGCAATACTCGGGTGTGTCAGCAGGAACGTCTTAGGTGGCTGCCGGAGGATCGAACACCAATGGGCGGCAGCGAAACTCCGGTTTCTCTGAGTGCAGGACCGGGTGTAACTGAGGAGGTAGGAATGGCTCCAAATTTCGCGTAAGCGACACGAGACAGGGCGGTTAGACTTCTCAATTCATCGGCTGTTAGACGAAATTGCAGGGTTTAGGTCCGCCTTGCGGTACCCTTCTTCATCCGTGTTACACGATATTCACAGTGCGTTGACCGACCTGTAAGAAACGGTCCTTACCGTCAGTCGCGGGCCGGAACGTATTGTTTTTCGAACCCGTTCGAACCACTTCACTTCAAAGAGAGACGAAATGAAAAAATTAGTCGTATTTACGCTTTCCCTGTTCTTCGCTACGGGAATAGCCCTTGCTGATACACCTAAGGATGCCGACCCGAAGCCAGCTAAAACGGCCGAGACCGCTAAACCCAAGGCGGCCAAGGAGGCGGCGAAATCTGACTCAGCCGTCGCCGCCGAGATCGAAGAGCTCCGCCAGGCCATCCAATCACAGCAAGAGCAACTCCAACTCTTAAAGGAGGAACTCGCCAAACGCGACCGCCAGATCGACGAAGCTCGGGAGGCCGCGGCTGCTGCCAATGCCAGGGCCTCCGAAGCAAGCACCAAGGCCGTCGAAGCCGCAAACTCCTCCGCGGAAGTGAAGAGCGCCGCGGAAACGCTCAACACCAAGGTCGCCGACCTCAGCACCAGCAACGAAACACTTAAGACGACGGTCGCTACCGCGGCCAGCGCGAAGGCTCAGCAAAACAATAATCAGGAGAACGCCTACTCGATCAGATTCAAGGGTATTACCTTTTCTCCGGGCGGCTTCCTGGTTGCTGAAAGTGTTCTTCGCACGCGGGCAGCTCAGGCAGACGTGAATACTCCTTTGACAGGCATTCCGTTTCCGGGCAATGACCTTAGCAGGATTTCAGAATTGAACGTCTCGGGTCGTCAGTCCCGTTTGAGCTTCCTCGCTGAGGGCAAGGGCGACAAAGTCAAAGCCTCAGGTTATTACGAAATGGACTGGTTGGGCGCTTGCGTGACATCCAACAGCCGCCAAAGCAACAGCTATTGCATGCGTCAACGACAACTCTGGGGCCAGGCAGCTCTGTCCAATGGCTGGACCTTCACGGGCGGGCAGCAGTGGAGCTTGGTGACCGAAACCCGCAAAGGCATGGACAACCGCGCCGAGGCCCTGCCAATGACCATTGACGCGCAATACCAGGTCGGCTTCAGCTGGCAGCGCCAGTATGGCTTCCGCGTGACGAAGAACTTTGGCGATAAGACCTGGTTCGGATTCGCAATTGAGGAGCCGCAAATTACTCTCACCAACCACAATTCCCCAACGCCCTTCCTCGTTGGCGGTGTCGGCTCAGGAGGCGGATTGCTGAACTTCGCTGATACCACCGGCTATTCCAACAATAAACTCCCCGATTTCATCGTTAAGGCTGCTTTTGAACCGGGCTGGGGCCACTATGAGATATTCGGCATAATCAGCAATTTCCGCGATCGCATTTTTCCCTGCGGTGCTGCGACAACTCAGGTTGCGCTGCCGGCAAGCTGCCCGGGCACGACCCCTTCAGCCAACAATGCCTTTAACAAGAGCTCTACTGGTGGGGGCGTCGGCGTCAACGCCCGCGCGCCAATCGTGGCCAATAAGTTGGATTTCGGCGTCCATGCCCTGTTTGGCGATGGCGTTGGACGCTACAGTTCTGCCCAGTTGCCTGACGTGACGGCTCGCCCTGATGGCTCACTTGCCTTGATACGAGGTGGCGGTGCGCTCGGCACTCTCGAATTTCATCCGAACCCGAAGCTCGACGTCTATCTCAACTACGGCGTCGAGTATGCCTATCGCACTGCGTACACGTATCTGACAACGGCCGCGGCTCCGGCTACTGTTGCTGTCGGGTATGGATCACCACTTTTCAACGAGTCTGGCTGCGAGGCTCTACCACCGTTACCGGCTGGCAGTGGCGCTTTTGGGAACACCAACATTCCGGCTGGCTTCAACCCCAGTTCGGCGGCCGGTTGCACCGGCGACATCCGCAACATCCAGGAAGGTACCCTCGGGTTCTGGCACAAGTTCTATCAAGGACCGAAGGGCGGCCTCCGGTGGGGCATGCAATACTCATACATTTTCAAAAATACCTGGTCGGGCAATAACAACACGCCGACCGCCCCCGGGGTGAACGCTAAGGCCGTGGATAACATGGTCTTCACCTCTTTCCGCTATTACCTGCCTTAGTCCAGGCCGAGCAATTACGGGCCGACCCTCGGCGAGCCCTAGCCGTTGGCAACAGGCGGGGGCGAGTAGACAGCGAGAAACAGCAACCAGCATTCCACACGGCTCCTTTCCCCGAGATCGGTGCGGCCGAAAGTCCGCGCCGGTGCACCCAGGACTGAAAATGGTGTTGCACAGGTTGGCCCAGGATCATTCCTATTTCGTGCTCAAAGCCGAACTGTTCGAAGCTCGGAGCCGCAGAGCAGTGAATTCTCGCCTGACCTGGATCGTCACCCATCGCCGTATCATCCGTGAAGCAGAGAGCATGTCACGATGCGCCAGGGGCAGCCGGAGGATGCGTTTGCGTGAAGCCGCATTGGCAAGCGGAGTTTTGAAGACGATGCTTCGGTTTGGGAACAGCGCGAGATGATGACGTTTCGAGGAGGACGGTTAGAAGAGCTAGTGCTGCCCGCCCGGCTGATTCGCCTTATGATCGAGATTGCCGAATCCAAGGGGCATCAACAGCTATTCGAGAGGCAAGCCTCACGATTGTTAAGAGCTCTACGAACCGCTGCGTTTCATCAAAGTGTTGAGTGCTCGAATCGGCTGGATGGTGTAACGGTTGCGCCGGAACGTTTGCTTCCAATAGTGTTAGGTCATGCCAATGCAGAGAATCAGGCAGAGAACGAGATTCGAGGTTATGCGCAAGCGCTAAGACTGATTTCTGCCGATGCTCCGCATTTTCGGCTGACCGCTGATTTCCTTCTCACGTTGCACTCCGTGATTCTCGAAGGTGCGGCTGAAGCTGGCCGATGGAGAGTGGAAGAAACACAGATTATCGAGTTTGCTGGGAACGAACCGCGTGGGACAGAGTTCCGGTCCGTTCCTTTTGGAGAAATTCCGCAGGCCGTAGATGAGCTGTGCGAGTCCTACAATGCGGCCCTGAGCCGTCAAGAGCTGCACCCCTTACTCATTATCGGCGCCTTTGTTTTTGACCTTCTATGTCTGCACCCCTTTTGTAAAGGCAATGGGCGGATATCTCGTTTGCTTGGGCTTCTATGCCTTTATCAACATCGGTTCGAAATTGGCCGGTGTATTAGCTTGGAGCATCTCATCGAGGAGTCCCGCGAAGATTATTACAACGCTCTGCGCAAGAGTTGCGAAGGTTGGAGCGAAAGCAAGCATGACGTGCGCCCATGGCTAAGCTATTTCCTCGGCATGTTGCAGCGAGCCTACGGGGAATTCGAGCGACGCGTGCGCGAAGCCATGTCCCCTCGCGGGGCGATGACGATTTTGGTGGAGACCGCCATTGACTATCTCCCGGCTGAGTTCAGAGTTACAGAACTGGAGCGAGCGTGTCCGGGCGTGAGTCATGGGATGATCTGCCGCGTGCTTGATCAACTCAAAAACAAAAGTCGTTTGGAGCGCCTGGGTCGCGGCCACGCGAAGTCGTGGAGGAAAAAGATATAAAACAAATCGACGTGCGTTTGTTCCGCCCAAATCTTTCACTGAAGCGGTTTTTCGCTGTGATCATGATGATGACCGCCGATGCGTTGACGCGAGAAGCGCGGACCTGGCGGGCGAGTTCGAGGCCATCTGGCGGCGGCATGCGCATCTCTAGAAAGACAGCGTGGAACTTTTCTTTGGTCAGGAGCTCTGCGGCTTCGACTCTGCTCGTCCGTGAGATAGCTTCGAAGCCAGAGGACCGCAAGATCTCAGAGATGAGTTCAGACGAAGGTGCATGATCGTCCCCAACGAGGACCTGTGCAGGCACCTCTGATTCCTCCGGAAACGAGAAGCATCGCAGGTTCGACGGATGCTAACAAGTCTAGCGATTCGGCGTTAGCGCCTTAGTGTTTTCGAGCCAGCGGTCCAACTCTGCTCGAAGCAGCTGAAAGTCTATCGGTTTCGACAGGCACGCTCTGCAACCCGCCTTCAGGATCCGCTCCTGCTCCGCTACTAGAGCGTGTGCAGTCACGGCAATCACGGGAACCCCGCGTGTCTCCGGTTTCTCGCGCATCCATGCGATGAGGTCGAGGCCGTCATCTTTGCCGAGATTAATATCGAGTAAGACGGCATCGGGAATCTGCTTTGCGAAAGCCTCGTAACTGGTCTGCAGGTCCGTCGCGGACCAAACTTCGTAGCCTTCCGCATCGAGCCAGTCTCGAAGCAGTTCGCGGTTGAGCCGATTGTCTTCGACGATGAGGATGCAATGTTTCAAGCGTCCTCCAAAGACAGAGAGGTCACCACACGCTCTAATTGCTTGATCAATGGTTCCCGCCAGGAATTCTGCTTCAGGAAAAGCGATTCGGCATGCGCGTGGATGTACTTTTCCTCCTCTTTGGTTAAATCTTTGCTCGTCAGCACGAAGACGGAAAGCTCTGCTGTGCGAGGGTTGGAACGCCATTCCGCGAGTAATTCAAAACCGCTGATCCTCGGCAGCATTAAGTCAAGAATGACAATCTCTGGCAGGGATTGCGCTACGCTGGCACGAGCCTGCTCGCCATCCTCCGCGGTAGTCACGGCATAGCCGTACCCGCTGAGCAACTCGACAATCATCTCCCGGGTGGCTAGATCGTCTTCCACCACCAAAATCGTCCTTGCCGGCGCCGCCCCTCCGCGAGACCTCAGGCAGCGCTCCACGGCAGCGAGCAACGTTGCCTTGTCCACCGGCTTGACCAAATACTCGTCGGCCCCGAGAGCAGTTCCGACTCCAGGCTGATCCACGATGGTCACCACGATAACCGGTATCTTTGACGTTTGCGGATTATTTTTGAGTTGCAGCAGCACCTCGAACCCGTGCACCGGTTTCATAAGCAGGTCCAAAGTGATGGCATCGGGCTGAAGTTCAGCCGCCACTTCCGTAGCACGTTCCGGCCGGTCGCATCTCAGGGTTTCATAGCCGGAAGAAGCGAGTTGCGATTGGATGAGTTGCCCCGTCGCGGGATTGTCCTCAATGACAAGAATCCGCGGAGCTTTGCGTGCTCTTGGCACCGGCGTGGAGGTCTGAGTGGATTGATCTTGAGGGATTGCGATGAGCGGAAGAAAAAAATAGAAGCAGGCACCTTCGCCGGCCTGGCTTTCGATCCCCAGTGTGCTGCCATGCAGCTCGACAAGGCGTGCAGTAATGGCCAGCCCCAAGCCTGTGCCTTCCGTGGCGCTACCCGTTTGTGTCAGGCGAACGAACGCTTCGAAGATGCGCTGTTGTTGTTCGGGTGGAATTCCCGGGCCATTGTCGCGCACTTCCATCTTGACTTGGTTATGCACTTGATGCGCGACCAGCTCGATGCGCCCACCTTCTGGTGTGAACTTGATCGCATTGCCGACGAGATTCGTGAGCACTTGCTTAAACCGCATGGCGTCGGCGTGAACTTGCAGATTGGGTTCTACCTGTTGGAGCAATGCCTGCGATTTCTTTTCCGCCAACGGGTAAAGGGCGCTGATCACTTCGGTAAAGGCAGACGCGACCGCCACATCCTCGCGGGCAAGCTCCATTCGGCCCGCTTCGATTTTGGAAAGATCAAGAATATCGCTGATTAATTTGAGAAGGTGCTTGCCGCCGGTATGGATGTGGTCGATGTACCGTCGCTGGCGATCGTTCAGCGGGCCGTAACGCTCATCGGCAAGGAGGTCGGAAAAACCCAGGACTGCGTTCAACGGCGTGCGCAGTTCGTGACTCATCGTTGAGAGGAATTGATCCTTGAACTTGCTTGTACGTTCCGCCCTTTCCTTTGCATGCATAATGAGCTCTTGGCCGCGCTTGTGCTCGGTGATGTCACGCGTGACCTTCGCGAATCCGCGCAGCCGCCCGGTCCCGTCGCGCAGAGCGGTAGTCACTACGTTGGCCCAGAACCGCGATCCGTCCTTGCGTATCCGCCAGCTTTCTTCTTCGCATCGGCCTCGCTCCCTGGCAACTTTCAGTTCGTACGCAGGCTTGCCTGCTTCCACATCCTCCGTCGGGTAGAAGCGGGAAAAGTGTTGGCCAATGATTTCGTCAGCTTTGTAGCCCTTGATACGTTCGGCCCCGGCATTCCAACTGGCAATGCGTCCTTCCGGGTCCAGCATCAGAATGGCGTAATCGGTCACCTCCGAAACCAGCAGACGGAACCGCTCTTCGCTTTGCCGCAGCGCCTCCTCCGCCTTCTTACGGGCGGTGATGTCCGTTGCAACGACCACACGCGCGTGTTTGCCGCGATAAACGAGGGGGTGCGATGTAATTTCCACATCGATCAGAGTCCCGTCTTTCTTGTAATGTTTCCAGAAGCCCGCGGCTTCGACATCCGGCGGCGCCTTCAGGGTGCTCTCGAGCAGCGCGGGGACGTCTTCCGGTGGGCGAATGTCCTTGATTGTTAGAGAGAGAAATTCTTCGCGCGAGTAGCCGTAGTTTTCGACGGCAGAATGATTCACATCCAGGATGCCAAGGGTTTGCAAGTCATAAACCCACACGGGATGGGGATTACTGTCGAATAGCAAATGGTAGCGCTCCTCGGATTGACGAAGTGCTTCCTCCGCTCGCTTACGCTCGGTAATATCGCGGAGAACGACAACACCACCCCGCAGCGTGCCATCCTCACCTCGGAGAGGTCCGCCCGTAATACTGAGTAAACGGCCATCCGGCACATTCGCGTTGCGGATGAAGAGCTCAACTGCGTCAAAACTCTCGCCTCGCATTGCCCGCACCAAGGGCAGTTCGTTCGGTGGATACAGGGTCACGGCGTCGGGTAAGTAGCTGCCGAATCCTTCCCCTGTATCGGTGAGAATGGGTGCCGCGCTGTCTTCGATGTCATATTCTTTGCCGCTCTTGGAAAGCAAAAGCGTGTGGTCGGCGAGACCAACAACCTTCCCCTGACGGAAAACTTTCTTGACGGGGTTCTCGACGGGGAGGCGTGTCTCCTTGTTCACAATGTTAAAGACTAGATCCATGGAGTTGCCGGCTGCCTCTGCCTGCGTCCACCCGGTGAGCGACTCGGCGACGGGGTTCATAAAGTTTACGGTGCCGTTCATGTCCGTCGCGATTACCGCGTCACCGACAGAGGCGAGAGTAGTAGAGGACCACTTTTCACTTCTGGCCAGAGCTTCTTGAGCCCGTTTGCGTTCGGACAGTTCGCGGAGCAGTGCCTGGTTCGCAGCCTCCAGGCGCCGGTTTGCCTCTTGTACCTCCGCCGCGCGCTGATAAACTTCGGCTTCCATCTGCCCCGCCCGTGTGCGCAGCTTTTCCGCCAGGTTTTCCTGCTCCAGTGTTTGCTGCTTGAGCCGAACAAATTCCGTCACGTCCTCGACGCGATGGATAATGTGGGCCACCTCTTTATCCGACCCCAGGACGGGTGAGTTGACGGGACTCCAGAACCTTTCTTCGAAGCCGCCTCCTTCTGATTCCGGCTTCCGGATGTCGTACTTCTGGACTGCCATCGTGTCCGGGGTCTTGTCTTGAAGCACACGTTGCAGGGAGGTTCGCAGGTTGCGGACCCCTGTGGCTGAGGGATCATCCGGATTATCGGGGAAGACATCGAAGATCCCGCGGCCCAGAATTTCCTCTCGTTTGGTCATAGTTGCGCGCAGATAAGCGTCACTGACTGCGACAATGTTCAAATCGGGTGTAAGGACAAGATATAAACCGGGCGCCGATTGGAATAAGGCCTGGAAGTCAGGCGTTGGGGAGGATGGGGAGGAGTTTTTCATGGCGACTTTCCGAGAGAGATTATTCACCAATTATTGGTCGTAGCCTGGCAATGAAACTTGGCCCTTTGAGGAGACGTAATCGTCACGGGCAGGCCTTCTAAACTTGGGGCAAACCGGCGAGTGGCGCCGTCCCACGCGGTTGTGCGTGCCTCCACAGTCTATCCACAAATTCGCGAAGCAGGCATTAGCCAGCGGACCCTGCGGGGTGCACGGGCTCATAGCCATGGACGACCGCCTCAAACTCATTCAGGACCGAGCCGTCCCACCAGCCGCGCCCTACTTCTTCTCTTATGATGGCGAAAGCTTTTTCTACCGGAAGAGCCTTGCGGTACGGTCGATCCGTCGTCAGCGCGTCATAAATGTCTGTGATTTGCAGAATCCGTGCGGTAAAGGGGATTTGTTCACCCTTCAGTCCGTCGGGATACCCGGAGCCGTCCCACTTTTCATGGTGGTGGCGAATGATGGGCAGCACGTGGCGGAAGGATCGGAGCGGAGCGCAAATTCGCTCTCCCGCCATCGTGTGTTGCTCCATGATTTTTCGTTCTTCCGGAGTCAGTGGTCCGGGTTTCAGCAGGATGCTCTCTGGCACGCTCAGCTTGCCGATATCATGCACAAGGCCTCCTCGGCGCAGGGCGACGCGCAGGTATTCCGGCAAGCCCAACTTCTCCGCCACGGCTACGGAATATTTGGAAAGGCGGTCGCAATGCCCTTCGGTATAAGGGTCCTTCGCTTCGATACTCAGTGCGAGGCTGAACAATACGGTCTCGGCGTTGTCCAGCTCGTCCGTGAATTGCTTTAGGCGTATCAGGGAATGCACGCGAGCCAGCAGCTCGTGCTTATTCACGGGCTTGATAAGAAAATCGTCAGCGCCGCACATGATTCCGTGGATGCGGTCCTCGTCACTATTCAAACTGGTCAGCAATATCACGGGAATCAAGCGGGTTTCTGGTTTGGACTTCATTGCCTGACAAAGCTCGAAGCCGGTTGGGCCGGGCATCACCACATCCAGCAAGGCGAGATCAACCGAGTCACTATTCAGCCGCGCTTGTGCTTGCTGGCCGCCCGCGGCACAAAAGACGTGGTAACCCTCTGCGCTCAGCAGAGCGACGAGCAGGTCGCGGTTGGCCTCATTGTCTTCAGCAACGAGGATGATTCCTTCTCGGACCCCTGGAGCAGGCATCTTCTCCTCCTCTAAGACTATGTGGGTTGCAGAGCACGGTTCCGAATTGGGAACTTTGTTGAAAGGCCTGCTGCACTCCAGCCAGGTCCAAGCGACGAAGACTCGTCTCGAGAACCCTCTCAGCGAAGTATCTCAAATCTTTGCGCCATGCTCGGAATAATCCGAGGCAATGTTACCGAACGGTGAATGGGTATAAACGGGGCTTTCCGCAGTCCCAACGCGCAATTCTTCACAGGCCCGAGCTTGCGGAAGGTCGAACTGAATTTCCGATTTGGCTGCTTGGCAATTGTTCCCGAATCACGGGCATAACCGGCCATCCACCCACAAACTTTGGGAGTTGTGAGTGCAATCGAGATTTTTCGCCAACTACGGCGACACTGTGACGCGCCTGATCGCGGGCCTGCTGTATTTGCAGCAGCTGTCGTTCTGGGTCGACCCGATAACGAACCGCAACTATTGCGGGTGCTTAAGTTCGGTATTGCCGCCCGTAAAGCTCCGTGTCGCGCCTTTGGTTCGCGTCAGTAGAGCGATTGTCGAGAAAATCGTCGCCAGCACTCAAAATACCGGGCCCAGAATGCTAGGCCAGACGGGCGTGTAGCCGGGAACAAGGACGAAGAAGATAAAGCCGGTGCCCGCGAGGCCGACAGTAACGAAGTTGATCCAATAACCCCAGACGCTGTTCCTCCAGTTCAACCTCGCAGCGACGGAAATGCCAATGACGGAAAAGAACAGGAGGTTCCATGCATCTTGGAATAGCCGTCCTTGCACCACTGACGAATCCAATGACCGACCAAGCCCGTACACCGAATACGCGGCCAGAGGATGCAAGCAGGCCCAGATCATGTAGAAACTGCACCGATTTTTGAAGTTGTGTTCGATCTACTCATAAAACCACCTGTTAAGGAACTCCTTGGTTGCTTGTGCGGGTCATTCGGCATCCGACTCGTGCAGCGCAATAGCGTCGCGCGGCAGTCGTGTTGAGGCGCAGCGGCAGAAGAATCGCTCATACGGCCACAAGGCCGCCATCGACCGGCAAATCGATTCCAGTGATCAAGCTGCTCTCCTCGAAGGCCAGGAACACCGCTGCCGCTGCAATCTCTTCAGGCTTTCCCATGCGCCCCATCGGAATCGTAGCCTTGAACCGTTCCTTCATCGCGCCCGTGTTCGCTCCAAATTGACTTTCAAGAATCGGCGTCTCTGTGGCGCCCGGGACTGATCATGTTCGCGCGGATTCCTTTGCCGGCGAACTCTGCCGTCCATGTGCGCACGAACGAGCGCAGAGCCGCCTTCTTTGCTCCGGAACCCGCACGCATAGACCGGGACGCCTTTTTGCCAGATCCCTGACGGCGTTAGGAGTGGGTACGCAAATGGTGCAGTGAAGTGTGGGCTGGACTGTTGCGATTTGTGAGACAACACCCGGTAACCTACTGAAACGAATGGTGGGCCCTAGGTGACGATCTTAGAACTTTTGAACCCCAGAGCGGCCAGCCGTGTCTTACGTCTGGAATCATGGCCGGGACGGGCGGGGACGGCCGCGTGTGCAAGTCGCTGACGCCTGGGGCGCCAGGCCGGACTACTAAAACAGCGATCGGTGGGCAGCGGGTCCGGACCCTTGTCGACTGTGGCTCGGAGGGCGGGTAGCCATTGGGGCGTTGCAGCTTGACGCCAAGCGAATTTGGTATTACCTTCGCAAGGAAGTAATGGGAGCTACCATGGAATCTACGATCACCGTGAAAGGACAAGCGACCATCCCCAGGGCCGTCCGCAAGCATCTGGGGTTGAAACCTGGAGACCGGGTCAAGTTCTTCATGCACCCGGATGGTAGCGTCGTTCTACTGCCGAAATTGCCTGCGTCGGCTTTGCGAGGCATCGTCAAGTCCCGGCGTCGACGGCCGGTAACAATCGAAGAGATGACCGACGTCGCTCGCGAAGGTGCCGCTGGCGTCGCTAGCCGTGCCAGGCGTCGATGATTGGGTTAGACACGAACATCCTCGTCCGGTACCTCGCGCAAGACGATCCGGTTCAATCAGCTAAGGCAACCGAAATTATCGAGCGGCGACTCACTGAGGAAAGCCCTGGTTTCGTCAGTGTTGTCGCGATGGTCGAAACCGTCTGGGTGCTAGATCGCGCCTACGGCCTGGGAAGCGATGAAATCGCCGCGGCCATCGAGCGAACGCTTCAGATTGACGCGCTCGTCGTCGAAAAAGAGCAGGAGGTTTTCACCGCCATGATTGCGCTTAAGCAAGGAAAGGGCTCGTTCGCAGACGCCATCATTCTAGCCCTCGGCGCTAGAGCAGGCTGCTCGTACACTCTAACATTCGACCAGAAGGCGTCTCGGCTTTCCCGCTTCAGGCTTGCTTAGCCTGCGAGCAGGCGCGGATCGAAACGCCAAGCTCTCAACGCGACAGGGGAATGGTGGGCCTGGGTGGACTTGAACCACCGACCTCGCCCTTATCAGGGGCCTTTAAGGTGCTATATGCATACTATTTTCTTCGTGAGGAGAGGCGATCCACTGTAGCACGGGCTTCGCTAGCGAATAATCCTACGCGGTCACTTTATGATAAAGCTGGTAGTGCTCATCGCCGATTGCGTGCGTCCGCGAGCCTCCTCGATCAAACTCAAGCAGGCTCGCAAAGTGCTTGACCTTCGCGGCGCGTGGACATTCCCTTGGGCTGCACAGAGTTAGATAGGAAGAGTATTTTCCCTTTAAGAGGCACGAAGCCAGTTCTCTCGCTGTAGGCCTCGCACCTGAGCAAACTCCCTTGTGTTGTCGCTAACCAGGGTATAACCAAGCGTAAGAGCATGAGCAGCGATGAGCAGGTCGTTGCCGCCGATCGGTTTGCCGACCCGCTCAAGCTGTGCTCGAACCCGGCCGTACGTAACATCTGTGGGCGAATCGAAAGGAAGAACCTGCAGAGCCCCCAGCACCACTTCGAGTTGTGTCGTGAGCCGCTGCGACCCCTTCTTCTCTGCACCATAGCGGAGCTCTGAGGCCACAATGATGCTGGTGCAAACTTTTGTTTCACCCACCTTCCTGATGCGCTGCGCAACAGTGCCCTGTGGATTGCGAACCAGATCCGAGACCACATTGGTATCAAGCAGATAGCCCGTCATAGATCGACCCGATCAGGAGGCTCATCCAGAATCGGTGCGAAATTCTCATCGAGCCGGCTCAGGGTGGCAAGAACGGACAACAGGGACTTGGGCGGTGCAGGTTCGATGATCAGCCGGTCTCCCTCCTTGCGCATGACGGCGTCCTCGCCGGGGAATTCGAACTCCCGAGGAATCCGCACAGCCCGGTTTCGCCCATTCTTAAAGACCTTCACGTGTCTTTCGGCCGTAACTAGTCGTCTTGGCATATGTCACAGCCTATGCCAATTCTAGGTCTTTGTCAATGGCGCACCATTCCCACTCGAAGACCAGCGCCGACGATTGCCCGCAGGCTACCCGTCCCTGATAAGGCGGACTATGGTCCAAATAACGCAAGTGTCGATGACGGTTACCCCTCGAATCTGTGAACGCTGGTTTTGGAGGGAGGACTTCCACAATCCAATATGCCGGGAATGAACGTTTATGTTCTTTCCGTTCCTTGAGTGCCGTGGAGCAGTGGCCGTCAGCAAGAAATTCAAGCAGCCCGTGAATCCCCGCGCCAGGTCATGGTGTCTCCGGTGACGTCGGGGGCGGCATATGGCGATTCCGGAAGTTGACCAATCGTTGACAAAAGGCTTTGCGGGAAATTCCGGAGAAAGGCAAGAGCGAGAATGGCCGCATAAACACTAGGGATTTATGGTGGGCCTGGGTGGACTTGAACCACCGACCTCGCCCTTATCAGGGGCGCGCTCTAGCCACCTGAGCTACAGGCCCTGCCAAACATCTGAGGAAACTGCTTACAACTCTTTCAGTTTACGATGCCTTAGCTTCGTTTGCAATTGCGTACAAACTTCGAGGCTCAGGTGGCCAAGAATCTTAAGGCAGAAATTGGCGATCTAGCGCCTCTTCAGATGGCCCCAGATGTACTCGGTCAGTTCCGGGCATAAGCGGGCAGGAATTCCAATCAAATCCGATGGCTTGCCAAAACTCCAGCCGGCCGTGAAATCAATAACATAGCATGGTGCCATCTCAGCATGGTGCCATCTCACCACCGTTCTGCTATAAATCCACGCCATGTTTCGTTTCGTCGTGCTCTGGTTCGGAATACTGGTTCGCCTCTTTCGCGAGCGGCGAAGCCTCCTTCTCGAGAATCTTGTTCTACGTCAACAACTCGTCGCACTGAAGCGTCGACATCGGCGCATAGTCGTCGATGCGCGTCTGTGGAGTTACTTGTATGGCTTCGAGAGTGGCGTCATTTAATACTCCGGAAACCAATTCCTTACACCCAGCCACTAGCGTGAACGTGAGGTCATAGTCGCTGCATACGCACCAACTGTGGTCGGCTGGCCACCAGTATTCTGGCGTGAATTGATACTTCCCGGTCGCGAGGAAAGCAGACAGCTCGTCGAGTGTGCCGCAGAATTGAATCGGCTTCTCTGTGGCGATGAGAGCAATCTCCGAGAAACGAAAGAAGGAATCCTGGTTCCCAGCAAACGGTTGCAGGACGGAAAGCACTGCGGATAACTCCTCGTCGTTCAGGCCCGCGTCGTCAGGTCCCAAGAGAAAACGGGGCCAGCATCCGGGTTCCTCCATGCGGGCTCGGAACCATTCATGACAAATTTCCGCCTCAAAGGGCACGCCAAACAGTTGAGCCAGCTCTCTCCATCTAATCCTTGGTCCTAGGTTTTCTTTCCTGCGCCTTTCCACAAATGACCGCAGCGTTGTGCAAGGCGGTATTTTTAGAATGGATATCTCACGTTCGGTTAGGGGATTGTCAATGTTCTTGTAGCTTGCATCTGTTTGGTGCAGAATTTTTGCATACGCTTCAAATTGCTTTGGAATCGGATTGGAAACAAAGCTTTTCCAGTCTGGCTTGTCACGAGGGAGAAATTCCGCTCGCCTATTCCGAATCCACTCAAACGCATCATCAGTGCACGGATGCATGACGTTTATCGTAATCGAACTTTGACGACAACTACCACTCAAGCCTGGGAAACGCCGTTCGCGTCCAAATGAAATCCGGCGCGAAAGGAGCTCGTCAAGTGGTCAAATGGACGCTTTCCCCACGCACCAGGCACAGTCGGTTCTGACACTAGAGTCCGAAAACGCGTTCTGGATGTTGACGCACATATCGAATCCATGCGTCGTAGATTACAGATTTGCCGGGCCCAAGTTGTCTAATGCCCAAGCTCGCTTGTCGAGTTCGTCGCCGCGTGTTTTGAGTCCCTGCGGCATGAGCGAGCGCATCAATGTCTTCGCGGGTCTAGGATCTGCCGACTTTCACAACGAAGCCGAAGAGGGCAGCGCCGGTCGCCAGAGGAAGCGATCGCGCGCATCGCCGAGGAGAATACTTTCGTGAGTCGGCAAGCACCAGAGATTGCGAAAGAGCCGCGTCGCAAACGCCGCCTTCATACGACGGGCCCCAATCAGCAACTCAATATTAAAGCGTCGGCGAAGACCGTCGAGCGTTTGGCTCGAAAATGGCCGACGGGCGACATTGTGCGAGTTGCTCGAAACAAGCTCTCGATGTTTTGGTGGGGGGGCAGGGGGTTAGTGCGGGGAAAAGGCTAAGGAACGTCTTGTGGCCATTTAGAAAAAGTAGTATATTTTTTCTAAATTTGGACACAGGACTTTTGACATGCAAACCATGCAAGATCAGATATTTGCGAGAATTGATCGGCTAGGCCCCGGCAAAGCCTTCTCGGCAAAGGACTTTCTTGATATCGCTACACGGGGAAGTATTGACGTCGCACTTGGAGGACTGACCCGGAAGGGGACGATCCGCCGTATCCGTCGAGGACTTTATGACATGCCGAAGGTCAATCCGGCCCTAGGCGGAAAGCTAAGCCCGGACATTGATGAGGCAGCTCAGGCGATTGCTCGAAGGCAACGATGGAAGATCGTGCCGGAAGGTGCTTGGGCGGCAAATCTGCTCGGCCTTTCGACGCAGGTACCTTCCAAAATCATCTATCTTACTGATGGTCCCAATAACGAAGTTCAGATTGGACGGCGGAGCATCCATTTCAAGCATGCCCGCCCGAAGGCCATGGCCGGGCTGGAAGGCAAATTTGCGCTTGTGGTTCAGGCCCTCCGTCATCTCGGCAAAGAGAATGTTGGGACGCGGGAAATCGAAACCTTGCGGACAAAACTGTCACCGCAAGAAAAGCGCCGATTGTTGAGAGACACGCGGTTTGGTGTCGATTGGATCTATGACGTGGCAAAAAAGATCGCGGAGACGAGAGCGTGAACAAGGTCGCCCGGATGCCCGCGCGCGAGCGTGCGGAGCTGTTCGCTGAGACCGCCGAACGGAAGGCATTGGCCGAAGCCATTATTGAAAAAGACTTCTGGGTTTGTTGGGTCTTGAAACAGCTTTTCTCAATCGATGCCTTCAACGGGAGACTGCTCTTTAAAGGCGGGACATCCCTCTCGAAGATTTTCCACACTATAAACCGTTTTTCCGAAGACATCGATCTGGCCGTGGACTACGCAGCACTTGGATTTACGGGGAGCAGGGACCCCAGGCAGGAAAATATCTCGAAAAGTATGTTAACGCCAGTGGAAAACGGAGCCATTATGGCCGGTGTTGGTCGGGGCCAGTGATCCACCAGAGCCCGCTGGTAAGGACGCAGTAAGAACTCTAAATCAGTTTCTAAATCTTGCACGCCGCCGCGCTTCGATTTAAATTCTCGTCAGGAGTTTAACGAATTTCCGTTTTTGGCTTTCAATGTTCAACTCCAGCGCCAAACTCTCTCTTGCTCTCGCGGAATGAATGCCGGAGCTGTGTAGTGTTCCTCATGCAAGACCACTCCAGCCGCCGAGTCTACGCCTGCGTGGCTTTCCCATATCTCAACAGATCACGCCAGACCACTACTGCTGCGTGTCGGGAAGGATCAGCGGGCAGAAAAATTGCACTCGGTCATCGAGTCGGTCAAGATGGCACACCGAACACAACCGACATTTTACGAATCACGATCCTGCTGACGGCGCGGGAGGAACGCCAGTGAGCTGACAACGTGATCTGGCGGGAAATAAACTCGAAGCTGAGACTGCTCGCTTCATGCACAGTCAGCGTATGGGTGTGCCCCAAGGCAGCCCTTCAGGCAAATGGCTCAGCGCAAAACGGCGAAAGTGGATCCCTTTTAAACCGGCGCTAACAAAAAGTAAGCGAGCCGACATCCTTAAAGAGATGATGGCGGAGTGTCAGCGCTATATCGGTGGTGAATTTCTCGATGTGCTGAAAGCGAGGTGCCGGGAAGTCCTCGGAACGGTTGATGCATGGGACCTTGGCGTCAGCGGGCAGGACCCGAACGTCGTTGAGTTTCGGTATCCGGCGTCAACCACGAAAAGCCTTTCGTATGTTGCTCCTCAAGTCGTGCTTGAGTTAGGAACGCACGCGGAATTTGTACCGCATGATTGTTTCACCATTTGCTCATTCGCTGGTGAGGAATTTCCCTCGGCGGTTGCCGATCGAGATGTTTCGGTCGTGGCCCTGCTTGCAAAACGCACCTTCTGGGAGAAGGCCACCATCCTTCATGCGGAATATCACCGCCCATCAGATAAGCCAATGCCAGATCGATATTCGCGGCACTACTACGACACTGCCGTGATGGCCCAGGGGAAAATTCGAACTGAGGCATTAGGTGACAGGGAGCTTCTTGCCCAGGTTGTACGGCACAAGGAGACTTTTTACCCTTCCGGTTGGGCCCGCTATGATTTGGCGCGCCCTGGTAGTTTCTGCCTCGTGCCTCAGAAAGAGCGCATGGCGGGCCTGGATCGAGATTATCGGAACATGGCTGCGATGATCTTTGGCGAACCTCCTCCTTTCGGCTGGATATTGGATACACTCGCGAAGCTTGAAGCTGAGATAAACAAGATGAACGATAACCAGCGCCAGTGAGAGTGTGGGTACATTGTCCGAGGGCCTCGAACGGTCTGTTGCCTCGCCGCTCCAACCTCGTAGGCAGCGTGCGATGGGACGCACGGTCTGATCAATCCTCCTTGTACAGACAATCAATCCAACAGCTTTACAGGTCACAGCCAGGTTGGGTTCTCGGCAACCATCTGGAAAATCAATTCCCGAATCTCCTTCAGCGTCTGTTTCCTTCCAACCTGCCTCCGGACTCTGGAAATTAGCCTCCAGTACATTCGAAAACTGCCCGGTGCCAGCGGACGACAGTTCGTCACCGCGCAGACGTTGAGTACAGATTGAGTACAAAGAAAGGGCGTTTCGGAGGGCCTGATTTTGGACCTAAGTAGCGCAGAATCAACAACAGCCGTTAAAGCTACAGGCCCCAACATCGCAGGGGGAACGTTCACAACTATCTCATTGTACGGTGGTTTAGCGTATTTCGCAATTGTGCGGAAATCTGCGCTTCGGTACAAGACAGCAGCTTCCCCGGTCCACTTACTGTGCACGATCTCCTGAATCAGAGTTCCGTCTATCGCGAAGGGTTCAGCCCACGCAGCGTCAAGATGTACTGGCTCAGCCAGGAAGTGCAGTGTTTTCGCGTAGATCCGATCAACAAACAGAACCACAATGCGGGTCGCTCGAGGATAAACTCCTAAAAAGCAACGAGCCCTACAGTTAGGGAATTGAGCTTATAGACGCACCGTTGACTTCCGGCTTGCGATCACTCGGTGCAATCCCGAACGCGCGCAGAAATTTACCTTCCTCAAGCGGAAAGAGTATTGAAACGATGCTTGCCTGGCGGTTCCTGTTCGGGCTGAAAGATGGCTTCAATTGGCTGCTCGAACACTCGCGAAATGTCGAATGCAAGCGGCAGGCTGGGATTGTATTTCCCGTTCTCGATGGAGTTGACCGTTTGCCGGGACACCCCGAGGTGCGATGCGAGGTCCGCCTGAGACCAGTTGCGCTCGGCGCGCAGAACGCGAAGACGGTTCTTCATCTCTCAGGCTAGCTCGCCTGTTACAGTTCCGGAACCTGACCAAGCAAGATCAGCCCGGCCAACTGTTCAGTCGTGGAATTACCCACCAAGCGATGGTTGCCCACTTCCACAACCGGCACCGATCTGATCCCTTTCCTCAGGAGCGTCCGTGGGTTCCGGGTTAGGTCAAACGTTTTCAAAACAAAGCCCATCTGCTTTTGCAAGGCCTGCAGCCGGCCAAGAATTATGGGACAGAATGGGCAACTAAAGAAACTGTAAAAGTTCACGGCAATCGGAGTGGCGCGAGGATTAGCATGCGGCGGTGGAATCGAAGCGAACTTGTCGACAATCTGTCCGTAACCGAGAAAGCGAGAAATGCGGGGGAAGAAATGAAACAGCGCCCAACGCAGGCACAGCATGCCCACCATCCACAGCAGGGCAGCAACCCACTGGCGTCGGTAACTGAAATACCCCAAACCAGCTGCGTAGCCTATCCAGGAAAGCGCAAGACCGGCAACGTTGCACTGCTGCTCTTTAAATTGTGTATTCACCGGTACCTCCATACGGAAACAATGTAAGCGGCGGCCCAGAGACCCATCATCGGGGTTCCCAGGGCATCAGATTTGGCGTGGTAAATTCCTGCCTGATCCAGGCCGGCGACTACGAAGGCGAGAACAAGCGTCAGCATGAAAGCAATAAACACCGATTCAAGGCAAATGCGTTTTTGCAGCTCGTCCATTCTCTGTACGCTACGGAACAGCGTTACAACGAAGAACATTGCGGGCACCACCGGTAACAGCATTAACCATGGAGGAACCGGCCGTGTCGCGATCTTCCCCAGCGTTTCGACCGCAAATTGTGTGAGCACCGCGCACAGCGCCCAGAGAAACACGGGACGGGTAAACCGCGAGTGCCACGTGCAGGTCGACGTCTGAGTCACAGCTCTTGGTGTATAGCATCCTTGGCATTATGTCAAGTACATTTGACATAGAAACAGGGATTCTCTGCTGGCTTTGTAGGCGACTACGGTTGATCGAGCGACCGGAATGTATGGTCCGCCGCTTTGCCGCAAGCAAAAGTGGTGTCACGGCTTGGTCTGCGCATGAACCTCCACTCATCCTGGCAACCCGAAAGGTCAGACAGAGAATCCCAAGCAATCGATCCATCGTCCAGTGATGGGATGATCTTTTCCCGCCGAGCTGCCCGCAAAAACTCAAAGTTAACGCCTTCGAAATTATCGAGGTCACGATCGAACGGCCCGGGCCTTGCGCTAGTTTTGCGCAATCCAGTTGAGAACTTAGGCTTCGACTCGCGTGCCCAGGACTTTTAGGAATTGGGAGAGGAAATTGTGAAGGGCGGGCCAGGCGGGCCCGGAGACTAACGTGCCGTCGGTTATGGCCTGGTCCATAGGAAGGTCGACGTAGGTACCCTTGGCGAGGTTGACCTCGACGCTGGTGCCCGGATAGGCGCTGCACTTTTTGCCTTCGAGGGCGCCAGCAGCCGCGAGGAGTTGCGCGCCGTGGCAGATTGAGGCGATAGGCTTTTTCGCCTTGTCGAAGTGGCGAACCATGTCGAGCACTTTGGGATTGAGGCGGATGTATTCCACGGCGCGGCCACCGGGAATCAGCACGCCGTCGTAGTCTTCGGCTTTGACGTCGTCGAATGTGAAATTCAGTTGGAAATTGTGGCCGAGCTTTTCGGTGTAGCTCTGATCGCCTTCGAAATCGTGGATGCAGGTGCGGACGAACTGGCCGGATTTTTTTCCGGGGCAGACCGTGTGAACGGTGTGGCCGACCATCATCAGGGCCTGGTAGGCGACCATCACTTCGTAGTCTTCGACGTAGTCGCCGATGAGCATGAGGATCTTTTTCTTCGACATGTGGGCCTCCGGAGTTTTGGGAGCTTAAGGATAGCAAATGAGCGCTTAGGACGTATCTCCAAGTGACCGGTCAAATAAAAGCAGATGCAAATTGACTCACGAACAATCCGGGAACGTGTGGGCGGTATCACTCCAGCTGGCTATCAATGATGTATATACGACTCTTCTTGGCACGCCAGCTGTTAAGCGAAGACGGTGTGGTGACAGTGCACTTTTCCTTCGCGCCTCCGCCATAACTCTTCTTCCAGATAAGCACTCGACGAAATTTTCCAAAGGATTTACCGAGCTTGGATGACCTGTAGCTACCGCCCGACGCAGCAGCAGAAGCCCGATATCCCTGCTCTCCGCTGCGTTGAGATGCATTGTACCGGCCCGCACTCGGCAGGGAAAATCGTCCCGGTTTGATGTGTTGATCCGACGGAGCGACGCGTCGGGAAACTCTGCTCCCCGAACCCTGCCAATGCACAAGGTGGAGCTACGCCGACA
>QHYI01000206.1 GCA_003223245.1 Acidobacteriota bacterium
CGGAGCAAGATGCGGACCAGCCGTTTCTCTTGCCGGCGGGTGAGTCTTCTCGGGCGGCCCGGAGAAAATCGCACCTTGAGGGCATCGGCGCCGTGTCGTCGCCACGCATTCCGCCACCGCATCACGGAACTGGCCGCACACCTGATGCGTCGAGCCACTTCGTTCAGGGACAATTCCGCGCGAAGAAGTTTCAGCACACGCCTGCGCCGGTCGGACAGCAAGTCGGCCGAACCCTTGGGTCGCACAGGGACCTCCAGTCATGCGGGATCCTATTATTGCATTATTTTATGTGAGAGCAATAAGATACGAAGGAGCGGCCCCTCCGCCAGCCCCCGCTTTTTTCTCACTCTTTTTCAATTAATTTCTCTAATTCATTCCATTTATTTTCATGCTAGAATTCAACCATTGAGCCGTAACCAGCGGGCGACGTCCGGAGAGCGTGGCCAGGATGAGGAGGCTGACCATTAACCTGACAACGTAAGAGCTGCTGTCACTTGCTCGAAGTGGGCAGTTTTTCCCCGGCCACCGGCGCCCTGGAGAAAGGGGGCTCTTTTACCATGCATCGGATCCCCGTTTCCTCGGTCGACATTACCCAAATCGGTTATCAGGAAGATTCAGAGACTTTGGAAATCCAGTTTTCCCGCGGTGAAGTTTGCCAGTATTACAACGTCCCCTCAGGCGTTTACGACGAGTTGATGAAGTCCGCGGCTAAAGAAGAGTACTACTACATGAAAATCGGGGAACGCTTCCCGTGTACGCGCATTCGCTGACTATCTGACAAGGGTAGTCATCCTGTTTACCCCGAGCTTCGAGGGGCTTGCCCCGTTCCCGACGGGAGCGAGCGCTCGATGTTTTGTGTGCGTCGGCGACTGCGCTTGGGGTGTGCCTGTGCGCCTACATTTTTAACAACAGCGAGAAAGTTTGTCTTTGCGGTTTTCGAATTTCGAGTTTCCCGCCTTAGCGCCGGTCGAGGGCTACTTCCTTCGGACTCGCACAATCTGCGGACAGCAGGATCAGGTTTATCCCCGATTGCAACATCCCGGGTTTTCTGCTTTCAATTGTTAAGGTCTACGGCCTTAGCGCCGCCAACCGTCCCCGGGGAACCAAGCAAGCCAGAGTCGAAAGTTGGAGGTACCCTGCATGTCGTACGACCCAAGGCTGCTCTTCGCGCAGATTTCCATACGCTTGGACCAAACTCCAGCTCGTTCCCTTCTCGAGCTTTCGCGGGAATTTCAGGTCGGCGCCGACGCCATTCAAAACGTCGTGGCTTCCATGACCGGCGGTGTGAAATTCACCAATTTCAAAGATGACCTTTTACTCGCCAAGTTGACCCGGCTGTTCCTCGCCAAACCGACTTCTCCAATCAACGAGCTGTGGTTCGAGCTTGGCTATAAGTCGAGCCGCGCCTTCGCTCGCGCCGTCCGCCGCGCCTGCGGCCTTTCCCCCGCCGATCTCCGCAAGCGTGTAATTTCCGACGTCAGCGCACAAAAGACGCCGCCTCTCAAAGCCTCCTCAATGATTCACTGAATCTCTGCTCGTTACACACCAGCATCTTCCCCAACGTGAGGCGTTGCTTCCTCCTTGCAGGCAGTTTGAGATGCCGCCCACGCGCGACGCTTGCCTCTACCTCATCGGAGGTATGTAAGCGATGTGACGCGCAAATAGCCAGCAAAGGAAGAACACGATTGGAACATGGGCCATCAGTTGCAGCACCCCGTATCCCGCCAGGTCTCTAGCCTTCAGCCGCAAAATGCCGAGCAGCGGCAACATCCAGAACGGGTTGATCAGGTTGGGTAAGGCCTCGGAAGCGTTATAGATCTGCACCACCCAGCCCAGGTGCACGTGGTGCAGGTTCGCCGCCTGCAGTATGTAGGGCGCCTCGATCACCCATTTGCTGCCGCCTGATGGGACGAAAATGCCCAACACCGCCGAATACATCGCCACCAGCAAGGGATAGGTCCCGTGCGTGCTGACGCCGGCGAACAATTTTGCCAACGTCCCGGAAATGCGCGTATCCACGATCATTCCGAAGATCACTGCATAAAACGGGAACTGAATGATCACGCCACCAGTCGCGGGAATACAGTCTGCCACCGCTTTTGCGAATTGCTTTGGACGCCAGTGAAACAGCAATCCTACGGTGATGAAGATCAAGTTGTAGGTATTAAGGTCCAGCGCAGCCAATGCACCCCGTGGCGAGCTGCGGAACAAATCGATGAGATACCAGCACAGCATCGCAGCCACCACGATGTTCAGCAGTGGGCTGTACTCTAGCCACTCACCCGGCTTGGTCTTGGGTTCCAGCAGCACGCTGATGGGCTCATACCTGACGCCGTAGTATTCCGCGGTCCTGGCATGTTCGGCCGATGGCGCCGAAAAATAGGCAATCAGCACCGATACAACGATTAACGCCGTCGTGGTGGCAATGCTTTGCCACAGGAACAGCGTCTGCGTCAGGGGAATCAATCCGCTGATGCCGAATAACGTGGGAGGGATCGCACTTTTGGTGGCCATCATCATCGCCGCTGACGATGAGAGGCCCATGGCCCACACTGCGCCGAGGCCCAAGTAGGCTGCAGCTCCAGCAGCGCGATAATCCATGCCTTTAACCCGTTGCGTCAATTCGCGCACATACAGCCCGCTGAAGATCAAGCTCAAGCCCCACGAGATCAACGAGGTTAGCATGGAGAACAGCGCCACCAGGGCAACCGCTCCTTTGGGCGTCTTCGGGACACCAGCTAGCCAGCGAATTGCGCGATAAACAACGGGTGTGGAGGCAACAACGTACCCGCCGATGATGATCATCACCATCTGCATGGTGAAGGGCACCAGTGACCAGAAGTTCTTGCCGCCGTGGATCGCCAGATCTCGCGCACTTTCATGAAGGATGAGTCCAGCGAGGAAGACCGCGAGGATTCCTAATAACGCAAAAACGAGTGGGTCCGGAAACCACCGCTCACTCCAGTCGGCCAGCGCGAAGCCAAAACGAACGAGGGCACCTTCCTTATTCGACCCTGCGGATTCCGCTGGCATAAGTGAGAGTCCCTTGTTGAAATGGGCGTCCTCTGCGCTCGTCGCGACGTGCCGTGAAGCTCTGTGCTATACCACAATCACAGGGGACCGTCCAGTTCGCCAAAATGTTCTGTCAAAATGTTCGTGTCAAAGCCAAAATGTTCGCCAAAATGAAAGCAAGGGTCTCGTAAGTTTGGAAAGCCTGCGGGCGGAGCACCTTGGCGAGCGTCACTGTGTGAGTAGCCACGGCAGGTATGATGGAGAGCCGCGAGAGTTTGCAAGTCAGCTGCTATCGGCAGGCGCTGGCCGCGAAACAGTGGGCGGGGCAGGGGGCACGCACCCTGGGGAGGGAAAGCAAGCATCTGTTGAGGGTCCGTCGACTCTGAGGTGTCGACTGTTGGCTTCTTCTGGTCCTCAACGGCAAACGGTGAACGGCAAACGGTCAACGGTCTTAGGCTCAGCCCTGTTCCAGGTCGCGCTTCCGACTGTAACGATAGGCCATCACCATGCCGCCGCTCATGAACCCGGCGGCTGGAATCAGCAGCAAGAGCACGGCCTTGTTGACAGCCCTCTGCCCTGCTTTCGTGCTGGCGGAAACGTAGCTCGAGCACATGGCGCAGCCTTGGCTCAACGCCGGCGGAGCGACACACAACCCGCAAAGGAAAAGGAACACTCCCAAAAATGCGCTGCGAATTTTCATCTCACTTCCATGCCTCACCAGCTTGCCTTGTTTACCCTGCGCCTTTTCCGCGAGGGAAGCAAGCCCAGCAGTACGAATCACGAGTCACTTTCCGGCCGCTCACTTCACGCCCAGCGTAATGATCCGGTGTGCATCGGGAAAGAAAAAGATAGTCATCAGGATCAGGCATCCTACCACGGCGCTCATGGTGATCCACTTCATGCGCGAAATTTCATACCGCAGATGCATGAAGAACCCGATAATCAGCGCCGCCTTGATCAGCGACAATCCCATCAGAATCGTCAGCATTTTTATGGGCTCCATGTTCTGATAGGTCAGATACACCTCAATCCCAGTGATAACCAGTAGTGCGACCCAGACCCACAGGAATTGCGCCTTCTTGTGATGGCGTTGCTCTTCCGCAACGCGTTCCGCAATCGCGATTTGAGTTGCGTCCATTCGTTTGCGCCTCCTAAATCCTTGTGGACATCAAATACACCAGCGGGAAAATGAACATCCACACCAGATCCACGAAATGCCAGTACAACCCGGCCACTTCCACATCCGAAGAGTCGTACACTTTGGGCTTCAGCCAAAGAATAATCGAGATCACCACCGCCGCCACCAGCAGCACGTGTGCGCCATAATGAAACGGGCTGTAAGAGGGCGTCGCCAGCCAGGCAATCAGCCACAGCGCCAGCAAGACCGGGATGAACTTCCGGCGCAGCGCCACTACGCCCAGATAAACGATGCCGAGCGTCACGTGCACCATGTGCATGCCCGTCAGCGTAAAGAAGGTCGACGGAAATTGCGGCACGCTCTTGGCCACGTTCGCGAATTCCGCGCTCACCTCGTGCCCGGGGACTGCGGGAAACATCGGCAGCGTCAAGCCTTCCGCGATCAGTTTGCTCCACTCCATTCCATGCAGAATCACAAACCCGGCTCCGCATGCGATGGTGGCCAGCAGCCAGATCGTCTGCATTTTTGCGTCTTTCTGCACCGAGGCGCGCACCGCCATCACCATGGTCAGCGAGCTGGTCAGCAGGAACGCGGTCATGATGGTGGCGTTGACAATGCTCGTGGAGTGGAAGGGCGTGGGCCAGCCCGCCGTCGAGATACGCCCGTAACTGTAGGCGTACAACAGCGCTCCGAACGTCAGCGAGTCCGACATCAGGAACAGCCACATTCCGATCTTTTTCGAGTACGTGCCAAACAGCGACGGCTCGTACACCGACGGAATGTCGTGCGTAACCACGGTATCAGCCATGCTTCAGGCCTCCTCGTGAACCGTTTCTCAAGCTCGCCACTTCTGCCGGCTTCTAACTGCCTATCCTGCGGTCCAATCGGGGACGCGCTAAAGCGCCCCTACATTACTTTGCCAACTCCAGCAGCGCGAAGATGTAAACCCACAGCCCCGCCATGAAATGCCAGTACCAGCCGGTGACATCCACGACGATGCTCCTCGTCGTGATGGACCGATGCAGCAGCGCAAATAGCCCTGCCACCAACAATGCCAGAACGCCACCCATCAAATGGACCGCGTGCGCTCCTGTCAGCAAATACACAAACGAACTGCTCGGCGTTGTCGCGACATAAAAGCCGCTCGCCGCGAGTTGCTTCCACGCCATCCATTGGCCGAACAAAAACAGAAGTCCGAGTGCGATGGTCATCGCCAGCCACGGCGTCTTCCCTTCCGCGCTGATGGGAGCCTCTGTTGCCGGCTTTACCGTAGCGGCGACAGCCGCAAGCTTTGTTTGCCGCCGCGCCAATTCCATGCCTATGCTGCTGACCAGCAAAACGATGGTGTTAACGAACAGGAGCGTCGGCAGCTTCACCGGAATCCAGTCGCGCACAAGTTGATTCGTCCGGGGGTCTAGAGTTGGCAACCCTTGCCGCACTACATAGGCGCTGGTAAAGGAGACGAACAACATCAACACGGGGGTCAATGCAACCAGCAGTCCCAGCCGCGCGCGGCGCAGCCGCGTGGGGTAATCGGGCAATCCCCGCCCAGGACGGCCGCCGTCGCCTCCGTCAAAAGTTGGCGGCGCTCCGCCCGCCTTGCCTCGGGAAACCTGGGGTTCATCTAAGGTGGTGGTTGTGCTGAAGCTGGCCATAACGGATTAATGTCTCGCGGTGACCGGCGCGTCGGTCTGCATCACGTAATCGCGGGGCGCTCCGGGCACGCTGTATTCATACGGTCCGTTATAAACGACAGGCGTGAGGCCGCCAAAATTGTCATGCGGTGGCGGCGTTGCCGTGGTCCATTCCAGCGTCGTGGCTTCCCACGGATTGTCGACCGCCTTTTTGCCCTTCTTCATGCTCCAGAATAGGTTGAACACGAAAATAAATTGCGCGGCAATGGTAACAAACGCAGCGATGCTGATGAATCTCTGAATCGGCCACAGTTGATTGATCCACCCCACCTCCGTACCTTGCGAATAGCGCCGCAACCCGCCGGCCATGCCGTAATAATGCATGGGCATGAAGATGGCGTACGCGCCGATGAACGTGAGCCAGAAGTGCGTCTTTGCCAGCGGCTCATTCATCATGCGGCCAAACATTTTCGGGAACCAATAATACGTTGCCGCGAAAATCCCGAAGATGGACGCCACACCCATGATCAAGTGGAAGTGCGCGATGACGAAATACGTTTCATGCAGATAAATGTCCAGCACCGGTTGCGCCAGGAACGGGCCGCTGATTCCGCCGACCACAAACAACGAGACGAAGCCAATGGCGAACAGCATGGGCGACGAAAAACGGATCTTTCCCCGCCACAGCGTCCCCAGCCAGTTAAAGGTCTTGATCGCCGATGGCACGCCGATGCCCATGGTCATGATCGAAAACGCAAATGCGCTGTAGGGGCTCATGCCGCTCATAAACATGTGATGGCCCCACACCATGAAGCCGAGGAATCCGATGGCCAGAATGGCGTACACCATGGCTTTGTAACCAAAGATGGGCTTTCGCGAAAACACCGAAAGCAGCTGCGAGCATAGTCCCATGGCCGGCAAAATCGCGATGTACACCTCGGGATGGCCGAAGAACCAGAACAAGTGCTGCCACAAGAGCGGCGAGCCGCCCTTATGTCCGGTGAGCACACCGTTCACCGTACCCAGAGGAACGAAGAAGCTCGTGCCCAGATTGCGGTCCATCAGCAGAAGGATGCCGGCAGAGAGCAACACGCCGAACGCCAGCAACCCCAGAATCGCAGTGACGAACCACGCCCAGCAGGTCAGCGGCATGCGCATCAAGGTCATGCCCTTCGCGCGCATGTCGAGCGTGGTGGTGATGAAATTCAGCGCGCCCATCAATGCGCCGAGGCAGAAAATCGCGATGCTAATGATCCATAGGTCCGCGCCCAAGCCCTCGCCTGGCCCGGCTGAGGGCAGCGCGCTCAGATCAAAACGAGGAACCCGAGGAAGGTCGTCCAGAAGGAGAGCATGTTCAGCACGGGAAAAGCCATGTCCGGCGCGCCAATTTGAATCGGAAGGAAATAATTCCCGAAGCCGCCCTGCGGCGCGGTGGTCAGCACGAAAAACACCATGATCGTGCCGTGCATGGTTAACAGACTGAGATACGTCTCCGGCTTGATCTCGCCTAAAAGTGGCAGCGAGGCATTGGGCCAGACCAGGTGGATGCGCATCAGCAGGGAAAGAAAAATACCAGTGGAGACCGCCACCAGCGCCAGGAAGAAATACTGAAGGCCGATAACTTTGTGATCCAGGCTAAAGATGTATTTTCGAATGAAACCTTGCGGGGCTGCGTGCGCGTGGGCTGCCTGGGCTGCGAAATCGTGAGTAGCCATATTATTGTTTCTCCGCCTCCCTTGCCGCCAGCCACTGGTTGAACTCCGGCTCGCTGACAACCTTCACAATTCCGTGCATTTTGTAGTGACCGAGCCCGCAAAGCTCCGCACAGGCAATCTCGAAATCTCCGGTTTGAATCGGCGTGAAGTGCATATGAATCGCCAGCCCCGGCACGGCGTCCTGCTTGAAGCGCATCGCCGGCACAAAGAAGCTGTGAATCACGTCGTGCGACCGCAAGATCACCTCGATCTCGCGGTTCACCGGCACGACCATGGTTCCCGTGATCACGTCATCCTTGGCGGCAGGATCGGTCGTGTCCAATCCCAGCGCGCCCGCTCCGCCCAGCGAGGCGTCTTCCAGCTCCGGCTTCGTAGCCCCGAATTTTCCGTCCGGTCCCGGATAGCGGAAATACCAGGCAAACTGCATTCCCGTGACTTCCACCTGCACGGAGCCTGGTTTCGCCGCTTCAAAGCGTTCCGTCGCCCAGATGGATTCGCTCGCAAGATTCAAGCCGATAAACAAAATGATAGTGAGGATGGTCCACACCGTCTCAAGCGTGGTGTTGCCATGAGAGTAGTGCGCAGGCTGAGAACCTGCTCCGCGGTCGCGATACTTCCACACGAACCACCCCAAGCCAAGCTGCGCGGCAATGAATACACCGCCCATGAGAATAAACGTCAGCGTGAAGTGGTGATCGATTCCCGCCGCAGCAGCGGAAGCCCCGACTGGCAGCCACCAAGTTTTTGCGATAATGAAATACGAGCCGATCAGAGTGATCAGCCAGATAACTACCAGCAGACCGAGGCCCATCGAGCGCGAACCTCCCCCAGGTTTATCTTTTGGGTTTCCCCGGAGCACTCCAAATTCCCGCCCACTCGCGCAATGGGGAATCCAAAACGGGGCGAATATATCACAGGTTGTTCTCGAAGCAAGCAAGTTCTTGCATGCGCAAAAGTGAGCCGTAACTGTTGATTGTGACGAGCGAACAAGAACCAGAGCAAAGACGATTCCCCGGAAAGAATTCTGCCTCACTCCGTCCGCACGCGCGAACACATGAGAAAGAAGACAGTCTCGTTCCCTGTTGCCCCTTTAAGGTCTTCTCCTGAGCCCCTTTCCAGAAACTCCCTGACGGGTGCTGTGCCTCTTTCTGTGTCTTGCTTTGGCTACCTTGAGGAAGAGGTTTGCTCACTCTAGGAACGCAGTAAATTCTTCTTTGCAAACTCTTGCAAACTCGCATTGACGAATTTTTTCGATTTGAGTAATATCCGGGTCGAATCCTGGGGAGCCGGTGAAATGTTTGGGGCCTCGCGATGTTCTCAAGAATTGCCTTTCCAATTCGATGGGCAACCGACGCCGACGGCGGACTTGCCCTTCTGCTATGATTCCTCTGTTCCTTCTTCGAGAAAAGTCATTGCGGTGTCAGGAACGGCACATCCCTGCTTGCAACTGCGAGGAACGCCGCTTTTCTGCGCTTCGCCTTATGGTTTAGCGGCGGACTCCGGGTTCAATGGGTAAAGGTCAGTTCACCAGGGGAACATCGGCGGAGTAGTCGTCTGCCGCGCAAGAAGTTCGAGCAGTGTTCACAAAGGAGGTCGTGCATGGCGGTCCCGGAATCGGAAACGGTCAAACCTAAGCCGGACGCGGCGAAATCTCCTGCCGGTGGCAGGAGCGACGCGACGAAGTACGTCGGCACTCCCGCCGTGGGCACGTCCAAGGCAGCGGCAGCCGGGGGCCTGGCCAGCGTCGGACCGGAGCCCAGCGCGACCAATGAAGGACGGCGGCGCCTGGTCTGGTGCAGCGTCACCGCATTCCTAGGCGCCTGGTTCATTGCTTTCCTTCGCTTCTTCCTGCCGCGCACCCTTTTCGAACCTCCCACCATCTTCAAGATTGGCTACCCCTCCGATTACGCCCTTGGCGTGGATTCCAAGTTTCAGCAGAGATACCGCATCTGGGTGGACCGCACTCCGGACCGCCTCTTTGTGATTTATGCGCGCTGCACGCATCTGGGCTGCACACCGGACTGGAAGGCGAGCGAAAACAAGTTCAAGTGCCCTTGTCATGGCAGCGGCTACGACAGCGAAGGAATCAACTTCGAAGGTCCGGCGCCGCGCCCGATGGACCGCGCCAACGTAACACTAGCTCCCGACGGCCAGATCGTCGTAGACACTTCGCGGCTCTATTCCTGGCCCAAGGGACAACCCAGCCATTTCAATGATCCAGGATCGTATTTGCCGGTGTAGCGGAGAACGAGTAAGGAAGCAAAGAGGTAAGCAAGGAAAAGAGTCATCGCGGCGACAAGAAACGGGGGGATGTCACGATGCCTGAAGAGAACAAAGGAAACGGCAACAACGGCAAACCGGGTGGCCTGCTTACGCGCGTCACGACGGGTGTCAAGGAAGACCTGGAAGCGCTGAAGACGGACCTGCCGGCGAAGGCGAAAGAACAGGTCGAAATCCTCAGCAAGCCCACGAAGACGCAGCTCTACACCTCCATCTTCCGGCACAAGCACGACGACACGCCGCGCAACCGGGCGCTGGGCGTGCTCTCCAACGTCTTCCTGCATTTGCATCCGGCGAAAGTCAATCGCGACGCTGTGCGCTACAGCTACACGTGGGGCATGGGCGGCATTACCTTTTATTTGTTCTTCGTGCTTACGCTCACCGGCGTCCTTTTGATGTTTTACTACCACCCCAGCAAGGTGCAGGCGTTTCGCGATGTGCTGTATCTCGAGCACGACGTGCCTTACGGCAAACTGCTGCGCAACATGCACCGCTGGGCCGCGCACTTGATGGTCATCGCCGTCGAGTTGCACATGTTCCGCGTCTTTCTTACGGGTTCGTACAAAAAGCCGCGCGAATTCAACTGGACCGTCGGCGTGATCCTCCTCGTCCTGACGCTGCTCCTCTCCTTCACCGGCTACCTTCTTCCTGACGATCAACTCGGCTTCTGGGCCGTCACCGTCGGCACCAACATGGCGCGCGCCACTCCGTTATTAGGCCACGAAGGACCGTTT
This sequence comes from Acidobacteriota bacterium, assembly GCA_003223245.1. Classification (GTDB taxonomy): domain Bacteria; phylum Acidobacteriota; class Terriglobia; order Acidiferrales; family UBA7541; genus Acidiferrum. The sequence goes on from QHYI01000206.1 coordinate 10,514, forward strand.
GGGCCGCAGTTAGGAATGACTCCTTATAATGACGTGCGCTTCGGGCTGCTCGGCGGCTCGATTGTGGACGCCAACGCCCTGTTGCGCTCATACATCTGGCACTGCATCGGCATTCCCATCATCGCTTCCGTCTTCATGATCGTGCACTTCTGGCGCGTGCGAAAGGACGGCGGCATCTCCGGGCCGGCGCCGGTGGTCCTCGACTCCGAGGTCAAGGAGGCGAAGAAATAGCCATGGATTGGAACCAACTCTGGCAAATCCTCTCCGCCCCGGACAATGTTCCGATCATCGCTATGATCCCGCTGCTGGCCTTCTACATTTATCTTGGTGGGAAGCAGGCGCTCGCCAACGACAAACTCATTACAGAGCTAGAGGCGAATCCGGCGCTGGCAAAAACGCATCATCGCAAGACTTGGCCCTTCCGCCCCGGCTGGCAAAAGGAAGTTCACGTCTGGCCGTTTCTTCTGCGCGTGGAGTTTTTGGCCGCGATCATTGTCACCATCATTCTCATGGTCTGGTCCATTACGCTGAACGCGCCGCTCGAAGAGCCCGCCAATCCCAACTTGACCATGAATCCGGCGAAAGCGCCGTGGTACTTCCTCGGCCTGCAGGAAATGCTGGTTTATTTCGATCCGTGGATCGCCGGCGTGGTGATGCCGACGCTCATTATCATCGGCTTGATGGTGATTCCCTATATTGACACCAACCCGCTGGGCTCCGGCTATTACACCTGGAAGCAACGCAGGTTTGCCATCAGCACGTTCCTGTTCGGCTTCGTGATTTTGTGGGTGTCCATGATTTTCATCGGCACGTTCATTCGCGGGCCCGGCTGGCAGTGGTTCTGGCCCGGGCAGACCTGGGACCACAACCGCCTCATCTATGAAGTGAACCGCGACTTGCCCGACATTTTCGGGATCAGTTCGAATCTGTGGAAGGGCATCTTTGGCGCGGCTGTTGTCGGCGCGTACTTCCTCATTGGCGGACTCATCGTGAATGGCTTGTTCCGCCGGAGCAATCCCAAGGACTACAAGAGGATGAGCCTGCTGCAGTATTCCATCATGATGACGTTTTTCCTCATCATGGTGGCGCTGCCGATCAAGATCCTGATCCGCCATCTCTTTCACATCAAGTACGTTTGGATTACGCCCTGGTTCAATATTTAACGTGTAGGGGCGCGGCGTGCGCCCCAGCTTGAGTCAGTCTTTGATGTCGATTGCGGTTTCAGCCGCAAGTTTCAGGAGGACCTGGTGCCCGAGAAGCCCATCCCCGAAAACGATCCGATCGTAACCAAATCCCTTGCGCCGCATTATGTCATCTGCATGGTCATCCTCATGGCCACGCTCTTCTGGGCGCTCTGGGATGAGGATTTTGGCCAGCGCCCCTGGAAGGCTTTCCAGCATGAATGGAAAAGCCGCTACTCCGCTTTCCTGAAGACGGCGCGCACGCAATCGGCAGAGTCTCAGAAGGAAATTGAGAACAGCCCGGACTATCAAAAGCTGAAGCAGGATTACGAAGACGCCAGCAAGAGCGCGGAGCCGCGCATCAACGAACTGAGAGAGAAGCTCCGCGAAGTGGGTGCGAAAATCCTCGCCGTGCAGGATGGCCCTGGTCACTTCACCGACCGGCGCGCCTACGTCACTGCCGCCACGTACGACATCGAGACCACCTCGAGCGCGTCGTCTAAACAGAGCATGCAGCGCGACCTCGACGCCTATAAAGCCAAACCTAGCACTGTCGAAATGCCCGACGGCAAGGTGCAAACGTTCAAGGACTTCGCCGCACTGGAAGACGCCTATAACGAACTCAAAAACGAGCGCACGCAAATGAGCGCGGAACTCGGCGAACTGCTCAAGCCGGTCACCGAAAAGAAAGAACTGATGGATTCCTATCTCGCCGATCACATGGTGAGCCTGACTCCGTCGCAGTTGTTGAACCTGCAGAACAGCGTGGAATCGTTGACGCCCGCGATTCGGCAGATCAACGTGAACGAGCACGCCGCGAATCTGGAGAGAGAAGACAGCGCGCAGATTGTCGACCGCTGCGAATCTTGCCATCTGGGCATTCGCGAGCCGGTCAAGCTCACCGCGGCAGCCATGTCTTTGCCAGGCGAGAAGCCGGACGAATTCGCACGCGCGTTCACCAGCCATCCCGACCGCGACCTGCTGAGAATTCATGATCCGGAAAAATTCGGCTGCTCGCCCTGTCACCAGGGCAATGGCCGCGCGACGACGAGCGTCGAGAAGGCCCACGGTACCTATGAGCATTGGCTCTGGCCGATCTTCCGTCCCGGAAATTACGAAGCGGGCTGCCAGATTTGCCACTCCGCAGACATGGTGGTGGTGAACAACGACGTCGGCTGGGTGGTCAGCGAAGGCAAGGACCTTTTCCGCCAGCGCGGCTGCATGGGCTGCCACCGCTATGAAGGTTATGACAAGGAGCCTGAGGACCTTTTGTCCATCGCGCAGGAAATCAAGCTTCTCGAACAGCAGAAGAAAGACAATCTGAAGCAAGCCGACGACTTCATGGCGCAAGCCGACAAGGCCGCCACGAACGAAGAAGCCAATCATCTCAACGACCGCGCAGTGGCCTTGAAAGTCGAGAACAGCAAGCTGGATCTTCGCATCATGCAGCTGGACCGCACCACGAAGAGTTTGCTGCAAGATATGAAGAAGGTTGGTCCGAACCTGAAGGACGTGCGCCTGAAGCTGAACAAGAATTGGATTCCCGTTTGGCTGAAGAAGCCCACGGACTTCAGGCCAACAACCAAGATGCCGAACTTCCGGCTGAACGACGAGCAGATCCGAGCCATTGCTGCATTCGTTTGGCAATCCGGGCTTACTGATCCGCTGCCCAAACACAAGCCGGGCAATGCCGCTCATGGCAAGGAACTGTTCGAAATGCGCGGCTGCCTCGCCTGCCACTCCATCGGTGAGAGCGACCAGATGCAGGGCGGAACGTTTGCCGCGAATCTCACGCGCGTCGGCGAAAAAGCCAATTACGACTATCTCGTTCGCTGGGTTCACAACGCTCGCGAACGCACGCGCCCCTACTGCCCCTACGAGAAAAAAGACATTGGCCCAGAGGATTACAAGAAGAAGGGCCTGCCGTACGTCTTCGATCTCGACCACAGCAAGTGCCCGAACGATGGCCACGAACTCCAAGTCCAGAACATGACGGTTATGCCGAGCCTGCGGCTTTCCGAAACGGATGCGGAGGATATTGCCAGCTATCTCATCACGCTCAAGAAAAAGAACCCTTCCGACTATCCCGACGCATCGTTCATGGACGACCCGAAGCTCAAAGAAGAGGGCAAGAAGTGGGTGAAGTTCTACGGCTGCTTCGGCTGCCATGAAATTTCAGGCCTTGAGGACGAAGGCCGTATTGGCACCGAACTGACCACCGAAGGCAGCAAGCCCGTCGAACGTCTCGATTTTGCGCTGCTCACGGAAGTTGCGCAGCGCGGCGGGAAAGAGCCCATCACCGATCCCGAAGATCTCGCGCGTTTGCCCGAGGGTCCAGCGAAGGAGCCTTGGTACGACCACAAAGGCTTCTTCGAACACAAGCTCGCGGAGCCCAATATTTGGGACCAGGGAAAAATCTTTAGTGACGAAACGGAAAAGCTGCGCATGCCGAATCTGCATCTCACGAAAGAGCAGATTCGCGCGCTTACGACGTTCCTTGTTGGCAGCCAGGAATTTCCACTTTCTCCGAGTTATCAATACCGGCCGCTCGACTATCGCAAAGACATTCAGGAAGGCTGGTGGGTGGTCAAGAAATACAACTGCATGGGCTGCCACCAACTCATTCCAGGGCAAAGAACCATCCTGATGGGCTTGGCGCGTTATCAGGACGCGCAAGAGCAATTGCCTCCGAAGCTGCTCACCGAAGGCGCGCGCGTCGATCCTCAGTGGTTGCTGCGCTTCCTGAAGAATCCTGCGCTCAACGACCAAGACACGAATCGCAACGGCATTCGCTCGTATCTGCAAGTGCGCATGCCCACGTTCTCCTTCTCGGAAAACGAGTTAGGAAAACTCGTGCGCTTCTTCCAGGCGCTTTCGCGCCAGCCGTTCCCGTACATTCCCGAAGAAGTCCCCGTGCTCACCGCCAAGGAAACCGAAATGGCGCGCAGCCTCTTCAGCAGCACCGCCGCGCCGTGCCTGAAGTGCCACGCCACTGGTGATCCCGCGCACGATCGCACCGCCACAGCGCCGAATTTCCTCCAGGCGCGCGGCCGTCTGAAACCCGACTGGATGGAGCAGTGGATGCTCGATCCGCAAGCGATCAGCCCTGGAACCTCGATGCCCTCTGGGCTTTTCAAGCGCGAGAACGATCACTGGGTCTTTTCTGGGCCGACGCCACCTTCGTTCCAGGGCTACGATAAAGACCATACCAAGCTGCTCGTGGACTACATTTTGCAGCTCACGCCCGAGGAGCAGCGCCGCGTTGCTTCGGCGATGGGTCGTTCGAGCGCGGCGAACAGGTCAGGATCATCCGGTTCGAACGCAAGTGGCAGCGGCGGTCACGGAGTCAGCAAATAGGATTTTCAATTTTTGTGAGATCCATTCTCAGGAGAGAGAGCAAGAAATGAAAACGAAAACTTGGATGACAATTCTCGCTCTGCCCGCGCTGTGGGGACTCGTCCTCCTCACCGGCTGCGGCAGCAAGAAAGAGGAAACGGCCGAGCAGCCCGCGGCCACCCCCGCTGCGGCTCCGGCCGCCACACCCATCGATCCCGCAACGGCCGCAACGGTCAGCGGCACCGTCAAGTTTGACGGCACCGCGCCTCCCGCCGCGAAAATCGACATGAGCCAGGACCCCGCTTGCAAAGGTCCAAACACGGCAGAAGCCATCGTCGCCAGCGGCGGCAAACTTGCTAACGTGTTCGTTTATGTGAAAGATGGCCTGGGCAATCGCACTTTCGAAGTTCCGAAAGAAGCCGTCACCCTCGATCAAAGCGGCTGCAGATACCACCCGCACGTGCTGGGCGTGATGGCTGGCCAGGACGTCAATATCGTCAACAGCGACCCCACCACGCACAATATTCACCCCACACCGAAAGACAATCGCGAGTGGAACGAA
>QHYI01000148.1 GCA_003223245.1 Acidobacteriota bacterium
CGCTGGTTCATGGTCTCCATGGCGACCGTAGGCAGATTAGGGGCCGCTTGCTTCACCACACTGCGAATCGCGGACAAGAACGACGAAGGATCGCCAGCCGTGCGAACGATGATCGCAGCCCCCGCTGTCCAGTCGTTGCCGATAGGGTTGAAATAAGGAACGTAAAAGCGCGGAAGTGCCTTCTCTTTCGCGCTGTGCTGTTTCGAGTCCTGAACCACACCGACGATGATAAAGGGAGCTTGGCCCGATGTGGTGTGGACAAACGCCCGCTGACCAACTGGGTTGGAGTGCGGAAAGAATTTGCGGGCCATGGTCTGGTTGATCACGCCAACGCGCTGTCCATTGCCGCTGTCGCCGTCGGTGATTTCGCGGCCTTCGAGAATGGGGATTCCGGTGGTTGAGAAGAAATTGGGGCCGACCATGGCCCAGCGGGCATGCGCATCGTCACCCGGCGATGGCTTCTGCCCTTCGATGGTGACGGGCGAATTGGAATCCCGGCCGCTCATCAAGGGATTATCGATTAGCGTCGCGCCAGCAACGCCGGGTATGGCATCAATTCTAAGCAGAATGCTCTGATCGAGTGCAGGGATCTCGGTAGGGTGGTAGCCGTAAGAGAGTGGGTCCACAAAGAATTCCAGCAAATGGTCGCGGTCGTAACCGAGCTGCGTTTCTGACAAATTGCGAAAGCTGCGCACGAAAAGCCCGGCCACGACGAGAAGCGAGAGCGACAGCGCGACCTGCGCGATAACTAAAATCTTGCCGGAGGGCACGCCGCCGGAGCGAGCAGTGGTGCCTGCTACGCTGCGGGATGTGCCCTTCAGGACGGAGTTGAGATCTACATGTGTCGCCTGAAGGGCAGGAGCCAGGCCAAACAGGATTCCGGTCAGCAAGGAGACGCCAAGGGTGAAGGCGAGAATGGTGCTATCGGGATGAAGGTCGAGGCGAACCTGATTTGACGTGCTGGAGACCATGCGCAAAAGAGCCACGTCGGCCCAGCGGCCCAGCAGCAGGCCAACAGCGCCGCCAATGGCGGCGAGCAGAATGCTTTCGGTGAGCACCTGTCGGAACAGGCGCGGCCCGCCGGCGCCCAAAGCGACACGGATGGAAATTTCTTTCTGACGCGCGGCGGAGCGGGCCAGGAGAATGTTGGCGATGTTCGCGCAGGCGATCAGAAGAACCAGGCCCACGACAACCATCAGGATTTGCAGCGGCTTGCCAAAATCGCCACGGAGCGTGGAGGCACCGTGGCTGCCGGGCGTGACGGCAAGGTGCTGATTCAGGAATTGTCGTTTGTCTTGCGCAGACATCCCGCCGGTTTGCGCTTCCATCATCTGGTGGAACTCGACTTCGATGCTGGCTTTGGCTTGCGCCAAAGTGATTCCGGGCTTCAGGCGGCCCATTGCTTGCAACCACTCGGCTTTGCGGAATGGGTTCGCCTCTTGTGAGAGGTAATCGTGCCCAGGGAAACTTTCGCTCTGCATCGTGAGAGGCACCCAGATGTCGGGATTGGCGCCCACGGTCTCGCCGTGAAATCGCGGCGGAGCGACTCCGACGACCTCGTATGAGGTGTTCAGGACGCGAATTCTGCGGCCGATCACGTCGCTGGCGCCGCCGAAGCGCTCTCGCCAGAACGCGTAGCTGATCACGGCAACGGGATTCGCGTCGCGCAGCTTATCGACTTCGGTGCCGAACGCGCGGCCGAGAATGGGAGTCACGCCGAGAACAGAGAAATAGGAACCGCTGATCAGGCTGACATGCGCGGGAGCGTTGTTCCCGGAATCGGAGGTTTGGAGTTCGACAGGGATGCGGGAAGTGAAGTTAGAGGCCGCGAGCAAGCCGGAAAACACCTGATTGTTCCGCTCCAGTTGCTGAAATTCGGGATAGGTAACGAAATCGCGGTCGCCATCGCCGAAGCCGATCTCGAAACCTTGCTCGTCGGGATTTGTGAGAAAGACGAGCTGTTGCGGGTTCCTGACGGGAAGATTGCTGAGCAGCACGGAATTTATTACGGAGAAGATGGCGGTGTTGGCGCCGATTCCGAGCGCGAGAGTGAGGATGGCGACTGCCGCGAATCCGGGAGATTTGCGCAGCATGCGGAGGGCGAAGCGCAGATCGCTTGCCGCGATCTCGATTGAAGATATGCCTCTTTCTTCGCGGCATTCTTCCGTTGCGCGTACGACACTGCCAAACTCCAATCGTGCCTGTCGCTTTGCTTCGATCGTGTTCGATTCGTTGCGCTGGTTTTTCCGCGCTTGCATGTCGATGTGAAACTGCAGTTCTTCGTGCAGTTCTTCATCCATACGGCGACGGAAAAACAATGCACGCAGTCGCAGACTGTAGTCCTTCCACCTCACATCACGCCATCCTTAACACCCTCGCAATGGCATCGGTAAGCTTGCTCCAGTTCACCGCCTCGATTTCGAGCTGTTTTCGACCAGAAACAGTGAGTGAGTAGAAGCGCGCTCGTCGGCCTAGCTCCGAGACACCCCACTCCGCTTTGATCCAACCACGGTGTTCAAGCCGATGGAGTGCGGGATAAAGGGAACCCTGGTTTACCCGCAAGACGTCCTGTGAAATCTGCTGAATGCGCTCAGAAACTGCCCATCCGTGCATCGCGCCAGAACGGAGCGCACGCAGGATCAGCAAATCAAGCGTGCCTTGGAGAAGATCGAGTCGGGATGAATCTGGTGCCATTGATGTAGGCGTCCGACAACAAGCTATGCTCTCTTGGTGTCGAATGTCAACAACAATCGCAGCGTTGGCGTATTGAAGCGCCCAGCTGGGGCAATTGAGCGAGTAACGGGCAACCCTTCCCTAATCAAGGGAAGGTTGCTCGTCATGACTCTGCCGACAGCACAAACGGCAAGGAAAGCCGCCCTTGGCAGACAAGCAGATTGCTGCGGCCCAAATGTGATAATGATTGCGCGCGGCTTGCGTGCAACCCGTCCAGAATCTGCGAGAAGGCAGCGCCTGGGAGTCACGCGGAGTTTGCCCCTAACGATCGTGTTTCATCTTTTTGAATGCCGTCCTCGGGGCCACGTAAGGCTCCTTGTCCGTGGGGAATTTGGTGGTCAGGTATTCAATAAAGACGTCTCGATCACCCGGATCGACTACGGCCCCCCACTTGATCATCTTGTCCATTTCTTTTGTCCAGGCTGCTTTATTTAATCGCTGTTGCACGATGATGCCAGCATCATGGCACTCCAGACACGCCGTCTTGAACTTGGCCGGCACGGGTCCGGGCAGCAAATCAGCAGACTCTGCATGGGGCCGCGCCAAGCAAACGAATACAGCGAGGCAAGCGAAGGACAGTGACCCAGCGAGTAACAAGCTATACCGGAACATGGATTTTCACCTGGTCCACTACATTGATTAGATACCCGCTGGGATTCCACGGCACTGAATCCGGCTGCGTGTGGCCATCGCTGTCGGTTGCGCGCGACAGGATTGTGTAATCGCCGCCTCGAGGTGCCTTCCAGAAATGGCTCCATCGGCGCCACGCGTAACGCGAGTGATTCTTGCTGAGTTGTGCCGGCTGCCAGGTTGTACCGGAGTCGGTGGAAACCTCAACCTTCTCAATATCTGCCTCACCGGCCCAGGCCACCCCCTGAATATGGATAGCCCGGGATTTCACACTCGCGCCGTCACTCGGGCTCGCGATCAGCGATTTCACTTTCAAGGCCGTCGCTGGATGAGTGTCCGCCACGTTCACTGCTTCGCCGGGCTGCACCGGCTGATTAGGCATTCGGTAGCCCGGGCTCATGAAGTTACCGTCGAATTCTCTGTCGAGCACTTTGATCTCTGTCACCCACTTGCAAGAGGCTGCACCGATCCATCCCGGTACCACGACACGCGCAGGAAATCCGTGATGCTTAGTCAAGCGTGCCCCATTCATGTTCAGGGCTACGAGGGTGTCTCCATCTATTGCTTTCTCGATCGGAATACTGCGGATGAACGGCGGGACTTTTCCCGGTACTTCGTCCAGCCCACCAAACATGACATGCTTACCGGCTGGCTTGACTCCTGCGCGCTCCAACAAGTCCCGCAGGCGCGGCCCGCCGAAGCGCGCGGTCCCAACCGCGCCCTTCTGCCACTGCACTCCTGGAACATGCGGAACGGCGAACGCACGGCCGTTCCCGGCGCATTCCAATGTATTCGTGACAGTGCGCTGCTCCATTTTCAGGAGCTCGGCGAGTGTGAGGGCTAGGGGTTTCTCCACTTCTCCGCCTATGCTGAGCCGCCACTTGCTGACATCGAGTGTGCTCGGCTCGTGCATGTGGTTACGGACAAAAAAATGTTCCACTGGTGTGATGAACAAGTTCGCGTATTCAACAGGCATTTCCAAGTCGAGGAACCGGTGCGAACGCACGATCATTCCTTCCTTGCCCGGAAGAGCTACGCTCTCGTCGGCCGCCCGGCTAAGTAGCGGCCAAACCCCTCCTATGCTGCCGGAGACACCCGCTAAAAATTCGCGTCGCGAAATCATGGTTCAATCCTTGGTCGTATACGTTCAGGCAAAGGCGAAGCACAGCAGATCGGCGCTGACATGCAACAGAGAAAGCGGAGCTCTCACGCGCTCCCGCAACGGCGTGAATTGTACCTGCTCTAGCCTAGTCACGCCACTCCTGTGATGAAATAGGACCTGGCGGCGGATGGGCAATCCGTCAGTTGAGAAATTGAGACTTGCAACGCGAGATCTAACTTCGGTAATGCCGGCATTCTGGGGATTATGGTGTTGCTTGCTTTTGTAAGGCGTTCTGCAGATTGTTTCCGGTGTTGGACTACAGGAGCATCACGAACTCATCGAGATAAGATAACAATTCGCCTTCAGTCCCTCGCGCTTCGATCAAATACTGTCGTGCCCCTGCCAGCCGAAGAGCGGGCAGAGTAAGCGGCACGGCGGGATCAGGGGCCCTACAGAGTTGAGGGCCCTGAATCAGGAAATAGGCGTACAAAAAAACGGGAGAGGCTTGCGAAACCTCCGCAAGCCTCTCCCCACCCACAACGGCTGGTCCTGTTCATTGATAATTTTCGAGCTGCGGCAGGTCCTTATCCGGTCCTTATTAGATCACTATCGTGCTGGCGGCCAAGACGGAGCTGGCCGCGATCGTGCTGCCCGAGGCCAGAACGGTCGAGCCGCTCACGACTGTCGCCGCGCTGAGTGTGGTTGCCGAGGCAATGCTCGCGCCGTTCACAATGCTGCCCGCCGCCACAACCGTGCCAGCGGCCAACGTGCTGCCGCTCGCCACCACTGCAGTGTTGGCAACGGCAACCGATCCGCCCGCAAATGTGGTCCCTGCGATGGTCGTGCTGCTCACCAACGCGCTACCGGCCGCCAGAGTGGAACCGGCAGCGATGACGCTGCCACCAGCCAGACTGGTGGAGGCTACGATGGCGGTGTTAGCGGCCAAAGTCTCACCACTCGAGACGGCCACGGCGTTAACAACGCTGGCGGATGCAGCAAAGCTGCCAGCTGCCAGAACGCTGCCTCCTGCAATCACCGTGGCACTCGACACGCTCGAGCCAGCCGCAATGGCTGTGCCGCTCGCGAGTACGCTGCCGGCCGCGATCGTGCTGCCGCCAGCTAGAGTGGAAGTTCCAGAGATGGTCATTGCAGAAGCCAGTGTGGTTGCGGAGCTGAAGTTCGTGCCGTTCACCACGCTGCCAGCGGCGATAATACTTCCGGCGGCCAATACGCTGCCCGTTTCAATCGCGCTGCCCGCCGCGAGTGTGGTTCCCGCAGCCAGCGTCGTGCTGGCAGCGAAAGTGGACCCAGCGGCGATAGTGCTGCTGGCGCTCAGTGTCGATGTGCTGCTTACGGTGGTGGCTGAGGCAAGAACGGTCGAGGCTGCGACGGCCGCCCCGTTCACCACGCTGCCGGCGGCGACCACAGTACCTGCTGCCAGCACGCTACCGGCTGATACCACGGTGGGTCCAGCAACGATGATCTTCCCCGTGATTACAGTGCCGCCTGAGATGATCGTGACTCCGACGATCATTACCTGTCCGGAAGGGCAAGGGGGGCAGGGCCCGCCCGCTATGCAGTACATCGGGCACACCTGCTGCGCCTGCGCTGGCATGGGGAATTGCGACAGCAACAACAGCGCGGTCATCGAGGCCGCTGCAACTAGTTTTCCTATCTTACTCATCATGAGTTCTCCTTAAGCGTGACTTTGCGCTGCGGAGCGAGCTTTTACCGGATCTTGTACTGTGGGCACGGTCTGAAACCAATGGAGCCTGACCTTGCGCTGCGGAGCGAGCTTTCACCGCCACAATTGCGCACGGGCTGATGGTGATCAGTTTGGCAAGCCCGTTGCACTTAAAGAAGTAGGAAAAACCCGCGTCCCCGTTGGGTTAATTACCTCAACCAAGGGTTCTGTTATCTTTAAATAAACTGAAAACAAACATTTCTTTCTTCCAGGGCTGTGTGTGCGGGAGGCAGACCCTTCTGTCGCTAGCCTCGTTCGCGAGCGGATAGCGGTCCGCTCGTTATGGTCAGATAACGGGCGAGCCTGAAGTTATCAGGCCAGATCCTCAATTTCTTGTCTGAAAACAATCCGGACGGTGCCGGCGCTGCAGGAGCTTGCCGACTGTTGCAGAGCGCGCAGCGGTAGGGATGCCCGATTTCGGTGACGACCGCTGTGTACCGCGACTCTCGCTTATCGGTCGTCGCTTCCCTGCAATTCGTCGGTTGGTGCGAGGCTTGCTGCATGGAGTCAGGAGAAATTGAATTACCATCAAAGACCGAATCCTTAGCGGTTCAACTTGCTACACGCGAAGTGAGATTCACAAACTTTAAAGCGGCGTTAACCGAACTTTTAAGATGCGTCAGAAATTGCCCAGCCGGGTCAATGGGTTTTGTCGGTTCTACGGGCTTTGTTAAAGCCATGCAAACACTCTGTGTCATTAATGTAATATTACATAAATCTATAGTACTCACATAATCGGGTTTCTTCACTCTCACGGAATCCGGTTTCCTCACTGGAAAATTGGGGCAAAACCGCATGGCCAATTTTGATCCGGCAGCCGCCGGCTCTTTGGTCTTTGCTTCGTCCGGCTCGCTCGAAAGCCGGTCTCTGGTCCGGCCCAACGAGAAAAATGTTGGTCCGCGGGTGGGATTCGCGTATTCCTTTGATTCGAAGACCGTTTTCCGTGGAGGGTACGGCATCTACTACTCCTTGTTCGAGCGCATCGGAAGCGAAGACCAAATGGCGCTTAACCCTCCCTTTCTCATTAACAAGACTCTGGCCAGCAATACCACGCCGGTGCTCACACCTGAAATCGGCTTTCCTGCGACTTTTCTGGATCCCAGCACCATCAACTTCAACAATCTGACGGCCTTCCATATCCGTGCGATGAATCCGCAGGATCCATCCCCGATGGTTCAGCAATGGAGCTTCGGTCTCGAACGTGAAATTGGAAATGCCTGGCTCGCCGAACTCAACTATGTGGGCACAAGGTCCACACATCTTGACACTCTATCGGACCTCAATCAGCCTCTGATCGTTAATAACCTCAGCACCGGCAAATCGCCCTACGCCAACTTCGGCTACATCGAGTACACCAACCCAATCGGCGTCGGGAAATACAACGGCCTGGAGGCCACGCTCGTCCGACGATTCGCAGATGGCTTGAGTCTGCGTGCCGCGTACACCTATTCCCGCAGCTTCGATAACACACCCGAAGAGCTCGAAGCGAACTCCGGAGGGCCGCCAAACGGCCGCAACTTCGCGGCTTGGCACGGTCCGAGCGATTTTGATATCCCGCACCGCGTGGCGTTCAGCTACCTGTACCAACTTCCGTTTGGCGCGAAACACCGCTACCTGTCTTCCGGGATCCTTTCGAAAGTCTTTGGCGGTTTCCAGACCTCGGGCGTCTACACCTTCTATAGCGGTCATCCTTTTACACTCAATGAAGGCGGAGCGCTGAACAGCTCGCTGGACCCCTTCGGACAAGCCACTGCGGTGCCCAACGTGATTGGGACGCCGGGCATTGTTGGCAATCCCAGTTGCTGGTTCTACATTTCGACCAATAAGGCCTGCAAGGCTGTGGAACCGTCGCTTAGAGACGCTTTTCAGGCGACCACAGCAGGAGTTGTCGGCGATAGCGGCCGCAATACCCTTCGCGGCCCGCATACAAACGTCTTTGACTTCTCGTTGATCCGCGATTCCCCTCTCCATGAATCCGTTGAACTCCATTTTCGCTGGGAGGTCTTCAACCTGTTCAATGCCGTTCTCTTCGGACAACCCAACGGCAACATTACCAGCGGCGCCGCGGGCTCCATCACGACGCTTTCGGGCGATCCCCGGGTCATGCAATTCGCATTGCGGCTCTCTTTCTAATGCGATAGCGTCGTTTCGAATGACTCTCTGGAGGACCTTCCTGAGTCCAGGAGGCCCATGCTTGCGAGGGGCCTTGCAATTTGCCCCTTCCTACGGGCTAGATTGCAAGCAAGGAGTCTATGAGCAAAGCAATTGCTTTGAATACGCGACGGTTGAGAAACAGAAAGAGTTTCCTCGCGTGGCTAGCGGGCATTGCGGCGCTGGGCGTAGCGTTGCCCTTAGGCGGCGCCCGTGTCCGAGGCACCACCCACCCGGGCGCACGTGTCTTGATGGACGCCCACAATTGTTACCCGTACTTCGGATGGTGGGCGGATCGCATCGGCCGGGCTCTGTCCGCCGGTACGCCATTGGCGATCGAGCAGGATCTCTTTTGGTATACCGACCCCCACACAAAGCAATCCCACTCCATTGTCGCGCACGGCGCTCCCGCAGAGGGCAACGAACCCACCTTGCGCGAGTATTTCTTTGAACGCGTGCGCCCGGTCGTAGAAAAAGCGCTGCGCGACGGCGATTCCAAGGACTGGCCGCTCATAACCTTGAATCTGGATCTGAAATCCGAAGAGCCCGAACACCTTGCGGCGATCTGGCAATTACTCACGGAGTACCGCGATTGGATCACGACTGCCAGGCGCGGCTCAGATATTCGGGAGATGGGCGCGCTTGCGGTGAAGCCCATTCTTGTGTTGACCGGAGAATCCGAGAGGCAAAAGGCGGCCTTCTACGACAACCTTCCCGTCGGCTCCTCTCTTCTGGTGTTCGGCGCGACGCCGACCCATAACGCGGATCCGAGTGCGCCTCCCGCCGCGATCGCTCCCAACGGCCCCGATAATTACCACCGTTGGTGGAACAATTCCTGGCGGGTCGTGGAACCGGCCGGGCAGCCAAACGCAGGCGAGTGGACGACCGCGAAGGAAGCCCGGCTTCGCAACTTAGTTCAATATGCGCACGAGCGCGGATTCTGGATTCGCTTCTATACGCTCGATGGTGTCTCTCAATCGGAGGAAAGCTGTCGAGGCATCTTCCATTCTTACAACTTTGGCAGCCGGCCGGCCGTAGAGGCACGCTGGCAAGCCGCCGAGCGCGCAGGCGTAGACTACATTGCGACAGACCAATATGAAGACCTCGCCCGATTGCTCGCACATTCCAGATGATCGATTGGGTGAAGGGCATGAATCCCTTGGCGCTTCTTCTTTGCCCCTAACTTGGCCGCTCGCACCTGGCTGCGGGCTTGAAGCAATTCCTTGTCACGCCAATAGACGCTTCGAACGAGCCTGCCGTCGACAAGGTCTCCGGGCTCGAGAGACCTAAGCTTAATCCCGGGTTCGAGTCGCGCCTTCATTTAAAGGAAAGAATCCGTCGCGGCGGTGAAGGGCATTGCCTTCTGCGCAGGAAGGGCAACAGGCGAGATGACCAGCAAGAAAAGCGCAGCCGTGCGGGTGACAGAAAACAGATGATTTATTTTACACTGTGAGCAGACCACTGTTCCGCCTGAGTCCGCCTCAAGATTGCCTCGATTCGGTGTGATGAGAGATAATCTCGACGTCCGCGGAAGGGGAATCTCCGTTTATGACCATTAGAAGCGTGAATATCACTGCTGCAGAGGCAGCCGCTCTTCGCGAACTCTCCAATCGGTTTCCACCTTCACACTTAGCCCGCAAAGCCGCGATGAATGCCGTTAGGAGTCGATGTGCTCGCCTCGCGGGCGCAATCGGCACAAATGAAGTCGCCGTTCTACCCAAGGGTTCTAATCAAATCGACGTGCTTAATCGCGATGAGTATTTCCGGGAGTCCGATAGGAAATGTTTGGGATTGCTGAAGCCTTATCGCCGGCCAAGGGCCCAAAATTTTGACTGATGGATCGATATCTTGCGGAAGGTTCAGAAACCGGCCGCTACAGGCAACAAAGCGTTGCCTATAATGTTCCATGCGCGTCCTACTTCTAAATCTCGGGGGTGCCTCTCTCACAGCAGTCCGACACGCCTTGGCCGGGCAAGGCTATGAGATCGCCACAGAGACCGGGTTGACGGTCGATCAAGTCCTGGCGCTGTCTCCCGAAGTCCTCGTAACAGAAGCAACTCCGTCTGACCTCAGTTGCTGCGGAATGATTACGCAGCTCAAGTCGCAGCCAGAGATGGAGCCATCGCTGAAAGTTGTAATGATTGTCCACGGGGGCGCGTTGGAGCGGGCGCGCGCTCTGGATCTGGGCACGGACGACGTTATTTCATTTCCGTTCGATGCTGTCGAATTCGCCGCAAGGATCAGAACTCAGTTCCGGGAGCGTCGGCCAGAAGAAGAACTCAAGACCATGCTCAAGTACGCTGTGCAGAGAGAACATTACGCCGATGTCGCCGTCGAATCTTTGAGCGCGGGTACGGTGAATAAGCGTCGCTTCTGGCTGATTCCAACGCTAACTGCACTTACCGCAATCGCTGTCCTGACGGTAATATTCGTCGGTTTCTCGACGCGTAGCAGCCGCAAGGCCACACTGCAGTTGCGAGCGGAGATTGCGCGTCTGAATAACGGCGTGCTGCCACAAGAAGAGCTTTTGCATCGCGCAGAGCAAGCCCATGGTTCCAACGACGCAAACTCGCGTTCTGCAACTTCAACACGTGACTTGCTGAAGGCACAGTCCGAAGACCTGCGCAAAAAAGTGGCTGTCTCGGATGGTGCGGACTCCGATTCCTTGAAACGGCAACTTCTGGAAACGCAAAGCCGCATCGCGCTGCTGGAAAAAGAAGACAAGATCGCGGCGACCGTTGTTCAAAAATATGGCCCAAGTGTCTGCTTGCTACACGTCGTGGTGAGATTTGTCGACAAAGATTCAGGACAGCCGCTTCAAGTAGCGGTAGATGCGAACGGGAAACCACAGGTCGACGACAAAGGGATGGCGCAGCTCGATGTGGGTGGCCGAGGGCCTCGTCTGCAAATCGACGCTTTCGGCACGGGCTTTCTTGCCAGGTCGGATGGGACCATCCTTACCAATCATCACGTCGTAGAACCTTGGTGGCATGACGATGAGATTAAGCAGCTTCTGGACCGCGGCGTCGCGCCCGAAGTCCTGTCGTACGAGGCTTACTTTCCGGGAAAGGCTGCGGCTATCCAAGCGAAGCTTGGCAGAATCTCCTCCACCGCGGATGTTGCAACGCTAAAGCTGCAAGCTCCGGCGCCGGCCGGCCGAGAGCTTCTGGAACTTGATGGCCGAAAGGAAGCAACCGTGACGGGAGAGCCTGTCGTGCTGATGGGTTACCCCGCGGGTGTGGAAGGTATTCTTGCAAGGGCTGGCTCGGACGTCGTGAAGAAAATCGCAGCGGGATCTCAAGACGTCAGCCAGGTCATGTCACAGATTGCTTCGCAGCGGCTCATCCGGCCTACCACCACGCAAGGACACATCGGCGACGTACTTCAGGACAAGATCGTCTACGATGCTGCGACTACATCCGGCGGTTCGGGCGGCCCGCTCTTCAACCGAGACGGAAAAGTGATTGGAATCAACTTCGCGATAATCAAGGACTTTGGCGGCTCCAATCTCGCCGTTCCTGTCAGGTACGCAAGCGACTTGCTCAAATGAATGCAGCCAGTTGTTGAAGCTCAGTGCACCTTGGTGTTGAGACTCGAACAAGTCTCCTAAGTTCAACGCCCCTTTGCATCTTCTCCTCGAAGCGCCATGCACGTCGACGCCGCCTTCGCGATGAGTTGGTCGCGTTCGTCGGTAATTTCGCACTCTACATAGCCTATAGTGCGCCCGCGGCGCACCACTCTGCCCTCGGCTTTCAGGCGAGCCTGCCAAACGGGTCTGAAGAAATTGATCTTCAGCTCCACCGTCGTAAACGATTCGCCTGACGCAAGTGTGCTCGCAAACGCCATTCCCATCGCGGCGTCTGCTATGTCACAAAGTATTCCACCGTGGAGCGTTCCCATGGGGTTTGCGTGTTGTGGCCCGGCTGCCAGGGTAACCACAGCTCGTCCGCCCGCAATTTCTTTAGCCTCAAATCCGATGAGACGCGCAACTGCCACGTCGTTCGTTTTCGCCCGCGTCCTGAAGTCGGACTTCGCGGGAATCTGAGGAGTGCTCATGACGTTTTCTCCCTGCTGTTGGATTCCTTCGCCCGATCGGAAAAGCGAATACTCCTAGGATGTATCTCTATGTTGACGCTTGGCATCATATGACAATACCTTTTCGATCGGTCAGTCTCCACTGGAAGCCAAGACCAGCTAGGTCTTTTGAGTTGCTGGCAGTGGTTCGGTTGTAGGAAGCATGGAGAGGCGGCTGGCAACAGTGAAGGTTGTGACCAGTAGCATCCATGAGTTTCCGAAGCACTTTGACGGCAAGCGATTCTACAATCCCGATGCTCTACAAGCGCCCGGGTATCTTGACGCCTTAAGGCGGAAATTGGCAATTGGAGTAGTCACGGCGCTGGCGAGCGCATGCACCTCGACCGTTGAATGGGGTGCCGACCATGTGCCTGAGAAGCGCATGGGTGTTTTCGGACTTGTCTTGATCCTGTTCGGCTTCGTCCCGCAATCCACTCAATATTGGGTCGTGCTACTTGAGGTAAGTATTCCTACATACAGATTTGCGTGTATCATCGTGAAAACTTGACCGAACAGCGTGCCACAACAGGTGATTCCTTGGGGAACTACAAAACGGTCCCCCAACGAGGGCGGTAATGGGCCGAAGTGGTCTTTTGCTGAAACTGGAATTGCAGAGCAATCCCGAAATGCTCTGCGTCGTGCGTCATGCCTTAGCACAGCTCGCTGAAACCTTGGGATTTTCTCGAGCGGAATGCCGCGCGGTGGTGTTGGCGGTCGACGAGGCACTCACGAATATCATACGACACGGCTATGGCGGAGAAGAGGGACACCCGATTCACGCCTCGTTCCGCTGGATTGCAGTTCGGCGAGACGGCAAGCATGGGAGAGCGCTCGAAATCGTGCTGGAGGACAGCGGCAAAAAGATTGATTGCGCAAAGCTGTGCGGGCGCCCCCTCGAGGACGTGCGACCGGGCGGTTTAGGAATGCATTTTATCAACGAATGTATGGATGCGGTGGAATTTCGCCGCAAACTCGGTAGGAATCAGCTTCGCTTAATAAAACTTCTTGACGGGCCGAAGCCCGAGATGGGTGCTTGAGGAGAAAAGAAGGTGCAGATTTCTGCGCGTCGGCTGGACAAAACAACCATTTTTGATGTCACTGGCGACGTTGATCTCGCTACGTCTCCAGAGCTGAGGAAAGCTCTCTTGCACGAATTGCGCGATGCGCGCATCCCGCGGGTAATCCTCAATTTGAAAGCCGTTCGCTATATGGACAGTTCGGGGGTAGCATCCCTGGTCGAAGGGCTCAAGGTATCGCGGGACTCGGGAGCAAAGCTCATCCTGTATGGGTTGACCCCGAGCGTCCGAGAAGTTCTGCAGCTATCCAAGCTGTTGAAGATCTTTGAGATTTACGAGAACGAGGAGCAAGCCATATCGCCCTGAAGCATGTTCTTCGGGCAGGAAATAACCTAGAGGAAGACTTGGAACTCACAGCGCAAATAGGCGGATCGGTTACCGACGGGCTGGCCTATCTTGGATCCCTGGCATCGTTGAGCAGCCGCGCCGCTTACTTCACCTTTGTCGCACCGTTCCGGGGAAAGCCGCTCCGCTTTCGGCAAGCTGTTTCGCAAGCGATGCAGGCGGGGGTGAGGGCGCTGCCAATCCTCTCACTCATCACGTTTTTCATTGGACTGATCCTGGCGCTGCAAAGCGCATACGAGCTGCGAAAGTTTGGTGCCATCACTTTTGTCGCAAACGCCGTAGCTATTTCGATGACCCGTGAACTGGGGCCATTGATCACCGCAATTGTGGTGATTGGCCGCTCGGGCTCGGCCTTTGCCGCGGAGATCGGGACGATGAGGGTCACGGAGGAGATTGACGCGCTGGAGACCATGGCGATTCACCCAGTCGATTTTTTGGTTGCGCCAAAGTTTTTGGCGATGGTCGTAATGTTGCCCTGCCTGACCATCTGGGCGAACTCCATGGGAATTTTGGGTGGGGCGCTGTTTGGAGTGACTCGGGCGGGTTTTTTCTTCAGCCGTTATGCTCACGCCTCGCTCGATGCACTTTTTCTGCGAGACATCGTTACGGGGCTGATTAAGAGCGTTGTTTTTGGGATTACCATCGCGGCCGTGGGATGTCATGAGGGCTTATCGACAGGCACCGGACCGGAGGAAGTTGGCCGCCGAACGACGCGCGCCGTGGTCGTTTCCATATTTCTTGTGATCCTCGTCGATTTGGTCTTTACCGCTCTCTTTTTCTTTATAGGTGGAGGCTAGGGGAAATCCCGATGGAACCAAGGGTCGACTCGTCATTGCAGCACGAAGCGATGATCTCGCTCCGGAACCTCCGCGTTAATTACGGTGAGCGGGAGATTCTGCACGGCCTCAGCTTTGAAGTGGTGCGCGGCGAAACGCTGGTAATTTTGGGAGGTTCTGGTTCTGGAAAAAGTACGTTACTTCGC
This sequence comes from Acidobacteriota bacterium, assembly GCA_003223245.1. Lineage (GTDB taxonomy): Bacteria > Acidobacteriota > Terriglobia > Acidiferrales > UBA7541 > Acidiferrum. The sequence continues at coordinate 14,838 of QHYI01000148.1, forward strand.
GCACTTGTGGGGTTGGAAAGACCAAGCTCCGGCGAAATCTGGGTCAAAGGCAAAAACCTGGCGGTAGTTTCCGATGCGGAAATGAATGAAATCCGCAAGCGAATCGGCATGTCCTTTCAAGGAGGCGCATTGTTCGGTTCGATGACCGTGGGGGAGAACGTGGCGCTACCGCTCCGAGAACACACTAAGCTCGAGGAGCCAACGATCGAGATTATCGTGCGGTTGAAGCTGGACCAGGTGGGGCTAGCCGGCTTCGAGACCTATCTGCCTTCGCAACTCAGCGGCGGGATGAGGAAACGGGCAGCGGTGGCGCGCGCGATGGCCATGGACCCGGAGATTCTTTTCTTTGATGAACCTTCCGCCGGACTGGATCCCATCATCGCTGCGGGCGTGGATGAATTGATACTCGAGCTGAAGAAAGCTTTCCATATGACCATCGTCGTGGTAACCCATGAGCTGGCCAGCGCGTTTCTGATCGCTGACCGCATGGTGCTGATTGACAAAGGAAACATTGTGGCCATCGGCTCGAAGGAAGAAATGCGGTCAAGCACGCACCCGCGCGTGAGACAGTTCCTCGATCGCATCGCCGAGTCGGAAGTCCTCGAGGAGGCGGATTATCTGCAAATGCTGACCGAAGATCATCCTCGCAAGCGAAATTCGATGACCAAAAGGGGAGGTGCCTGATGCAATCGAAGCGAGAGCAAGCTATGGTGGGCGCATTCGTGCTAATCGCAGCTGGTATTTTAATTACGACAATTTTTGCATTGAGCGGCGCCTTCGGCGGCTCGGCCTCCACGTTTCGAGCCTATTTCCCGTTTGCCGGCGGACTCGAACCTGGGTCAATCGTGCGCTATGCAGGCGGGCCGAAAGTAGGACGTGTGGAAAAACTGCAGCTCGATCCTAAGGATCCCGCGCGCATTGAAATTACTTTCAGTGTGCAAGCAGACCTTCCGGTAAAAGCCGACAGCCACGTGAAAATCATGAGTTTGAGTCCGTTGGGGGACAATCATCTGGAGATCATTCCTGGAAGTGGCAACGCCAAGCTGGCAGCCTCCGGCGCGATTCTGCCCTCCGAGCCTTATGTGGATTTCAACGCGCTTACCGCGAAGATCAACGACATCGCGCCGCAAGCGCAGGAGCTCTTAAAAACCGTGAATGATCGGGCTAGCGAATTGAAGCTCACGGTCGAGCGGATTAACGACCTAATGAACGAGCGGAATCGCGCCAATCTCGCCGGCACGCTGTCGGAGACGCGCGGGATGATTGCGGAGAATCGCGGAGCCGTGAAGTCTGCCGTTCAGAACCTGAATGCAGCCAGCGAGAGATTCGCTCCTTTGATGGACGATCTAAGAAAAACGTCGGCCGAGGCCAATGAGGCGTTGAATCAAGTGGATTCGTTGATCGGAGAAAACCGTGAAGACCTGCGAAAGGCCGTGGCTGAACTGCGCCGGTCTCTTGCAACTGTGACGGATCTGACGAGCAAGCTTGACCAAACGCTAGACGTAAATGCGGAAAATATAGACGCACTGATGGAAAACTTCCGCCGTGTCTCGGAAAACCTTAGGGAATTTACGGATACCATCAAGCGGCGGCCTTACACCTTGATTCGTTCGAGCAATCCTCCTGAGCACAAGCCCGGAGAGTACAAATGATTCGTGAGGAAGAAGCGTTCGAAAGACGGAAAGCCAGGAAAGGGAAGCGGCGGCGCGAGTCTGGCTGCCCTAAGAAAACGGTGTGGCCTGTCTGGACAGCGACCATTCTGCTTGCCACAGCTCTTGCTGGCTGTGGGGCCGCCCGTCCCAGCAAGTATTACCAATTAACTCTTCCTGGAGACCAGGCCGCGGCGCAAGGAGCAGATCCCGTGCCCGCCACGCTTCTGCTCGGCCCTTTGTCTGCTTCGCATCTTTATCGTGAAGACCGCATCGTCTACAGCAGCCCAGGAGAGCAGATGGGCATGTACGAATATCAACGGTGGGCAGAGCCGCCTACGGAGATGATTCAAGAGGTTTTGTTGCGCGAGCTACAAACCTCCAGCCATTACAAGGCCGTTTATGTCGAGCGCAGCAATGCCGGCGGGGACTTTCTGATCCGCGGCCGGCTCTACGACTTCAAAGAAATCTCTGGGACGGCGATGCTGGCCAAGGTCACCTTTGAGCTCGAGATGCGCGACTTAAAATCGGGCTCCACCGTCTGGACGCACTATTACACGCACGACGAACCAGTCTCGGGAAGAGACGTGTCCGCGGTTGTTGCGGCTCTAAACCGCAATGTTCAGGCAGCTTTAAAGGAGATGCTGGCGAGTCTCAACCAGTATTTTGCGGGCCATCCTTTTAAGTGACATGTGAGCGCTCCGGGGCGCATGCAGCGCTCGGAGACAACAGCCTTAGGAAATACGCCGCAAGCTCAATAGCGTCACATCATCCTCCAACTCTTGCGCACCACCGTGGAAGCTATGAATACCTTGGAGTAGGGCCTCTGAAAAATCATGGAGCGACACGGGCTGCGGCATCCTCTTTAACGCTTCGTCGGCAAGGTTCAGAAATCCTTTAAACGTGAGTTGTTCTCCCGACGGCGAGCGAACTTCCGTTGCTCCGTCGGAGAACGCCAGGATCATGTCTCCTGGATTCAGCCGCACGCTCTGTTGGTTATACATTTCACCGGTGATGAATCCAAGCGGGAGCCCTTCCAGCCCTTCTCCTAGTTCAAAAAACCGAGTCTGCTGCTCGCGCCAAAGCAGCATGCGTGGATGGGCGGCATAGGCAAAGTTGAACTCGCCAGTGGCGCCATCGAATGTGCCTGTCACGACTGTGGTTAGGCGCAGCGGCCCGGCCGATTTATCGTTCGAAACAGTGAAGGCATCGTTGAGCGCTGCGAGCAAGCCGGCCGTGTCCCGAATGTCCTGGAATTTATGCAGAAGATGGTGTACATGCCGGGCCACCCCGCTTGCGGTGTAGCCGTGGCCGACACAGTCCGCCAAAACCACCCTCGCGATATTGTCGCTGCAAGAAAAAACAGCTGACAAATCACCTCCGCTGTCACCGCCTGCGGGTACGGCAATGACGTCGGCTTTCAGGCCTGCGAGTTCTAGCGAACGATGTGCCCGTTCGTTCCCGGCCCACAGTTCCATGCAGCCAAATGGCCGAAGAGCTGTTCGGGAGCATTCGACCTCCTTCGGGTCGATTTTCTTAAATTTCAGAGGCGTTTTGGACATCCCTCAGCCCTGCCGCTCGAGATTCCCTGATGGTCGAGTATCTCATTTTTGTGCCGGGGCCATTTCACTCGGTGTCGGGGACAGCATGATCGTCAAAAATCCGAATATCCTGAGCGGAACGCCCGTTTTTCGCGGGACGCGAGTACCCCTCCAACTTCTGTTCGATTCCCTGGAACGCGGCCACACGCTTGAAGAATTTCTCGATGTGTATGCGACCGTTTCCCGCGAGACGGCTTTCGCGGCGCTAGAAGCTCAACAGCTGCTCTCCGCCCGGGCGTGAATGCGCGTCCTGCTCGGGCAGTGTGTGAGTGCTTCGGGCGGGAACCGCCGAGTGGGAACAGTTTGAAGCCGCCCACACGGAGCTGTACGGCTTCTACCAGCCGGCGGATCCTTGATTTCGCGAGCGTTCCGTTGACATGGATTTGCTGTTTCCGCTAGCCTCGCTTTCGGAATGTCTCACGATGCTCCGGTTTCTGCTGCTCGACGCCCGCGGGCCATCATTGCCCTTACGTTCTTAACAGTTTTCGTGGGTTTGCCGGCGAAGGCGCAACAGGACCGAGTCGAAACGGATTTGCGCCTCGGTGCCGAAGCCATGCACCGCGGCAAGATCGACGAAGCCGAAACACTCTTCCGTGAAGTGATCCAGTTGGCCCCGCAACTGGCGGATGGTTATCTGGATTTGGGCTTGGCGCAGCTCAAGCAGGGAAAACTCGCGGATGCCGCCGACTCGCTCGAAGACGCGCTCCAACGCAATCCCAAGGCAACCGGCGCCTCCATGTTTCTCGGCATCACGTACTTCCAGATGAATCGTTTGGACCAGGCTCGCGCCGCCCTGCAGCAGGAAATTTCACTCAGCCCGGACAACGCCGAAGCGCTCATGTGGTTGGGCATCACCGAACTGGCGGCAGGGAACCCCGAAAGAGCCGTGGGCCCTCTCGACCGAGCGGCGGAACTCTCTCCGAAAGACATCAACATTCTGGACTACCGCGGCCGCGCTCATCTTTTGGTCTCGAAAGACAGCTACGCCCGCATGTACGCGCTCGATCCGAACTCCTGGCGCATGCACCGGTTGAGCGCCCAAATCTTTGCCGAATCCAACCAGCACAAGGATGCGATTCGCGAGTACCAAGCTGCCATCAAGCTGGCGCCGAAGCAAGCCGACCTCTACGAAGAACTCGGCGACGAGTATCGCAAAGACGGCTCGCTCGATCTGGCCGCCGCCACTTACAAAAATGAATTGGAGCTAACTCCGCACAATGCCGTAGCCCTTTACGACTTGGGCAGCGTTTTCGTGGATGAGGGCAAGGCTCAGGATGGAGTGCCTCTGTTGAAGGAAGCAGTGCAAATTTTCGCCAAGCCCACGGTCGCGGATTATTATCTGGGTCGTGGCCTGGCCGATTTGGGCCAGTACGCCGAAGCTGTCGATCATTTGGAAAAGGCCGCAGCATCTTCGCCCGAAAGTGAAGTTGCGCTGCACTCTTACTACAAGCTCTCGCAGGTCTATCACAAAATGCAGCGTCCAGGAGATGCGCGCGACGCCCTCGCGCGCTTTCAAAAGTTACAGGAGCAAAGGTCCAAGCAAGGCGCCCAGCAACTTGCCGATTGGAAGAAGATGAACTCCGGCGCGGCCGTAGAAGCTCCCGCTCCAGACAGCGCGCCTTCGCAAGGCAAATCTCCCCCTCGCGACAAACCCTGACCCACCTGTAAGTCTATCTAGGTAGTCGGACAGGGAGGTGCGGCAACTTAGTGCGGTTGCGCCTCCGGCTCTGAAAGAACATATCCACGCTGATCTTGCCTTTCTTTCTCCGCCAGGCTTTTCGCTAGCGCGATCTCCTTCTCCGCCTCCTCTTTCTTCCCCAGGCGCGCCAGCACCATCGAGTAGTAAAGATGCGCCACAGAGTACTCAGGCGCATGCACCACCGCTGCCTTCAGCCAAGCCTCTGCCTTCGCATAACCTTTTTCGCGGTAGGCGATCAGGCCCATTCCCGCCAGCGCTCCGCCGTGCTTCGGATTGCGCTCGAGTACTTTCTGAAACAGTGCCGCAGCTTGCCCGTTGTGCTGCAAATCGAGCTCGATGCCACCTAATTCGTAATAAGACTCCGTCTGATGCGGTTGCAACGCAATCGACCGCTGAAGTTCCGCGCGCGCTTCCTCGTCCCGCGCCTCCATGTGCAGCAGCTTACCTAAGCCGTAATGTGCCGACGCATCCCCAGGTTTCAGCTGGAGGTATTCGCGCAGATGTGCTTCCCCCTGCGGCATTTTCTGTTCGTCCAGCTCCACGTGGCCGAGCGCATAGATGATCTCCGCGTCGCCCGGGCGCAGTGCCAGCGCTTGCTTTAGCGCTTCCTCCGCATCCTTATAAAGACGCATCACCTCCGCTTGCACTCCGAAGTCAAAGAGCAGCTCCGGATCATCGGGTACAAATTTTCGCGCTCGCACCAGATAGACCATCGCGCCGTCGTTGTCTCCCGCGCGCTTCGCTTCCAGCGCTGCCGCAATCGCCGCTTTCACTTCACCCGCCCGTGCGTCCGCATCGTGCGGATTCGTTCGCAGCGCCGCTTCGAACGGTTTCATCGCGTCGTCATTCGCGGCAGGATCTTTGGCAGGCTGTGTGGGTGCCTGTTGTGCATGCAGAATTGTCGATGCGGCTTGAATCGTGAAGACCAAACCAGCGAAGCTGCTCCAGCGTTTCATAGAAAAAAGAGAAGCGGCGGGATGACGCTATTCACCTATCGCCGCTCTGACATTTATAGCAGATGGGCCTGATAGCAGTCCGTTTTTCGCTTAGAAGGTGATACGCCCTAAGATCTGCACGTTGCGCGGAGTATCAATCGTGTATGTAGGTCGCCCAAAATTCGTGCCATCATTCGGCTCCGTATCCGGGGTGCCAAACACGTGGCGATTGAAGGCGTTTAGCAGCTCAAACCTCAACGAAAACGTCAATCGTTCGCGGATCGGCACATTCTTGGTGATGCTGAAGTCCTCATTGTAATAAGGCCAGTTCCGTATTTCTCCAGTCACGCGCGGAATATTCCCAAACGCAAAAGGCCCGCCATTACGGACACTCTCCAGGTTCAGATCGCTGAAGGCAGCCCGATTGAACATGACATCCCCGTTCGTTAGATTGAGGTTCCCGCCGGCGTATGCGGCGCTCTTAAGACTTTGACCAGCGACACGCGTGAAATAGATGCAGTTATCCCACCCGGGAATCCCGCTTGCGCAGCCGAATGAAAACGGTTCGCCCGACATGTAACGCTGTACCGCGGCTACGTCCCAGTCACCAATCACGTGGCTTACCCACCCGTTATTCATCCATTTCCTGCCCGACCCAAAGGGGATCTGGTAGATCCAGCTAAGAACAAACGTTTGCGGAATATCCTGGATACTCAGCGCTTTCTCGTGGTGCAAGTTCGCGGGGTCTTGCTCTTGTCCAACGCCGCCGTTGATGAACGGCAGCGCGCTGTCCGCGTCCGTCAGGGTCTTCGCCCAGGTGTACGACGCCTGAAGATTCAGTCCATTCCGGAAACGCCGGTTCAGCGACACCAGCAGCGCTTCGTAGCTCGACATGCCCACGTTTTGCAGACAGCAGTCTGTCGCGATGAAGCCATACTGAGGGAACGGCCGCAGCGCCTGTTGAACCTGCACTCCCGGCCCCCAAAGAGTTGTAAAGCCAGCGAACGGCGGCGTGACGCCGGCCGTATTGCTCGTTACTGGCTGCGTGAGCTGGTCGCCCAGCGAAAAATCGCTGAGCGGTATGTTGTTGATGTTCTGGACGCCCGACCGCAGGTTTTGTGCGTGGTTGCCGAGGTATCCCACGCCCAAGATGAGATCGCTAGCCAGCTCATGCTGTATCTCCAAAGTCCATTCATCCACTATCGCCGGGCGGCCTTGATCCTTTCCAATATAAGAACCTCCGACAAATTTTCCGTTGAAGATGCCGGGATCAAGATCGGGCGGCGGGGCAAATGCCGGGAAGCCGCTGTCGAGGTTGAAAGAAGGCGAGAAATTATCCGGACTGGGCTCCGACGGATTGGCTACGTACCCTGTGTTCATGGCCCCGCCAAAATCCGCATAGAGTAGCGGCCCATAGAAAATCGCGAACCCGCCCCGCACGACCGATTTTCCATGGAACATTTCTGGTGAGTACGCAAAGCCAAGGCGCGGCGCAACGTCTTTCCACCAGGTATCCGCCCAAGCCGTGTTGCAGTTGCACGTCGAGCCAAACACGAGCGCTCCAGGAATTCCCAATTCTGGATCGGTTGCGGTCAGACTGAGGTTCGAAGTTTGGTTGTGGGCTTCGTGCCGCGGTGCGTCGACGCTATATCGGATTCCCAGGTTCAGCGTCAAACCAGGAATAACCTTGAAGTCGTCCTGGGCGAAACCCGCTACATAATGCGAAGTCCAGCGTGGCTGCGATGTCACGATTCTCTGGCCGGCGCCGCAGGGATCGCCTAACAAGAAGCTCGCGAAGCCGTTGCCTCCAAGCGCGGTCTCCGTTGGATCCGATGTGGTTTGCGCGCGGCAAAAGTTGAACGTCGGGCTGTTTCCATTAATAGGCGAATACTGCTGCCATCGGTAGTCAAAGCCGTACTTCGTGCTGTGCCGGCCGTGTTCCCAAGCCACGCTCTCGTATAGCCGCAAGCCATTATCCACATTGTCGTCGTTCTGCGGGGGATTCCCTAGGTTATCAATCTGTTCTCCCACGGTAATTTGAGGAAAGTTCAAGGAGCTCACATTTCCAATGCCCACTTTTTGCGACCAGTTCACTCCCGCGAAAATCGCCTGTGCATAGTTCTTGCTGTTGCTGCGGTTGGACCCGATGACCAGATGATTGAGCAGCGTCGGCGTGAAGAAGTAGTCCCAGCCGAGCCGGAAAAAGTGTGTCGTGAAATCCTGCTTCCAAGTGTTTGGATCAACAGGATCCGGAAGGATGGGATTTCCTCCAGAAGTCCTGTCATTTTCACGCGAGCTGTACGACCCGAACAATTTGCTCTTCGCCGAGAGGCTTTCGTCAATCCGGATGGTCGTCGTCGTGTTCGTGATCGGAATGGTGCTGGCCAATGTGAAATTATTGAACTGCGCCGTCTTGTTGGTCGGCTCGGGCCAAAAAGCCAGCAAATTCTTCGCCACCGTGCTAAACCTTGTCGGATCGATCTTGTTGCCGAGAAATTGCGTGCGGCAAGGAGCGCCATTCACAACCTTTGTGGTCGCGGGATCGAAGATTTCTCCTTGATAGACCGGCGTGCCGTCGCAGGGATTCGTGCCAATAGGCGGCAGATCGGTTCTATAAATGGCCGGAGAGGAAAAATCTCCGCTGCGCATGGCGTCTGTAGGAACCGTCGTTGTGTTTGTCCCGCCGAGTTTATAGCCCAATTGCTCCCAGGAAAAAAAGAAAAACGTCTTATCGTGGCCGTTGTAGACCCTGGGAACCCAAACCGGTCCTCCGAGCGTCCCACCGTAATCATTTTTCTTATCGACGGGCCGCGCATTTCGGGCGGTGCAAGCCGCGTCGCCCGCCGCACACTGTGAAGCGAAGAAATTGTTGAACCAGGTATTCGCGTTCAGGTCCTCGTTCCGGAAAATTTCATAGGCTGTACCGTGAAAAGTGTTGGTGCCCGACTTTGTTACGAAGTTCTCGATGCCGCCGGTTGTTCGGCCGTACTCCGCGGGCGGCAGAGCATCCGTGATCTTGAACTCTTGAATCGCTTCCACTGAAGGTGCCTCCTCGTCGAACGAAGACCCGTTCTCGCTGCGCGCCTGGCTCGCGCCGTCAATCAGTACCTCGTTTCCGAAGTTCTGTCCCCCAGCAATCTTCGAAATGAAGATGCCCTTGTTGTCGTTTGCCGTACCTGGGCCGGTTGTTCCGGGAAGCAGAAACACGAAGGCTTCCACAGCGCGCAACGCTCCAACCCCGCCCAATGGAAGCGGCAACTGGATCACCTGCCGGTCCGATACAACACCTCCCACGTCCGACGACTCCGCTTCCACATGGGGCGCCCCGGCATCCACCGTGATGCTCTCGGTTTGTGTGCCCACTTGAAGCGCAATATTCAGCGCGCTGACGTTTTGAATTTGTACCACCACCCCCGTCAGCACCGCGCTCTTGAATCCGGGTGCTGTTGCCGTAACGTCGTACGTTCCCAGCGGAAGCTCCGGAAACCGGTAGACACCTGCGCTCGTGGATACCGTGGTTGTGATCACGCCGGTGTCGTGGTTTTTTGCGGTGATCGTGGCGCCAGCGATGGCCGCTCCACTCGGGTCGGTAACCGTTCCCGCGAGTACGCCGCGCACCGACTGAGCAGCCACAATCCCGGGCAAACCGAGAAACACGCACAAGAAGGGAAGTAATCGAAAAACTGGTCGCATTTTTCACCCCACGCCGGGATGCAGCGGCCCTCAGGTTTGCTTGGCTAACTTGCGGAACCCCGAACACCTGCGGTAAGCAGAAGTTGCATCCTGGGGACCATGACACGGACGCACAGCGATATTGAAAGCGCTACCACCCGATGGTCAATCCGGTGATTACCGGGTAGCGTTGCAACTAATGATCTTGTGTAAAAATGTCTCGTTGGCTAGTTCCACGAAAGAAGAGAGATTAGCTTTTCTTGTGCAGCTCGATGACCGTCACGCTCGCATGCCGGAAACTGTAGTCCAGCTTCGCGCCTTCCACTTTCACGCTACTTTCTCGCGGAGCCACCGCCTCGGGATGTTCTTCATCGTTTTTGTCATAGATGCTGGAAGCGAGAAGCGTCTCCGCCGATCCTTCTGGCGCCACCGCAAACCCGGCGATCGAAATGTGCCCAGCGATGTCCTTCGTCAGGTGTCGATTCACGCAAAAAAGTGTCAGCTTGTCTCCTGCGTCGTTGAGCGCTGCAACGACGTCCAGGTACGGAACATCCGGTATGCTCGCCAGTCGCGTGGACCCTTGCTCTACGCCGTATTTTTCCACTTCAGTTCGCGCCTGCACCGGCTGGCTGGCCCCTTCGTTCGAATACATTCGGAATACCCAATACGCTGGCGTGCCGAACACCCGCCCGCGCTTCTTCCAGATCCCGCCAAACTCCATGATGCCCGTCATATCCGCGACCGGCACGATATCCGCCACGCGCATCAGCATGTTCAAAAACCCGCCCGTGCAAATGGCTCCGCCCATATTGTCGTATCGCGGCGCGTCGCCTTGGCGCGCCCAGAACAGCCACTCGGTAAACGCCGTCTTCACCGGGTCGCGTGCCTGCGGATTTTCCTGGATTTGCTCGTGCATCTCGCGCAGCTTGCGCTCCAGACCTACCGGGAGCGCGAAACTCGCCTGCGCGATGAAATCGGGCGAAGCGTTTTCTCGCGTCACTCTGTCGGTGGTGACCACAAAATGCGTCGAAAGGTAGTCAAACGCCCCGGCATTCGTCAGTTGCGCCTCATTCCATTCCTTATACGAATCCTCGTCTCCTCCCGTGGCGATCCATTTCGCTTTAGGATCCACTTTGCGCACCGCGTCGCTGAACGCTTTCGTTCGTTCCGCCACGCGCTGCCTCGTCGGATACCCAACTTGAAATGTTCCCCACAGCTCATTTCCCAATTCCCACAGCAACCCGCCCGAATGATCTCCCCAATGCTCATTGACATACCTCACCCAGCCTGCCGCTTCTTCCGTCGTCCCGCTTCCCAAGTTGAGCGCCACCTGCGGCCGCGCCCCGATCAGCTCGCAAAACCGCAAAAAGTCGTCTGTTCCGAACGTGTTGTACTCCGGCATGCCCCATGCGATGTTCAGCATGCTGATCCGCTTGTCGCGCGGCCCGATTCCGTCGCGCCAGTGATATGCCGAAGTAAAATTCCCGCCAAATCGCAGGATGGGCGACTTCATCACTTTCGCCATCGCGATAATTTCCGGATCCATTCCATCGACGTTGTCGGCCGGCATCAGCGACGCCTCATCCACCAGCACGCGTGTTTCGTTCCCCACCGCGATTACAAAATCTGCCGGATCGAGCGCCGCGATCTTTCCTGCCTCCACGTCCAGACGAAATTCGTAGCGCTTCCAATCCTCTCCCGAAAGCGCAATCGCTTTGCGCGCACATACCTCTTCGGGATGATCGCGCTTGCGAATGGAAACCTCGATTTCCCGCGCCCCGCTCTGGTATTTTGCGTACAGGCTCCCCACATAGTTCAGCGTTCGCTGAACCGGAAGAAAAACTTTCTGCCGGACTCCCACTTGTTTGTCAGGCAAGCCCATCAGGAAAAGTGAGCGGTAAGAATTGGCGGCGTCAATCCATCGCGGCTCGTACCGATTGCCTTGCTTGGCGTCGAGAGGCTCCCAGGGAAGCGGCAGCCCCAGTTCCGAAGCTCGCGTCAGTTGCGGCTCGTCGTGGATCATTTTCTGAATGGCGGCGGCGCTCCAAAGTTTGTCCTCGAAGCTCGGATTCTGTAAAAGTTCCGCCCACAATCCGCCATAAATGGAATTGCCAATTGGCTCTAAAAACGTTCCAAAAATCGTGCGCGGGATTTTGTAGCTGGCAGGCTTGGAAGCATCAATCGTAATCGCTGCTTCCAACGTTGCGTCCTTCGCCGGCCCCTGCGCCACCGAAGTTAAAACGACAGAAACGCTAAGGCACAGCAAAAAGCAGATCCAGGCGAATGTTCCCCTCATTCTCTCCCCCCCGCTTGTTGCATTTGCAGGAGCTCTTATTACCAGTCATTCGAACGGGAAGCCTGCCCCCTTCTCTTACTACACACCACGCAGCCAAAAAAACAAATTCAAGGATCATTTGGAACACATGCCACGACCGTGTATATCACCTCACTCGATAACAATGGCGGAGCCCGCGCCGTGTTGTCCTGAGAGACAAGGGGGAAGGAAGGGGCGGGCAAAACGGAGCCACGCCCCGACTCAGAATTATGAGGCCAGGGTCGTCGATGGCCACGCGCTCATTGTTTAGGACCCAAGCGGCGTGCCTTACCACTCCGTTCGAGCAATCCGTGGAAAGCGTCAATGTAGCGATTGCAGGTGAAAACTAAAATGCAATCCCAATACAGGCCCGAGGGAGTCCGAGACATGTTGTCTCTGGGACCCTTACTGAGTGACAAATTGTCTTCTAGACTCCGCGGCCAGGATCGTCCTAACTGCTTGACTCAGAAGGAATTGCCGTTCGAGGCCATTGGCATTGCAGATGCACGTCCTACACCAGTTGGCCCGACACGCGAAGGGAGCAAACCTGTGAAAAGGTCGACCGGGAGAGGGAAACCAGTGGCCCCGACCTTCGAGTGTGTGGATGCTTATGCATCGCTTTTCGATACAAACAAGAATTCCAGAGTCTACGCTTCGACTTACTTTGCACAACCTGGGAGTTCCTTCATGAGACTGTTCGAGAGACAAAAGAAACTCATCGATCCTCAAGCGTTCAGCGCTGCGCCATGGGGCGCTCGAGTATTGGTGGCAATTGTAGTTTGCCTGCTCGCAGCTGGTGCCACGCTTGCTGACGGCAATAAGCACAAGCTGTCGAAAGATCTCGATGCTCTCAGAGGTGGCCACAACGCCGCCACCGTGGACGTCATCGTCCAATACAATGTGCCACCGACGGATGTCCAGCATCAGAAGGCAAAGAACAAGGGCGGCGTGCTGAAGACGAAACTGGACGTCATCAAGGGAGCCCACTATTCGGTCCCTGTTGGATCGCTTCAAACGCTGGCCGAGGACCCCGACGTTGCTTATATCTCGCCCAATCGTCCGCTCAGCCGTACGTCAACTCTCGACTACACTCCTGAAACCGTCAATGCGCCAGTGGCGTGGCAGCAGTGGCGTCTAGATGGCTCGGGCGTCGGAGTGGCCGTCATTGACAGCGGCGTGACCGCCGTTGGTGACCTCTACTGGTGGAACCCGACGAATCAAACCTATGGCTCGCGCGTTGTCTATAGCCAGAACTTTGTTCCCGGCGCAACCGATGCCTCCGACCAATATGGGCATGGGACGCATGTGGCCGGGATCATCGCGAGTGAAGGATGGTTTTCCACCGGGTCCAATTTTACCCACACATTCAAGGGGATTGCGCCGAACGCAAATATCATTAACCTGCGCGTCCTGGATCAAACCGGGGCAGGCAGTGACAGCAGCGTCATTGCGGCAATCCAGACCGTCTTTGCGACGGGCGGTGCAGATGGTATCGTGGCCTCGGCCATCCAGAATATTCAGGATTGTTTGCTTTTCGCAGGGACTAACAGTAGGCGTGGTTACAGCCCGCCAAGACTTTCGTACTATAGGAGCCGAAAACCTGACTCAATTATTCTTGTCCCTCGATGAAGAAATCTAGGAAGGTTTTACTGTTAATCGCCAGCATGATGGCAATCTTGACCGCGGTCCAACTTGTTCGCTCGCACATTGAGGAACAGCGACACTATGTCACCGTGGATTCCGTAACCTTCACAAATCGCATGCCAGACGCATTCCGAGCCACCGTACACTCGCGAACGACGACCTACGTCATCACCTGTACTGATTACACAGATCGGCGAGACGGTAGCGTCCGACCGTGCCAGGTGCTTGGAGTTAGCGAGGTGATCCGGTTCGGCACGGTGGGTGACTTGATGGTGTTCTTTGACGGCAGTACGAATTCCAATTCGTGGACAATTGAAAGGGAGGTCCTCAGGGGTCGCCCAAATCCGGCCATATAGGGTCAGCTGAAAACCGGCCATAGGAAAGCCCGGGACATTGACGCCCGAGAGAGCCCTTATAGGCTCGCTCGGCATGAGCAATGTCTTGAGCACCGACAAGAAACAACAAGTTATCTCACTAGGGAAGCTCGGATGGTCCCTGCGGCGCATCGAGGAAGCCACCGGTGTGCGTAGGGAAACGGCGAGCGTCTACCTAAAAGCAGCCG
>QHYI01000207.1 GCA_003223245.1 Acidobacteriota bacterium
TGATCAACACTGAACGCGGCGATCCGTCGTCGCGACGCACGAGCGTGGCGCGACTACTCACGATGAGCTCCTTCTTGTCCTTTGTGACCTGGCGAATCTCACCGTGGAATTCTCCGCTGGAGACCAGGGCCGCCGACACCGACTCGACCTCGCTCGGGTCGGCAAAAATTAGTTCGCCGATGAAACGGCCCACTGCTTCATCGGCAGTCCAGCCGTAAAGACGTTGCGCCCCAGTATTCCAAAAAGTAATGCGGTTAGTTTCGAAATCGCGAACGATGATAGCGTCCTGAGCGCGGTTGATAATCTCAGCCTGCTCCCCCATCCGTTCTTCGGCTTGTTTGCGTTCGGTAATATCAATGCCAATCCCGCAGATGAAATTGACTTCGCCTTGATCATTCAGAATAGGAAATTTGCTGATGAGCGCAATGCGCTTTTCCTCGCCATGAAGGACCGTTTCAATGGTTTCCTGAGGCACCTTGGTTTTGATCACTTGCTGGTCGGTGGCCCTATACCTGGCGGCGAATTGCTCCGGCCAAATCTCGTCGTCGCTCTTACCGAACCAGTGCCGCCCTCTGAGCACGAGGTGCCGGAGCGTTTTATTAGCGTAAACGTAGCGGCGTTGGTTGTCCTTGATCCAGGCAATGCCAGGCAAATTATCCATGAATAAGGCAAAGCGCTGCTCGCTCGCCCGGCTGGCTTCTTCCGCCCGTTCCCGCCCCTGGCGCAGTTTGCTTTGCTCAAGAGCCTGGGCCACTGCTGGACCAAGCCGCGCCAAGCGGTCTTTCAAAAGATAATCCACCGCGCCTTCCCGCATCGCTGCGACCGCTGTCGCGCTCTTAACCCGCTGAATTGCGGCAAGGCATAGTCCGATAGGATCAGATCGGGCTCAGGGTCGAGACTGGCGAGAAAGTCGGTCTCCGTCTCCACCCGGCGCCAATCAGGATCGAAGCCGGCGCGGCGCAATTCGCGCAGCATCAGATCGGCATCGCTCGGATTGTCTTCGACAATCAGGAGGCGAATACGCTGTGAAGGGTTATCCATCAAGTTTTGGAGGCTGATTAAGGAGTAGCCAATACATTCCCAGTTCCTGGACCGCGGCCGCAAAGCGCTCGAAGTTGACTGGCTTCACTATGTAGCTGTTGACTCCTAGTTTGTAACTTTCCACCACGTCCTTTTGTTCCTTGGAAGAGGTCAGGACTACGACCGGGATCGCCTTGGTGCGCGGATCGCTCTTAACTCGCCGTAAGACCTCCATGCCATCTACCTTCGGTAACTTAAGATCAAGCAGGATCACCTTAGGAGTGTTTTCGATCTTGCGTCCTTTATGGGCGCCCTCCGCAAAAATGAATTCCAGCGCTTCCGCGCCATCGCGCGCGATCTGGATGTGATTAGCTAGATTAGCTCTTCGGAGTGCTCGAAGGGCAAGCTCGACGTCCTCCGGCGTATCTTCGACTAACAGGATCTCCACTGCATTGCTTTCGCTCATACTTCTTGTTTGGCTCCTTCCAGGGTAAAATAAAAGGTTGCGCCCTTGCCTTCCGTGCCTTCCGCCCAGACGCGCCCGCCGTGGCGATTGATGACCCGCTGGACAATGGCCAGCCCCACGCCTGTCCCCTCGAATTCGTCGGTGCGATGCAAGCGCTGGAACACGCCAAAAAGCTTGTGGGCGTATTGCATATCAAACCCGGCCCCGTTATCGGACACAAAACAAGTTGCCGAACCATTCTCACGCGTGCATCCGACTTCGATGATGGCGGTCTCGCGCTTGCGTGTATACTTCACCGCGTTCGAGAGAAGGTTTACCCAGACTTGCTTCAACAAGGCCGGATCCCCGTGGACTTTGGGCAGTTCTCCGATCTTGAGTTCGATCTTGCGTCCCTTTTTTTCCGGCGCCAGTTCCGCAAAGCTGTCGCGCGCCAATCTCGCCATGTCGACATCCTGTTTGTGCAATGGCAGACGGCTCAAGCGCGAGAACGTGAGAAGATCGTCAATTAAGACGCCCATGCGTTGGGCTCCGTCCCGAATCGTTTGCAGGTAACGCCGGCCTTCTTCCGGAAGCTGGGTGCCGTAATCTTCCAGGACTGCCTGCGAAAAACCGTCGACCGTCCGGAGCGGGGACCGCAAATCATGTGAGACCGAGTACGAGAACGCCTCCAGCTCCTTGTTAGCCGCTTGTAACTGCATGGTGCGCTTCTCCACCCGGTCCTCCAGTTCGAGGTTCAATTGCCGAACCTCATCCTCCGCGCGTTTGCGCGCGGTGATGTCGTTGATGAGCACCAGACTGGCCGGGCGTCCAAGCCACATCAGATCATGGGACGTGATCTCCACGTCTAGGAGCGCCCCATCCTTTCTTCGGTGACGCCATTGCGTCGTCCCATCCAAGCCTTTGGTTACCAGAGAAAGGTTATTGATGAGCGTGGGGATGTCTTCGGGCGGGCGAATGTCCTTGATGGTCATGGCCCGGAATTCCTCTTGCGAATATCCGTACTGCCGGACCGCCGCGGCGTTCACCGCCAGGAACGAAAGCGTCTCGACATCATAAATCCACATCGGGTTGGGATTGCTCTCGAATAACTCTCGATACCGTTTTTCGCTGGCCCGCAATGCTTGCTCGGTTTGCTTTTGCTCGGTTAGTCCTGCATTCAGAAAGGAGAGGCCTAACGACAAAATGCCTATGCTGAGAAACACCCCCACAGGCAAAAGCGAAAATGCGGTCAGCGATGCCGCTTCCGCCTGCTTCCGATCCTGAACTAGCAAAGCCTGCTCTTCGTGTTGCATGTCATGGATCAAGCGGAAGGTGTCGTCGGATAGTCTCACACCCGGACCGGTGCCAATCATTTCGGAAGCCGCAGCAAAACCTTGATCCCGCCGGGCCGCCATTATTTTTTCTTCCCAGTCGATTCGTTCCGCTATTAAGGCCTCGAGTTGATCCAACCGGCGCTGTTGATTGGAATTGTCCGCAGTCAGGTTGCGGAGAGCGAGTATATCCTTAGTGATTTGTAGCCGTGTTTGTTCGCGCTCACTTAGGAATCTTTCATCGCCTAAAATAACGTAAAGGCGCTCGTGGCTAAGCAGGTCGGTTGTATTAGTTAATACTTCCTGGACTTTCTGGAGGACTTCCTGCCGCTGACTTAACGAGCTAGTCGTTTCTAACATTCGCCTGGTGTGATTGAAGGCGATGGCTGCCGCTGCGACCATGAGTGCAATGCCGAGAACGAATCCCGCAGTGGTCAAAGTATTCAACGACCAGACTAACCCATGCTTGCTTAGCAATAGCGCTAGCATGCCACTGCCTAACAACAAAAACCCCACGGCAGCCGTCAGCTCTGAAACCTTCATCCCTAGAAGATTCCATCGAGAACCGAAGAGTGTTTCCAGGAAGAACCCAACGAGCGCCAGCGCTCCAACAAACACCAGCATCACGCTCAACCCTGCCGCAAGCGGGAGACTCAATCGCGGTGATACCAACTGAGATTGCGCGACAAGACCAATCCCCATCAGAACAAAACATATCGCGGTCGCGGGAACCATCCGCAGCATTTGAGTAGTTTCGTTTGCCCGCGGCTGGATCAGCCATTGATCAATCCCGAGGTTCCAGCCAAAAAAATGTTCGGCAAGCGTCAGTCCCCCCAGAGCAAGGACAATGATTCCGCTGAGAGCCGAGCAAATCTGGGCCGGTTCGGACGATCTGGTCAGTGAGAGGAACGCCAGCGCCGCGCCGCAAAGTAGTATTCCGGCGGCGATATTCGGCTTCAGCGGATTCGAGCCGGAAACAATGCTCTTGAGGCTTTCGTTGTTCAGCCACCAGCCAAGGAGAGCGCCACCACCCATAAGCGCTGCGGCTGCGCCAGCGCTTAGGGGAAAAATTAAATTGCGTCGCATGAACCGGGGGGAGTGAGCCATATTCGTATCATTCATCGGCATTCGCAACTCCTCTCCGAAGCAGGAACGACTATTAATTCCACGTTCCCTATTAAGATTCGTGCGAGTCGCCAACCCAGTCCTCCCTATTTGAGAGGGGGATTTACCTTAGGGAAACAACCCTAGCGAAGAGGGACCTTTTTTACGCTTGAATGATGCGTTCGCGAATCGCGTAACGAACCAGTTCCGCCACCGAATGGATGGCCAGGCGTTTCATGATATTAGCCCGATGCGCGTCCACGGTTTTATAGGAGATACTAAGCAAGGTCGCGATGTCCTTGTTGGTTCGCCCTTCCGCGAGGAGTTGCACGATTTCGCGTTCCCGTGCGCTGAGCCGCGCGGGCTTGGGCGAGGCGGGCGCGGTCTCTTCAGCCGGGGCATGATTAGGAGCAAGGCGGGTAAAATATTGGTTCCCGCTTGCGACGGCTTCAACCGCGGCGAGCAATTGGCGTGGACTATCGCTTTTCAGGATGCATCCGCGCGCTCCGGCTCGAATCAAGTCCTCAGAAAGTTGATCCGATTCGTGCATGGTCAGAATTAGAATCGCCGCCTCCGGACGCTCCCGGCAAATCTGCCGCGTTGCATCAAGTCCATTCAAGACCGGCATCGTGACATCGATTAGAAAAACGTCCGGGTTCAGTTCCAGACCGAGCTGGACCGCGCTGCGGCCGTCCTCAGCTTCCGCACAAACGATCCATCCCTCCTGCGCTTCAAGGACAGAACGCAAACCCTGCCGGACCAGGGGATGATCGTCCGCGATCAGGATTCGAAGCTTTTTCATTCTTTCAAGCCGTTGAGGGTGAGAACAGCTTTCTGACTGCAAGGTAGAACGGCGCGCACAGTTGTCCCTTCTTTGTTCGAGGTTATGTCAAGCCGGCCTTGCAATTGAACGATGCGTTGCCGCATCCCAGAAATACCGACGCCGATCCGCGCGTCCTCCGCCGTACCGGTGAGGAGGCCGGCCGGCAGGCCGCGACCGCGATCCGCAATGGTTAGTTCGATGATGTCGCCGCTGCGGGTGAGTCTCACCAAGGCGAATTTGCTTTCAGAATGGCGATGCACGTTGGAAAGGCTCTCTTGCACGACGCGAAAAAGCGCTGTCTCGGTTTCACCCGGGCACCGTTCGAAATCTTCGCTGAATTCTAGTTCGACCCGGATGCCACTGCGCGCGGAAAAGCCTTCGACATAGTCTCGGATCGCCCCTATCAAACCCAACTCTTCCAACATCGGCGGATGGAGAAGATGGGCCAGGGTGCGCAGATCGCGATTGCCCTGCGTCAAGACCGCGAGACTATCGGCCAGAAGATTCTCGGCCCAAGGGTCACGGCCTTCTATCCATTCTTCGAGCCGCCCGAGATTCATGGCCACAACTGCGAGCTCCTGCGCCGTGGAATCATGTATCTCGCGGGCAATCCGGCGCCGCTCCTCATCCTGGGCTCTTAACAATTCCCCCGGGAACGCTTGTGCCGCTTTTTCGGCCTTGTTTCGCTCGGTCAAATCCCTCATTCCACCCACCATCCGCACCGCTTTGCCTTCCGTATTCCGGATAACGTGCCCGCGATCCAGGACGTAGGCATAACTGCCATCCTTGCAGAGAAACCGATATTCGTCCGACCACATCGTTCCCCCTTCATTAATGGTCCGGTGAATTCCAGAAATTACCCGATTCCGTTCGGCCGGATGAACGCGATTGTACCAGGAGTCGATCGTCTTCTCGATCTCGGCGCGGCTGTATCCGAAAAGCGTTTCGAAACCTTCGTTCCACCACAGCTCGTTTGTAATCAAGTCCCAGTCCCAGATCGCATCGTTCGTCACCTCGGCCAGCAATCGAAAACGCTCCTGGCTTTCTCGAAGTGCAGCCTGCGCCCGCTTGCGCTCTGTGACGTCCCGAAAACTCCACACCCTTCCGGCCACTTCCCCGCCGATTAGCTGCGGCCGCGAGTAGCGCTCGAAAACACGTCCATCCTTGAAAAGCAGCCGATCGAAACTCTCTTCCTCGGGATGCCGATAGAGGTAATAAACTTTCTCCAGGAATTTTTCCGGTTCCGTGAGTTGGTCGAGCACGCATTCGAGGGCGCGAGCGTCCTCCTTGGAGGCGAGCACCTCCTCCGGTAGGCGCCACATCTGGGCAAAGAGGCGATTGAACGCCACGATTTTCCCGTCTGTATTAACTACGAGAATGCCGTCGGCGGTCGATTCCAACGTAGCCAACATTAATGACAGCCCGCGTTCCTGAGCCTGCTCCGTCTGTTTGCGCTCCGTGATATCCTGCATGATCACCACGGCGCTCGCATCCGGCACTGCGAGCGGGGCCACGCTGACCTTAGCCCAAACAATATCGCCGCTTTCCATAACGGCGCCGGTTTCCACACCGTTGACGAAACGCTTTTCACTGACGGCACGCTCGGTCACCCTTTCGCCGGGCAGCCGCGGACTCCCGTCTGCATTCAGGAAGGTACGCCGCTGCCAGGCGTCGCCTAGCAATTCCCTCCTCGAAAGACGGCTCATTCGTCCCAGCGCCGGATTGCAATCCACTATGTTCAGTCGCGAATCCAAAAACGCGACCCCGACGGGCGCAAGCTCGAAAAGGGCTTTGAATTTTTCCTCGCTCCGCCGCAGTCGATCCTCCGCTTGTTTGCGCTCGCTGATGTCGCGGGTAATGCAAAAGAACAATTGTTCTCCGCCGATCAGGACGCTCGTCACGGAAACCTCGACATTGAAGACGGACTCGTCTTTGCAACGGTGCCGCGTTTCAAACACAGCGCTGTTACCCACTAGCTTGCGCAATCGTTCCTGCAGTTCTTCGCGGCTCCACTGCGCGTCCCAATCCGCGACGTTTAAACTTTTCACTTCCGCCGTGGTGTAACCCCGCCTACGGAGAAAGGCCGCGTTCGCTTCTCGGAGATCGCCCTTTTTGTCCAGCACATAAATCGAATCCGTCGACGTTTCCATCAGCGTTTTGTAACGAAGAGCTTCGGCGCTCAGTGCCTCCTCGGCTTGGATCCGGTCGGTAATGTCATCTATGACCGCGATGCAGGTGAGCGGCTTTTCTCCCGGCCGCGCCACGCTTGAAACCGTCAGGTTTACCCAGATGACTGCACCGTCTTTGCGAAGGTAGCGTTTCTCCATCGCATAGCTCCTAATCTCCCCGGCAGCGAGTTTTTGAAACTGAACGAGATCCTTTTCCAGATCTTCTGGATGGCTGTAATCCTTGAAGCTCAACTTTCGCAACTCATTAAAGGTATAGCCAAGAATGTCGACGTAGCGCTGATTCGCGTTGATAAAGCGGGCGGTGGCGATCTCCCCCTCGGAGATGCCCAGCGGCGCCTGCTCGAAGATCGTGCGGAAGCGTTCCTCGCTCTCCCGGAGCGCATCCTCCGCCCGCTTGCGATCCGTGACGTCTTCGAAAATTCCTTCGAAGTAGAGGATCTCGCCGGTCGATGAGTGGACCGCGCGAGTGTTTTCGCAGATCCAGACCCGGCTTCCATCCTTGCGATACGCTTCGTATTCGAAGCCGTTTACGGCGCCCTGCTCTTGAAGCAGGCGTTTGAATTCTTCTCGCCGTCGCGGGTCGACGTACCCTTGCCGTGCGATGTCGCGACGTTCTTTGATCAACTCCTCCGGTGAATCGAATCCGAAGATGCGGGCGGCGGCCGGGTTTGCGACCAGGAACTGTCCATCCGGCGAAGTTCGAAAGATTCCGTCCACGGCGTTGTTGAAAATCGAGCGGTATTGTTCCTGCGCCCTTTCGAGCGACGCAGTGCGCTCCGCTACGCGCGACTCCAATTCGTCAAGGAGTTCGCGACGTTTTCTTTCGGCCCGGCGTCGCTCTGTCACCATTGCCGCCAGGCACAGCGCGGTGAAGGAGATGACGCTGAGGAACAATTCCAGAGCCAGGAGCGATTGATTTCGGGTGCCTACATTAAAAGGGCCGGAGCCGTGGATCGTGCCCCACACCGCGACCAGCGCGACCAACCCGGCTGCACTGGCCGCCCCACGCGGCCCAAACCGGACCGCCGCCCAGATTAAAAACGGAACGAGAATGAAGGTAAACCGCTGATCTTGGAAAAGCGTCGTGGTGCTCTCGATAAAAACATAACAAGCGGCGGCGACCAGCAAACCGAACCCGCTCAACAGCTCCACCCAGCGCGACGCGGCCACTCGATGATTAGCGCCGCCCCAAACCAATAAGAGAGGCGCCACAATAAACACGCCTCCAATATCCCCCAGCCACCAGGTCAGCCATGCCTGCCCGTATCCAGACCACGGTGCGTAGCCGGCCAAATCTAATGTCGTGACTCCGATGGTGGCGCTGACAAGGCAGCTCACCGCCCCGCCCAAGAGCATAAACGCGCAAACATCCGGAACCCGCTCCAGCGGATTACGCTTATCAACAAACCGCCGCAGAAGTTGGGTCCCCCACAGGGCGGTGAAGCTTGCTCCCATCCCATATGTCGCTGAGACGGCCAGCTCGGTCGCGAGGTTGGCCGGGCTACCATAGAAATCCAAAATGTTGGCGGCAAACGATCCGAGCCAGATGCCCGGCCACAGGCGCTGTCCTCGCACCAACAGCGCCGCCAGTGCAATGCCAGAAGGCGGCCACACCGGAGTAATGTGCCCGCCGGGAATCGCCATCAGCAATCCGAGCCGCGCCGTCAAAAAATAAATCAGCGCGAGCGCGAGAACTTCGAGTAACCAGCGGACGTCTACGCGGGAAGCTTGGCGAATGGGGCGAGCGGCATTCACAGGTGAGCCCACCGTGCGTAGCGTGCCCATTCAGTGCGCAGCTTAGGCAAACGAATTGCCGGATGAAGCGACATCAGGCTCGAGGCCATCACGATTATGGAAATATCGAAATAATCCTGGAAAAGCCAGAAAAAACGCTTGGGCCCTTATTTCTCCGTAATTCCCGCAACCCCTATTGAGTCAGTAATGCTCCCTGACGGGAACGTGAAAAAGGTCGCCTGGGCTTAGTGCACCAGCTCGTTCTAGCCGCACTCATCTCCTGCACGGCACCCGCCCGCTCGGACGCGACATCGCTCGGCGCGCTCTGGCTCCAGCCATTGTCCGTCACGGGCTCGGATGAAACGCTGCCGGCTCATCTGGACATGCTTTCCAGCCTGGTGCCGTTGCTCGTGGCCGCACAATCTCTGCTCGAAAATAAGGATGAGCAAAAGGGTGTTGATTGTTGATGACGACTTAAACCTTTCGCGGCTCGCGGGCATGATCCTTGAGAGCTCGGGCAAATATGAAGTGCTGATTGTGAATCAATCGACCCGCGCTCTTGCCGCCGCGATCCAGTTCCAACCCGAAATCATGCTTCTCGATGTGGACATGCCGGGCAAAGATGGCGGCGATCTGGCGCGAGAAGCGGCCCGGGATCCGCGCCTCCGGAATGTGCCGATTCTATTTTTAACTGGACTGGTCAGTCACGCGGAAGCGGGAACGGCTCCTCTGGAAAGTGGCGGAATGAGATTCCTGGCGAAACCGGTGGAACCGACTCTTCTCCTTGCCGAAGTGGACCGCCTCGCGCCAAAAACCATCGCGGCCTGAACCAGGACGCGGAAAGGAGATTCTCTCGATGAATGAAGCGGGACTGAAAGAAGCGCGCATCCTGATGGTGGATGACGACGTCAACAGCACCTGTCTGATGACGAATTTTCTTCATCGCATCGGCTACAATCAACTCCGCAGCATCAACGATTCGACCCGTACCTTCGAGATGGTCGAAAGTTTTAAACCAGACTTGATCCTCCTCGACCTGACGATGCCCAATATCGATGGATTTCAGATTCTGGAAGCGCTGCGGGCGGATCGACAGGGCGAAAACCAGATTCCGGTGCTGGTTCTGACCGGCGACGACTCGGCTAAAAACAAACGCCGCGCCCTGGCCGCGGGCGCGACCGAGCTGCTGGTGAAGCCGTTCGATGTTTCGGAAATAAGCATGCGGATCCGGAATCTTCTCCATGCCCATTTCCTCCGGCTCGAAATTCAACAACAGAATCGTGTTCTCGAAGATCGGGTGCGCGAACGGACCGGCGAACTGGAAGGCGCGCTCGAGGATTTGCGCGCCACGCAACGCCAGTTGCTTCAGCAGGAGCGCCTGAGCGCGTTCGGCGAAATGGCCGGCGGCGTTGTCCACGATTTCAGCAACGCTCTTATGTCGATCATCGGTTATAGCGAGATGCTGATAACCAATGCGAAGGCGCGCGCCGACGAAGCCACCGCGCTTGAGTATCTCCGCATCATCAATACCGCTGGTCGCGATGGCGCCCACGTCGTCAGCCGGTTACGCGATTTCTACCGGCCGCGCGGCGCCGCGGATTTGCTCGAGCCTCTCGACTTGAATGAGATCGTCACGCAATCAATCGCGCTGGCCAAGCCCCGTGGCGCCAAGCGCGAGCGAGAAAAAACAGTCTCGTTCCGCACCGATTTCAAATGCAAGGTCATGGCCGCGGGCATCGGCGCCGAATTGCGCGAAGTCCTCACAAACTTGATTTTCAATGCCTTGGATGCCATCCCGGGCGCTGGGATCATCACCCTGCGGACTCTCACGCAGCGGGGCAACGCAATTGTCGAGGTCATCGACACCGGAGGGCGATCACGGGACGGGCTTGGGACTCGCGATGGTGTTCGGCATTATCAAACGCCATCAAGGCGCGCTCGAAATTGAAAGTGAGATTGGCCAGGGAACTACTTTTCGCATTCGGCTTCCCGCGGTTACCTCCTTGGCTCCGCCGGCGATCGCTGCCTGATCGCGCGGGGTTGATTCGCTGCGGAATTTGCAGCAAAGTGCGGCTCTTCGCCGGACAAAAACGCACCGCTAGCTCAATTGGCAGAGCAAGTGACTCTTAATCACTGGGTTGTTGGTTCGATTCCAACGCGGTGCAGTTTTTCCCTGCGTTAATCGATGTAACGCTGCGCAATCGGCATTCGCCGGCCGACTCCGAAGGCCCGGCTCGTCACCTTAATTCCGGGCGCGGCCTGCTCGCGTTTGTATTCGTTGATGTCCACGCGGCGTTGGACCCAGCGCACCGTTTTTTCTTCGAAGCCGTGCGCGATGATGTCGCGCGCGCTCAGGTTTTCCTCGACGT
>QHYI01000149.1 GCA_003223245.1 Acidobacteriota bacterium
CAGACGCCACAAAGTCGGCTTCGGTTCAGGTGACCATCACGCCGACTGCTGCCGTGAGCGTCACGATTTCACCTACATCAGCGACGGTGGCAGCTGGCGGGACCCAGCAGTTTAGCGCCACCGTGCAGAACACCAGCAACACGGCGGTAACCTGGCAAGTGAACGGGGTGGCGGGCGGCAATGCCACGGTCGGGACGATTTCCAGTGCCGGTCTGTACACCGCGCCTGCGGCTGTGCAGAGTACGACCACCGTAACGGTGACGGCCGTGTCTCAGGCAGACGCCACAAAGTCGGCTTCGGTTCAGGTGACCATCACGCCGACTGCTGCCGTGAGCGTCACGATTTCACCTACATCAGCGACGGTGGCAGCTGGCGGGACCCAGCAGTTTAGCGCCACCGTGCAGAACACCAGCAACACGGCGGTAACCTGGCAAGTGAACGGGGTGACGGGCGGCAATGCCACGGTCGGGACGATTTCCAGTGCCGGTCTGTACACCGCGCCTGCGGCTGTGCAGAGTACGACCACCGTAACGGTGACAGCCGTGTCTCAGGCAGACGCCACAAAGTCTGCATCGGCTCAGGTGACCATCTCACCCATCACAGGCATGGCTTTCTACGTTTCGACTACGGGTAGCGACTCCAATCCTGGGACGCTTTCCTCTCCATGGAGAACGATCCAGCACGCGGCCAATTCCGTACAGGCGGGCGACACCGTTTACGTCCGTGGCGGTGTGTACAACGAATCGGTGAATATTTCGGTGTCAGGCTCAGCCACTGCAGGTCCAATTACTGTTCAAACATTCCCCGGTGAGCGAGCGATTATAGATGGGACGGGGCTGGTACCCTCCACGTCCGGCATTCAAGGCCTGATCAATATCGTGAATCAAAGTTACATTTCCATCCAGGGGCTTGAGATCCGCAACTACCAGACCTCGAGTGCTTCTGCCACTCCGGCT
Organism: Acidobacteriota bacterium; assembly: GCA_003223245.1. GTDB lineage: Bacteria > Acidobacteriota > Terriglobia > Acidiferrales > UBA7541 > Acidiferrum. Next base: position 957 of record QHYI01000149.1, read on the forward strand.
GGGATCTGGGTATCGGGCTCAGGCAGCAACATCCAACTTCTGAACAACCTGGTTCATAACATCGTGACAACCTCGGAAGCGACTGGCAGCGCTTTCGGCATCGCTGTATACGGTACGTCAGCGCCCGCTTCTCTCGATAGCGTTACGATCAGCGGCAACCAAGTTTATAGTCTTAAGACCGGCACCAGTGAATCGGTAAATGTCGACGGAAATGTCACCAACTTCGTTATCACGAATAACGTCGTCCACGATAACGACAACATCGGAATCGACGTTATTGGCTTCGAAGGTGTTTCTCCCGACCCAGCCTACGACTACGCTCGCAACGGTACGGTCGCTGGCAATACCGTCTACAACATATCGGCCATAAACAATCCGGGCGAGGGTAACCAGTACGATGCCAATGGTATCTACGTAGACGGTGGCTCTCAAGTTGTGATTGAAGGGAACCTGATCCACAACGTAGACATCGGCATCGAGTTGGCCAGCGAGCACCAAGGCCACGTGACTAGCTTTGTGACAGCGCGCAACAACCTGGTGTATTGGTCGAATTCGGTCGGCATTACTATTGGAGGATACGCCAGCAACGTGGGCGGCACCGACCATTGCACGATTGTCAATAACACGCTGTTCCAGAACGACACGAAGAGCACGGGAAGCGGCGAATTTCAGATCCAGTACTATGCCACCAGCAACGTTTTCAAGAACAACATTTTGAACGCCTCATCGCAGGGCCTATTCATTAACAACTACACGAACAGCGAGCCCGATCCCGCGGACGTGGACGGCAACCTCTATTATTCCTCGTTGAGCCCTTCAGCGGCAGACTTTCGTTGGAATGGCACGGACCATCTTGGTTTCTCGTCCTATCAATCGGCGACCGGGAAGGATGGCCATTCTCAATATGCGGATCCCCAGTTCCTGAGCCTGACGATGCCCAACCTGCGGGTCCAACCGACGTCACCAGCAGTCCACGCAGGAATCAACCTGGGGTCGACAGTCGTCGGCACGCTTGATTTTGCTGGCAATCCGCGCGTACAGGGAAGCAATATCGACATCGGCGGTTACGAGCAATAGCCCACCCGGGAATATGGCGCGACCCTGGACAAACCGCCCGAAGAGATGAGAATTTTTGGTTACGCCGATGGATTAGCCCGTGGGGCATGATTTACCTTGCTGCTCACCCTGAAGCGTGCGCCGGCGGAACCTCGGGATTTACGCGGATTTCCCGAATGAACAAAAACTCAATGAGCCGAAGAGGCAGAGTTCCAGCGAAATGTGGCTACCGCCCCAGCGGGCAGTTTGTAGTTGGCGTACGTTCCTGCCCACCCGATGTTGAAGGTCACGTTAGAGCCGCTGCCATTCAGCACCAGCAAGACTAGGGATCCATCGGGATTGCGGAACGCAACGTCCTCGAGGCTGCCTTGATCGAAACTGTTCGATTCCACGCGATAAGCTCCGGGCGCGACAAATTTGCTCGCATGGGCCAAAGCGGTGTAATCCACCGTGAGCAAAACCTGCGAAGGTTGAGAAGAGTGGTTCACAGTGATGACACCGCGACAAGTCGTGCAGCCTCCTAGAAAAGGCCCGTGGTTCTCGTCAAGGGCGAGGTTCCACAGAACCACGCTCTTCGCCCAATCCCGCGTTGCGCCCATCACCAGTCGCGCCTGTTGCTGCAACAATTTCCCGGTTTGCCAGTCGCCGCCCGAACACTCCGTCAACCAGATGTCTTTATCCGGAAAGCGCTCGTGCAATTCGTTCTGCGCGGTGACATTTCCGCCATAACAATGCGTCGCCGCTCCAGCCGCAAACGCGGCAGCCTTTGGCTCACTTAACACTCGGAGGGGATATTCGATCAGATCCCAGTTGTGATCGAAGACCATAATTTTTGTTTTGAAGTGCGCATCTTGAAACGCAGGCCCAAGATCATTTGCCAAAAACTCGATTTGTTCGCGCGCGGTCATGTGCATGCCGGGATAGTCGTTTGGTACATACATTGGCTCGTTCTGCATGGTGATGGCATAGATGGGAACACCCGCAGCTTCGTAGTCTTGTACGAACCTCACGAAGTATTTCGCAAGTGCTGGATAAGCGGTCGGCAGAAGGGCGCCTTGGATCATGGAGCCGGAGGTCTTCATCCAGCCGGGAGGGCTCCAAGGCGAGGCGATGATTTTCAGGTTGGGATTAAGTGCCAAGGCTTCGCGCAGGAGCGGGATGATGTACGCGCGATCGTGGTCAATGGAGAAGTGCTGGAGTTGTGAGTCCGATGGAGGAGAGGACTGACTCGCGGGCGGACCGGAAGGAAGGTCATCGTAACTGTAGTCGGAGAGGGCAAAGTCGCTGGCACCCATGGGCTGGCGCAAAACGCTCAGGCCGATGCCTTTGGTTGGGCTGAAAAGCATCTGCATAGCTTCCTTTCGTTGCCCCTCGGAGAGCTTGTTCCACAGAAGCCAGGCGGACGAGTCGGTGAGCGAAGCGCCGAAGCCATCCATTTGCTGGTACGTCACAGCGGCGTTCACGGTGATGGTGAGATTTGGCGTGCGCACAGAGCCGAAGGCCAGAGGCGGCTTCTCTTGCAAGGTCTCATGCAGCTCTTCCGAAGATTCGAAAACTTCGATGCGGGGCGCAGCCCTTGCTGACCCGCTTTTCTGATGAGCACGCGCCGCAGGCGACATCACCGACAGAAGAAGCGATAAAGCAGCGACGAACGGAAGTCTGATTAACAATCGAAATCTACTCTCCTTCTTATTTCGTGCCGTTGCAATTTATTTCCTGGTGTTACAACTTTTTTGAATTCTTAGTAATGCCACGGCTTCACATCCTCTCCGCCCGAGGTCTTCTCCACGTGTTCAGCCATGCGACGCACCAAATTGGCCGTGGTCACTGGCTGCCAGCCATGCCCCTTCATTGGCCTTCCATAGGCAAACTCGCATTCGCATTCGGGATTGTGCAAATCCTTGGTCATCTCCTCGAACTTGTACACCGCCAAATTCAAATAAAAATTGTCCATGTCTCCGACATAGATATGAATCTTGCCCTTTAGCTTCGGCCCCAGCGTTGCCCAATTGGTCTTGACGTTGTAACTCAGGTCGTAGCCGTGGTCGTGCATGTAAATTGCCACGCGGTGATCAATCTTTCCCGTACGTTTGTCCCACAGCGGTTTCGGATACCCATCGTCGCCAATCGGTCCGTACGCGGCATCCCAAATCTCAATTTGCTCCGCCGACCTGCCGTGGCTGCCGAGCACGGCCTCCAGTTCGCTGAACTGTTGCACGGTAATTTCGTCCTGCCCTTCCGCGGTCCGCATGATAGACCGCGGCACCTGCACCCAGTTGTGCCCTGGCTCGAAAAACGCGTTGTCGTCTTCGTAGGCATTGACCGTCCCATAGCGGCGGAAATCAATCGAATCCGGATACAGCGTCCAGGTGCCACCAAAAAAGTCAGGATAAAACACTTGCGCGGCCAGGGACTCCCATCCTCCGGTCGATCCTCCTGTCAGCACACGCGCGTACGGTTTCGGGGTCATCCGAAAGTGCGCTTCGAGATACGGAATCATCTCTTTCACCAGGGCATCGCCGTACGGGACGTTGTTCACCGAGTTCACCGCGTACGAATCGTCGTAATAGGGCGTTGGGTGTTGAAACGTCACGGCGATCATTCGCGGAAAATTCTCCGAATTCCACGCTTGATAAAACTCGTATCCCGTCTCACGGTTCAGGTTCGTCAGCATCGTCCGTTGTTCCGACGAAATAGGCCGGTCCTCAGTCGAGAATCCGAAGGGCGGAAGAAGGCTGAAATGATTCTGTTCGTAAATTACCGGATAGTGCGAGTTGGGATGCTCGTCGTAACCCTTTGGCAGCAGCACAATCGCGCCGATGTACATCGGGCGCCCCCAGAATCTCGTCAACATTTCGCTCTGAATCTTGAGGTGCTTTACCCACAGCGTGTCTGGCGGCACCGCAACCGGCGGAATCACTTTTGTCAGACGCAGCTTGATGTTGTATCCCGCGGCCGGCTCCAAGTGCACTTTCTGCACCTCGCTGTATAAATTTCCTGGTGACCGGTTGAAGTGCTGTCCCTCCCACTGGTCCAGGTGCAGCCAGACCGTATGTCCATCCGCCCGATGAAACTCGGTATAAATATTCAGGATCGCTTCGACGAAATAATCGCCCGCGGGAATGTCGCGCAAACTGTGCACCGGCACGCCGAATGTGCTCTCATCAATCACTGCGGCCTGCTCCGGTGCGAGCTTATTCGCGTCAACGCCGAACAGCGGCCCCAAATCCCCCCAGCTGCCGGCTACCAGCCGCGGCTCCGTTGCATCCGTCTTCGTAAGCACCACAAATGCCCGCCCGGTAATTGGCCCTCGATGTACGCTCGCTGGAAACGAGATCTCGAATTTTTCCGCGGCTTGCGCACTTGCCGAAAACGATAAAAATGCCATGCAACCGATCCCAATGAAGAGGTCTCCAGCACGCATTCTAGTCTTCCTCCCGCTCGCCCCCGCGAGCCTACTACACGCCGCTCCCGTTTCAAAACGTGCCTGCGGTCTTGACTCCGTTCTTCGTTGATCAAAAGCCGGGACCAAGGCCCGACCTGCGAAATGAGATCAAGGGAATGCCCAGCGTCGTTCACCATCCGAAGGACTCGCCTGGCTCTTCCTCCGAAAATGTCCATGTCTGTGACGCGCATGGGCGTAAAATCAGATTGGTTATGAATCAGGGCTTCCAAGAAAACCTGACCTCGGCGGCAAAGCCGTGCGAGACGACGGCAGAGGAAGAGACAGAAACTCTCGACATTGTAGAAGAGGCTTCCCTGGAGTCATTCCCTGCGAGCGATCCACCTGCTTGGAATTCCAGTGGCGCGAGACGACGGGCGCGCAAAGCCACGGGTTAAGGACGGCTGCCTTGGCGCTTCCGGCTCAAAAGCTGAGCTTGAGGCCAATCTGCGCGGCGAAGGGAATGCCTACTGTTGTGCCAGGGCCAAAGAAATCGCCTAAGGCGCCTGCGGGAAAGCGCAACTGGTTTAAGGTAGTAATGGGTTGAGTTTGCGTGCAAGCGGGATTAAGACAGAAGGCGGTGGCGTTCGCGACGCTATTTGCCCGCATCGGCAAAGCAGAAATGTCCGGAACGTAGTTGTTGCCAGGATTTTGCCGATCGAAAAGATTAAAGAACTCAGCGAAGGGCCGCAGCATGACGCGCTCGCGGAAAATGATGTTCCGGCTGAGGCGAAGGTCCACTTGGTAGAAGGGCGAACCGCGGAACTCATCGAGCGTGGTCTGGACACCATTGACCACGGCACGATCGTTGGCCACACCATCAGAGTTGACATCGAAAGGCGTGGTCATCGTAAACGGCCGCGCACTCTCGAATTGCGAAATCGTCGAAGCTTCCAATTGCCAAGGCAACTGAAGAACACCCGCCAGCACGAAGCGATGCCGGATATCTTCGCCTGAAGGACCGTGATCTCCCGGGCCGAAAGGGTCGTGAACGTTGGAGACGCCGTTGACGTAATCGAACAGTTCGCCGACCGTTGCGCCCCAGGTTGTCGCATGAGACAGCACGTAATTCGCCGTTAGCTCGAACCGCTTCGCAAAACTGTGCTGCATCTGGACGGCCAGACCGTTGTAGATGGAGCGGTTGTCGCTGCGAAAGAGGGAAAATCCCGAATACTCATAACGCCGGTACTGGTGCACTCCCTGCTGATGCTCATAGCTGACGCTCAGCCGCCAATTGTTTCGAAAAGCGTGTTCGTAGGCGGCGCCGGCCATCAATGCGTACGGCGTGTGGTACTTCGGATCGATCAGCGCGGCTGTGCCGGTGCCGTTCGCGAGATTGAATTTGTTGACCGCAGTGAAGGCGTCCACCCAGCCGTTCTGCGCCAGATCGTTATAGTACATTCCGACTCCGCCGCGGAGCACAGTCCTGTTTGACGCATGTGGGGCGAACGCAATCCCCAAGCGTGGCGCGATGGCCTTGCGGTAATCGTGCGGAATCCCGGAAACAACGCCATTGCCCGCGAGTGCGGGATTCACACTCTGGTCGTGGCCCGAAGCAATAAATAGTCCGAAAGTCGTGTCGTAACGCAAGCCGGCATTCACCGTGAACGAAGAGCTGGCGCGCCAGGAATCTTCGGCGTAGAGGCCCAAGCGCCGGATACTCTGAGAAAACGAACCATCGGACGGGCCCGTCATTTTGACCGTTGGGCAATTCGGATCGGGAGTGGGAGACGAACAAGTCGCGAGCACACCGGGATTCGCGACGTAAAAGCTTGGATCTTGGGGATACGTGAAAATTGTCTCGTGGTTGTCGGTAAGTCTTCCTCGAAGAACCGGCTCGTGGATGAGGTTTATCCCGAAGCGCACATCGTGTGGTCCTGCGATCCGCGAAACGTCGTAGCGGAACTGGTATTTCTGCTGATCGCGCTGAACGGGAAAGGCCGCGATAGCGGTAGCAAACTGGTTGTCACCAAAAGTTTCAAGGCCCGAAGTCGCGAGGAAACTTACAGTCAAGGGAAAATTGAAGGCCTCCCCAACCTCGGAGTTGCGGATTTTGGTGTGATGAAAGCCGCTGGCCTCCAGAGTGAGAGTGCCCAGCCAGGAAGGCGAAAACTGCAATTGGTTGTTGACCAAGACGTTGTAATAGTTCGAGGTTGTTGTGGCTCCAGTGGATGGCAATGCGCCTTGCTGCAGGAGATCGTTCTGCGTATGGTTGCGGTCGAGCGAGCCGCGAACAAACCATTGGGAGCGGGAAGATTGCATCCCATCGACGCGTGTAGAAAAAAGCGTGTCGCGAAAGGGAACTGGGACAGAAGATGGGATGGCGCCGATCGAAGACACATTGGGTAGATCCCCGGCAGCGGCCAACTGGGCAAGCGCATTAAACTCAGAAAGAGACTTCGCGCTATAGGCCACGCTGGCATTCTCATCGACATATTCGTAAGAGCTGAAGAACCACAGCTTCTTTGCTTTGAGCGGTCCACCAAGCGTGCCGACCTCATTTTGTCGGGAAAAGGGCTGCTTGGGATTCGGCTCGGGGTTATCGAGGGCGTTTCTCGCGTTCAAACCGCTGCCGCGATAGTAGTAAGAAGCGCTGCCATGCCAATCGTCGGTGCCGCGTCGCGTCGAGATAATGACGCTGCCGCCGTTGGTTCGGGAAGTATCGGCGCCGAATTGCGAGGTTCGAACGACAAACTCCTCGACCGCTTCCGGCGAGAAATTCTGCAAAAAGCCGCCGATGTAATCGTCGTTGTTGTCTCCGCCATCGACGGAGAGGTCGACGTTGAGGCCGGAGCTGCCGCCAAAGGAAACGGCGGTGATGCGCGCTTTGGTCGGGTCCGAAGGTTCGACTGGAGCGGTGAACGGCGCGAGATAAGAAATGTTGGCGAAACTGCGCGAGGAAAGGGGCACTTCGTCCAGGTCGGAAGAGGTGATGACCGTCTTAATGGCGCTGCTGGTCGTTTCGATGGGCTGGCTGGCGAGGGAGGGGCCGCGGTCACGCACCTCCACCGATTCCTCGACGGATTGCGGATGCAGCGTGACGACGAGCAGGGGTTGGCTGCTCACTGCGACCGTCACTGCGGTCGTCTTTTGCGCGAAACCGGCGGCATTCACGGTAACCGTATAACTTCCGGGTTCCAGCGAATCGAATCGCGCTTCGCCTTGCACGTCGGCTTTGCCTGAGCGCGATATCGCCAATTTCTCTTGTGTCACTGAAACGTCTGCCCCGGCCACGCGCCCGCCGCTCGAATCCTGCACGGTCACGAGAAGTGATCCTCTCGGGTTTTGCGCGCACAAGGCAAACGGAAACAGAGCAATGGCTACGGCAAGGCGCAAAAGTGAAATTCTCCAGAAGGGAGGTCTGAATTCGAGTGGGGCTCTGCATGTATAGAACCGGTCTACGTTGACGTTCAATGACGCTCAGTCCTTTGTAAGGAGGTGGCCCTTTGGCGGCCCATGCTTCCGCGTACGCCTGCTGGCGATGAGCGCGGCGTTCTACCCCTTCAGTCCACAGAGTAAGAATCACGCCCGGATTGGTCAACAGGACGGCCGAAAAAGTACGGTGGCCAGGATGACTAGGGGGACCCTAGGGGGTAGGGTTCTCCCGGTCGCGCCTGGCCACCTCGATAAGAAGCCAACACACGCACTGCCGATGAGACGTGCTGCGCGGCTGGTGCGTTTCAACCCATCCGGAGGTTCGGTACGGAGCCGAGGAAGGAAAGTTGAGAGAAACCTGGCCTCGAGGTCAGTGATGCCGGTCGGGGGCGTCGATGGCGGAGCGCCGCAGCCCGCGCCAATCCTGCGCGGCACGAAAACGGTCCCTGGCGATGTCAGGGTCGATTCCCGGGTCCTGGGATGCCCAGCGGAACAACCCATACAGCGAAATCAGGACGACCGCTGCAATCGGAATCCAAAACCACCAATGCACTTTGATCCACCCACCGAGGTCCGGCCTCGTTATCGGTATCGTTGCAACTCGTGGCACCAAATCTTGGGCTGTCTTGGGCGCGCTGTTCTCGTCAATAATGTTTGCGCCCGGCCTTTCCAGCATCCTCCAATTCCAGGGGGAAAACAATTGGCGAAAGCGGTACTATTTATCACTCCTGACTTTTCAGGGCCGGCACCCGGCCGCTGGCTCGTCCATCTACCGATAATAATTTCGTGCACGGAAGGACGCACGGAGGGGTTCGTGAGCCTGCTTGGGCAGAAGTAAGGGAAATCTCAAAGGTTCGAATGGGAATCGGAAAGGAGGATCCATTTCGGTCGCGCAGCGAGAGCGCCGCCAGCGATTAAATAAATTCCCGGAGTGCTGCTATCCTCCTTGCGGGAGAAAGCGGTCTTTTCGCAAACAGCTAGGTCTAGTCTGACAGAAGCGTCCTCGGATGGCCTAAGGCTGAGATCTTCGTTTGCGGCGGGACCGGGAAAAGAGCCTCGCAACGTGAAGGTGCTCGTTACCGGAAGCAGCGGCTTGATCGGTTCGGAGGCAGTAGAACATTTTGACCGGCAGGGCCATGAGGTCACCGGCATAGACAACAATATGCGCCGCGTCTTCTTCGGACCGGCCGGAGACACGTTGTGGAATCTGGAGAGGCTGAAGCGCCTAACAAGGAGTTTCAAGCACGCCGCGCTGGACATTCGCGACCGCGCGGCGATCGAAGAGCTTTTTCGAACGCAGCGCTTTGATTTGATTGTCCATTGCGCGGCGCAACCTTCGCACGACAAGGCCAGGGACATTCCGCTGCTGGATTTCGAGGTAAACGCCTTGGGGACGGTCAATTTGCTCGAGGCTACGCGGCAACACTCGCCAGGGGCAGTGTTTGTGTTCCTAAGCACGAACAAAGTATATGGCGACGCTCCGAACGAAATCCCTCTGAAAGAGCTCGAGAAGCGCTACGACTACGCACGCTCGGAAGATTATGAAGGCATTGATGAATCGTGCCGGATTGACCGCACGCTGCATTCGCTCTTCGGGGCTTCCAAAGCGGCCGCCGACCTTGTCGCTCAAGAGTACGGGCGGTACTTCAAGATGAACGTGGGCATTTTTCGCGGCGGTTGTTTGACCGGCCCCGCGCATTCCGGTGTGGAGCTGCACGGGTTTTTGTCATACTTGGTGAAAGTCACGCTGCGAGGCGGCATGTATTCCGTTTTCGGCTACAAAGGCAAGCAGGTGCGCGACAACATCCACAGTTACGACGTGGTGCGCGCGCTCGAGGAGTTTGCGGCGAATCCGCGGCCCGGCGAGGTGTATAACCTCGGCGGCGGACGCGCCAACAGTATCTCAATACTGGAAGCGATCGAGCGCATCGAGCAGATGAGCGGCAAAACATTAACGTGGCAGTATGTCGAGGATGCTCGCAAGGGCGACCACATCTGTTACATCTCGAACCTCGGAAAATTCAAGCGGGATTATCCCAACTGGAAAATCACGCGCAGCCTGGACAGGATTCTCGAAGAGATCATCGCGTCCCAGCGGCAGCAGTTGAAGTAGGCTACTCGCGCGGAAAGGAAGTGCAGGCACGCCAAGCTCACGTTTTTTACTACAGCGAAATCCTCCCGAGGGTACGATGGGATCATCGAGCGGAATGCGTTGCAGAGCTGGACACGGCTGCATCGGGATGTGCAAGTCATTCTCTTTGGTAACGAAGAAGTCGCGGCACAAACCGCCAAGCAACTGCAAATTCGCCACGAACCTCACGTAGCACCCAATGAGTTTGGAGCCAAGCGGCTCGATACTATGTTTTCCCGCGCGCAAGCTGTCGCCCGGCATGATCTGTCGGCGCGTGGGAAGCGACCTCCATTTGGCATGGCCACAACGGCCGGCTCGAACATGTGCAGACAATTCCTTTCCCCGACTCGATTGGTTTTTTTATAGCGGCTTCGCGGGGTTTCTGGGGTTTCAGCCCAACAGCGATGAATGGAAAGTGATGGGCCTCGCGCCTTACGGACAGCCAGGAATTGATTGGACTTCTTTTATTGATGCGAAGGCGGTGCCGTACCGCGTTCATGCGCGGCAGTTGGCTACCAACGGCGCAGCACCCTATGCGCGGATGTCCTTGGTGCTTGGTCCGCCACGCAAGGCGGAAAGTGAAATCGAGGACCGTCACAAAAACATTGCCTACGCCGTCCAGGATGCCTGCGAAGCCGCCATGAGCGCCAAGGTCAATAATGCCGTGAAATTCCGCGAATGGTGGCGGCCTTTTGCTCCCTCGCTCAAGAAAGAAGCCGCGGGCGAGTACCTGGAGACCGCCATGGATTCGCCGTTTATGATTCTGACAGCGCAAGTACGACCCGAGAAGCGCGGCGTGATTCCGGCTGTTACGCATGTAGACGGCAGTGCGCGTCCGCAAACCGTGGAGAAAGATATCAATCCCCTCTATTGGCGCCTGATCGATGCATTCGAGAAGCGCACTGGCGTGCCCGTGGTCCTGAATACTTCTTTTAATTTGCGCGGAGAAGCCATCGTACACACTCCAACGGACGCGATTCGCACGTTCTTTAGTTCCGGGATGGACGCCCTCGTCATCGGAAGCTTCCTGGTCGAAAAATGAGTCCTCGCGAATGATCCGGCAAAGCGTCGTTGCGCTTCTAGGGATGGGCTGACACTCCAACGGACGCTGTAGAAGAATATTGCCGGTCCCCTTTGGGCGGAACGCGGTTGGAGCGCGCTCTACGGCGCCGGGCGCGAGCCTGGAAAGGCAATACCGAACCCTCACCCCACCATCGGTTCTTACCCTTTTGGCTACCAGTTCCTGGCCAGCACCGTAATGATCTTGGCGAGAGCGTCGAGGTCGCGAGTGTCGATGACCTCCCCTGGGGAATGCGAATAGCGCAGCGGCCAACCGAGCGGAATGTTCACCGAGCCATAGCGCGTGAAGACTGCGCCATCGTTGCCGCCGCCGGTCACGCCATATTGCACGGGAATGTTGTTGTCCCGCGCGAGCTTGACGACGCGATCCACGAATTCGCGGGGAGTAATGTTGGAATTGTCGACCGCACGAATGACAAAGCCTTTGCCAATTTCGGCGTCAGCGAAGCGCTTCGATTCGAGCGGTGAATCGGAACTAACGAAAGTATCGATGGCAAAAACAAAATCGGGCGTGTGGCCTTCTTTGGCTGCGCGCTCCGCGTACGCAGCGGCGCCTTTCAGGCCGACTTCTTCTTCCGTGGACCAAACAAACGTGGTGTCGCGCCCTGACCAGTCGGGACCGAGCGTCTTCACCGCTTCGATCAGCGCGGCACAGCCCACACGATCATCGAAGCTGCGCGCGTTGGCGCGTGCGCCCAGCAGCGGCCGATATTCTTTTGGGATCGTGACCCAATCTCCGACTTTGATCCCGAGTTTTTGCGTTTCTTCGGCGGAACGCGTGCCGACATAAATGTGCACAGGCTCTTCCATCGAACGCGGTCCGTGCGGCCATTCAAAGTTCTGTTGATCCCAGCCCAAAGGGAGTTCCAGCACGCCGCCGGTAGAAGTGCCGTCGCTCTTGTGAATCAACACGACATGCCCCAGAAAATATTCCGCGTAGCCGCCCCCCAGTACTGTCACGAGCAGCCGGCCGTCCTCTTCAATCTTCTTAACCTCATAGCCGATCTCGTCCATGTGCGCAACAAACGCAATCCGCGGCGATTTACCTTCTGGCTTAGCGTCACCAAGATGCAGAATCAAGTTTCCCGCCGCATCCGTTTCCACTCTTTTTTGCAGTCTCGGATCCAAATGATTGAGGACCACTCTGCGCACGTTTTCCTCATGCGCGCTCGCACCGTAGGCTTCCACTAGTGGCTGTAGCGTTGAAATTTCGCCGCGAGCTAGGGAGCCTCCTTCGCCGGCCCCCATCCTCGACTTCGGAATTTGCAAATACGCTTCCAGCAATCTCTCCAGATCGCCGCTATCACTCAAGGAGACGGATTCGCCAGGAGTCACGGGCAAAAGCGTTGGAATACCGAGTTGCGAGAAGCGCTCCGGAAACACAGTCGGCTTGGTATAGCCAGCCATGCGAGGCGCAATTGCACTTACTGCCGTCAGTCGCTCCCCATCCGCTTCGGCAACCGCTTTGATTTCGCTGGAGAACCCTTTCAGGGGCGCCGAGGCATCTGCAACCCCTAGCAGTACGCCGTCACCCGGCGCCGGAGTCGGGGAGCCGCTTTTCCTTTCTCCCTTGCTGCTTGGCGAAATGCGTCCCACAAAAATCATTTCATCCGGCTTTATCTCTTCTAGCAGCCGATTCAGACCGCGGCCGCCGGTCCATTGTTGCGTCACAAACGCAATCGTCGTTGTTCCTTTTACTTTGCTGTCTTTCGCTCGCTCGAGCAACTGCAGCAACACGGCGCATCCAAAGCGATCGCCCGCGGCTGGTCCCGCTTCTCCGCTTTGCCCCAGGGGGAACCATTTCCGTTGCAGCGCGACAGGATCGAGAAGGTCTACACCGGCAGCACGCACATCGGCAGCGCTGGCGGCGCCAATGTCCACGTACATTTCGTCGGGATGATTCATTTTCGGTGGGTTCACGCGGGCCGGCTGAAGATGGATGCTGAGTCCAGCGAAAACTCCGGGGACTTTCTTACCGGAACGTGTCATGACCCACACGGGCTGGGCGAAATGCAGAGTGTCAAATACGGGATTGGGCGCCGCTTGCGGCAAGCGTTGCACCTGCAAGAAACCATCCGGAGTGATATCGCTCACGACGTACCCCGGCTCGTCGATGGCGGTGACCAACAAGCGATGCGGCGAGCCGCTCCCGAAGCTGACCCAAAGATTGCCAAGATTATCGTTTTTTGGAGAGAGACTGCGAAGCTGGCTGCGAATCTTCTCGATGAGCGGCTGCTCGTAACCCGAGACTGCTGGAATTTGCTCGAAGGGAGAAACATCCGAAGGAGTCTGCGCGCGTGCGGAACAAGCCAGGAACAACAGAAATAGCAGCCACCCTAGCGTCCGAACGCGCCAATTCATGAAGGATTCTCCTCTTGAAAAAGCTCAGCTTGTCTGCATCACCGGCACAACGCTTCGATCAGCGTTTCTTTCTTTGCTTCGGCCACGCGCGACAATGCGTCCAGCGAAGCAAAATAGCCGCCTACTGCCGCTACCGCAAGCAACGCGAAAGCTTCTGCAGGAAACCAGTGATTTTGCGTCCAGCGCCCGGTAAAGACGACGACCGCCGAAATTCCCCCGAACACCAGCTGCGCACCAAAGGCGATGAGCACGGCCATCCCAGATTGCCGCCGGCCGCGCATCTGGCCAAATTCCAACTTGCGCGGAAAGTTTACAGAAGACCAGTTCGCTATACTCAACTGCCCGACGACGGCAAAGACAATGGCGGCCAAAGTGGCAATAAAGACGGGCGGCGACGGCAGACCCAGCCGCCAGGCCAGCGTCACCAGCGACAAACCCATTTCCACAGCGAGCACCAATAGCAGCATCAAATTCTTACCGAGAAACACGTCACGAAAGCGGAGCGGCGCCATGAAGTAGGTTTGAATTCCTTGGCCCTCGAACGCAAAACAGTTGTAGGCGGGCCCCATCAAAATAAGAACGAGATAGGCCATGATGCCAGGAAAAAGCATCTCCGGTGAGATCGGACGCTCCGCGAGCGGCGAGTGATTTCCGGAAAATTGCGCGCTGAAGATTAAAACGAGTGCTGGTGGCAGGATCAAAGTAAAAAAGGAAAAGCTATTGCGCGTAAGATAGCGGAATTCCTTGCGGACCACAGCAGCCACCTGCGGTGAAAGAGCACTCAGCCGATCGGGAGTGTCTTGTGTTCTAGCTATGGGCCGCACCGCAACAGGCCCAGGTGCAGCTGTCTCAGCTAATTCTTCGCCGCGATATTGCGCAGCGAAACGGCGCCAGAGAAAAAGACTAAACACCGCGGCATAAAGCAAGAGTCCGGCCAAACACAGAACAAGCCCGCCAAAATGAGCCTGCGCAGCCGCAGCTAACGCCCTTCCCGCAAGGGATGGAGGAAACCAAGCAAAATAAGGGGCGATTCGCAGCGCCAGCGGCCGCAACACCGGGCCATAGCGATTCACAAGGGGGTTGATGAGGTTGAGAGAAACCATCGCGAGAATGAAAAAAGCGAAAAACAACTCGCGGGTCCGGCGCCGCGACAACAACCGCTCGAGCCAAGAACCTACGAGACGCTCCAGGGTCACGTTGAGCAGCGAGAACAGCACCACCACGAACAGCATCGCCGGCAGCAATCCCGGCTGCGCAGAAGCCACCGCAACCGTCATGGAAACCAGCCAACAGACGGAAGCCAGCGCGGAAAGGTCCGCAAGGCCGTAGGCCAAGCCGATGATGTAGAACGCGGTCGGATTCAGGGGAAAACGCAGCATCGTGCGGAATTCGAAACTGGTGCCGAAGCCTGCGGCGAAAATAGGAAATAATTGCCAGAAAAGGAAAATGCCCCAGAAGAGCAAACCCATCCAGGCCGGGCGGCCCTGGGAAAGAAAAGAATAGGCTCCCGCAAAAAAGGCAAAACACAGCCCCAGCACGAAGACTCCCGCAAGAATTCCGACAACGATTAAGCCCAGGAGATGGAGGCGATGGCTCTCCTTCCGCAGGCCGTTGCAAAGAATGCGCCAGCGAAGTCCGGCAACCGCACGAATTTGCGTCAGAATCCCGGGGGAGCCGGCTACATCAGCCATGAGAGTTCTTCCAGGCGCGGGCGCTCCGTGCCATCCTGGCCCACAATGGAGAGGAAAACTTCCTCAAGCGTTGTTTTTCCGCCAACCTCGCCGGAGATGCCTGCGCGCAGTTGTTCCAGGGAACCCTGTGCCACAAGCCGGCCTTTGTGAATGATGCCCACGTGGCTGCAAAGCCGCTCGACAATTTCCAACACGTGAGAAGTCAAAAAAATCGTGGTGCCACGTTCGGTCATGCGGCCAAGAAGAGCCTTGAGCGCGCCCGCCGCCAGAGCATCGACGCCTTCGAAGGGCTCATCCAGAAACAAAATGCGTGGCCCGTGAATGACCGCTGCCGCCAGAGCGAGTTTCTTCTGCATGCCATGCGAGTAATCCGCAATCAACGTTTTAGGCCGGTCGGCCAGGTGCATGAAGTCCAGCAATTCGTTCGCTCGCCGCTGGGTCGTCGCGCGGTCCAATCCATACATGCGGCCAACAAACTGCAAGTATTCGGAACCGGTAAGGCGATCGAGAAGCCCCATGCCTTCCGGCACCACGCCGATTTGACGCTTCACTTCGAGCGGATGCGCGGCAAAATCCAACCCCACAAGCTCCATGCTTCCCGAAGTTGGAGCCAGCAACCCGGTAAGCATCTTGATGGTCGTGGATTTGCCCGCGCCGTTTGGCCCGAGGAAACCGAAAAACTGGCCCGCAGCAACCTGAAGGTCGATGCTGTCCACGGCAGTGAGGTTCCCGAATTTGCGGGACAGCTTTTGCGTGCGAATGGCAATTTCCGGCATTCGTTCTCCCTAAGAAAGGCCAGCACCGGGGATGAAAAACTCTAACATGAGTCGCACACGGTTTAGTGAGATGCAGCAGGAAGCTGGGGCGAAGGACTTCAGTTCTGCTTGCGGGGATTGGACCCCTGGGTAGTGAGCTGTTGCAATTCCCGGGCGGGCAGGGCCGCCAGAACGGCGGGCAATTCGACGCGAAAAACCGCGCCACCTTCCTGCCGGTTGTAGCAGAGAATCTTTCCGTTGTGCTCCTGAACGATTCCGAAGCAGATGCTCAGGCCCAGGCCCGTACCCTTGCCGACGGGTTTCGTCGTGTAGAAAGGGTCGAACACGCGATGAGGCTCTTTGATGCCGGGACCCGTGTCAGAGAATAAGACAACCACGTTGCCGCGATCGCGCATGGTTTTGATCGTCAGTACGCCACCTTTGTGCGCCTCCATGGCGTCAACGGCGTTGCTGATGAGATTAAAAAAGACCTGCATGAGTTGATTTCCGTCTCCGCGCACTCCAGGAAGCACGGATTCGAGCCGCTGTTCGATGCGTGTAGTGGAAGAGCGCAGGTCGAGCGCGCGAAGTTGCACGGCATTGCCCACTACGGTATTGATATCGAGAAGCGTGCGCTCGGCGGGAACCTGGCGCGCGAAACTGAGCAAATTTCCTACCAATGTTTTCGTCCGGCGAGCCTGTTCGCGGATTTTCGAGGCCGTTGAGCGCACCTTCTCCGGCAAGGCTTCATCATCAGCCAGGAGATCCGAAAAGCCGAGAATGGCGGCAAGAGGATTATTGATTTCATGGGCCGCGCCCGCGGCGAGTTGTCCCAGCGAAACCAGCTTTTCCGTTTGAACCAGTTGTGCCTGGAGACGCTTGAGGTTTTCTAATGCTTGTTCCGATTGCACAAGCAAGCGGGCGCGGTCCGCCTCGGCAAAGTGGCTGCGCACGAAGATCAAGGCCGCCAGCGGCAAGGCCGCGACCATGGTTGTAATCAGCCGAAAATCACGGACTTCCGGCACCCCGCCGTCAAAGTGCAGACTGAACAAGGCCAGGATGGGCAAAGAAATTACGGCGGCCATGGCCAAACGGTTCGACCAGACTTGGACGTTGCTAGGGGAATCCCTTCCCGAACTAAAGCCATCGTCCACCAAAGCAGCATCCAGGTGCGTACGATTCAAATAGGCATTCAAACCAGCCAAAGCAAACCAGAAAAAAACGGAGATGAGCGGAAGGTCGTACAAACTCCCCGTGTAGTACTCGCCTGCGGCATTCTGAATATGGATGCCAAAAGAGATGAGCATGTACAAAGCGGATGCGCCTAGGAGGTGGGCATACACCGTCTTCCATGCACTCTTGCTCTGCAACAACAAAGCGACGAGTCCGGCAACAATAACGGCGTTCTGTGTATTCGCGACGAGGTTGTAATTGTGATTGTACTGCGCGAGCGTCGGAGCAGCGTAAATCCACGGCAGAACAAAGAAGACGTAAATGAATGTCCACCAAGTTAGCAGCAGGCTAAAGTCCAAGTACCCGAGGCGAGCATGCAACTCTTCGCGCTTCCGATGTGGCTGGAGGGTCAGCGCGGCCATCAAGGGAATGCCATGAAGGAACATAATCACGTCGCCGGGGTATAAGCCTGGGAACGGCTTGTGAAGGTAAACTTCATAATAGGTCCATTGAAACTGCCCGATCATCCAGAGGGTGCAGCTCAGGGCGATCAGCATCCAGAAGATGTTGCGCCGCCAGTACGGAGTTCCGGCGTTAAGGAGCAACCCGGCGTTGGCCACCAGGGGCACGATGCACTGCACGACATTTCCAAACACAACCAGCGTTTGCGAGCCGCGCGGATGCGACAGGGACATGCCGGCGTACACGACAAGGACAAACACCCATAGCCCTAGGGCCCAAGTAATCGCGCGGGAGGAAGTCATAAATTCGAGGATTCCAGTATAGGCTTTGGCAGCAAGTTCACCGCTTTGGAAATTTCTCAAGATAGCTAGACTATAAACTACGTTGGCGGGGGCTGATTTTGATTAGGGTTTCGAACACAAGATGTGATTTCGGGTACTTCGATCTGGAGACGCGAGTGCTCGAACCACTCGAAAATCCGTACGGCCCAAAAGTGTTACCTATGTCTTAGGTACGTTGTGTAACCCAGGTCTCCGGGCTGGACCCTGAGTTTAGTGGCGGAGGAGGGGGGATTCGAACCCCCGAGACCCTTTCGAGCCTAACGGTTTTCAAGACCGCCGGTTTCAACCGCTCACCCACTCCTCCGGTCTTGATTCTAACGTATTCCAAGAGGTAGCGGCAGTTTTGTAACCGTGGAAGAGTTTTGTTCCCGCACTTCAGCGCCTGGGTTGTCGTTAACCCCGTGCAATGAGTAGGAAATCAGCCCAAATCCGGGCGACACTTCATTGCGGCTCAGTTTCCACTTGGGGAGAACCCATAATGACCGCCTGGTCGTGTTCAAGGGAGCTTCTGCGGAGTTCCTGTGAGCGCTCGAGCGCTTTCTTCGCAAGTTCGTCGCGGCCGAGCTTGTGATAGGCCAAATAAAGCTGATAGTGAACGTTCCCGTAATGATCCCGTGGGGCGGCCTTTTCGAGTCTGGGAATGGCATTCGCAAATTGTGCCAGGCGCACGTAGGCCGTTCCAAGCAACTCGCTGGCTTCCGCCAAATCCGGCTGAAGGCGCAAAGCCCGCTGTAGATAGGAAAGAGCTTTTTCGTTCTCCCGGTTCTGCACATACAAGCGCCCAAGAAGCAGAAGCGCGTGCGTCCGCGTTGGATCGAGTTCCAACGCTTTTTCCAATTCGGTCCGGGCTTCGGCGTCGGAATGATTGTCGAGGTAAAGCTGGCCGAGCGCTTGGTGAAGTTCCGGCTCATTGGGACGCAACTGCAGAGCGGACTGATATTCTTTGATGGCGCCGTCGAGATCCTGGCGCAGGGCGAGGCCTTCCGCGCGAAGTTGGTGAGTGCGCCAGGAGTCGGGAAAAGATTCCTCGAGTTGTGCGTAAGCTGCAGCTCCGAGCGCCTGGTAGGTGCGCGCGAGCCAGTAGCTGGCCTCGGCGTTTTCGCTGTTGACGCCCGGCACCTGCCCCAATGCATCGGCTGCCGGTTCGTACTGCTGCGATTCAAAATAAGTTCTTCCCAACAGCACGCGCTGCGAATCGGTGAGATGCGTTGCTGTTTTCAGCGAATCGATGCAGCGAGAATAGCGATAGGCTTTGCAGGGATCGTCATTCGAACGTGTGTCGGCGGCATCCTGCGCTTGCCGCCAAGACAGGAATTGTGCACGAAAAGACTTCCATTCGCTGTCGGAAAGAGCGGTTTCACTGGCGGCCGCGTAGAGAGCCGCTAATAAAAAGTGCTTTACCGCGCTTTCGGGCTCGTCTTGCTCGCGCGACGCAAGATCCCTTGCCGACCCCGCCGGGAGGTCGATCGAGGGGAAGCTTCGCTGCAACGCCAAAAATTCAGGAGAGATCTCCCAAGCTTTCACCAAGGATTCGAGTGCTGCGCTCGCCTGGCCTCTCACCAGTTGCAGACTTGCCAAGCCGAGCCATGCCAGCTCGTTCGAAGGATCGAGTTGAGACTCCAAGCGAAATTCTTTCTCGGCATCGTCCAGCTTTCCGGCGTGCAAATAGGTTTGGCCCAGCGAGTCATGCAAGCCGGGCTGGCGCGGACCGGCGCTGAGCGCCTTCTGGTATTCCTTCACCGCGTCTTCCCAACGATTGCGCTGAAACAACAGATCGCCCAGAAAACGGTGGCCCCAAGCTGACTCTTTATACAAACGCGCTCCCCGAAAGGCCAAACTGGCAGACAGATCGAGATATTCGTGACCGAGATGGAACCAGGCTTCGGACTTGTCCGAATCCAAGGCGGCGGTCTGGCGGAATTCTTCGGCGGCGCTGCGGAAGTCGTCCTGGGCCAGGTAACAGGAAGCCAAAGCCTGACGCGCGTCGCGATTCGCGGGATCGAGTTTCAGCGCGTGCTGAAGGTAGGGGACGGCTTTTTCCGGTGAGCCCAGTTTGAGGTAATCCATTCCGACGATGACGGTGGGGCCGAGAAGGTTTGGTCTTTCGCGCAGGGCCTTTGCCAGGTGGCGGACTGCGGAGTCGTATTCGAACAGGCTCTGGTAAGCGAGGCCGAGGTTGACCTCGGCCTCGACTAAACTTGGATCGAGGGCCAGCACTTTCTTGAATTCTTCTTTGGCACGAGCGAAATCCCCCTGCTTAAGGGCCTGCTGGCCGGCGCGAAAGGATTGCTCGATTTGGGCTTCGGAGGTTTGCGAGGACACGCGACTCGGAATAATCGACGAGACAGCAAGGAGGAGGGCAAAACCCACGTTCGATTTTCGAAAAGCCGAGCGAAGCGAGGAGAGATCCTTCGCTGCGCGACCCGGCGCACGTCTTTTTCCAGTGGGAAGAAGGGCGTGCGCAGGAAAAGACCGGGTCGCTCCGCTCAGAATGACAGGGGAGGACGAAGGGTTTATTGCATCTTGTCGAATGGAGAGCGAGGCGAATAAGGAAGAAAAGCGGCGGCAAGCCGCCCTTCGAGTCTCAGGGTAAACCGCATCCCAAAGGGTTTCGCGCCAATAACTTGCGAGTCTCAACAAGCGAGCCAGTCCCCTTATTTTGTTGTGTGTGGAACGCATGCAAGAAAGGATTGTAAGCGAGGACATTCAGGAGGTGAAATCAGAAGACACAAGAAAAAGTCAGAGCCGGGCGGGGAAACCGCCGCCCGGCTCTGATGTCAGAAGCCCGAATGCAGAAGGTCAGAACGTAAACCTCAACGCGAACTGAATGAGGCGCGGGAGATTATACGTGCTACTTACTCGCCCAAAGCTTGTGCCTCCGCAGCAGTTAGTGTCGGGCGGGTTAAATTGCGGAGTGTTGAAGCCGTTGAAGAACTCTGCCCGGAACTCGGCGCCAAGCCTTTCATCAGGACCAAACTTGGTGTTCTTGAAGAACGCAAAGTCGAAGTTCTTCACTCCGTCGTTCCGGATGTTCGGCTCGGTACGCGAATCGGTGCCGAAGCTGTAGTCCGTACCGTTCGAGTACACAGACGTGTCAAACCATTTAGCGAGGCGTTGATCCAGAGAACCGGAAGTCATGTGCGACAAGCCAGTTCTCGTTGGGCGGCCACACCCCGCGTTTACTATGCCGGAGTTGCTGAGGAGGCCCGGGCATCCCGCGATGATGATCGGAAAGCCGCGCTGGAAGGTGACGATGGTGTCGACTCCCCATCCGCTGGCAAGCTTATTGGCTACGCCGGTCAGATTGCTCCCAAACTTCTTGCCCCGCCCAAAGGGCAGGTCCAGAACGGAGCCGAGCACCAAGCGCTGCGGCACGTCGAAGGCGTCCAGGCTTCGCTCGTTGCGAAGGTTGTAAGCATTGGCGTCATTCCAGCTCACGGGAGAAGCTTCCAACCAATTGATTTCGGA
Organism: Acidobacteriota bacterium; assembly: GCA_003223245.1. Taxonomy (GTDB): domain Bacteria; phylum Acidobacteriota; class Terriglobia; order Acidiferrales; family UBA7541; genus Acidiferrum. The sequence continues at coordinate 22,292 of QHYI01000149.1, forward strand.
GTTGGTGTTGTCGATGAGTTTGGAAACAGTATAAGTAGCAAGCACTTGCGCTCCTGCAGCGAAGCGCTTCTGGATTTTCAACTGCATCGAGTGATAAATCGAATTGCGGTCGTTGGGCTCCGCTATCGACACATCATCGAATTGAGGAAAGGGCAAATCCAACTGAGCTTGCTTCACCTGCAAGCTGGTCCCTACGCCACCTGTCTGCACAGGCCCAGTACAGCCTGTGCAATTGCCGGCGAACGGGTTGTTAACCAGTGTATTGAGGGTGGTTACGTCCGCAGCACTCTTGGGGAGAAACTGCGGCGGCAATTGATCGAGATCCTGATTATGCATGGGCAAGCGTGTTCCCTTGGAGCCAGCATAGGCGATGTCAACAAGCGTATTGCCGGGGAACTGGCGCTGGATGTCGAAGTTCCATTGCTGGACGTAAGGGGCCTTGTTACCCGCTACGGGCGCTTCCAGGCCGTTGCCTTGCACGACAAGCAAAGCCGCGTTTCTCCCGAACGGTGGAGTGATTCCGCTCGGAAAGGGGTTGGAAAGAAAATCACGGGGAGTAACGCCATCGGGCTGCGCTGCGTTCCAAGTGGTATTGGCCGAGTTAATGAAGAGGTTATGGGGTGCATCGTCCCAACGGATATCCACCGGGAGATAAAAGATCCCATAACCGGTTCGGATAACAGTATTTTTATCGAACTGATAGGAAACTCCGATGCGCGGGCTGACGTTGTTCCAAGAATCGTAGGCCATGCGACTAGGGTGCTGTGAGGACTTAACGAGATCAAAAGCACCCTTGAGATTCGGGAAAGCCGCTGCGACTGCGGAACTCATGGCTACGAGCGGGCTGGTTTCGTTGGGGTTAAAAACGACGATGCGATTGAACCGTTCGGTCCAATCACCCTGCAAATCGACGCGGACTCCAAGATTCAAGGTTATCTTTCTGGTGAGCTGATAGGTGTCGCCAGCATAGAGTGCGCCGTACTTGATTTGGTCGGCGGTCCTCGCCGGCTCGGTTACGCTGCCATTATCGCCAGAGCCGAGCAGGAAGGAAGCAAGGCCGTTCCCCGATGTACCGTTATCCCCTGGGTTGGTGCCGTTGTTGGGGTTTGCCGCCGTCATCTTGGCGTCGAATTGGAACAAGCCCGCAGGGTCGTTGCTCTGATAATAGTTGTTGCGAAGGAGGCGAAATTCTCCGCCGAATTTAAAGTTATTCTTGCCCATTATCTTTGAGAGCATGGGTGTGAAGCTGAACGTGTCATCCCAGGCGCCGATCCCGCTGCCCGTTCCTTGCGAGCACCAACTGTTGTTTCCCCAGTGGTTATCGCCGGCTTTCTCCGCGACGCACACCGTAGGAATGTGCGTGTAGGTCATCTGGGAAGTTAGAGCCTTCCAGTTCGGACCGAAGGCTGATAGATCGATGCCCTGGCTAAGGGGCGTGCGCAGGTAGACGTAGCGCGTGTAGCCCAGATGCAAGTCCACGATGGTCTTCGGTGAAAGAGTGATGGTATCGCCCAAGGAAACCTGGTGGGCAACCGTATCTTCGGTGCATCGGTCGCTGCAGATATCCTTAAATGGAGCGTCTGGGAGCGACAAGATATGGGAATGCGTGTACCGTCCAAAAATTCTCTGCCTGGTACTCAAGTTGTAGTCAATGCGCTCATTGTACTGATCGACGTCGCCGCCGGTGCTGAAGCTCTCAGCAAAGTTGCCGTTGGGGTTGTTCGTTTGGTTGGGCATTGGCCAATAGGACAGAAGCGCAACGGCAGTGGGATCGAGGCGCGCTGGATCGATCACGTTCAGCTTCCCATTGAAGGAGAATTGCGTCCTGCAGGTTGCGTGGGTCGCATCGCACGGTGTGCCTGCGTTTGCACCCACACCGCTAGTAGTTGGGTCGTAGATGGGAAGCACCGTGGTCGTGTCGCTTGACCCGATTTGAGAAAAGTCCCCGCCGCGCTCCGCTGCGGTCGGAACCCACGTTGTCAGAATGCTTCCCTTGCGCTGCCGAAAGCCCTCGTAACTCGAGAAGAAAAACAGCTTGTCCTTAAGAACTGGGCCGCCCACATTGGCGCCAAATTGATTTTGGGTAAAAGGCGGGCGCGGGACGCCGCTTCCGTTGGCGAAGAACTCATTGGCATTCAGCACCTTGTTGCGCAAGAATTCATATGCCGAGCCGTGGAACGTGTTGGTGCCGGACTTGGTTGAGAGGTTTATGACGCCGCCGGCAAAACGGCCATACTCGGGGCCGAGATTATTGGTCTGGACTTTGAATTCCTCGATGGCATCCTGCGTGGGAATCACGGTAACTACGTTCAGATACGCTCCATTGGTGGGCACGCCGTCGATCAGGATCTGGCTTTGTCCGGCCATACCCCCGCCAATTTGAAAATCTCCCAAAGCGAAAGGATTGGCCCCGACCGGATTTCCCGTTGAAGAATTCCCGCCCGAGGGCTGACCCTGCGGCACGACTCCCGGCACAAGCTCGACGAGCGCCAAGGGGTTGCGGCCGTTCAAGGGCAGCTCGGTAACGTCGCGCTGTTCCACCACTTGCCCCAGCGAATTCGTTTCCGGCTGGAGCAGAGGCGCTTCGGAGGTCACCTCAACGGTTTCGGTCACGGCCCCCACCTGCATCGTGAGGTCCACCTTCAGTCCGCTTTCGATCTCCACGAGGATAGGTTGGCGAACCACCTTCTTAAAGCCGCTTTTCTCCACCTCCACCTTGTAGCGGCCAGGCAAAATGTTCACGAAGGTATAGTTTCCGGAAGAATCGGTCTGTATGTTGTGCTTTTCATTGGTGCCTAAATTGGTGAGCGTGACAGTAGCATTGGCAATGGCAGCGCCGCTGCTATCGGTCACAATTCCCGCGATGGTGCCGTAAACGTTCTGCGCAAAACTTCGCATACCTGAAAATGCCAACAAGAAGAGAGCCACGGAAAAGGCAACCCCAAACTTTCTTAGATGAAACATCTTTTTCCTCCACGAGGTCCCTAGCAAAATCAATACAAATCACCCCGCCGATCGCACCAATCAGCAGCAAATCAGTTTTCTTTATGCAAAGCAGAAGAAGCCCGACCCAGTGGGGCATCTTTTAGTCTTGCAAGAGGCAGAAGTCAAGGAGAATTTCGTTATTCTGCGAAAAATGACAATTGTGTCGGCAGGAAGAACGTAGTTAGAAGGTGGCGCCGGGAATGGAGGCTAGGCTTTTGACCAGCCGCGGTTGGCTAACTGCCCCATCCCTTCCTTGAGGGTAACGAGTTGATTGCAGGAGAGTTGCTTGAAAGTTTCGTGGAGTCCGTTAGGCCAATACACGTCGATATCGGCTGAGGCAGAGTTCCCTACACCGAAATGTAAGCGAGGGTCGTTGCACGAATAAAAGCTGGATTGGCTCAAGACTGCTTGCGCCTGGGTTTTGCCGCCGTAGTGGGCAAGCACCCGGGCTCCGATGGCGCTTCGATTCGATTTTGTCCCTTCCAACTTCACTTTGATCCAGTTGGCTTTCCCGCTTAGGTCATTGCGCAATAGCGAAGGGGGCTCGTTGAGATTGACGATCAGGATGTCGATGTCCCCATCGTTGTCGAAGTCTCCAAAAGCGCATCCTCGGCTGCAGTGTGCGGCCGCCACTCCCGTTCCCGCTTCCTTGATAAGTTCTTCAAACACACCTTTGCCCAGATTCCTGAACAGAGCACGAGGAGTTTTGAAGGGGTATTGCGTCAGCGTTTTTTCCACCTGGGGATAGACGTGACCGGTTACCATGAACAGGTCCGGGAGACCGTCATTGTCGAGGTCTACAATGCCGGCTCCCCAGCACACGTAACGAGTTTCCATCCCGAGACGTGACGACCCCGTGGCATCCTCAAAGTTGGCCTTCCCATCGTTGTGATAAAGGATGTTGGCGTCGTCGGCAAAATGCGTCTTGAAGATATCGAGATGCCCATCTAAATCGTAATCGCCGACTCCGACCCCCATTCCGGCCTGCTCCATGCCGTCGTCGCTCAGGGCCACGCCGCGTATGACTCCTTCTTCGCGGAAAGTCCCATCATGGTTGTTCATAAAGAGAAGACTGGAAGTGGAGTCGCAGGCGACATATATATCCTGCCATCCATCTTCATCAAAATCCGCCGCGACAACGGTCATGCCATAAGTGGGTGTGCCCTTCGAAATGCCGGCCTGCTGAGTTACGTCGGTGAACGTCCCGTCGCCGTTGTTTCGATAAAGAGAATGCTTGCCCGTCCCCAAACCCCGGGGGCCGCACTCAACGGGAACTCCTTTCCACCGGCAGTTCGGGTTTTCGCCAGGGGCGGCGGCATTTTCGAAAGAGAAACGAACGTAGTTGGAGACAAAAAGGTCCAAGCGCCCATCCCTGTTGTAGTCCACAAAAGTGCAGCCAGCTCCAAACCTTGGTTGATCGTTCCATAGGCCGGCCGCCTTGGTTACATCGGTGAACGTGCCATCGCCGTTATTGCGGTAAAGCGTGTTCTGACCGAAATTGGTACAAAAAATGTCGTCAAAGCCGTCGTTGTTGTAGTCTCCAACGCAGACTCCGCAGGCCCAACCGATCGCCCGCAAGCCCGCTTTGTCCGTAACATCTGTAAATGTCCCGTCGCGGTTGTTTTTGTACAGCCGATTGGTGGTCCCCTCAGGGGCACCTCCGAGACGCGTGCCGGATAGAACAAACAGATCCATCCAGCCATCATTGTCGTAATCAATGAAGGCACAGCCGCATCCTGTTGATTCCACGATGTACTTCTTGATGTCTAAGTCGCCGTAGATCACCGGCGCGTGCAGACCTGCGGGAGCCGCAACGTCGATGAAATGCGCGTTGAACGGACGCCCTGAGGGCGCGGGCCTTGGCAAGGGCTTAGCGGTGTGGGTCGAAACACCCTGCGCTAGGACGCGGTCAGCTTGTACTGACAGCGCGGCTCCCATGCCAAGTTGGAAGAACCTCCGACGGGTAAAAATCATCACCAAAGGATTTTAGGATTGCTCTCGGTGAAGCGCAAACGTAGTAGTAAGCGTGAGAAATTGCCGCGATGCCTCTCGGCACGGATTTCGGGAGGGTGCAGAAATCACCGCAACGATTTCATTGGCGAAGGGTGTACGAAGCTGTTGACTGCGTGAGTCGTGCCGGGAGTGGGCATCGGCTCCCCACTTCCGTCGCTCTTCTTTGGAATCATGAAAGAGATTGTGGAACGTTTACGCGTTTAAGACGAAACCGCTGGCGCGGATTACGTCAACCGCTTCACTTCGGCTCTCGGCGTCTACCTGCTTTAGAATTCGATGAATGTGGTTTCTTACCGTAAACTCAGACAGATTCAGGCGTGAAGCGATTTCCTTATTGGTCAGACCCTTGGCTACGAGTGCGACCAATTGCCGCTGGCGCAACGTAAGTTCGGGTTTCGAAGGCTGGCCTTGAGAAGAGGGCTCCTTGGCCGTCTGAGCGACGAAGCGGAATAGCCTCCCGCAAAGTTGCGAAGGGCAAACTGCCTCGTCCCGAAAAACAGCGCGCACGGCACCTACGACATCCGTAGCCGAGGCGTCTTTCATCAAGAAGCCGGTTACCCCGGCCCGAATGGCATCCATGAATTGTCTTTCGTCCGGGTCCAGCCCGATCAGGATGACCCTGAAACCCAGTTGCCCCATGCTTTCAAGAGTGAAATTCACGGGAAGCCAATTGGTCTGGAACGAACCGACAACCAGCACGTCGCAGTTGGAATCCAGTATTTCTTGGGCGCCTAGATCGGCTTGTCCGCTTTGCCCGACAACCATGAGGTCGGAGCGCTTGCGAAAAAGACGAACCAGGGTTTCACGCAGCAGACGATTTTCTATCAGCAGGAATACTCGAATTGTTTCACCGGGCACAGGAGCGCTCATAAGGGCCTTTATGGCTTGCAATAATGAAATTGTTGGGGAACTCGCCATCGACGAAAGGACACCGGACGGAGAGCAAAATGTCTCTTCGCCGAACGCGAGCTAAAATAAGCCTCGTCTACCAATTCTGTCAAGTCCTATTTACGGAATCACTTGCGGTTGGCAATCTCGGGTGCGTTTATGGTGTGAGAAATCCTTTTTCATTATATTGCTTCCGTAAATGAGCCAAAGCAAGATTGCGCAGAAAACCCCATGAACAGGAGTGCTACTCTAATCTTTCGCCGAAAGGTACTCCATGAGGTGATTCACTGATTTCGGATAGGTCAAATTCGGTATGCACTGGTCGTGGCTAGATCGCTTTTCGTGATGGCAGTGGCGGAGCGAGGAGTCCCTTGTTCCGCCCGGCATGCTCGGCCCGGCTAAGACCAAGCTCGGTCTTAGGATCCACGGAAGCATTCGATCAGCGAATCCGTGGTTACGCCATTGAAGGGGATACGACAGACGTTTGCGTGCTGTTGTTTAAGCCATGTCTCCCACTGAGCGACTCGCGCCAAGTATGCGTCTTCGTCAGAAGCGTCCGCGCGATTGGGGGCAGGAAGCATCGCCACCCTTACGCCTTTGAGGTTCAAGAGTAAGTCGCGCCGGGCGCTGGGCAAATTGGGGAAACTCGAGACAATCAGGAAAACATGGTCCGCATCGAGCACTCCAGCGGAAGAATAAAAACTCAATGAACCTACCACGTCTCCGACCCTAGCCCCGGGCGCGAATCGCTGCATATTCTCGGCACATTCATTCAATAACGTGGAAAAATCTTGAGCTGGGGAGTCCATGGCCTTGACCAACCGCGGAGTAAATTCCAGCGGAGGTATCTGTAACGGAATGGCAGTTTCGTCCCGCAAGTCGGCCCAAGTCACTGTGACGGGGGGCTGCCAGTCGCGGGCGGCCTTGTTCAACGTGGCTGCCACGGTTTTGAGGATCTCCGGTCGTGCCGTGTCGGGCATGTTTTGAGCGGTAGGGCTACCACCGACACGGCTCCAGCTTCTCGCAGTGCTTCGCTCCAGCGCTGAATCCGCGCAAGATGGTCAACCAGTGCTAGCGGCGTCTTTTCCGTTCCCGGCCGGTGGAGTAAAAGAACTCGTTCACCGTTCAGTTGTAGTCGGATTGGGCGCTTACCGCGAGGCAAATCCTCCATGAAATCAGAGACGATGACTAGGTACTTCGGACCGAGAACGCTTTGCCCTTGTTCTGTTGCCAGCGCCACTGCTCCTGAAATATCCGTATATGCAGACCGCTCGGAACCAGCAGCGGAAGCCCGCACTACAGCTTTCGCGCAGGTCTGCAATTTGTCCGCCACCTGAGCAGAGTCATCGTTGTCGCGTTTAATAAGGGATTGCTGGAATTGGAAAGGACCACACAGCGGACCTGAAATCAAACTGGCAGTCTGAATACGTGACCACAGAATTTCTACGGGAGGCTGCCATTCTCTTTGAGCGAGTTCCGATGTTGCCGTGGCGAGTTCCTCAAGTGCCCGCTCATCGTTTACGAGGGGCGCAAAGCTCTTGCTGAAGTCCACCAGCACGACCACGGACGTACCGGCGGATCGTGATTTATCGACTGAGCACCCTCCCAAGAGGACTGCGACCACCGGTAGCAGTACAACGCGCGATTTGGACATGTCGAAGAACATCAATAGCATTGAATGAATCAAGACGCGCTAAGCACCGAGAAGGTCTGACGCTTAGTTTCTTCCACTCCGTGTAGCGACGGCACTTCGCGGCCGCGCAGCAGGAATGCTGGGGCGGCCAGCGCGAGAGCTACGACCTCGAAACAAAAAGTGACCGCCAGAAAAATCCTTACACTGAGTCGCAGGACTTCTTCAACGATTGCGAATAGCACGCCGACACAGAGACGAAGCCATATGCGCAGGCCCTTGCCGGTCGCACTTGCCTGACTTGCCGCAGCGCTCAGCGCACCACAAAGGACAAGGATGAGAATGCAGAATGCCGCCTGGTAGCGAGTCACGCCAACGCGCCAAAGGAGTATGCCAAACGCGGTGAGAACCATCACGGCTAATAGGACTGCCGTTTTTCGCCTCCACAGCGCCCCCGAAACAATAAATCGCCGATTTCGCGTTCCATCAAGAAGTAGTTCGCCCCGCGGTAGCAACAATCCCAAGATCAAAAAGCAGGCCGCTAAGCCCGCGGAAACCAGCCATGCAGCCTTTATTCCAATGTAAGGAAAGAACGCATAAAGTCCGCTCGCTATGACGATGAAGAGGCTTAGGAGTGTCAACAGGAACCACATCCCAGCCAAGGAGGTGAAGTGATGGGCTTCCGCCGTCGTTAACTGCCTGGGTGCCACCTCGTCCTCAAGATTCCCCGAGGTCGCTCCGTCTCTCAGCTCCCCGACCGAAGCGGCGAGCGACGTGGTTTCCTGGGCTGCGGCTTGGAGGTCTCGCTGGATAACCTCAACTTCCTCCCTCAGCCGTCCGGCGCCTCTTCCTGCACGTGCACAGGCAGCATCAAATTTTTCGCGATACCGCCACAAGCGTCGTACCAGCGCGGGGAAGTGATCCGCGGACTTGGCGATTCGCTCAAGCGATGCCGACCAGATTGCTCCCAGGCCGAAAAGCACAAGTACAAGAGTCGCCCCCCAAAGAAAGAATAATGTTCCCTGCTTGATTTGTTGCCCGATCGGCAAGTCAACCAGGGAGTTCCTGCTGGGAGCAACCTGGGAATAAAAGAAGCCTTCCACGCAGGCCATTACTACCGCGAAACAAGAGGCAATGAGCGGCCAAACCGCAATGCGTGAAGCCTCGTCGGGTGTCGGGCGGCCGGCGGTGTGCACATATCCTAATCCAGCCTCGACAAGCGTAAGCATGAAGGCGAAAACCAGGTACAGCGGAATACCAAAATAGGTAAGGTCGTGAGGGATGAATCCCAAATCGCGCAGGATTTGACCCAGCATTCCTGTATTGACGGAGATCAACGCGATCAGAATCGTGCTCGATACGAACAAACGGGCCTTTGCGGTTCGGAGACTTCCATGCACCGCAGATAGTTGATCTGCCGTTGGCAGGTTTGGAAAAGCCGGAGTTGCCTTCAACGCAGATTCTGTCAGTTTATTGCCAGCTCGCTCAAAAGCGCGCTGTAGATCAGAAACACGGGCAAGCTGTGGTTTTAGCTTCTTAGTGATCTTGGAAAACGACGCGAGCGCTGCCTCAAGGCGCGTAAGGCCTTCGGACACGTAAGTGATGCCGGCATTGTCCTTGAAGTCCTCAATCAGCGCTTCAACTGCCCGCCGCCGACGTTCGCGTGCCGCCGACTGCCTAGAGACTAATCGAGACAGGTAGGACGCCACTCCTCGCCGCACATTTGTGGTGATCGGATAGAAGAGGAAATAAGCAGGAATTGCGGCAATCGCACTCAATCCAAGAATTGCTAGAGACCACGCCAGAACACCCCAGAACCATGGGATGTGTTGGGACACAAAGCCAGTGAAGGATTCCATCGGATAGCCCCGTAAGAAGGCTGAGCGTTTCTTGAGTCTATATACATACGCGGATTAGTGGGTCGGCGGCTATAACATACCGCTCGGCTTGTGGCCAAGCAGTTATCCTCGGCGGCCTCGGCGGTAGCCGCCCAATCATAGGAATGTTGTCAGGGCGTCACGAACATAATCTTTGACTCGCGCCGATTCACCTCGAACCTCTCGGAGAGAGGATGCGGAAGGGACAAGCGGCGCTCGCGCCGATCAGCGTCCATCTCTCGGCTTCGAGATAGGAGTGCGAGGCTTACTACGGTTCACCGTTTGCTCGACAACTAGCGGTTGAAAGCGCAGCCTCCACACGATAGGCTTGCCTGCGTCGGAGTTGATTCCATGCGAACGATACTGGTCCTCGTGGTCGTCCTGAACGTGACCCCTGGTGCCCAACAACCCGCCAGTTTGGAAGATACTTTGGTGTGGATGCACAATTTTGCTGCGGATAACGGAAGCCAGTTCACGGGGCAGAGAAATACGGATAAGGGAGCGTGTAAGCTGGGCACCCCAAACTGCGAGCCGCGCCATGATGTGACGACTTTCGACAGTCATGGTTGTCTCGCGACGATAACGTGGTCCGTTGATTTGAACTATAAGGATGTCGGCACTCACACGTACCACTTTTCGCTGAAAGACCTTGACCCCAATAGCGTAGCTCGGGTGAAAGACAATCCCTTCGAGAATGCCGTAGTTGCGGAAACAACGAATAGCGAAAAAAAGGTCGCGGAATCTTTTACTCCGGCGGGTGGGAAGGCCGAAGAAAGCAAACACACCTGGGTTGAACTTGTCTTTGATAACGGAGATAACGCCGGACGTTTCGTGAAAGCTTTCAGGCACGCAATTCAACTCTGTGGCGGGAAACCGTCGGTATCTTAGGTCGGTTATGGGAACCGACGTTAGCATCATCATCGGCGGGCCAGCATCCCGGTACGGACGACCGCTCCGGTCAGTCAGGCCGTGCCACCCGCATTCCCGGCTGTAGAAGGGAACGGTCATGCAACAATCGAGTGCCGGCCTATTAATGTTCAGGCGGCGTGGCCGGGAGCTCGAGGTGTTTCTGGTTCACCCCGGCGGACCCTTCTGGCAGAAGAAGGATATCGGAGCTTGGTCTATTCCGAAGGGCGAATACCTGAACGGGGAGGACGAGTTGGCGGCCGCGAAGCGTGAATTTGAAGAAGAAACGGGGGTCAAGCCCGAAGGGGAATTTATGCCCTTGGGCAAGGTTAGGCAGGCGGGCGGAAAGGTTGTAACCGTGTGGGCCCTCGAAGGGGATTGCCCAACGGCGATTCGAAGCAATACGTTCTCAATGGAATGGCCACCGAAATCCGGCCAAAAGCGAGAGTTTCCTGAGGTTGACCGGGCACATTGGTTTCCACTTGCGGAAGCGCGGGTCCGTATCAACAAGGGACAGATCGAGTTTCTTGAACGACTCGTGGCTCGCTTCGGGAACGCGGAAGCAGGGAAGTGAGGTGCTCCCCAAAATTCGGACCAGTCAATAAGGTATAAAATCGCTGCCTCGGAAAGGGAGCAGAAATGAAATCGAGGCAACGGCGGAGCTTCAGCGCGGAGATGAAAGCACGAATCGCGCTGGAGGCGATCAAGGAACAGAAGACCATTCAGGAAATCGCTTCGCACTACGGAGTGCATCCCAGC
>QHYI01000150.1 GCA_003223245.1 Acidobacteriota bacterium
TTCCCATCCTGTTTTTCGCAGGTTACATTTTTGTCGCCAACAACAAAACGGTTCAATTGCTGATGCAAGTACGCTCCAGTGGTTTGTTTTTAGTGGAAAACGAGTACTTCACCACGATCATGATCGCGCAGACGCAGGCAGCCTTTCTGTTGAACTGCTGGGTTGGCCCGGTCTTGATCGCTGGAGACCTAACCAACGGTGCGCTTCTGCTTTTTCTAAGCCGGCCGTTCAGCAGGGCCGATTATGTTCTAGGAAAACTCGCGGTGTTGGGTCTACTGCTGTCCGCGGTCACATGGGTTCCGAGCTTGCTTTTATTCGGCCTGCAGGCCGGGTTGGCCAGGAACGGATGGATCTGGTCGCACTTGTGGATGATCGTTCCTATCGTGTTGTGCTCCGCCATCTGGATCCTCATGCTTTCCCTCATTTCTCTGGCGGTATCAGCATCGGTCAAGCTGCGAATTGTGGCTACAGGCGTAATCTTCATCTCATTTTTTGTCCCTGCGGGCATCGGTGAAATGTACAACTCGATTATGGGGACCTATTGGGGTCGGCTGCTGAATTTCACAGAAATGTTCCGTCTTATCCTAGCAAAAGGGTTTCGTCAGCTGAGCGGGAACGAAATTCCAGTTCCCGCTGCCTGGGGCGTGCTCATTTTGGTCTGCCTGCTCTCGCTTGTCATTCTCAATGCGCGCTTGAAGGCACGTGAAGTGGTGCGTGGATGACACCGGACGCCCGCCAAATCGTTTTCGAGAACGTCTCCAAGTTTTACGGAGAAGTTCTCGGGGTGAACAAAGTGAACTTCACTCTCAAACCCGGGATTACCAGCCTCGTCGGTCCCAACGGCTCGGGCAAGACCACGCTGATGAACTTGATGACGGGCCTGATCCGGCCTTCGCGAGGCGCCATTTACGTCCTCGGCCTTACCCCGCAACAACCCATAGAGTTCTTTCGGCTCGTGGGATATTGCACGCAGTTTGACTCTTTTCCTACCGGCACGACGGGCTATGACTTCATTTATTGGCCACTGCGTCTTCATGGTTTTGCGCATGATCAGGCTGCCAAGCTCACGGACGAAGCGCTGCAGCGCGCTGGCATGGCCCAAGTGGCGCGGCGCAAGGTAGCCGGCTATAGCAAAGGGATGCGTCAGCGCATTCGTCTCGCGCAAGCCATCGCCCATCATCCTTCCGTGCTGGTTCTCGACGAACCGCTCAACGGGCTTGATCCCATGGCCCGTGCGGAGTCAATCGCGCTCTTTGAAGCGATTGCCAAGCAAGGGATGCACGTCATCATTTCCAGCCATATTTTGGAGGAAGTCGATCGCATCTCCGACCGCGTCGTACTAATGAGCAGTGGATACGTTGTCGCAGAAGGACAAATCCGCGAGGTCCGCAGGGAAGTTCGCGACCATCCGATGCAGATACTTGTCCGTTGTTCGAATGCGGCGCGGTTGGCGGCAGCCGCGTTTGAACTCGATCACGTTGTGGAGGTCAAAATTCTCAATGATGGCCAGGGCGTTTTGGTGCGCACGCGTGACGCCGAGCAGTTTTATCTCTTGCTGAACAAGATCGTTTCCGGGGGTCTCGTGGAAGTTGACGCCGTTGCGCCTGCCGATGATGACGTCAATTCCATCTACCAGTATCTCATCGGGTCGGATCGGGGGCCGGCATGAGTGCTCAAGATTTAGCCGCGCGGGCCCAAGAGTGGGCAAAGGAACAGCCGTGGCGGCTTTATGGTAGCCAGATCTCTATACTTGTGCGCAACGAGCTTCGCCGGAATTTGTTTACGCGCCGCAGGATTGGGATCTACCTCCTCGCTTGGGTTCCCGTGCTCGTCATTCTGACGCACGTCATCGTCGACAGAAACCACCCCGCGGGTTCCCCGCAAATCGAGGCCGATACACAGGTCCTCGCGGCAATAGTGCAGCTCTACTATTTCCGCTTGGGCATCTTCTTTGCTTGTATGGCCATCTTTACGTGGCTATTTCGCGGCGAGATGGTCGAACGTACTCTTCATTATCAATTTCTCGTGCCCGTAAAAAGAGAAGTCTTGGTGGTGGGAAAGTTTCTTGCCGGCTCGGTCGTTGCCATCGTGCTCTTCGAAACAGCCGTCCTTGCTTGTTTCTACCTCATGTATAGCCGTTTTGGTTCAACGGGGAAATCGTATGTCTTTGATGGGCCGGGTCTCGGCCAGTTGGGGTCCTATCTCCTGGTGACGGCCCTCGCTTGTATCGGCTACGGCGCGGTGTTTCTTGCTCTCAGCCTTCTCTTCAAGAATCCGATTGTCCCAGGAGTCGTGATCATGGGATGGGAAACGATCGCCGCCATCTTTCCTGCCTGGGCCCAGATGCTCACCGTCACTTTCTATCTGAAGCATCTATGCCCCGTCACTTTGCCGGTTTCTGGTGCCTTGGCCGTTTTCACTATAGTTGCGGAACCCGTCCCTCCCTTTTTTGCCGTCCTCGGATTGTTCCTTCTTACCATCACGATCCTTGCCCTATCATGTTTCCTCATTCATCGAATGGAGATCACATACACGGCTGAATAGGCTCTAAGGAACTCAAAGGAAACGGCGGGGATGCTTAGTGCCCCCAAGTAAATGCGCACAAATTCTCAGCGTCCACGTCTGGCGAGAACACGCCTTAAACGTCGTTCCGCTTCATTTAGGTGGTCATCGAAGCTGGAAAAGCTCGTTTCCCGAATTCCAGCCTCCCGAGCTACTTGAGTGAAGGACGCGAGGTGGATTCCGTCGAAACCTCGGAGGCCAAACTGCTCTGCTAGCTCACCAGCTTCACGACAAACTGAATCGGTCACATTCACGGTCAAATATGTCGGCCAATATGCCTCAAATTCCCGTTTCGCCGACGCGAATGTGGATGCGTCGAGCTGGCCGGACCTGCGCAGCCTGGCGAACGTGGCTCTGGCTTCAGCGTAGGCGACTGGTGAGGTGCAAATCGTGTCTGTCTTGTCTACCAATTCGCGTACCGCATCGGAACCTGTTTCCGCGATGAATAGCTTGACCAGACTGCTGGTGTCGAGATAGAGCCTCACCGCCGGTCCTCGATCACGACAGAAGCGGCCGTCCTCTTTCCTTTTAACTTGACAGGATTCTTAGGAATGCCAGGCTTCCCACCATTCCACTGTGCGCGTCCTTCGGCCACCATGCGATAGGCCCAGTCGAGCGCACGGGGTGCGTCCACCGGGCTAATGGTCGCAATCGTGCGACCCCGTTCGGTGATCAGCAACCGCTTTCCCGACTGCACTTTCTTGAGGTGCCGACTTAAATGCGTCTTCAGCTCGCGAATACCAACTTTTTCCATTCAGCGATACTCCCCAAAGTAGCTACATTATAGAACAATGTAGTCGCATAATCAATGCGCCGGCAGTTGCCGGCAGTGCTGTCACTGCGATTTGGTCCGCAATAATTGTGGACACCGTCTGCAGCGAAAACCGCAGGGTCCCTGACGCTCCGATGCGGTGAAGCGGATGCGGACCGATCAGGCTGCCTGTCCCGTAGGGTTCCTGATCCCGGCCTATTGCGTCTTCTCCGGCGCCGGCGCGACCTGAGACGCGGCGGCTGCGCCTTCCGGTGGATGGGTGAGTGGATCGGCTAGGAACTTGCCGACAATCTGCGGCACCTCCGGCGAGCTTATGAAATTGTAGTGGCTGTAGCCAGGCACGACCGCCAGGCGCGGCTTAGACAGCCGCGTGTTCAGCCAACCCGGCTCCTTCACGCCCCCGCCCAACAGCGCGAAGAACTCCGCAATGTGCTTCAACGAGACCGAGTCGTTGTCAGCAAACACCAGCAGCACCGGCATCGGCAGCTTCGCGATGTCGGCCGACCAGTCGTAGTCCTTGCTCATCATCTTGCCCATCTTGTCAAGGAACTGAGGGAAGCGCTGCGGCTCAGGCCATTGCTTTGAAAACTTGCCCGTCGGCGTGTGCATCATGTTTTCGGCCAACCTAGCGTCGACCTGGCTCATTCCCTCTTGTGTCTCCGGATACCAGGCGGACCTGGCATGAGGCGACGAGACGACCACCAGCCGCCGGACTTTGTCCGGATGCTGGATTGCCACGCGGATCGCGATGGCGCCGCCGAACGAATGGCCGACCACGAAGGCTTTCGGAATCTTGAGATGGTTCAGCAGCGCCGCGATATCGTCGCCCATCGTGGCGAAGCTCATCGGCCTGTCCGTGTCCGCCGTGCGACCGTGGCCCTGCATCTCCACCGCGATTACCCGCCGCTTCTCCGCCAGGGGCTGCACCCATCCTTGCATCTCGTCGATCGTCGTCAGCCCGCCATGGATCAGCACGAGAGGTTCGCCCTGGCCGTAGATCTCGTGATAGAGCTTGATACCGTTCACTTCAGCGTAGCCGCTGCTCATCAGTTTCATCTCCTCTAATTTAAGACGAACGGCAAAGGCTAAAATCGACAGCAACAGGGTCATTTTACCCGTTTGGTCGAAGGCGAATCCTGGCTCTGGACGACTGACGGGCAACCCTTCCATAATCCGGTAAGGGAAGGGTTGCCGACAAAGCGCCCGGAATTTGTGAGCCTACAGGTCGAACACAAACAATTCATTGAAAATGGGCACCTCGTCGACTCATCGCTTAGGTGAACCGCATACTTCTTGGCCTTGATATGCAATCGGATGGGTCACCGCATTTTCTAAGAGTGCCACAGGAAAGACCGATGTATCATTCGACATCTAGCCGGCGTACGTCACCTTCACCGTGCGAGGAATTATCGGGATCAAGTCGCGGACCTTTCCGAGATTGGGTCACCCACAAGTACACGACTCCCATGGCAGATTGGCAAATACGAACAAAGCGGCCGCTCCGAGGACCGGTGCGCGAGGAAGCGGGGCCGACCCTCAAAAACTACATCACGCCCACCGGGTTGCAGCGGCTGAAAGACGAGCATCGGTTCCTATTGAGTCGCGAGCGGCCCGCGGTGGTGGAGGTCGTAGCGTGGGCTGCTAGTAACGGGGACCGCAGTGAAAACGCCGACTACCTCTACGGCAAGCGGCGGTTAGGCCAGATCGATTCGCGGATTCGCTTCCTCACGAAACGCATTGACGCGGCCGTGGTCGTCGATCCCGCCGCTCCGCGGCCGGGGCCAGCCGCTACGCGCGTCTTCTTCGGCGCAACCGTGACCTACAAGGACGCCGCCGGCCTCGAACACGTCGTCTCGATCGTCGGCATCGACGAGGTGGACCTCGACCGTGGCTACATCAGCTGGCGCTCGCCTCTCGCCAATGCGCTGATGAAGGCGAGCCCCGGCGACCGCGTGGACCTGCGCGCGCCAGCGAAGACGGAGCATCTCGAGATCATCGACGTCGAGTACGCGCCTATTCCGATGGATCCTTTCTGCGAACCGCTGGGAGCTCAGTCAACGCCCAAGGTCGAACGCTCCTAGACCAAGCCGCCCGACTCTGAGCGTTCCCCGATCTTTGTCGTTTTTGTACATTGTGCCGTCCGGAGCAGGACAGCGAAATGTTCACAATAACTGCTCGGGGATTCCTACAGTCAAACTAGCTTATGTCCGGCGATTCTGACCGAATCACGGAGAACCCTTCCGTAACGAGGTAAGGTAACGCTTGCCGACAATCCGCCCAGCACCTCCTCTTCGCCTCTCACACCAACGATTCATTGACGCTGGGCCACTCGAAAAATAAGCTGAGATGGCCTACGATTGCAGCCGGTCGGGAGAGAGCTTGCGCCCGGCTTTGTTTCAGGCCAGTCTAGAACTATTCAAAACCTCTCTTGGGGCTTTAACAGCTTAAGGTGATTTAAAAGGGTGTTGAGACAGCTTATGAACAGGCGTTATGCGGGACGCAGGTCTCACCCATGGACATGCGTGCTTCCCGCGACGAGCATTTTCGATCGGAGCTGACTGCATGCGATACCTGAGGATTTACGCTGGGGATGGTGGAGCCTCTCGGTTTGAGGATGTTGAGTTGCAAGCAGGGCTGTTGCCTATTTCTCCGAAGTCGGACGCGTTTGCCATCTCTGCTTTTCGCCAGCAGACCTGGCGGGAATTCATTGGTATGGCCGTGGGGACGATTTTGGGCGTATTGTGCCGAAAATAGACTGCTAGTTTTGTGTGAAAGGGGTGTGCTATGCGAGCTGCGTGGGGACTGCTATTTCTCTCATTGGTTATCAATACCACCACGTGTTCGGCACAAACGGTAGGGGCCAGCTTACAAGGCACTGTTTACGACCCGTCCGGGGGTTTTGTTCCCGGCGCGGCGATCGAAATCCGCAACGTCGAACAGGGTGCGGTGCGAGCTCTTACAACGGATGACAAAGGGCGCTATCGCGAACCTCTGTTGCCTCCCGGAGAATACGAGCTGCGCGTGAGGGCGGCCGGCTTTCAAGTCGCCGTGCTGAAGGGCGTTAAGCTGACGATCGGGCAAGACGCGGTGCTGGACGTCAAACTGGAAATCGCAGGCGACGTTGAACGGGTGAACGTCACAGCAGAGGACGCTCCGCCGATCGACCTAGGTTCCGCTGCGTTAAGTGGAACGGTGAACCGCATGCAGATGAATGATCTTCCCCTCAATGGGCGTTCGTTTCAGGAGCTGGCGCTTTTGCAGCCGGGCGTAAACGCCGCGGTTGCAGCCGGGAGCGACGCTGTGGGCGGGCGTGGAAAGAAAATCACGATCAATGGTGCGCGCCCGGAGCAGAACAGCTTTCTTCTGGACGGCTCGGACATCAACAACGTGTACAACAAGACGCCGGGGTCCGTGGGCGGCGTGCTGCTGGGCGTGGAGACAGTGCAGGAATTTCAGGTTCTGACGAATTCTTATTCCGCGGAGTTTGGCAGGTCCTCCGGCGGCATCATCAACGCTATTACGCGGTCGGGAACCAACAAGCTCCATGGAAATTTGTTTGAGTATCTGCGCAATTCGGCGCTGGACGCGAAGAATTATTTTGATCCAGCGACAAACCCCATTCCGTCTTTTAAGCGCAATCAATTCGGGGGAACGCTAGGCGGGCCGATTCGCCACGACAAGACATTCTTCTTTGGGGCTTTCGAGGCGATTAAGGAGCGGCTCGGCGTAACGGGCGCAACCTTTGTTCCGGACGATAACGCGCGCAATTTTCTTTTGCCCTGCACGCCAAGCGACCCAAGCTGCATGGCGAACGGCCTGAAGAACGTTGCTGTTGCCAGCACCTCCGCGGCTGTGAGTTCCCTGTTGCAGGTTCTTTTCCCGCGCGCGAATGGGCCCGAGGTACTTGATAAGAATCAGAAACCTACCGGAACGGCTGGGTATTCCTTCACACGCCTGCAGCCTACCGATGAGTACTTCGCGCAGGGCCGAATCGATCATCGTCTTTCCGGGAAAGACATCTTGTTTGGCCGCTACACATTCGACAACGGAAACGTGCAACGGCAGGTCAGAGACAAGCCGCCGGACGTGTTCACTAAGGAGCGCTCGCGCAATCAGTACCTTACGCTCGAACACGTGCATTCGTTTTCGCAGGCGCTGATCAATACGCTGCGAGTGAGCTTCGCGCGTTCCACTGCAGAGGTCGATAACCAACGTCTCGTGGATGTGCCGTCCAACCTTTGGTGGATCCCTCCCTCGGCGGGCGGCGTGCAATTTGGATTTCTCACTATTCAGGGACTGGTGACGGAGATGGTGGGCGATTACCGCCTCCCGCGTAATGACCATCTCAACAACTACCAGTGGCATGACACGCTCTTTTGGACCAAGGGTGCGCATGGTTTTCGGTTCGGATTTGAGGGGCAGCGCATGCAATTCAATCAGCAGACGACGAGCCAGTTGGGCGGCATCGAAACGTTCACAAGTCTGGAGAATTTCTTAATGGGCGCACCTGCGCAGATCAACTTCGCTATTCCGGGAAGAATTGATCCGAATCGCGGCTTCCGGCAATCGTTCTATGCGTTTTTCCTGCAGGACGACTATCGTTGGAAACCAAATTTGACCTTCAATTTGGGCCTGCGATACGAGTTCGCCACAGTTCCAACAGAAGCGAACGGGAAAATCTCGAATCTGCGAAGCATAGCGGATCCCGCGATCATCGTTGGCAATCCGTGGTACGCCAACCCGGCACTGAAAGATTTTGCGCCGCGAATTGGTCTGGCGTGGGATCCATTCAAGAACGGAAAGACTTCCGTGCGCGCCGGGTTTGGGATTTTCTACGACCAGCTTCTGCCCAAGTATTACGTGTTTTCGGGGAGCCTCAACCCACCGTTCACGACGCGCACCAGCAGAGCAAATCCCGCATTTCCGAACGCCGTGCAGGGCCCTATCACCACCCCCATTTGTCCCGCAACTCCTTCTTGCATCAAAGCGAATCTTCAGACCGTGAATTTCGACCTGCAGCCGTCTTACATCATGCAGTACAACCTGAGCCTGCAGCGGGCACTGCCCGACGATTGGAATGTGACCCTGGGATATGCAGGCTCTCACGGGCTCCATCTGATTCGAGTAGCGGATGCCAATCTGGCTCCTTATGTCATTAATGCTGACGGACGAACAGAGTTCATAGGTAATGGCACTAACAACGCTCCGAAAACGATAAACACCTGTTGCCGCCGCAACACCAGCTTCGGCGGGGTGACGCAGCGAGAGACAGACGCGCAATCGTTCTACAACGCACTGCAGGCGGGCGTTTCCAAACGGCTGTCGCACGGTCTGCGCGCGCAAGTGTCGTACACATTTTCGCGCTCCATTGACGAGTCGAGCGGAATTAACTCGCAGGATTTCGACAACAGTACTCAATATTCGATTAATTTTTATGATCGCAAAGCGGACCGCGGCCTTTCCAGCTTTTCGGTGAAGCATGTCTTAGTGGCGAACTGGAGCTACGAGTTGCCGTTTGGAAGCAGCCGGACAGGCTTTGCCGGTGTGCTTGTGAAAGGCTGGCAACTCAATAGTATCGTGACGGCGCAATCCGGGACGCCCTTTGAAGTGCGACTCGGCCACAACCAATCAGGAAACCTGAATACCATCGACTTCTCGATTCATGAGCGTCCGGATGTCCGCCCGGGTTTTTCCAACAATCCAGTCACCGGCGACCCTAAACACTGGTTCGACGCGAACGCCTTTGTGCTGCAGCCCGTCAACACGATCGGAAATCTCGGCCGGAACACGCTCATTGGCCCCAAGCTGGTGAACTGCGATTTCTCTCTGTTCAAACAAATTGTACTGGCAGAAGGTAAGGCGCTGCACTTCCGCGCCGAGATGTTCAACATCTTCAATCATCCGAACTTCGGCGTGCCCAATTCGGCGAACCGGACTGCCCTACTGCCCACAGGCGCGGTGAATCCCAGCGCCGGCGCTATTCTGAGCACGGTAACCACCTCGCGGCAAATCCAGTTTGGATTGAAGTTGACTTTCTAGATTGCGACAATCGCGCGGCGACAAGTACAGCGGGATATAGAATCCCCAACGCCTTGGGGCATTGTAGCCCGTCTCAGCCTGATCATCTCAGGATTGTTGCCGAGTGACGGGCAACCCTTACATAATCCTGTAAGGGAAGGGTTGCCGACAACTCGCTCGGAACGGCGCAAACGACGCTTCTACCTTTAGTCACGGCTGACCAGAACAGCAATGCTCTCCGCCTGTGAAAGCCCGCGCTGATTCCTTGAAATATGGTGTACCAGCTGTTATAACACACAAGTGATCCCATTCCGTGTGGCGTTCGAGCCAGGTACCGCGCTTTACGAGCAAGTCGTGTATGCCGCTAAGAAAGCTGTGGTCTCAGGCCAGTTGCGCGCTGGTGACCAGTTTCCCTCTGTGCGAGAACTCAGCAAAACTTTGAAGATCAATCCGAATACAGCCCATAAGGTGGTCACGCACCTGGTAGCGGAAGGTGTACTCGAGGTTCATTCCGGCATCGGCACAGTGGTGGCGAAGCGCCCATGCTCGACCGCCGCCGACCGCAGCAACCTGCTCCGCAAGGAACTGGAGCAACTGATAGTCGAAGCCAAGAGGTTGGGTCTGACCTTCGATGACGTGACATCGGCGGTCGCTCAGCATTGGAAGTGTCTAGACGGGAGCAAGAAATGACCAACATTTTGCGAACGATTGATCTCTCGAAGCGATTTCGCAAGACAGTGGTTCTCGACCACCTGAACATGATCGTGCCCGAGCATAGCGTATATGGGTTGGTTGGCCCGAATGGAGCGGGCAAAACCACAACCATCAAAATTCTTATGAACGCTCGCCACCCAACCGAGGGGATGGCTGAGGTATTCGGTCGCGACTCGCGAAGACTCTCCTCAGAAGATTTCACTCAAATCGGCTACGTGTCGGAGAACCAGCAGATGCCGGAGTGGATGACGGTCGAATACTTCATGAACTACCTAAGACCATTCTATCCAGATTGGGACGTCGTGCGTGCCCGTGAGCTACTGCGTCTGTTCGAACTTCCGCCTGATCGCAAAGTCAGGAATCTGTCGCACGGAATGCGGATGAAGGCGGCTCTAGCCTCTTCGCTAGCCTACAGGCCACGGTTAATTGTTCTCGACGAGCCATTTACGGGGCTCGATGCGCTCGTACGCGATGAGTTGATTGAGGGCGTGTTGGAATGCGCAGATGGGGCCACAATCTTGATCTCATCCCATGATCTTTCCGAAGTCGAGAGCTTTGCCAGTCATATAGGGTACCTAGACCGTGGGCGTCTGCAGTTCTCCGAGGAGATGACGTCATTGGTGGACCGTTTTCGCGAAATCGAAATCACCCTCGCGAATCCGTTACAGTCACCGCTATCGTGGCCAGCGGCGTGGCTGAACACAGAACAGTCTGCGGCGGTAGTCCGTTTCGTTGACACGCAGTTTGATCAGGAACGAACGATCGCGCAAGTTCACCGCTTGTTTGGGGACACCTATCAAATTTCTGTGAATCCCATGCCTCTGCGGGCGATTTTCGTAACCCTGGCCAAGGCTGGCCGAAAGGTAGCATAGGTAAAAATGCGACAAACACTGCATATTTTCAAAAAAGACGTTCGTCACCTGTGGTTCGAGATCGCAGTGGCGATTACGGTTGTTGCAGCGTTTACCTTCACGGGAGCACGTCGTGCGCTCTGGTTAGTGCACCCAGCAACGAACAGAACCGCCGCATGGACGTTGGTAATGATCCTGTTGCCTTTAGCTTGGTGGACACTCATCGCGAGGGTGATTCATGACGAGGCCCTGCCAGGCGACAGCCAGTTCTGGATCACGCGGCCGTACTCATGGAAAAGCCTGCTAGGAGCTAAGGCGCTCTTCATCCTCGCCTTCATAAACATTCCCATGTTGTTGGCTGACGGAGTGATTGTTCGCGCCTACGGATTGCCGCTCGGGATCGAAATGCCAGGCCTGCTTTGGAGTCAAGTCCTGATTGCGATAGTCTTCATCCTACCGATCGCTGCGTTATCCGCCCTGACCACGGGATTCGTCCAGTTAATATTTGCAGTCCTCACGCCTTGCGTAATCACATTGGGTATTGCGATCGTCGCGCCAGAGGTCGTTCTCGGTGGCTTCTTTAGTGGGTCGGATTGGGTCAAGACTTATTATGTATTTCTGCTGATGAGTGTCGCTGCGTCGGGAATTCTCGTCTGGCAATACTCAATGCGGAGAACTGCTGCCGCTCGCTCTTTGGCACTGGCGGCGGGAATTCTAGCGGTTCTCGGAATGACGCTGATTCCGTGGTCCGCAGCTTTCAGGATTCAATCCTGGTTCTCCAAGCAACGCCTAGACCAGTCCCTGGTTCATGTGGATTTCGATTCGGGTAATAGGTGGTTGACTCGAGCGGTTATTGTTGAAGGAGGCGGTCGCGTTCGCGTCGAGCTTCCGCTTACCATTACGGGCCTTCCCGCGGGCATGATTGCAAAGCCGGAAGGATTCTCCGTGGATCTTCAGGCGCCAGATGGGGCAATGTGGCAGGCGGACCAACTTCCGCTCAGGATCGCAAGCAAAATGGGGCAAAAGTTTTCGCTGGAGGCTACCGTAGACAGTGCCTTCTACAGGAGGGTCAAGGACGAACCGCTGAAAGTTCGCGGATCGGTGTATATGACGCTATTCGGCAACCGGCAAACGGTGCGTGTTCCCTTCGGAGACCGCTCTGTTCCCGTGCCGCGCGTCGGTGTGTGTTCGGCAAGCGGAGGAGCCAACGGGCAAAGCTATTTCCTAATTTGCAGTTCTGCTTTTCGATTTCCGCCGGTGCTGTTCTCCTACAGCTTCAAACAGTCCGCGAAGGAAGCCGTCCAAGATGTGTGGTCTTCTACAGAGCCCCGTCGACCGATCTCTTATTCCCCGTTCCCGGCTGAACTCGGTATCAGCCCGGTAAGCCAAGACTTTACGTTCTCAACTGTCGCTGTGCCCTTGTCAGAAGCTAGGGTTGATACAGTGGAACCGCTTGCCCACATTCGACGGAATCTCGAGATCAACAACCTGCGGCTCGGTGATTTTGAAGTGCGCCCAGCGCCTGTCTCACCTTAATCTCGAGTTGCTCGCGAGCGTGTCTACGCATCCATTAAAGGAAATCGAAGGACGCTGGCGAGCCGTCACGGTGGCGGTCGGCCAGGTTTTGCAAAGAGCCTAGGAGCAGAGATTCTGGAGGAGCCATGTCCTGGTTTTCACGTCTCGCCAATGTATTTCGCAGTGACCGCCTGAACCATGACTTCGAAAATGAGATTCGCTTCCACTTGGACAGTCGCGCCGCTGAGTTTAGGCGACGTGGCATGACTCCGGCGGAGGCGGCCCGCGCGGCACGGAGACGACTGGGGAATGAATCGCTGGCCCGCGAGACGAGCCGCGATGTGAAAATACTGCCCTGGCTCGATTCCATTGTGCGCGACACGCGATACGGATCCCGCATGTTGTCCAAAAGTCCCATAGTTACGGCAGCGGCCATCCTTTCGCTCGCCCTGGCGATCGGCGCATGCACCGCCGCATATTCGCTGATCGATGCCCTGATCCTCCGGCCCCTGCCGGTGCGAGATCCGGAAGGGCTGGTGTACCTGACTTATCCTTCGGACCGTCCGGGCGCCCCGGAGGGCGACTCCTTCAACTATCCGCTGTTCGAACGCCTTCGCGACGCTTCTCGCGAGAAGGTTGAGTTGTTCGGCGTGAGCTGGCCGCGTCCTCGCGACGTGACATTGGGAAATTCGACGGAGAAGATCCGCGTGCAATTCGTGTCCGGCGACGCCCTCGCCATCCTCGGCGTCAAGCCGGCACTCGGACGGTTGCTCAACGCCGAGGACGACCGGTACCCGGGCGAGAGCCCCGTGGCCGTGGTCAGCTATGAGTTTTGGATGCGCAAGGGCGGCCATCCCGAGATTCGTAGCCAGCTGCTCGATTATATCGAACCGTCGTCGACAACGCGAACCAAGAACACCAAACGTCGGCTGCAAATCGTCGGCGTGGTCCAACGCGGATTCACCGGCGTCGAACCGGGAGTTAAGGTCGATGCTTGGATTCCCAACATGATGTTCACTCCCGAAGCCTTCACGATCGCTGACTGGGAATGGCTTCGAATCTTGGGACGTCCCAAATCGCTTGTTACACGCGAACAGGCCCAACACCTGATGCAGCAGACGCTCCTGGATTATCGTCACGATCATCCACGCGACTTTCGCAAACAAATCAACGTCCGATCCGCGGCCAACGGCCCGTCGGTGTTACGCAAGGCCTTCGAACGGCCACTATGGATCCTGGCGATTGTCACCGGCCTGGTGCTGCTGATCGCAGGATCGAACGTGGCCAACCTCCTGGTGGCGCGCTCCGCGGCGAGGGAGCGGGAGATGGCCTTGCGCCTCTCGATCGGAGCCGGAAGCCGCCGCCTGGTGCAACAGCTGTTGATTGAGAGCGGACTGCTGGCGGGCATGGCCTGCCTCCTCGGGATAGGATTCGCGCAAGCCGTGGGACCGGCTGTGGTCAGCAGGTTGTCGCCGACGGGGGAATCCGCGTATCTAGATCTGGGCTTGAATTGGAGGGCGCTCGGCTTGCTCGCATTGATCGGCGCTTCGGCAACGGCTCTCGTCGGATTGATTCCGGCATTCCGCTCGTCGTCTGTTTCTCCCGGCGATGTGCTTAAGGCGGGAAGCAACCGTCATTCCACGAGGCGTGGTCTGCTGCGGCCCCTGGTCGCCGCACAGGTGGCGTTCAGCGTTACCGTATTGTTCACCGGCGGCCTGCTGCTGCTCTCGTTTCAGAAGCTGAGCACTTTGGATCTTGGATTCTTCCGGTCCGATATCGTGTTCTTCGACCTTGATGGCCTGGGCGAACGCGGTCAGCCCGCCGCGCTGCAACTGTTGGATCGCGTACGGCAGTTCCCCGAAGTTCAGGCTGCGGCTTATTCCGCGTGGGCTCTCTTGAATGACAACCAGTGGATCTCCAAGGTCAAGATTCCCGGCCGCACGGATTCCGGCCAGACGTACCAACTCGGCGTTTCACCCGGCTTTTTCGACACGATGGGAATTGGTTTGCTGGAAGGACGCGACTTCGCTAGGCGTGATTTGGGCCCTAATGCGTCCGCCGTGGTGGTGAATGAAGCGTTCGCCCGGAGCTTTTTTCCGGGCCAGAGTGTCGTCGGCAAACAGTTTGATCGCGACGGAGACTTGCTGGAGATCGTCGGCCTGGTTCGTGATGCGAAGTACCTCGAGATCCGCGAAACACCGCCGCCGACCATCTACGTGCCTCTGCGAGGACAGGGAGACGCTGTCCTAACCGTCCGGGCTGCCGATGCCGGGCGAATCGCACCGTTGTTACGTCAAGAAATCCTCCGCGCGGACCCTTCCGCAAAAGTAAGTCGTGTGACGTTGCAGACCACACTGATCGACAACTTGTTGGTCCGGGATCGCTTGCTGGCGTTGTTGTCCGGCTTCTTTGGTATGGTGGCCCTCCTGCTGGTGGCCATCGGCTCGTACGGCGTGCTCAGTTATTCTGTCGTGCAACGCACGAGGGAGATCGGCATTCGCATGGCATTGGGTGCACGGGCGTTCCAGGTGATCCGATTGGTGATCTCGGAGATTGCTGTTACCGTTGCGCTAGGGGTTGTTGCGGGCTTGGCGGGCGGATTTGTTTTAGGGCGTTACGTTACCAGCCTGTTGTTTGAAGTGAAGCCAGGTCACGCAGCGACAGTGGTCTTTCCGCTGCTCGGTTTGATGTTGGTATGCTTGTTCGCCGCGCTACCACCGACATTGCGTGCTTCGCGACTGAATCCAGTGGTTGCGTTGCGACAGGAGTAGAGTGCAAAGAACCCACACACGGGCGGGGCTGACACGGGCGTCTCCCTTGCAGTGGTTACCTGAGTTTGAAATACGCCGCGCCGATCATTCCGAGAATTCACTTCTCCGTATGGCAGCCCACGCTGAGACTGGCTCGTAATGGCGTTCGAGGAGATCACGCCTGCCTTGTCGCCTAGCGTTTATCGACGAGTCCGGTAACAATCAAACATTCAGGACGGATCACGGGGAACTCTGACGTAACGGGATAAGAGAAGGCTTGCCGACCACCCGGATTGCCTACCGTAATTTGGATTTGGATTGCAGTCCGTTCCACGCCATCCGGTGGAACAGTTCGTCCATTGCCTTTGGCGACTCTCTGGCGCCGCGATCGAGCCACCATTTCAGAAGTGACAGCAGGTTTCCGGCGAGCGCATGCGAGCGAGCATCCAGTTCGCTTTGAACCAGATTCTTCAGGCCCATGTCCTTCAGACGTCGGGCGATCCCGCGAGCGAAGTAGCCCTGCGCAAGTTCGAAAAACGCGTGGATACGTCCGGAATCGACCAGAGCGCGGTAGAGCTTCTTCGCATCACCGACATGCATAAAAAATTCTGCCACGGGTGCGACGCGGTAGGATTTCTCCTGCTTCCTGACGAGAGCAGTGCTCCACATTTCCAGGCCGTCCTCTAGCACGCTGAGAAATAGGTCGTCCTTGTCGCGATAATGGAGATAGAAAGTGGACCGGCCCACCGTCGCGCGATCCAGCACTTCCTGCACTGTGATTTTGTCGATCGATTTCTCCTGCATCAGCGCGACCAGCGCATTGCTCAGTAGGCTGCGCGTGCGCCGGATGCGCAGGTCAGGCTTGCGTCGCTGCTTGTCATTTCTCCTCTGCTCGGTAAGCCCTATGGGTAACGGAGAGCGCTCATTTCTGGACATCGGCCACCTTTTTGTTCAGCAACTCGACCCTTTTTCACTCACCGCTATCGACTCGGCTTCGTTGCATCGCTACAGTGCACATAGTACGGCAGCTCTCGCGGGCACAAGCAAAAAAGGAGAGAGAACATGAATCGAATTCGTTTACTTGCAATCGGCAGTATGTTGTTAATTGCGCCAGCCATGCTGGCGCAACAAACCGCACCGACCGGCGGGCCTGCAAAAGGCGCCGCGCAGGGCGTCGTCCTGCCAGACGTCGGAGATCAGCTGAAGGTGCTGACACAGAAACTTGATCTCTCCGTCGATCAGCAGCCCAAAGTCAAAACCATCCTGCAGGAACTGCATGATGCCTCGCTGAAGCTCATGCAGGACGAAAGCATGTCGAAGGATGAGCTCCTGAGTAAGGTCAGGCCTTTGCGCATGAATGCCGACAAGAAGATCCGCGAAATCCTGAGCGATGACCAGAAGAAAAAACTCGATCTATATTTGCAGGGCCCGCACTCGGAGATGCATGGCAACCTGAGCGGGGCAACGCCTCCCGCGACAGGGAAGCCAAAGCCTTAAAGAGATCGACATCAAAGCGCGTGAACGGCGCCAACTCGGTCTGTCGAATCCAACAACTTGAATGATTAACGCGGTAATCCGATGTCTTGAACTTTGATTGTCGAAGCAATTCGCTGGAATTAATCGGTTTGGCTACCTTTGGTAAGGAGCATGCACAGCGAAGCTTACCCAGAGATGGCTTCAGTCTTGCAACGATTCGTCGCTGGCGTTCAGAATGCATTGGGAAGTAACTTTCTTGGCGCCTATCTTGTCGGCTCGCTCGCAACGGGAGACTTTGATCTCGACAGTGATGTTGATTTCCTGATCCTCACCAACGCGGAGTTAAGCGATGCAGAAGTACGACCATTACAAACAACACATGTCGACATCCATGCTCTAGGATGCTATCCAGCCGAGCATCTGGAGGGGTCTTATATTAAGTACGGATTTGCTGAATCGGACTGATCTGGTTGGAGTAGAACCGTTATGGTTCGTAGACAACGGAAGCACATCGTTGGAGCGTTCGATTCACGACAATCGATGGCACGTTCGGTGGATTCTTCGCGAACGGGGCATCACCATCATCGGGCCTGATCCGAAAACTCTCCTGCACGCGGTACGAACTGGAGCTTTGCGGTCCGAGGCCATCGCTGCGATTCAAGAGCTCAAGAGTCGTTTTGTCGCTGAGATCGATCGGCCGCTCGGATGGTTCAACACGCGATTCGGTCAGTCATTCGCCCTGCTAACTTGTTGCCGGATGCTTTACACATGTAAAAGCGGCGCCGTGCAATCGAAGCTTTCTGGCGTTAAATGGGCCGAGCAATCACTCGACCCGGCATGGTGTGAGCTGATTCGGAAGGCATGGACAGAACGCATGGGTGTCCGATTTGGCGGTAAGGTTCGTCAGCCCGCTCAGACGAGGCTGCTGCACGAAACCGCCAAATTCATAGCGTATGCTCAGAGCCTTGCTGAGACTTCTCGGGGCTGGATCCAGGACAACTCGTGGTAAACCTGAAGTAATCCCAAGGTAAGAGTTGCCGACAATTCACTCAGAGCCACAATCAAACGCCGTATCTCTTCGAGCGGTAAACTTTTGCCGCGCCATGGCAAATCCTAATAAGTCGAATGGCTACGAAGACGTCGCATCAGTGTTCATAGCCGGGCGAGGTAGGAGCAGCTCAGGTGTCGGGGCATCAGTTGTGGCTGACTATTGATGGCGTGGTCGCCTGGGGGCTCTTCTTTCTGCTCGATGCGGAAGTCCAACGCCGATTGATCAAGAAAATTGCCGGCGTGTTGCAAAGCGGTGGCAGATTGCTGTTCACGGCTCCGAATGAAAGCGGTTCTTTTCCGCCCGATGTCATGACCGGGCGACCTCAATTCTCCCTGGGCTACGAGGAGTACCGAAAAGCGCTGGAGTCCGAAGGCATGTCTTTGGTTGGAACACACCGTGATGAAGGCGAAAACCACTACTACTTTGCACAGAAGATGTAACTCCCCGTGACGCCGTACAACGCTTGCTCGGCATTTTTTAGGGTGACGAGCATCCGGAATTGAACTTTAAGACCGGCAGGGGACATAAGATGCCGCCCGGACGGCTGCCACGCGGCGCAAATACGCAACCATCAGTCTATTAGCCCGTCCACGAAGAGTTGCGCAATGAAAAGACCGTCATCTTGCCGGACGCTCTGCAACCAGCCTACGTCCAGACTGTCGAGCAAAATTATACGGACCTGCGTCAGCTCTCACTGCTGCTCGAGGCTGGCCGCTTGAGCGACTCTATCCAGATTCAATTCCTCGATGATCGTCTTCATACCGGTGAAGTACAAGCGTTTGCAGTAATCGAAGTCTTCTGTGACAGCAGGACGAAGTCTAATCTGCATTAAGGCCCTGAACTCCCCGAAAACTCCGAGCGGCGGTTCTTAACCGGAGAGCGAATGCGGGGTTTGACCGGATTGTGCACTTGCCATCGGTGCGTTTAATCCAGTCCGAGCGACGCGAGTGGTGGACACCCACGGAGGTATCGTTTTTATTCTGCCAGAACCCCAGCCACCAACAATGGCTAGTTGTAGAGATTTGCCGCGAGTGTGTCCCGAAGGAGGTTCCTAAAGATGAGATACGGATATTCAATTCGATGGTGGATAGCCCTATGCTTTCTGGCTGAGGCCGTCATACCCTCGTTTGCACAGGTGGATATTGGGAGCATTTCTGGAACGGTTGTGGACGCGACCGATTCAGTCGTTCCCGGCGTAAAAATCACGGTCCAGAACGAAGGCAATCATACGACTCAGGAAACCAGGACGAACAGTTCCGGATACTATATCTTTCCAAGCCTGATGGTCGGAGATTACACGGTTATCGCCGAAATGAAGGGCTTCCGTCGATTCGTTCAAAGCGGCGTCCATCTCAATGCGGCGGACCATTTGAGCGTTCCCGTCCGGTTGTCGGTAGGCGAGGTCGCTCAGGCCGTAGAGGTCAGCGGAGATGCGCCCCAGGTGCTCGCCTTGGAACCTTCTACGGGCGGCACGGTCACCGCATCTCAAATGAAACAGCTTGAGGTTAATGGGCGGAATCCTGTGTATCTGACGGGGCTTGAACCGGGAGTCACAGGAACAAACATCGGTACGTTCGATCCGGACAGCGTCAGCAGCGGCGCGTTCAGCATAAACGGCGCGCGCACGGATGCCTACACTGTTTATGTCGATGGCGCCGTCGCAACCCGGACAAGATCATCAGGGTCCATGCTCGGCGCTCAAGACATGAGTTCGGTTCAGGAGTTGCAGGTTCTTACTGGGTATTTTGATGCTGAATACGGTCGTTCTAACGGGGGCCAGATACGGTTCGTCACCAAGAGCGGCACGAGCAGCTACCATGGCGAAGCGTATGAGGTCGTGCGGAATGCTGTCTTCGATGCCAACACCTGGTCGCGCAATGCCAGTCCGCTAGCGCAACAAAACTCCAAACCCCCGAAGCAGAACTATAACGACTTCGGCTTTACTTTCGGTGGCCCCATCTATATTCCGAACAAATTCAACGTGGATAAAAGCAAGCTGTTCTTCTTCTTGGCCGAGGAATGGGTTAAACGGCGGTATGAGACTGAGGCGACCGGAACGGTCCCGACGGCCGCGATGCGAACGGGCGATTTGAGTGAGCTACTATCGCCAACCAATCCTTTCTTCGGAAAGGCCCGAGTGGCGAAGGACCCCAAAACGGGCCAACCATTTCTTAACAACGTCATCCCTGCCGACCGCTTGACCAGCCTCGGCGTAGCCCTGTTGAATGAATACCCGCCGCCCACACCGGGATTTCAGCGGGGAAACGCAAACTGGATTCAGACATTCGCGGTTTCGTCCAACCTTAATAAGACAACTTTCAAGGTCGATTATTTACCCACTAGTAAGAACCATTTGTACGTTCGGGGCACAATCATTCCGTGGACATTCAACGGTCCTCTTGAAGGCACGTTCGGCGTTTTTCGGTCGCTTTGGTCTCGCCCCAATCGAACCGCCACAGTAGATCTAGCTACAACGTTCTCTCCCACCTTAGTGAACGATCTCTCGATTTCGGGGAACTCTGACGGCAAAGGCACGATCGCGCCGGATTCTCGCTGTGGTGCCTACTGTGATCGAAGCGCCTACGGCATCAATTATTCGTACCTCTATCCGGGAACGAAATTGCTTAATTCCAAGTTGCCAAGCCTTGCGGTCACTGGCCTAACCACGATTGATAACGGACCGTATCCCGGGTCGTGGGCAGGGTTCGTCTACGATCTCGCCGATAATGTGACGAAAGTTTTAGGCAACCACACCATCAAATTCGGTGGCGTCGTGGAACGTGCAGGCCAGAACGACCACATCCAACTGACAACGGCAAGTGCGCCGCAAACAGCAAATCAGAACGGCCAATTTCGTTTTCTTGACACTGGCGGGGCCAACACAAGTGGGCTGGGCATCGCCAATGTGCTGCTCGGCAATTTCAACGACTATTCTGAGTTTGGAGCCAAACCGCAAACACCCTGGATCGCAAATTCGTTTGAGCTCTTTGCTCAGGACATCTGGCAGGCTAGGCGCAAGCTGACAATTCATTACGGACTGCGCTATTCGCTGTGGCCTGCATGGTACACAACCAATGGCACCGTCGCGCAATTTGAACCCGCTTTCTACGATCCGACGCAAGCCGCCACGGTCGACCCCAAAACTGGCTACATTACCGCCGGCTCGCCTTACAACGGGATCGTGCTTCCCGGTAGCGGACCCTCCAGCAGTGCGTTGAAACAGTTTCCGTTCCTGAACCAACCACAGTACCAAGCGATGTATCACAATTTGCCGGGTGGTTTCGCTCCAGCACAGTGGGATTTGTTCCAGCCGCGTGTGGGCATCGCCTATCAGATCAGGCGCAACACGGTGCTCCGGGCTGGCGGTGGATACTTTGCCGACCGCACTGCGATCAACCGAGATACGGCATTAGGAGGTAATCCGCCATTCATGCCACAGACCACATTGATAAACGGCAATGTCGCTAACCTGTCTAGCGCGGCGTCGGCAGTTCTGCCGTTCACCATGACCATCCAGAGTCCTACCAACATTTGGCCTACGACTTGGCAATACAACGCCATCGTTGAGCGCGAGTTTGCCGGAGGCGTGAGAGTTTCTGCCGGTTACGTTGGAAATCGAGGCGTACACCTGCAACGAAAGCGGAACATCAACCAAATCCTAACACCCGGAACGACCTATGCCAATCCTGCGGTGAACCCCAACGTGCTGCGCCCTTATCTCGGAGCCGGGATTATCGACATCTCAGAAAACTCCGGATTGTCGAAATATAATTCGTTCCAAGCGACGGCGCGGAAAATCGCGGGGTCGCTGACGTTCGGTGCGTCCTACACTTACTCCCGCTCTCTGGACAATACCTCGTCGCTCACCGACGTGCTGCCCAATTCTTACGACGATGCGAACTATTGGGGGCCGTCCGATTACAGTGTGCCGCAGGCGCTCACGCTGAGCTACACCTACAACTTGCCGGTGCATGGTCGAGGAGGATTTACGAAAATGGTGATCGGTGGATGGACAATTTCCGGAATAAATCAGTTTGCCTCCGGTGTGCCCTTCTCGGTGCGTTCGAATATCGACTACGCGGGTATTGGGCCCGGGAGCGGAAACCAGTTTTGGATCGTATCTGGCAATCCCGACGGCTGCTCCACGCCGTTTGAGGGAGCCGGGGCAACGGTTTACTGCAAGGGCGCGTTCACCGCGCCTGCGCAGGGCACTTTCGCGACGGGCGACACAAGAAATATTTTCAACAATCCGGGATTCTGGCAGTGGAATTTTGCGGGGTACAAATCATTTCCATTAAGGGAAGCCTTGCACCTCGAATTTCGCGCCGAGGCGTTTAATTTGCTAAACCATCCGAATTGGGGGACAGTCAACTCCAATCCCCTTAGCTCGACGTTCATGATGGTTACGTCTAAATCGGGCAGCCGGAACCTGCAGTTTGAACTACGGCTCGCGTTCTGAGGATTCCAATGAACCGACGCGAGTTCATGCAGACTGCTCTCGGCGCAGCCGTTCTCACAGTGGACGCTACTAGGGCCGCGGACACACCACAACAGCAAACCCCTGCCCCCATGATCGGCATTCAGGTAGGAGCCGCCTCTTTCGTCGATGAAGGTATTGATCCAGTTCTGGATCGCTTTCAACGTGATGCACACATCAATGGCCTATTCATCGCAACCTTTTCCTACGGGCGTGGAATCGCCGGCAGGCAAGTTCCCGGACAGCCGTTACCGGACCACGGCAAACAGGAGTACGACACGGATTTTCACGGCGGCAATTTTGCAACCACACATGAACAGTTCTACGCGCGTACCTCACTGAGAAGAATTCAGGCACCGGATCACCCGGGGTTCGACGTACTCGCAAGCGTTCTGCCGAAAGCTCAGTCCCGAAATATGAAGACTTTCTGCTGGTATGAAGATGTCTTTCGTCGTGATCTTGAGGGCATCGACCGCTTGCAGGAAGAAACGCTGTCTGGCAAAAAAGCCGGCACGCTCTGTTTTCACAATCCCGAAGTACAGTCGTTTTGGCAGGCGCTAACTGAGGATTATGTTCGCAGCTACCCGATTGACGGGGTGATGTGGGGCAGCGAGCGACAGGGACCTTTCAACAATGCACTCGGATCATCTCACGGTGGCGGAGGGACGAATCCCTCGGAAGTCACCTGTTTTTGCGCATTCTGCAAGCGAGAAGCCAAGGCACGCGGCATCGACGTACAGCGAGCCATTGAAGGCTATACAAAACTAGCATCGTTGGTTCGCGACTCCCGAGCAGGTTCACGCCCGAATGACGGCTATTTCGTTTCTTACTGGCGTCTGCTCGTCCAGTATCCGGAAATTCTTGCGTGGGAAAAGCTGTGGAACGACGGCCAGCACAGCACCTATGCGAGTATCTATCGATTCGTCAAATCCATTCGCCCGACAGTCATGGTTGGCTGGCACATCTGGCATAACAATTCCTTTAGTCCGTTCTATCGTGCCGAGCAAGATTATGCTGAGTATCGGAAGCATTCCGATTT
This sequence comes from Acidobacteriota bacterium, assembly GCA_003223245.1. Lineage (GTDB taxonomy): Bacteria > Acidobacteriota > Terriglobia > Acidiferrales > UBA7541 > Acidiferrum. The sequence goes on from QHYI01000150.1 coordinate 23,226, forward strand.
TCTGAAAGTGGTAATGTACAACAACTGCGGCGGACCTCGGCTTGCTTCCTGCGTGAACAGCGTGAGCCGCACAATCTTTGGTGATCTCTCTCCGGAAGAAGTCCTTGCCTCTATGTATAAAGTGCTGGATTACAAGGAATCGAGTCTGGCGGAGCTTCCCCGCAAAGGTCTGTCAGCAGATTATGTAGAAAGGGAAACCCGACGCGCAATAAACGGCGTTTCACCTCGATCTGAATCAAACAGCGCGACAAAAATCTGGCCCGGGATTGATGTCGATATTCCTACGGGCCCGAACGAGAAAAAGACCGAACCACCGGATGTGCGCGAAGCCGTGCGAGCCGCATTTCGTGCCGGGGCGGACGGTGTGATCCTCTCGCGCAAGTATTCTGAAATGCGTTTGGCGAACCTTCGAGCGGCGGGGGAAGGCTTACAACTATGAATAGGCGCTCTTTTCTCTTGCTCACAGCGACATCCGTCGCAGCAACGCCCACCGAGCTTGTGGGTGCTTTCGCCAATGCACCGTCACAGAGTCTCGTAAGCCCGACTTCCACAGGTGCGTGGTACGTGGCGATGCGGCGGTGCGGACAGATCAACTACAACGAACGTGATCCATTAACGATGGACGCAGAAGCCTGGGGCGACTACTGGGCTTCTCTGAAAGTGGACGCGGTGCTTCTGAACGGCGGCGGCATTGTCGCTTTCTATCCAACGCAAGTGCCGTATCACCACCGTAGCGAGTTCCTCGGCAACCGTGATTTATTTGGTGAGATGGTGGCCGCTATGAAACGACGGCAAATCCATGCCGTCGCGCGAATGGATTGCAACCTTGCCTACGAGGAGGCGCTAAAAGCCCACCCCGAATGGTTCGAGCGCAACCAGGATGGCTCGCCGCGACCCCATGGCGAGTCTCCCTGGCTGTTTGCGACCTGCATGTTCAGCACGTATTTCACCGAGCAGATGCCCGCCATCTATCGCGAAATTAACCAGCATTATCCCGTTGATGGATTCTTTACCAACGGCTGGCCATCCACTGGGTCGCTGCGTGTCTGCCATTGCGAGAATTGCCGGCGCGTTTTCGAGAAGTTAGGCGGCGTACCGCCGGCGGAAACCGATTCCGCAAATCCCATTTACCGAAAATATTACCAAGCCTATATGGATCGCGTGCAGGAGATCTGGCGACTGTGGGACAACATTGCGCGGGAGAAAAGCTCGCAATGCGTATACGTCGGCAATCTCGGCGGCGGGCTCGATACGGTGAAAGATCTGAAGCAATTAAGCCAAGTGGCGGCGTGGTTCAATGCCGATCACCAAGGCCGGTCCGGTGAAACGCCGATATGGAGTTGCGCGCAGCAGGGCCGCGTCGCCTATTCCGTTATGCAGGGTCGCGCAACAACAAACGTTGCCGGCGCGTACAGCAATGCCCAACCAAACTGGCGTCACGTCTCGAAAGCGCCTGCGGAGTTGACGCTTTGGCTCGCGCAGACTGCGGCCAGCGGTATGGTGCCCTGGTTTCATTGGCTGGGCGGTTCTCCCGAGGATACCCGCTGGCGCGAGGTGGGCCGCTCCTTCTTTGACTGGCTTGCGGCAAATGACGCGCATTTCCGCAACCGGCACACCATTGCGGATGTGGCCGTGTTATATCCGCAACGTACGGTTGCGTTCTACTCGCGGCCGGAGTCACAGCGGCCGCGTCATCGCGGTGGTCCGATCGATTATCTGCAAGGCTTGTACTACGCACTCCTCGAGGGCCGCTTCTTTTTCGACTTTGTACATGAAGGAAACCTCGACGCGGCGACGCTCCGGAAGTACCGTGCGCTCCTGATTCCCAATGCTGCTTACCTTGGGGATGCGCAGTGCGGGGCCATTCGCGAGTACGTGAAAGATGGAGGTTCACTTCTCGCCACATTTGAAACTTCGCGCTACGACGAGTGGGGCGACCTTCGGCCCGATTTTCAACTCGCCGATGTTTTCGGTGCGCGCGTGGCCGGGGAAGTCATCGGGCCTCATGGCAACAGTTACGCGCGCATGGAAAGACAACATCCAGTTCTCGAAGGCTTCCAAGGCACTTCGCTACTACCGGATGCGGAGAACCGCGTTCCCGTAAGAGCCGATGCAGTTCCGTTGGTATTGAGCGTTGTTCCCGCTTATCCCGCATTTCCGCCAGAGATGGTTTATCCGCGCACGCCAAGGACAACTGAGCCTGCTGCAGTCTTTCGAGAGATCGGGAAATCGCGAGTCGCGTACTTTGCGGGCGATGTGGATCGCACCTGCTGGCGCTCTGGCAATAGCGATCTCAGCCAATTGTTGCGGAACGCAATCAACTGGGTGCGCGGTTCGGATCCTCTGGTTTCAGTCCAAGGCCCCGGGCTGATCGAGGCCTTCGCGTGGGAAACGGAGCCCGGCTACGCGCTGCACCTGCTCAACTACACCAATCCGAATGCGACCCATGGCTCCATCCGTGGCACCTATCCAATTGGTCCTCAACAGGTGCGTTTTAGAATCGTCGAAGGCCATGCCGTCAAGTCCGTTCGCGCGCTGCGCTCAGGCAGCACCCTAAAATTCCAACAGCAAGGTCCGACCGTCAGCTTCGATGTGCCTGGCATTGCGGACTATGAGGTGATCGCGCTGGCGTAACTCGCCCCGTGACAGTAATCTACTTGAGTCCGCGCTAGGCGAAAGTGATCTATCAGACTTCACGGGCGTGCTCCTTGACCAAACTTGGCGGGTCTTTGTCCTCACGAATCCAACAAACTTGCGGCGGCGTCGGCCACTCTGAAGTTGGGCTTGCTTGCGGAGGACTGACTTTCTCGATCTACGGTTAGCCCGCTCGGGACCAATCGCAGGTCGTTACTGACATAACCGATTCACGGCCACCCCCAGCGCGCTGCCACGGCGCTGGACCCAACAGCTATTGCCGCAGGAGTTGGCCGGTGAGGAATTCTGCTGTGCCTCGATTCAGGTGTTTCCCGAATTGTTTTCAGACAGGGTCCGTGTTTCGGTACGGTCAGGGGGTAAACCGTCCCGTCCCAACGGTGGTGGTTCCAAAAAATGTGCTGAGGGTGAGGAGGGAAACGAAAAATGCGTGGTCTAGTTGTGTCTGTGTTCGTGTTTCTGTCTCTGAGCGCGGGGGAGGCGCAGGAGTTCCGCGCCACGCTCTCCGGTGTTGTGCGAGACCAGAGCGGTGCGGTGGTAGCCAAAGCCCAGGTTAAGGCCACCAAGAAAGATTCCGGCCAGTCGTACTCTGCGGTGACAAATGCCGAGGGATTCTACACGATTCCTTACCTCATACCTGGAAAGTACGCGGTCGCCGCGGAAGCTCCCGGTTTCCGTCGATCCGTCCACGCGAACGTTCCGCTGACGGTGGCCGAGCAGCAGGAGTTGGATTTCACGCTGGAACTTGGCCAGCAGTCCGCAGAGGTTGTGGTCACGGTCGCCCCCGAGGTCGTCAGTACCGCCGATGCCTCCGGTGGAACGACCATCGGAGAGCAACAGGTCCAGAATCTGCCTCTGAACGGACGCCAAGTGTACATGCTGATGGAACTGACGCCCGGCGTGATGTTTCTGCAGACACAGTTCGGGTCTAGCGGTTACTCCGGCACGAGGGGGTGGGATGCAAACAATAACTACTCTATGTGTGGAGGCTGGACGAGTTACAACCAATTCTTGCTGAACGGATCCCCCGCGATTACAGATGAAGCAGACGGTTGGGCGGGTGGCTGGTTCGTAGCGCCGAACGAGGATGCGGTGCAGGAATTCAAAATCATATGCCCCGCCCTGGACGCAGAATACGGGCGCACCGGCGGCGGAATCGTCAATACAACACTAAAGGCGGGCACGAACAAATTCCACGGCAGCGTGTTTGACTACTACGTGAACTCGTTTTTCAACGCGAACACTTTCACAAACAATTTGGCTGGAAAGCCCAAAGGTCTGCAAATTACAAATCAGTACGGCGGCACATTCGGCGGACCTATCAAGCAAAATAAGGCATTTGTGTTCGGCAGCTTTGAGGGCTACCACGAGATCGTGCCGTTCCCCGTTGTCACAAGCACGCTTCCAAGCTCTGTCAAGATTCTGCCCAGCGGTGCCGTGGATTTTTCCGGCACGGGTTACCAGATTTACGATCCGCTGACTACGCATCTCTGCACGGCTTCCGACAGTTGTGCTAACGGACAGCAGTATGCTCGAAATCCCTTCCCGAACGATGTCATTCCCGGCCCTAACGATTCCCTTCCGTCAGGCATTCTGAGTCGAGTGAATCCTATCGGGCTGGCGATAATGAAGCTCTATCCGGCTGCAACGCTTGCCGGAATTCAAAACAATTACATTCAAACGGGCGGACTCGCCGAGGGGCGTTATCGCTACTACCAGCCGATGGTCCGCGTAGATTACGATCTCACCGACAAAACGCGGCTCTATGGCCTATGGGTTTGGCAGCGCGGCCACGAGCATCGCAACTCGTCTGGATTCCCATATCCCATTGCCACGGGAAATATTGACTCCGAGCGCGACTTCACGACCACCATCTTGGACCTCACCCATGCGTTTTCCTCGACGTGGTTTCTCGACGTGCAGGGTTCGTTCGGGCGCTTCCATCAGGATTTTCCAGAGGGCCCGATGGTTGCTGGATTGGCGACGCCGATTACCGCGGAATCGCTCGGCTTAAACATGCCAAAGATTCCAACCACCAGCCTCAACATCGCTCCGCAAATTAGCGTGTCCGGTTATCAGACGATCATCGGGAATAACATCAGCGAGCAGGTTACGAATGCCTTTGATTTCCGTCCGGTCGCAGTTCATGTCGTGGGAAAGCATGACATCCATTTCGGCGGAGAAATCGAGGACATCCAATTTGCCGATGAAGGAGTCGGCAGGCCGCTCGGCGCATTTGGTTTCGGCACCGGATTTACGCAAGACGACCCATTTACACGGGGCCATTGTCCTGGGTGTGGAACGACTTCCGGGCCGATCAGTGACGGCTTCTCGTTCGCCAGTCTCGCCTTGGGCGACCCGAATTCCGGCAGCGTGAACTGGAACGAAACTGAGTTTGAGACATGGCACTATTACGCGCTTTTTGCTCATGACAACTTCCGCGTGGCCCGGAGGCTGACGCTGAATTTGGGATTGCGGTGGGACGTGCAGACCTCCCCAAGCGAGCGCTACAATCGCATCAATGCGGGATTCTGCTGGACGTGCGTAAACCCGATCACCAACAACTCCACTTACCAAGCTAATCTTGCGAATCCATCCAATGTCGCCGCATGGCAAGCCGCAGGCGTTACGCCTCCTTCCACTGTCTACGGCGGACTGTTGTTCGCTGGAGTGAGCGGGCCGCGTGCTCCGTATAACAATTACCTCAACCAATGGCAACCTCGCTTCGGAATCGCGTACGCCGTGCGACCGCAAACGGTCATTCGAGCGGGATACGGACAGTTCTACGCCATCCAAAATCAGCACGACACGCGAACGGGATTCACGCAAAGCACGGGGTACGTCAATTCGCTCGATGGTGGACTGACGCCATCGAACTATTTCAGTAGCGGCACACCGTATCCCAACGGGGTTCTCCAACCCACAGGGGCCAGTTTGGGCCTTCTTACTAACGTCGGCAACGGCGTTGGCTATGACTGGCGTACGCGCCGAATTCCGTACTCACAGCAGTGGATATTCGGAATTGAACAGCAGCTACCGGGTCGCGTGCTTCTCGACGTGGCCTACAGCGGGAACTACACCAACAGAATGACCATGTCCGAACAATGGGATGTGATGAGCAACGACCAACAAGCCGCCTGTCAAACGAACAATAATTTATGCAACCAGTTGGTCCCCAATCCACTTTATGGCGTAGTGCCGAGGAACACCACCCTTGGTTCATCGCCAAAGATTCAGGCATGGCACTTGATGCGAG
>QHYI01000222.1 GCA_003223245.1 Acidobacteriota bacterium
GGATTATCCGCCGTCATCCGCCGTAAATGGCCTTCAGCACCTCGACCGCCGCACGCTGGACGATCTTATGTTCCAGGCCCCTACCTGCACATCATCCCAAAACGCGAGAGTGCCGGCGCATCCAGCAAGCCGCGCGGGCCTGGCGCGTGACTTCGAAGCGGAAAGGCGAAGAAAGGAATGGCCCACCTTTTTCTGGGAAACGAAAAAAGGATGGGCCACTCTCGCAACGAGTAGGGTTTGCTGATACAGCCTGTTCTGGCGCAAATTCTACTTCCCAGAACGACACTTTAGAAGAAATCTGACAAAGCCAGTTCACCGGCCAACAGCATCCGCAGAGATTGGGTTGCGAACTTCCGGCTACGGTTTTGGTTTATCCGAAGCTGGTTTTACCCCGGCTGATTTGGCGGCTGCGGCTCTGGGCTTTGCAGTTGCTACCATCATGGGCTTGGGGTGCCAGAAATCGGCAGACGCAGATGCGACCTCTTCAGGTGGATTGCTGAGTTGGGGCGAGAAGCGGAAAAGCGTGGATTCGGAATGCTCGACCGACTCCGCGCTCACCTGCTGGAACTTCTTGAAGCCTTCCTCGCCCAGAATGTCCCGGATCGTGGGATTATTGTCAAAGCCGCCCAGGGAAGTGCGCAAGGACGTGAGGTAGAAGGTCGCGCCCTTCGTTCCTTCGACGACCTGCGAGACGAAGAGCGGTTGCGCATTGTCAGCCTTTTCGCCCGCCTCTTTGGTTTCCTTTAATAGCGCTTCGAATTCAGGGACGTGGCCGGTGCGAATATGCACTGCCGTGGTGCGCAGCACGCGGGACTCGCCGATGAATTTCGCGTACGCTGCGGCGTCCATGGGAGCTTTGCGGCTGAGGTCCCAACGCCGACGTCGCAATTCGGAGCGCGACCATACTAGGCAATTTTGAAAGTCACGCTCCATCTTCTCGGCCATTTCCTTGCCGAAGGCTTTGTTGGCTGCAGCCATAGCAGCTTCATTGACTTTGTCGATGTCCGCGTAGTCCTTGCGGATGCTGGTAAACTGGTACACGTTTCCCTCGCCATACACGGTTTCCATGGCAATCCAAGTGTCGCCGTTGTATTTCCGATTGGCGTCGATCCATTTTTTGGTGAGTGTTTGAAAGTCGGCGAGTTTCTCCGGCTTCACTTTGACGATATACACATCGAGATAGTCGCCCTGCGCGTGCACGGCCATGGGCGCCGCTAAACACACCGTCACGACTAAGGCCCAAATGGCTCTCCTCAACATGAGTGCCTCCTTTGACAAAGACTTACTGGGGAGGGAATTGCGGACGCTACACCCGCGAAGGGACAGTGTCAAGCCTCCCTCCCCAAGCCCCAGCAATTCCGTAAAGCGCCATCTGCCCATCGAGTACGCCGCTGATTTGACGCCAGTTGTGGCAGCCAAGGAAGCTAGGGCGAGTTGGAATGCTCGCGGGATGGCAGAAACCGCTTGATTTTTCGAGTCAAAAGAAATACCGCGGCATGGCGTCAGGGCGGGCACTCGGAAAGATTGCTAGACACGTCGAAGGGCCAGGCACCGCGGAGATCAACTGGTATTCGGAGAAAGAGCGACGAACCAGTAGGCTAAGCTCTTGGCGAACTCATGAAAGGTCTCGCATTTTCGGCGGGCATGGCTGCGGACTTGGCGGTGGTAGAAGACCAATGACAAGGTATAGGCCAGAAACCGAATCATCGTCAGCACCACCAGGGCCGTAGTTTGGTGGACCGCGGGGTGTTTGAGGTGACAGTCGGTGGTGATGGTCTGAAACACTTCCGTATCGATTCGCCAACGGCTGCGACTGAGCTGATGAATGAACAGCGGCGAGATCGAGCCGAGTTCGAAATTGGTGGCGTAGAAGTTGGTGCTCTCTTGCGTCACCGCTGCCTTGCTCTTGATGCGATGACCGTCTTGTTCGCTGACGGTGAGGCGATGCTGGTGTTCGATGCGAACCGTTTTGACGACCCGCACCTGGCGATCGGCGACCGGCCAATCGACCTCCGGCAAGTGCCAGTAGCGAACCTCCCGGCCTGGCTCGGTGTGAACGCCGGCGGGAGATTGCTGGGTGAGACGCTCCGCCTCGCGCAATAACTCGGGCTGGTTCTCTTTCAAGGTGAAGGCCCAAACCAGACCCAGACGTTCCACCTCTTTGACGAAGGGAGCCTGCAGATACAAAGCATCCCCCACCAACACGTCCAGGAAGCGGCGGCCCAACTGCCCGACCAGATCTTGGAGCAGCGCCAGGGCGCAGGACACCTCTCCTTCGCCGTTCTTCTGAAAGCGAAGACCTAAGGGAATGGGGAAATCTGTGCTGACCAAGACCACTCCGACGATGCGGTGATAATACTGAATATCGGTTTGCATCTCGCCGTTCACCTTGTGCTGAACCTCCCGCTCCATGCAGGCATCGCAACATCGGACGAACGAACTGCAGATTTCAATTCCATCGACCGCCCCCACCAGCAACCCTCTGGACCAATCGGAGCGTAGAACTCCGTTGCGTTTCAGGCGGCGAGCAATTTCACAACTGAGGGCGAACACTGGTTCGGGAGATTGTCTTTCTAGCGAGTAGGCCATGGTGTCGTCACTGAGCGGTCCGATGCGTTTCGCCAGCGCTCCATCGCGACACTCGGCCTCCATCTGAAGCAGGCTGGGAATCTGCATAGCCGCACCCAAGAAGACGGCGTCAAACACCTTTTTCCAAGAGTGTTGTGGAAACTGACGTCCCTCGGGCAGCGCGCTCACCAAATCGGAGAAGCCAAACACCTTGTCGAGATAAGCCTCGAACCGGTGCCGGATCAAACTTGGCGGTCTTTCTTTTCTTTGAGAAACCGCTTCAGGTTGACCTTACAGATGGTGGCGGCGGCAGCATCAAAGCGTCGGCGCATCTCGATCTTTTGGCGCACCTTCTCAACCAATTCCGCCGGAATGTTGAGAGCTTTCGGCTTGCCATCAATCAGCACGGAGATCTGATACTGGGAGTGCAGGCGTTTGCCGTCGGCGCAATGACAGCCGGGCCGGCCGCAGGCGCGCGTGCGTTCGACAAACGAGCCGGGCAGCATTTCGCGGAGAGCACCGAGGCTGCGGATGAGTTTGCCGCGCAGTTCCAGGTCGGGTTCGCGTGGTGATTTCATATGACACTAATAATAGTGTCAGAAACGCATAAAGTCAAGCACTCCAAAAGATTTGCAAGAATGCCGTCAAACTGAAACCGGAGTGGAAACCCCTGCAAACAAACGGACTGGCGCTGACGCCACCCCTACCTTAAGGAATCACTGATTGCCTACCACACGACCTTGCGCAAGATAAGCCGGCCGGTGGCCGTGGCCCTCTCCAACGAAACCAAAGAAACCGTGAACCTGGGCGTTTTGGATGGGCACGAGTTGCTTTACCTCGAAGTCATTAAAATCCCTCATTCCTTTCGCATGGCTTCCCAGCCGGGAATGCACCGGCTTCTAAACTGCACTGCGCTAGGCAAAGCCCTGCTCGCTTTTCTTCCCAACGAACACCGTGAGGAGTTAGTGCCTATGCTTGCTTTTGAGCGTGTCACTCCCCGGACCATTCCGAACCTTGCTCGATTCCGGAAAGAGCTCGCTCGCGTCGTGCAACAGGGCTATGCCATCGACGATTAAGAGACGGACATGGGCGCGCGCTGCGTAGCTGCCCCGATTCTGGACGAGAGTGGAAGTGTTACCGCCGCCATCAGCATCTCCGGACCCGTCACACGGATTAGCCGCGATCGCATTCAGGCGTATGCCCTGGCAACAAAGAAAGCCGCGAGCGCTATTTCGGCGCAGTTGCGACAATCACGTTGACACCAACGGAAACAAATCATCGCTATCGCGGAGTTTTTTGCGAAAATCCGCCATCAATCGGATAATCCGTTCCCGTGATGAAGGAGGCTTCATCCGAGCACAGAAACAAAGCAAGCGCTGCCACCTCTTCCGGCTTGCCCATGCGGCCCATGGCCTGCGCCTCTGAGAGCTTGCGGAACATTCCCTCTTCGCGGCCCGGGTAGTTCTTTTTCCGACGAAGGTCGTGTGGATACGATCCGGTGAAATGTCAACAAGCTAAGCTCTTCGACCCCTTCGACCCTTGCACCAGACGGGCGCCTGGCGTAGGAAAGTGACGGAGGTGTGCGGAAATGAATCGAAACAGCGCAAGACTTCTGGCGCGGAATCCACAGGTTTTGAAGCGTCTGGCCAAATATATGGCACAGCAATGCTTCCGAAACACGGTCCTGGAAGACTACCACGCCGGAATCACTCCCTATTCCGAAGCCGGCGACTACTCGGATGTCTTCGTGAAAACCCCGGCCGGCGAAATCCCCTGGTCCAAGCTCTCGCGCCTCAGCGATGAGGAGATGAAGACACTCATGATCGATG
>QHYI01000151.1 GCA_003223245.1 Acidobacteriota bacterium
CGACCAGACCGTCCACTTTCGCTTCCGACGCGCAAATCTCCACGATGAGCGACGTCGGCGCGACGTCGACGACGCGCGCGTCGAACACTTGCACGAGCTGCATGACAGGCGCCCGATTGTTGTGGGTTGCGCTGACTTTGATCAGCGCCAGATCCCGGACCACCGCCGCGCGCGGCTGAAGGTCGTCGACGCGGATGACCGGGACCAGCTTCTGCAGATGGGCTTTGATCCGCGCGGCCCCGCCGGCATCGGTCTGAACGACCACAGTCATTCGCGAGACGCCCGCCGTCTCCGAATTTCCGACGCTCAGCGAATGGATATTGAAGCCGCGCCTCCGGAACAGCGATGCCACGCGATTCAGCACGCCCGGCTGATCCTCGACGTAAACGGCAAATATATGCAGGGTGTCAGTCAGCATCGTTAGTCCGCGGCCGTCTCCGCGATCGGGTTCGGCCTCCGAATCATCGCGTGCAGATCGGCCCCGGCCGGGACCATCGGATACACGGTGTCTTCCTGCTCGACGCGAAAATCGATCACGACGGGACCCGCATGCGCTCGCGCGTCCTCGATCGCCGGCAGCACATCGACGCGCGACGTGACGCGGCGGCTCCTGATGCCGAATGCATCCGCGAGCTTCGCGAAATCGGGCCCCGACAGCGGCGTGGCCGCGTAGCGCCTCTCATAGAAGAATTCCTGCCACTGGCGGACCATGCCGAGATAGCCGTTGTTGATGATAGCGATCTTCAGGTTGATTTTTTCCTGGACGATAGTGGCGAGCTCGCTCATGGTCATCTGGAACCCGCCGTCGCCGACCACCACCCAAACTTCGGAGTCCGGCTTCGCGAATTTTGCTCCAATACCCGCAGGCAGCGCGAAGCCCATCGTGCCGAGCCCGCCCGAGGTGATCAGCGTTCGCGGGCAGTTGTGGTGGTAATACTGCGCCTCCCACATTTGGTGCTGGCCCACGTCGGTGACCACGATGGCTTCGCCGTGCGTTTCTTTCCAGAGGTCATTAATGACGTGCGCGGCGTAGAGATGGCCGGTGTCCGGCAGGCTTTGGATGTCACGCACGGCGGAATCGCCCTTCAGCTCATGGATATGGCGAATCCAGGCGCTGTGATCGCGTGTTTGGATGTGCGGGGTGAGATTTTCGAGAACTTCACGAGCGTCGCCCACCAGCGCCGCGTCTACTTTGACGTTTTTGTTGATTTCCGCGCGGTCAATTTCGATGTGGATCTTGCGCGCATTCTTCGCGTAGGTGCGAAGGTCGCCGGTAACACGGTCATCAAACCTCATGCCGATGGCGATGAGCAAATCGGCTTCTTGAATCGCGTGGTTCACCCAAGCTTCGCCATGCATGCCCATCATGCCGAGGTTGAGCGGATCTTTCGCGGGAAAACAACCGATGCCGAGCAAGGTCATCGCCACGGGATAGTTGCCCGCTCGAATGAACTGCTCGAAGGTGCGTATCGCGCCGGAAATCATAATGCCGTGGCCGGCGAGAACCACCGGGCGCTTCGCGGTGTTGAGCAATTCCACGGCACGGTCAAACTCGGCTTGATCGTGATTGTTGCGAATGCGCTTTGGCGGCAGCTTCGGGGCGCACGCGTCCCAATCAAATTCCGCACTGGCTTGTTGCGCGTCCTTCGTGATGTCTACGAGCACCGGGCCGGGGCGCCGGCTCTTGGCGATGACAAATGCTTCGCGAATTGTTCGCGCAATATCTTCGACATGTGTCACTACCACATTGTGTTTGGTGATTGGCATGGTGATGCCGGTGATGTCCGTCTCCTGAAATGCGTCGGAGCCAAGCACTTTGCTGCTTACCTGGCCGGTGATGCAAACGATAGGCGAGGAGTCCATCATGGCGGTGGCAATGCCCGTGACCATGTTCGTTGCGCCGGGTCCCGACGTCGCCATCGCTACGCCGTGGCACCTTGCTCGTGCCGCACCAGCACGTGATGCAATTTGGATTTGCCGAGCGCATCGTAAACCGGCAGAATTGCTCCGCCAGGATAGCCGAAGATTTCGCGCACGCCGAGGCGCGTCAGCGCCTCGCAAAGAATTTCCGCACCGCTTAGCTTCATACCGACCTCACATTCTGAAGAGGCTGAGCCGATGCCGTAAGAACAGCTGGGGGCGTGGTGACCGCGCCGAGCGAAGGTGAAGAAACCAGCAGCGCGTATTTGGCCATCACGCCGTTCAAGAATCGCGGAGCCGGCGGCTTCCACGAAGCCAGGCGCTTCTGGATTTCCGCCGCAGTAAGCCCCACGTTCAACTGGCGATTGGGAATATCGAAGGTGATGATGTCTCCATCGGCGACCGCTGCAATCGGGCCGCGGTTCGCTGCTTCGGGTGCAACGTGTCCTGCCATCAAGCCATGTGTGGCGCCGGAAAAGCGCCCGTCCGTCAGAAGCGCGACGGAATCGCCTAATCCTTCGCCAACGAGCGCCGCGGTGACCGCGAGCATCTCGCGCATGCCGGGCCCGCCTTTGGGTCCTTCGTACCGAATCACCACCACATCGCCCGCTTTGATTGCGCCCTTTTCGACAGCGGCAAACGCCGCTTCTTCGCTGTCAAACACGCGCGCGGGGCCGGTGAACTTCTGCAAATTGTGTCCGGCAACTTTGATGACGCAGCCTTCCGGCGCGAGATTTCCTTTCAGGATGACGAGCCCGCCCGTCGGTTTGAGCGGTGCGTCGAGTTTGCGCACTACCTCTTGCCCGGGCGTTTCTCTCGTCGCCTTTGCTTCTTCGCCAAGCGTGCGTCCTGTGACTGTGGGGCATTCACCGTGCAGGAACCCACCTTCCACCATACGCTTTGCGACAAGCGCCGTTCCGCCTGCCGCGTACAGATCGGTAGCGACAAATCGTCCACCTGGCTTAAGGTCGGCAAGAATCGGTACGCGCGAGCTGATGCGGTCAAAATCATCAATGGAAAGAGGAATCTTGGCTTCATTCGCGATAGCCAGCAAATGCAACACGGAATTCGTGGAGCCGCCGGTGGTCGCTACGCCGGCGATGGCGTTTTCTATCGCCGATTTCGTGAGGATTTTCGACGGCGTCACATTTTTGCGAAGAAGATCCATCACCAATTCACCGGAGCGCCGGCCTGCTGTCGCCTTTGCCGGATCGGTGGCTGGGACGCTGGAAAGTCCCATCGGCGCGATCCCCAGAAATTCGCAGACCAGCGCCATGGTGTTCGCAGTGAACTGTCCTCCGCAGGCGCCAGCTCCCGGACAAGCGGAAGTTTCCAGCGTTTTGAGTCGCGCATCGCTCAGGTTGCCGCGCGCATGCGCGCCAATGGCCTCGTAGACATCCTGAATCGTGACCGCGTGCCCTTCAAACTTGCCAGGCGCAATGGAGCCGCCGTACAAGACAAGGCCGGGAATGTTCAGCCGCGCCAGCGCCATGACTCCTGCGGGAATGGTCTTGTCGCAGCCAACGAGAACGATCAGCGCGTCGAACAAATTGCCGCGCGCAACCAGTTCAATCGAGTCCGTGATGACTTCGCGGCTCACCAGCGAAGCGCGCATGCCTTCTGTGCCCATGGTGATGCCGTCAGAGATGGAAACGGTATTGAATTCGAGCGGCGTGCCTCCCGCGGCGCGAATCCCTTCCTTGACGTGTTCCGCCAGTTCCCGCAGATGGTAGTTGCAGGGACCGATCTCGATCCAGGTGTTGGCCACGCCAATAAGCGGTTTTTGAAAGTCGTCGTCCTTCAGGCCGCAGGCGCGCAACATGGCGCGTGCTCCGGCGCGATTTGCCCCGTCGATGAGTGCATGGCTTCGTGGCTTGAGCTGTTGGTCGGTCACTGGATAGTTCCTCCGCTTGGGCAAAACGGCCGCAGAGTCCGGAAGCAAGCCCATAAAAAACTCAGGCCATCATCCGGGTTTGGATGATGGCCGAATTCTTGTGCTTCGCTTTGGCTTATGCCGCCATCATCCGCTGGTGCGTCCTCCTACGAGGACGAAGCCAATTCCTACAAGCACGACACGTACTCGGCCGCCCTGAACCACAGCGTGGCCGCTTCGCGTGTTGGTGATGGCGATGCTCGACATAGGTATCGCCATGAAGATTATCAGGATGAGGCAGGGGAAGTCAATGAGTCCAATTAATAGTTATGCTGGATCAAATAAAAACAAATTATGATAGAGGTGTGGCAGCTTGCGCGCCCTATCCGGACATAATGCGGTTCTCTCTTTTCTGGTGGTCAGACATCTCTCGGTGGGCCCGCACGTCCAAGCCTTGCCCAGGAAACATGCTGTCGACGGTCACAAAGCTTACCGGAAACTTGTTGTATGATTCGGGCTGTGAATATCCTTCTGAATGAAGTGGAATGCCGGATATTGGGATCGCTGGTCGAAAAGGAAATCACGACTCCGGAATACTACCCTCTTTCGTTGAACGCGCTGGTCAATGCCTGCAACCAGAAGTCGAACCGCGATCCAGTGATGAGCCTGGACGAGGCAGCGGTGCGCCAGGCGCTACGCTCCTTGGAAGGGCAGTCGCTAGTACGGTCAGTCAGCCCGGCGGACAGCCGCGTAACCAAGTACGAGCACCGGTTGCAAGAAGCCTTCAACTTCTACCGCCACGAGATTGCCATCCTGTGCCTGTTGCTGCTGCGCGGACCGCAAACTCCCGGGGAATTGCGCGGCCGCTCCGAGCGCATGCATAACTTCGACGACCTCGGAGCGGTGCAATCGAGTCTGCAGTATTTAATGAAGCGCGAGCCGCCCCTGGTGAAGCCGCTTCCCAGACAGCCAGGAACCAAAGAGACGCGCTATGCGCACCTGTTGTCAGGAGATGTGGCATTTGCGGAGCCGGAGCTCGGAGCCGAGCCTGGCACTGGAGTTGGCTCAATGGACGGCGACAGGATAAAAAAGCTGGAAGAAGAGATCGCGGAACTCAAGAACGAAATGGCGGACCTGAAACAGCAATTTGGCCTGTTTCGAAAGCAGTTTGAATAAACGAGCCGCTGACTCCAACAGGGGCACGTATCGAGCGGCGTCAGGTGCGGCGCCAGGTCAAGAGAATGTAAGAACTGCGAACGAAGGGATATCTTGCGCAAAAGTTCCGCGCACTGCGCCGGCTAACTAACCGGCAACACACCTTTGCTGGGCATTCACTTTCCATTTCCGATGGAGATGCGATTCTTATGGCGCAAAAGCTGGCTGCAAATTTGCGCCTGGCGGTCGGCGTATCTTCCGGGTGCAATTTTTTATTTCGGGCCCTGGCCACCGCCCCAATTATACATCGCAGAGATCAACCGCTTCTCGCAACGAAGTCAGCGGATCTCGCGTGGGAACAAATTCGTGCGCCACGTACCCGTTGTAATTTGTCGCCGCGATCCCTCTCATTACCGCATCCCACTGGACTTCCTGCGTGTTGTCCAGCTCATGTCTCCCCGGCACTCCGCCCGTATGGAAGTGCCCCAGCCACTGGATGTTTTTTTGGATCGTGCGAATCAAATCGCCTTCCATGATTTGCATGTGGTAGATGTCATAAAGCAGCTTCACGCGCGGCGAGTTAACCGTCTCCATCACCCGCACTCCCCACGCTGTATGGTCACACATATAATCGTGATGATCCACCTTGCTGTTCAGCAGCTCGAGGCAAATCGTCACCCCGTTGTCCTCGGCGATTTTTTTCACGCGGCTCAGCCCGGCGATCGTGTTTTTTGCCCCTTCGTCGTCGGGCATGCCCGCGCGATTCCCGGAAAATGTGATCACGTTAGGCACTCCCTGCTTGGCTGCTATCGGAATATTTTTCCGGAAAGCCTCCTCGATCTTCGCGTGATTTTCCATCCGGTTCAAAGCGTTGGGAATATCCCCGCCCCCGGCATACCCCATGCTACAAATCAACCCGTAGCGGCGTGGAACCTCCCACTCCTCCACACCTAGCAGGTCAATCGCCTTCAAACCCATCTCCGCGCTCCGCTGGCACAGCTCGTCCAGAGGAATTTTCTGGTAACACCAGCGCGAAACAGACTGTTTGATTCGTCCCTTGCGGGGCGCTGCATGGATTTCCTGCGCCCACGAGGACGCAGGGGAAAGTGAGGAAACGGAGGCGATAGTCACTCCCGCGGCGATGCCTTTCAATAGTTCGCGGCGCGGTGCGTTGCTCATCGTAGCCCGAGTCTACCTGAGTGAGCCGAATCCTGGCGAGTGCAGAATTTCTGGACACCAATATGGCTGCTTTGGAGTCGTACGACAAGCAAGATTCCGATTGTAAGTCTGACCCGGAAGTTGGCGACCTGAGACACGCGTCTCGTGTTCTTTAAGGACTGGTTTGTTGACGCCCACATGGCCGGAACGCGATCACCCGGAGACCCGAGCGGGGCTAGCGATGTCGGGACCTCTTTGACCTACAGGTCCAACTGGCTGGACGGGATCGTAGAACGGCGAAAGATCGGCCCGAACTTCAACCCAGATGTGGGATTCATCGAGAGAGTGGATTCAAACGAGACCTACGGCAACCTAACTTTCAAAGCGAGACCCGAAATCAGAGGCGTGCGCGAGTTGCAATTCGAGGGATTCATTCTCCACGCTCCAGACACTCACAACGTCGTGCAAACACAGGAGTGGCAGGGCACTTTCCGCGCGGAATTCAACAACGGCGGTTATACCGACGACGATATCGCCGACGTGTTTACACAACGAATCACAACGCCCTTCCACATTTACAAGAACGTGTTTATTCCCAACGGTCTGTACCATTTTGCCCGCCATCAGTTGACCTATGGGTCGGGGCAAGATCGTAGGTTCACTTACAATTTCTTCGAACGCTTTGGCGGCCATTACGGTGGGAGTCTGAATGAATTCCGTGTACGGGCCAATTATCGCCCAACGGCGAAATTTTCGATTTCCGCTTCAGAGACTTGGGATCGCTTTAGATTGCCCCTGCCAAACGGAAATCTCTCCGCAGCGCCGGCGAGCTTGCAAGGGAACTACTCATTTAGCCGCTTTCTGACTTTTACCAGCCTCATTCAGATGGACACTTCAAACACGCAAGCCGTCAGCGCAAATCTTCGTCTGAGGTATAACTACCGCCCTGACAGCGATCTTTACATCATCTATAACGTCGGGACGCGGTTCGCCAGCATTGCCCCGGCGAACCCCCCTTCAGGTCCGGGAAACTCGCTTCGCAGTGAAATGGACCTATTCTTTCGCTCCATAAATCCCGAGATACGAAACGGGAGAATCCGATAGTAGTTAGCGGTCGCTAAATGGAAATTGGTTGGGCCGTACGGGCACGAATGTGTCGAACGCGAGAGATTGGCTGGAGCGATGCGACATGCCCCCGGTATCCGATATGGACATAATAGACAGGGAAGAACCACGACAGATCTCGCTTTACCTTCATTCCCCCCGGACTTTTTCCACCACTGACCTCCGCAGCGTGCGGCCGACCAGGTTTTTGCGCATCACAAGATTTCGTTTGCTGGCCCCTCAGATCACACCGGCATTTCGCAGCTTAAGAATCTTCGTGGCGTCGTAGCCCAGCTTAGCGAGCCAGAGTTCAGTGTGCTCAGACAGGACCGGAGCAGGGCTGGCAGGCACAGCATCATCCACTGATAAAACAAAACCACCGCGGGTGACGCGCTGGGAACCTTGTGGACTATCGAAAGTTGTGACGAAGTTCCGTTCCGCAAGATGTGAGTGCGACAAAATCTCCGGCACGCTCAGCACCCGCCCCACAGGCACACCGGCTTCGGTCAATAGTGATTCCCATTCGGCAGCGCTGCGAGCCGATAATGCTTGCTCCACTTCCTTGTTGATCGAGGCGCGGTTTCGTTTCCGAATCTCGCGATCCGAGAAACGCGGGTCGGTTTTTAATTCCGGCCGTCCGATCAGGTCGCATAGCTTTTCGAATTGATAGGTCTCATTTGCGGCGATGTTGAGCAGGCCATCCGCCGTGCGAAAGGTCCCCGAAGGAGCGGCCGTAAAATTTTCGTTTCCCATTGGGATGGGGACCACGCCGGCATTCAAATAGTTGGAAACGACCCAGCCCATGGAAGCAAGAGTTGCCTCCAGCATGGAGACATCGATCATGCGGCCGCGACCGCTTACCCGTGAGTCAACAAGAGCAGCGCAGACCGCCAGCGCCGCGGTAATGCCCCCCAAGGTGTCGCACACCGGGTAACCGACGCGCAATGGCGCGCTTTGCGCATCGCCGGTCACACTCATCACTCCGGATATTCCCTGGATGACCTGGTCGTATGCCGGGCGCATAGCGAGCGGGCCATCCTGCCCAAACCCGGACACGGCGCAATAAACAATACTTGGATTGATTTTCGAGACCACGTCATAGTCAAGCTGTAGGCGCTTCATAACTTTCGGGCGGAAATTTTCGAGGACAACGTGTGAAATGAGGACAAACTTCTTGAAAATCTCTTTGCCTTCCGGGGCTTTCAGGTTCAGTGTAACCGACTGCTTGCCCGCATTTACCGCAACGAAGGAGGCGCCCATCAACCGCGCGGCGGCGGCAGGATCGGCACCGAGCATCCGTGCCAGATCACCACGGCCAGGCTGTTCGATCTTGATCACCTCGGCGCCCAGTAACGCGAGTTGATAACTGCAGAAGGGCCCAGCGAGAACATTGGTGATGTCCAATACCCGAATGCCGGTGAGCGGGAGAGTCATCCTGCCTCAGTGGTGAGAAGAGTTCAGCCGGGGTTTCTTCTGCTCTAAGAAACCGTGGCCCCAACCGAAGTGGGTATACCGCCGCAGGCAGCGGGCCGTTTCGCTCGAAGCACATGTCCCTGATACGGCCTGGAAGAAAAATGGCTTGCGAACTCCGCGGCGTCAAGCAATCTATCCAGGTGAATTCCGGATTCGTATCCCATGCCATCCAGAAACGCAACGAGATCCTCGGTGGCCACGTTGCCACTCGCTCCGGGGCAATAGGGGCAGCCACCGAGTCCTGCGGACGTAGAATCAAACTCACGAATGCCAGCCTCAAGACCAGCCAGCGTATTCGCGAGTGCCCGTCCATACGTGTCGTGAAAATGGAGCGCCAACTCGTTTGTTGGGATTTTGAGCTCTTCCTGAATGAGCGCAAGGGCTTCACTGACCTGATCCGGGAACGCCATGCCATCCGTGTCGCAAAGGGCCACCCGCCATGAACCTTGTTCGCGAGCAGCTCGAACGGCACTCAGTAAAGAGCGACTGGAAATTCTTCCTTCAAAGGGGCAATGAAAGCAGGTGGAAAATCCCGAGCGCAGAACAACACCATCCTGTTCGGCTCTCCTACTGACCTGGTTGAGCAGTTCGATAGATTCGGTCATGCTGCGGTTCAAGTTTTTGCGATTGAAAGTGTCACTCACGGCGATAACAAACTCCAGATGGCGTATGCCAGCGGCAACGGCCCGTTCATAGCCTTTCAGGTTTGGAATCAGAGCAGAAAACTCGACTCCAGGGAATTTGTCGAGTTGCGCGGCTACGGCTTCTGCATCTGCCAGCTGCGGCACCCATTTTGGATGGACAAAACTGGTGGCCTGAATGTGTTTGATGCCAGCAGCAACCAGCTTCTCGATAAGAGCGAGCTTGTCTTTCGTTGGAATTGGATTGGGCTCGTTCTGGAGCCCGTCGCGCGGCGTGACGTCAACCACATGAATTTTGTCTTTCATCGGAATAACCCCTCTGCCAACCGAAAAAGACCAACAGTCCCCTCAGCAACCTGCAGAATGGAACCGCGCAGATAAATGCACTTCAGATCAATATTCTAGCGCTTTGTCAGTCTTCCGCCTCGTAGGTCCATACTTGAGCGGGCTCGCTTCCCTTGGCAGGAACGCCCACATAAAAGCGGTCGCGCCTGGCGAAGAAATAACCGGTACGAATTCCAATCCCTGATGGAACATTTGCAATCAACTCGTAGTGGTCAGGATCATTCTCCTGGAAGACGCTGATGAATCCCTCGGCGCCGATGACGTAGATGCGTTTACGCGAGGCGTCAAAGAAAACGTCGTCACACTCTCCAGCGGCGCGGAGCCGAGTGACTTCGTTGCCAGTTTCGGTATTCAGGACGACCATCATAGGGGTCTTGCGGGTAATGCTAAAGAGCCGGTGATCCTGTTCATTCAGGGCCATTGCATAATTGCCACGGAGTCCCTTAAGCGGCCATTTCGTCACTGCCCCGGTTTTGCGGTCGATGGACTCCACCACGTTGCCTGCGTCCGGCACGTTCGCATAGATGTGTCCACCGGATGCCTCCACTTGAAAAGACTCGGGATGACCCTCTGTTTTGTATAACTGGCCTGTGCGTTCGTCAGTCTTGGGGTCGATCTTGGCGATGCCGCCATCGTCTTCGCCGAATCCGACAAAGACCGTCTTTGAGACTTCGTCGTACCGCATGTTGTCGGGGTCTTTGCCAAAGTCAATGGTCTTGTGAAGCGTATAGGTCGCGCCGTCGTACACTCTCACCTTGCCGTCTTCGGCGTTTGCCACATAGAGCTTGTCGAAGCCGGGGACGTAGAGCGGGCCTTGGGGTTGCGCGAGGCCTTTAATGCTGTGGACAACTCTTCCCGCGAACACGTCGATGACTTCCAATGTGTTGTTGCCGAGCGCCGAAACGAACAACCGCCTCCGCTTGGCGTCCGCTGTAAAATGATCGAGTCGGCCGGCCACGCCGGGCACGGGAATCTGCTCCTCCAACTGCAACGGGAGAAATTCACGGGTCTGCGTTTGCGCTACCGCAGTCTTTGTGCTTCGCATGGTAAGCACACATAGTGTCGCCAGTGCGACGAAACTAAAGACGAACAGCCTCTTCATATTCCCTCCTGAGAATGATTGTTACTGCTTCCTGGACTCACCAAAATCCAACCGGGTCCGAAGGGTTTCAGGACCCTGGTTCGAACACAAGTATCGCGGCCTCTTCGTTATCATGAGCTGGCGCCGCGACGTAGTAGCGGTTCAGTTCTGGCGACCAGAACGACGTGCCGGCTCCGGGTCGCGTCGGGATTTTCCCGAGGGTCTCATAGTTGTCCGGGTCTTTTTGCTGATAGCAGAAGACGTATCCAACATCAAAACCCCTGCCGCCCGAAACGTAGATTCGCCCGCGCGCGGCATCGAAATAGACGCCGTCCATGCCTTCAACAGTCGGAAGATGCGCGACTTCCTTCCCAGAACTCGAATCCATTGCGACCATCTCCGGCGGAGTTCGTGTCCCTATGAATAACCGGTGGGACTTTTCATCAAAGGCGCCATCGCCGGTACGTTGACTGCTGACAGGCCAAGTTGAAACGATCTTGCGATTTTTCGTGTCGATCACCTGGACTTTGCTTTCCGTGGAAACAAAGACGAAGAGTGTCTTTCCGGATTTGTCAAGCAAGAGTTCGGCAGGATGAGCGGCGACTTGCACGCCGCCAACGTGCTTGTCCGTTTTGGCGTCGATAATCCCAACCTCGCCGAAGTCTTTGCCTGCATCCTTGCCGCCATAGCCTACATAGAGCAACTTCGCGTGCGGATCGTAGGCCACACGGTTAGGACCCAGCTCCAGCTTGATGGAATCAAGCAACTCGAGGGTGTCACCGCCGAATACCCGGAGCATTCCGTCGTCTCCGCTGGCCACAAACACTTTGTTGAGAGATTCCACGTACGCGATACCCTGCGGCTTTTGAAACCCTGGGATGCTTTTCATCCACTTGCCCGCCTGCAGATCCACGACTTCGAGCGAACCGTTCTCTAGTCCGGCGACGAATAGGCGCTTCCCCTTGACGTCCACATCCATATGGTCGATGCGGCCCTTGACGTTCGGCATAGGGATCGTCTGGGTGAGACGAAGCGCCTGTTTTTCTTGTGCGTTCGAGTTTGCTGGTTCGAATCCCGAAAGAAGCAGTAGGATGGTTAGAACAACGGAACGACGATTTTTCATCGCGTTGACCTCTCGCTTTGACATTTTTCCTGGGGCCCTCTTGCCTGCTCCATCAACCTGTCTAAGGTGATTTCTCTTCGATAGTCCGACCTGCATTCACGACCGAAAAGAGCAATCCCGAGCCTACGGTGATCAGCGCGGCGACGTCCAGTGCGCGGCTCCAGCCTTGGTGGACAGCGAGATAGGCCGTGGCAGTTGACGAAATTGCTCCACCCACATTCCCCACCGTGTTCATGAGCGCAGAAAGCGAGGCCGAGAAATCCGGGGCAAGGTCAATGCAAGAAGCCCAGAAATTGGAGGTGGCAAAGTAGTTGAAGCCGGCGGCAAGAGCGATCATGGGGAGCGCAATCATAGTAATGGTGAGATGGCTTCCGGTGAGAAGAAGAATCGCCGAGACTCCCATGCCAAGCCATACAGTGTAGATTCGCCCCTGGCGTCGCCCGGCACGGCGAGATAAGTGGTCGGAGAACCAGCCGCCAACAGGAGAGAGCAAAGCCATAGCCAGGAAAGGAGCAGAAGTCCAAGCGGCGGCTTCCATCATTTTCAGGCCGCGCACCTTGACGGCGTAAAAGTAAAACCAGTTGTAGTACACGTAGAACGCGTAACCCTGGCAGCCGTAAGCGAGAATCAAACCCCACACTGACGAACTGGCGAGCATTTTAAGCCAAGGAACGCTCTTGGCGCGCGCCGTCAGGCGCCGCAGGTCATCGCCGCCTCGAGCGCCGGGATGAATCTGGTCAAGCTCAGCGGCGGTGACGCTCTTGTGTTCTTCCGGCCAATCGGTCGCGTAAGCGCGCCAAATCACAACCGTGAGAAGCGCCAGCGCGGAACACAAATAAAAAGAGATGCGCCAGCCGTAATGGAGGGTGGACCAGGCAATAAAAATGGGAGTCAGAGTTCCACCAAGGCCCAGGCCGGCGCTTTGCAATCCGCTGGCAAAGCCGCGTTCCCTCAAACTAGTCCACGAGGCAATTACCCGAATGCAGCTCGGCGAGACGGCCGCCTCGCCGACTCCGGTGAGGAAGCGAATGATTTGGAACACCAGCAAGACACTGATCCCGGCGCCCGCAGCAAAGCGCGGCCCAGCCCCCATCATTCCAGCGCCGAGGCCGAAACACAGGATGGACGCGGTCAATGTGCGCATAGGGCCGAGGCGGTCGCAGATGTATCCCCAGGGAATTTGAAACAGGGCGTAGCCCCAGAGGAAAGAGCTGAAGATGCGCCCCATTTTGATGGTGTCTAAAGCAAACTCTTCCTCGATAGTCTTGCCTGCGATGCTCAGGTTAAGACGGTTGAGCGCGGTCACCGCCATGATCAACATGACGATGCCCATGATGTTCCAGCGGACACCGGTGGCAGCGCGTGAGTTTGTGGGGCCAGTCACGGCAGGAGATTGTGCGGAAGCGGTGGTCGGATGATTCAAAGGATGCTTAGCCCCCGTAGCGGTGATTGCTGCGAACTCTACCTGTGACCGGAGCGAATGATGTATCTTCCGATGGGCACACCGGGCGAGAGGAGTTGGTAAAACGCTTAGATCCTCCGCTGAACCGCGACTCGATGAACAGAAGTCGTCACTTCGCTAGAGAAGGTCATGCCTGAAAAGCACGGCCTTCTCTTCGAAGCAGAAGGGTAACTCCTACCAAAGGAATTTAACTCCAAGCTGAATCTGACGTGAGGTTGTGGTCGTCGCGTCAATCTGACCCAAGCTCCCCCCCAGCGTGTTGTTGTCCAACGGCGCTTGAAAATTCGCGTGGTTGAAAAGGTTAAAGAACTCAAAGCGTAATTGCACATTGAACGCTTCCGAAATTCGTGGAACGTGAGTGTTTTTGATCACAGAGAAATCCACATCCACTAGCTTTGGGCCATACAACTGGTTGCGTCCATTGTTGCCCATTCTGATGCCGTTTGCTGTGGGCGGGGCAAGCTGGAAGCAGCTAGCATTGAGATAAGTGAGGCCCACGATGCTCTTGAAATTTGAATTAATCGGGTTACATCCAGCTACTCGATCCGGATAGTCGAACTGGTCTGAGCTATTTTGCCCGAGCGGATCCGCTCCGGTGACCACGGTGAACGGCACACCCGTGCTGGCAGTGATAATCCCTCCCACTTGCCAACCCCCGGCAACCCACTTCAATGGCGAATCGCCACCTGGGCTCGGCAGGCTGTAGAGATAATTCACGGATAGGTTTTGGCGAATGTCAAAGTCACAGGGGCCGTGCCTGCTTCCAGCCTTGTCAAAGAAGATTAGCGAGCTCAGCGAGTTCTGGTAGGGATCGCCCAGTTGTGCGCCGTCTCCGTCGGACAGGCATTTGCTCCATGTGTATGCGGTCTGAGCCTGGAAGCCATGCAAGTCCCTTGCCGCAAGTTGGGCCTGAAGGCCGTTGTATTTGGACGTGCCATCAAAAAAGATGGGGCGAATAAAAGCAGAGTTCGGGTTTGCAATTGTGCCGCTCCCCACTGGTATGGGCCAGAAGTACTGCCCATTGATCAACTTGGCGATTACTTGATTGCTGTCGTCTGTGGTGAATGCGTTGTGCACGACATGCGAACCAACGTATCCGATCTGCGCAGAGACTTTGGAGGTGAGCTGACGCTGGATATTGACGTTCCAATTCATCGCATAGCTGCGGTGGGGGTGCTGATCGACCCAGCGAGTTCCCGGAGCTGTTGGGTTGATGAAGGGCAGCACGTTGGGGAACGAACCCGCGGGCAGGCCTCGCTGGCTGAATGAGAGAGAGAACGGATAGGTAAGAGAATCCCCTATCGTAAAGACGTACGGCAGCGGTAGAACATCGAAAAGTCCGAATCCGCCGCGTAGGGCCGTTTTTCCATTGTGGAAGGGATCCCAGGAGAAACCGATTCTCGGATCAAAATTGTGAGTCGTGGGATTGCTTTCCCACATGCTGCCCACAGGCACGGTGCAACCTGGGACGCTCGTCGGGCCGAAAGCATTCGGGAATACGTTGGGGCAGGGTCCCGATCCCGCAGGCGCGGAAAACGAGTTCAGCAGTCCGAACTTGCCATGTGCTTCGCTCGGATCGGTGAGTATTTCATAGCGTAGCCCGATGTTCAAAGTCAAGTTGGATCTTAGGCGCCAATCATTCTGAATGTAGCCCCCGAACAGGCTGTCCCGGGTTCCCACCTCGCCTCTGACAGCAGGCGAAAGAAGCAGCGCCTGGGCCGGATGGTTGGTAAGAAAATTCTCGAGCGGTGTAACGCTTGTTGCGTTGAACCGAAAGTCCCCATTCTGCCTAACTTTCGACAAGACGTCGTATTGCATGCGCTCGAAGGCGAATCCGAATTTCAATGAGTGCTTCCCTTTTGTCCAAAAGATGTCATCGTAGGCCTGGAAGGAGTTGTAGTGATGTCCAAAGAAGGATAGATTTCCCAAACCTCCTGCAGAACTGATTTCCCCCGAAACTTCGATCAGCGGGGCGAATAGACCGGCGCTTATGCCCAGATTCGTGTCTCCCGCGACTGGATTGACCGCTCTTACGGGCTGATTCACCAATCCGACAACTCGGTTGAAACCGAACCTGGCGGTATTGACAAGCGCGGGATTAAAGATGTGATTTTCTGCGATCCCGAACATCTGCCGCTTGGTAAAAACTTGATGAATGTTGTTGTTCAAATTGTCCGGCGTGGCCTGTGGCGCCTTATCAAAAAAGTAGCTCCCGTTCAGCGAGTCGCTCGCTGAAATCTTGTGGTCCGCCTTGATTGTGAAGTAGTTCTCGTTAAGGACCTTAAGCCCGGCAGTCCTTATAGTCTCAGTGTCGCCGTTGTTCTGTGTTGCTATTGCCGTTACTTTCGTCGGGTCCGGCCACAGCCCGAGGTATGGTGCAACTCTGGAATCTACCGTCACCGTGTGCGGTGTACACGTAGCACCGGCGCCGGGAGCGGAACACAAATTACCAGCCCGCGCAGCGGCCGAAGGAATAATATCGCTGAAGCTGAGGCTCTGACTCTGACGGACGGCCTCGTAATCTCCAAAGATGAACGTCTTATCCTTTATAATCGGCCCCCCGGCGGACCCGCCAAACTGAGTGCGACGGAATGGGGGAATCTTCGGGCCATCGAAGAAATTGCGGGCGTCTAAGACTTTGTCACGATCAAAAAAATAACCGGAGCCATGGAATTGGTTGCTACCAGACCGGGTGATGGCGTTGATAACGGCGCCGGAGGTGCGCCCATATGCCGCGGTGTAGTTGGTAGTCACGACAGAGAACTCTTGGACGGCGTCTACGCCCAAGCTAGCCCCGAGCACGCTGCCAGGCGCGCCGTTCGAGTAATCATTTATGTTGATGCCATCAATCCGGTAGGTGTTCTCATTGGGACGGTGGCCGCTGTCGGCAAGCTGGTCGCCAAAACCACGGTTTCCACGATTGGCGGTTGCCCCGGTCGAAGCCTGCGCACGGACGCTGATAACGCCCGGTTGGAGGGTCGCCAGTTGCGTCCAATCACGCCCGTTCAAGGGAAGCTCTACGACCGTCCGCTGCTCGACGGTTGCGGTAACCGTAGAGCTTGTTGTGTCCACCGAGGGTGGAGCTTCATTTACAGTGATTGTTTGAGTGAGCTGCCCGACCTTCAAACCGAAATTCAGTGCCTGCTGAGCTCCGACAGTGAGCGTGATCCCCTTTTGCACCGTGGTTTGGAAACCGTTAGCCGTCACGGTTACCTCGTAGTTGCCCGGGGAAAGGTTTGGCGCGGAATATACTCCGTCCGTGTTCGTGGTGACTTCGCGGACGTCCCCGGTCGCAACGTTTTTGATGGAAACTTTCGCACTCGCCACCGCGCCACCCGACTCGTCGGAAACAACTCCAGACAGACTTGCCCCTGCCAATTGTGCCTGGGCTGGCTTTGTAAAGACAAAAAAGGCAAGTAAGAAGAACGCGATCACGATAGTGCCGGCACTGATCTTCTTCGTACTTCCGAAGTTCATTGTCCCCCCCTCCTGCAAAATCAATTCCCCCAAATACTGCAAAGGACTCAATTCCCAGGTTCTAATTCCCTGAACACGCTTGATCCTTAGCAAATCAATCGACTTGAAATGGGTAATGGGTGCCCCTGTCCGGTTTCTGCCGGAGCACCCAGTGTTGCGGGACTCTGACCCAGAATGGAAAACGATTGCAATGCTCTATGCGTCACATGCAAAACATTCCTAGGTCACACATGCAGCCACAGATGATAAAGAGGTTATGGAGCGTTGTAACACGTCTTTGACCTGTATTTCCTCAGAGACTATACTTCCCTCGACACCCTTCCTGTGCCATGGACCCGGCTGCCCATACCGCTAAACTCATTCGCTTCGGCGTTTTTGAAATCGACTTGGAGGCCGCCGAACTCAGGAAGCAGGGCCGGAAGATCAAGCTCCAAGAGCAACCTTTGCAAATCCTCCTGCTCCTGCTCGAACATCGCGGTGGGCTGGTCAACAGGGATGAGCTACGACATGCGTTATGGCCCGATGATACATTTGTGGATTTTGATCACAGCCTGAACACTGCCGTGATGCGGCTCCGCGAAGCGCTGGGCGACTCCCCGGAGAATCCGCGCTTCATCGAGACCGTCCCCAAACGTGGCTATCGGTTCATTGCCCCCATCGACGTGGTGGCCGCTCCGGTCCCGGAGAGGCCCGTGCAAGTGCACCTTGGAACGCTGGTGCCTGCCGCCGCCCTGACCATGAGGGCGGCGGCAGTGCCCAAAGAATTGGCTGAGGCCTCTGAAGTCGCGGGGCCGGACAAGAAGCCGCAGAGCGTACAGAAAACCGTCCGGAGAACAGGAATCATCGCGGCGGGTGCGATCCTGGTCCTGGGCATCACCGCATACTCGATTCATAAAGTCAACGCCGGCAAGGCCAATTCTCAGCGAATCACTTCACTGGTTGTGTTACCGCTCGAGAACGTTTCCGGGGATAAGGATCAAGACTACTTCGCCGATGGCATGACCGACGAATTGATCGCTCATCTTGCGAAAATCCGTTCCCTGCGAATCATTTCGCGCACGACGGCGATGGCTTATAAGGGCAATCGCAAACCCCTTTCGGAAATCGCGCGTGACCTGAACGTGGATGGAGTCGTCGAAGGAACAGTTCTGCGCGCAGGGAATCGTGTCCGCATTACGGCAGAGCTAGTCCAAGTTTCCACCGATCGCCAGATCTGGGCCGAATCGTATGAGAGCCCTGTGGGGGACATTCTGACATTGCAAGGTCAGGTTGCCAGTGCAATTGTCAACCAAATTAGTGTCCAGCTGACTCCGGAAGATCAGAAGCGGCTGGCGAGCAGTCCGCGGCCCCTCAATCCGGAAGCCTACGAAGATTATCTGAAGGGCCGCTACTACTGGAACAAGCGCTCAGACGAAGGGATTTCTAGAGCCATCGAGTATTTCGAAGCTGCTACGAAGAAGGATCCCACCTATGCGCTCGGATACGCCGGCCTCGCGGACTGCTACAGCGTCGTGGGCTCAACCATCGTCGGCACGATGTCCCCTGCTGAAGCAGGTCTGAAAGCCAAGGCGGCGGCACAAAAGGCGCTGGAAATCGACAGTTCGCTCGGAGAGGCGGAAACCTCCCTTGCTAGCGTGCGCTTCAATTACGATTGGGATTGGCTGGCCGCGGCGAGCGGATTTCAGCGCGCCATCGAACTGAATCCGAGTTATGCCACCGCCTACCAACGCTATTCACTCTATCTCATGGCAATGGGCCGCGCTCAGGAGAGCGTGGAGGAAATCAACCTCGCGCGTCAACTCGATCCACTGTCCCTGAGCATAAATTTTAGCCTGGGCTGGCGGCTGTACATGGCGCGCCATTACAAGCAAGCGTTCGAACAGTTGCGCAATACTCTGGAGATGGACCCGAACTTCGCGCTGGCTCATCTTGTCCTTGGGGAAACCTACGAGCAACAGGGCAATTATCCGCAGGCCATTGAGCAACTGCAAAAAGCAACGGCCATTGCTCCGAATAGTCCGCTGATGCTCGCAGGGCTCGGCCACGCGTACGGCGGCGCGAAGAGAACTGCGGAAGCACGAACCGTTCTCAACCAACTGATGGAGCAATCGAAGAAACAATACGTCGCGCCGTTTTATGTTGCACTCGTTTACGCTGGCTTGAGCGAAAACGAAAAAGCGATGGACTGGCTGGAAAAGGGTTATGAGGATCGTTCGAATGGGCTTGTGTTCATAAAGGTCGACCCGGAATTGGATAGCCTGCGTTCGAATTCTCGGTTTAAAGAACTGCAGAGCAAAATGCACCTTTCAGAGTAAGGTCTTCAATACAAGAGCCCCTGTTTTGCGCATACTGTGGGATGCATGCTTCACAAGATTTAGGTTGCGTTTAGGTTTTCTGAATTAGTTTTGTGCTGGCAGCGTCCTGCTTACGCAACGCAATTAAAGACTCGTTGAGATTCTGATGCCTGCGAGGATGGAAATATGATGAGGCGCGATCTTTTTAAAGCATCTCTGGTGACAGGAGCAGCGGCGCTGCTTAGCAAGCCGAGTCTCAGCAAGGCCGCCAAAGGCCAGAGCGTTTTTCCGGACGTGCCTGGTCTGACAAAGTACGTGGCGCAATTTGTTTTAGATACAAAGTATGACGACATCCCGCCGGAAGTCATCGCGCTCGGCAAGAAATCGATTCTCGATGGATTTGGATTGGCCCTGGCGGGCTCCCTGGCGGAGTCCGGCCCGATTAGCCGCCGCAAGTACATCGAGAGTTTGGGTGTTTGCCAAGGGAAATCCACGGTCATCGGGTCATCTCTGAAGTCCACTCCGCGATTCGCAGCTTTTGTTAATGGCGTATCGATCTATGCCGATGATTTCGATGACACGCAGCTTGCGGTCGCGAAGGATCGCGTGTACGGTCTGCTGACGCATCCGACTGCTCCGGTTTTGCCATCGGCCTTTGCCCTCGCAGAACTTGGCGAAATTTCCGGGAAAGACCTAATGCTCGCGTATCCGGTTTTGATGTACGTATCGCAACTCCAGTCGAAGGCCTGCCACTTGAAGCGAAATCCAAAACGCTGGCCTGCCGCCTCCAGAACGCGGATGCCTTCGGGAACGACTTCTTTCTCGATGCCATCCCCAGCGATGACTGCGATTGTGAAGGTATTCATCTGCGCCGTTGTTTTTCCTTTCTCAGGTGAGAACAACGAAAAGAATCTCGCTCTTTTGCGGAGAGATTTCAAAGTCTCGTCGTAAAACCAACTAGGGCTTGAATTCCATCTGCATTCTGTTCGAGCGATTCGCTGACTGGCTTGGCGAATCATCGCCGTCTTTTCGATGCGCTACACGCAGAGATTTGCCGATTTAAACGCACCAAGCGGGAATTCTCTCTGGTATTGCTGGACCTCGATGGATTGAAAAAGATCAACGATCGATATGGTCATCTAGCGGGAGACCGGGCGCTCTGCAGGCTGGCGCACATCCTGGCAGATCGCAGCCGGTCCGTAGACACCGCAGCGCGGCAAGGCGGAGACGAGTTTGCTCTGGTTCTGCCGGAGACCGGCATAGTCGCCGCGACATTGGTAGCACACCGGATTTGCGATCTTGCTGCGAAAGATGCGGAAGAGCCAAGGCTTTCCGTTAGCGTAGGGGTTGTCAGTTATACAAAGGATGCCGATACCATCGGGACTATGGTACGAGCAGCGGACCAGGCTCTCTATGCCATCAAACTGGCAAAAGCCGCTCGCGTTTCTTAGTTGTTTTACCACATTGAAATCCCGAGTCGTCGTAATCGGGAACGTCAATTTGATAGCAACACGGCCTGCAAAGGAAGGCCCCCGATGAATGAATATCCTTCCCGCCCACGTGCTGGGTCACAAATACTCAGGCTGCCTCGTAGTTCTGACGACAAAATCCAGTATTTACTGAGAGCGGAAGAACAGCTTCTTCAATCGATTTCTGCGCGTGCACCCCTTTCGGAAGTTCTCGATAGAATCTGCAGCGCTATTGATTCTCAGATTGGCAACATGGTTTCGCTCATTTCCCTTCCGGGCGACGATGTAACCGATCATGCCGAAATCGCACGGATTGCAGCGCTTTTTGGTTTACATGCTTTTTGCTCCTCACGTGTTGTTGCGGAGAATGACGAACTGCTTGGAACCCTGGAGATGTACAGCTGCGTTCCGCGCAGCCCCTCTGCCCGCGAGTTTCGATTGATTGAGCGCGCGACGTGTCTCGCCGCAATTGCGATCAGACGTCACGATGCGGCAAACCAACATAGCTATGGTCGCATTCCCTGGAATCGGCCAGTGCGAGGACGTGTTCTCGAATGGCCAGTTTCCACGAACTAGTTTCCAAGCAAACAACGGACATGCACTCTGATAATTACATCTTCCAGCATCGAATTGCTCCTGGGAGAAGGCGCTACAAGCGAGTCGAGACACCCCAAGGGGTCTCGGTCTATTGGGCGTGTCAAAAGCTTGAGGATACTGCACGAGTCCGGGACCTCAGCTTGGGAGGTCTGTTTGTCGCGGCACAAGAAGCGCTGGCCGTGGGAGCGACGCTCAAACTTGACTTTCTTGTCCAGGAAGGCACGATCAGGGCCGCTGGCGTTGTGCGGCACGCAGAGCCCGGACGCGGAATGGGGCTGAAGTTCAGGTCAGTGCGTGGTGAAGATCTCCAGCACTTGGTGGAACTAGTGAATCGCTTGTCCGCTCTTTCTAGTTTTCAGCCTGCCCAGGAGGGGAAACAAAATGACCGAATCCGTTCACGCTGTCTGACGCGATTCTCCAAGTAATGCTGCGGTTAGCCAGCGCTGCTCCCAAAACGCTTTCATGGTTGCACTTTTCTTTGCTACGACTTCAAGACATGATTGAGCCCGTTTCCGCGTACCCTTGACGGAAAAGGCTTCTGGAGGTATATTCCTTTGGAGGAATGGGAAGTAGAGTTTACGGATGAATTTGGAGGATGGTGGGACGGTTTAACTGAAGCCGAACAAGTAGACGTTAGGGCGGAGGTAAACCTGCTTCGACGCTTCGGACCGGCACAGCATCGGGGAAAGCCCTACCGCGTGCTGTTTGCTTTCGACCCGCGGCGAACTGCGATCCTCCTGATCGGCGGAAATAAGACGGGGAAGGGTCGTTGGTACAAGGAGTTTGTGCCGATGGCCGATAGGTTGTACGAGAAACATCTGGAAACGCTCCGACGGGAGGGATTGCTCAATGGCTAAGAATTTTCGAGAACTGGAAGGGAAGATGTCACCGGGGGCCCGTGCGCGGTCAGATGCCAAAACACAGAAAATGATCGCGGAGATGGCGCTCAACGAGCTTCGTCAGGCAATGGGCATAACCCAGGAGCGCTTGGCAAAGGCGTTGCGCATCAATCAAGCCGGCGTGTCCAAGATCGAAAGCCGCTCCGACATCTTTGTGAGCACGTTGCGCAAAGCTATCGAGGCGATGGGCGGTAAGCTGGAGATTCGCGCTAAGTTTCCGGCTGGCGAAGTGAGGATTAGGCAGTTTGGAGGACTTGCCAGACGACAGCGCTCACGATCCCGGCGTAGCGACCCGGGCCGACGCGCGAAGGCTGCGGCATAGGGAGAGCGATGAGCGGTTGGAGTGGGCTTAAGTTGGGCACAGTTGCAGGTTGCAGGCAGCATTGAGCGACTCCTGAAATTCAAGATCAGATCCAAAGACCGCGCATAACCATTTGAGACGATTCGCCACGGGCGGAAGCGGATCAGTCTTCCTCATTGTTGCTTCCGGTGAAGCCAGGACGGGTCACTGTGCCACATCCTGTTCGAGATATACCGATTGGCACGCTGAGAAGCGTCGAAAAGCAAGCAGGCATTAGGTTGAGGTGATTGATGGATTACATCGCATATCTGCATAAGGATCGTAAATCGGATTTTGGCGTGAGCTTCCCAGATTTTCCTGGGTGCATTACGGCTGGTAGAACTTTGGAAGAAGCGCGGCGCAGAGCGGCAGAAGCCTTGAGCTTTCATATCGCTGGTATGGTTGAGGATGGCGAGAAGATTCCCAGTCCATCCACTGTTGATGACGTGGCAGGCGATCCTGCCATTAAGGATGCCGTGGCGTTTCTTGTCCCTGCTCATTCTGAACGGACAATCCGCGTCAACATAACCGCTCTGGAGAGCCAGATTGAGAAGATTGACCGTTTGGCGCGGTCTGCAGGCCTAACGCGATCGGCTTTTCTCGTGCGGTCGGCCATCCAGTCTCGGCCAGCGAAAGAGAAGAAATACAAGGGCAAAAAAGCTTTCGCCTAATCCGCCAAGAGAAAATAAAACTAGATCATTCGAGCGCCGATGGTCTAAAGCTGTCGGCACTCTCTTTTTGCAAACTATTCCTGTCTAGCCATCCTTTCCCAGGTTTTTGAAAAGCGATGCCTGATTTACGATCCTCTGTCCGTCAGGGTCGGTTGTAGAGGGGAAAAGACATCTTTTCGCGGATGGCGGATTCAACGCGGTTCGCAATTGTGAGCGGCACCACAAAATCCCTTATCGAAGACTCAACTTACAACCGCATTGCCACGAAGCTAAAAGATGCCTTCTTCCTCGAATTTCGGTACCAGCCACCAGTCGCTGAGGTGAATTCCTGGAACAATTCTCTCCGCGCCGTCTCACAAGTTTTTCAAACAGCAAGCTTGCTCGATCATGGCGTTTTGCTGGAACTTCAACTCCCACTCACTTCCAAGCGGCTTGACTGCCTTGTGACCGGGTACGACAGCAAAAAAGCACCTAACGCAGTCATCATAGAGCTAAAGCAGTGGAGCGGCTGCAAAGGCGCATCTGGCAAGAACGAGGTAGCGACCTTCGTCGGCCGCAATGTCCGGGATGTGCTTCATCCTTCCGTCCAAGTCGGTCAGTACATGACGTATCTCACCGATTGCCACACGGCTTTTCAGGGCGAAGACGGAATCAGCGCACACGCCTGTTCTTATTTGCACAACTACAGCCCGATCAAGGACGATCCTCTTTTCTTACCGCACTTTGCAGAGCAGATTAGGCGGTCTCCGGTCTTCACTGCCGATCACGTATCGCATCTCACTGCGTTTCTAGACGAACGAATCCATGGTGCCGATAGCGGCGATGTTTCGGCGAAAGTAGAGCAGAGCAAGTACCGCCCCAGCAAGAAGCTGCTCGACCACGTCGCCAAACTTATCAAGGGCAAGCCGGAATACGTGCTACTCGACGAGCAGCTAGTGGTTTATGACAAGGTTGTGGAAGCTGCGAAGGATGGTGTCAAAAGTAGGAAAAAGGTGGCCATTATCGTGCGAGGCGGCCCTGGCACCGGGAAATCGGTCATTGCCATGAACTTGCTCGGTGATCTCTCAGGGATGGGCCTGAACGCGCACTACGTGACGGGTTCTCGTGCCTTCACCTCCACTATTCGGGAAATCGTAGGCACCCGTGGGGCTGCGCAAGTGCGGTACTTCAACAGCTATATGGGCGCGGACGCGAATGTGATTGATGTCATGATCGCCGATGAAGCTCATCGAATTAGGGAGACTAGCAACAACCGATTCACGCCAAAGGTAAAGCAAAGCAAACTCTCACAAATCCACGAGTTGTTAAAGGCAAGTCGCACATCTGTGTTTTTCATTGATGACGACCAGATCGTAAGACCAGGGGAGATCGGCTCTACCGGCTACATTAAGACGGAAGCTGAAAAACTCCACTGCGACGTTTGTGAATTTGAATTGGAAGCCCAGTTCCGCTGCGCTGGCTCAGATGCGTTCGTCAGTTGGGTGAACAACACCCTCGGAATTCAGCGCACACCACATGTGATGTGGAATCAGGCCGACGAGTTCGATTTTAGAATCATGCCCACACCCCAAGCTTTGGAGGACGCAATCAGGAAAAGGCTGGAAGAAAAATCGACAGCGCGGCTGGCAGCAGGCTTTTGTTGGCCGTGGTCTAATCCCCGGTCTGACGGGACACTCGTGGATGACGTAGTCATCGGTGATTACGTCCGACCATGGAACGCCAAATCCGACTCGGGCAGCCTCGCTCCTGGCATCCCGAAAGAGAGCCTCTGGGCGTACGACTCAGGCGGCGTGAATCAAATTGGTTGTGTTTACACGGCGCAGGGATTCGAATTCGATTATGTGGGCGTCATCTTCGGGCCTGATTTAGTCTACATACCCGAGGCTGGGGATTGGAGGGGAGACAAGACCAAGTCCTTTGACACTGTTGTGAAGAGGTCCGGCGAACGATTCACGCAAATGGTAAAAAACACTTACCGCGTTCTTCTGACGCGCGGCATGAAAGGCTGCTACGTCCACTTCATGGATAAGAACACAGAGAACCTGTTTCGAAGTCGCGTGGAACACACTGGAAAAGTGCAGTGAATCTGGCGATTATTCCGAGGGTGCTCGCCATGCTCAATACTTGCGAGATTTCCGGAACCCCTGTGGTTTGAATTCTCATTTGCTGGCGACGACAGAGAATAACTGAAAGTCGCCAGGGATGTTCTTTACGTCGTTGATTACGCGCGCATCTTGAAGCTCAAAGTGATCCTTAACTCGAGCCTGAGTTGATGCGGAAACAAGAATCTGGTTCTTGAGTGATCGCGATTCTATCCGTTGAGCGAAATTCACGTTCGGCCCAAGAGCTGTATACTGGTCGCGTAACTCAGTTCCACCATTGCCGATAAGTGCTTCACCCGTATGAATGCCACAGCCTAAACCAATTTCGATGACTTGCGGGGTGTATAGCGTCCACTGTTCTGTCCACTTTGCCAGCAAGGGCACAAACTGCCGCTTCATATCAACGGCAGCACCAACAGCATGAACTGCGTCCTGTCGGCCATCATCATCTTTATGATTGAACGCTCCAAACACGCCCATTACGGCATCGCCACTGTACTTGTCTAGAACGCCGTGGTGTGTGAAGATGATTTCGGCCCCCACCTGGAAATATTCCTTGAGGAATCCTGCTATTAGGGTAGGGTGAGCCTTCAGACTCTCACATAATTTTGAAAAGCCTCTTACGTCCCAGACTCGGTCACGCGGTCGGATCGCCAGTCACGGAGACAATCTATACTCATGTGATTAGCGAGGACGGAAAAAGCGAAACGGCCCAGAGGGAGCATCGCTCTAAGCCGTTTCTTATCAACTAGAAATGGTTGCGGGGGTCAGATTTGAACTGACGACCTTCGGGTTATGAGCCCGACGAGCTACCAGGCTGCTCCACCCCGCACAGTCACTATATAGGACTCGCCCGTTGGCGTCAAATCGCACCTTCGGTGCATTCCTCGACGGAATTTGGCGGGTTATCGCGCCATTGCGGCACGAACAAAATCTAGAAAGGAAAGATTCGATCGGGTCGGAATCACCACTCGTTGTACGGCGTGCCTTCAAACGGTGATACTTGCGGGGAATTCGAATGGACGTCCACCATGCCCGTGGTCGTTTGATCCGGGCTCAAAACCACGCTGTCGAACTGTGGCACCCAATCCTTGGCATGGGTCATCGGGTCTACTGGCACCGCGCGAAGGTAGCCGGCTTGCTGCAGATCATCGAGCGATTGCGGCGCGGCCTGTTTGTCCAAGGTGTAGTTGTCAATCGCGTCGCGCATCGCGCGCAGGTCCTGTTTCAGAACCGCTTCCTTTGAGTGCTGCACCACTTTGTCGTAGCGCACCGCGGCGATGCCAATGAGAATAGCGATGATCGCCATCACGATCATCAACTCAATAAGAGTGAACCCGAAACCGCGTTGCTCGTCATAATCTTTCTGCGGCGAGCCCGCTGGAAATCGATTGCGTAAGTTCATCTTCACCTTGGAAGCCCTTCCTCTGCTCTCGTCATCTCACCAGGCGGAATATTTCGTTCCATCCAATGCCGTGCCCGTAGATCGGGAATACACATCAAAAACGTCTTTGCCGCCCCATTGTGTCGAGTCGAGCTCATCCTGCACGGCGCGAAGCCCCCAGTCCGCCTGGCCAGTCATGGGATCGATCGGGATTTTTCGCAAGAAGCGAATTTTCCTGTCACCCTCTTCATTCCCTGTGGCCCCTGTGCCTAGAGTTCCCCCTGTGCTCAGAGGCACACCCGTCACGAGAGTTTGCAGATCGGGCGGGTAGCCCTCGGTGCCTATCTCCACTTTAATCTGATTGTGATCCGCTGCATCTTTGTAACGATCGATGGCGTCACGGATTTCTTCGAGGTTGTGGCGAAGCGTGGCTTCTTTTTCGCGAACCAGCGTGTACCTGGCAATGGGAAGCGCAAGCGTGGACAGAACCAGCATGATGCCGCAGGTCAAGATCAACTCGAGAAGCGTGAAGCCCGCTCGAGGGCTTCCGCGCTGCCGGCGAACGCGCATTCGATTGGAAATGTCACGCAACATCGCACTATTTAATTCGACTACGGCTGAACTTGCAGAGTTGCCTCACTGGTGACCAACGGGATGGACTTCTGCTGCGAGTCTTTGGCATTCACCTGCACGATGGACAAAGGCGAAGAGCCCGGCGCCACCGCCTTTACCACGAGCCCAAGCAGCGTGCCGCTTCCACTTACGCCAGGAGTGCTGGGGGGACGCGTGGCGGAGATAATGTACTGGCCCTTATCCTTAAACGGCTGCGACACTATCGAGATTTCCTGCGCCCCGCCGTTCGAGAGAAAGCCGCCATGCTGCACTTCTTCGATGCTGATCACCTTCGGGTCGTATTGCAATAGCAAGGGAATGGAATAAAGATCGTTCACGTTTTCTACGACCACGCCCACCGTGGCAACCTGTCCGACCTTGAGCGTGAGCGTTTGTGGTTCAAAGCGAATCTTGGCAACTGCGCCGGCGTTGGCTGCGGGGACCCCTTGCGTCGGTGTGGCAGGACTTGCGCTCGCTGGTTGCTGCCGCAACGCCTGCGGCTGCGGCTGTTGCGGAGCCGGCTGAGTTTGCTCCGGTTGGGGCGCCTTAAGCTCGCTTTCGCGCTTAGTCTCGACAAAGGCTTCTGTTCCGGAAAGCATCGGCCGCAGATTCGCTTTCGTCCAATCGGGTATTCGAACGATGTGCGGGGTCAAGACAATCAGCGTCTCGTCTTCCTCGTGATCCACCTTGGTATCAGAGAAAAAGTGACCGAGAATCGGGATTCTCGCAAGACCGGGCCATCCACTGATGCTTTTTGAATCCGTCTGCTCAACCAGGCCGCCCAGAATATTGGTCTCGCCCTCTTTGAGGCGGATGTCATGCTCGATCGTCTTCGAAGCGATCACAGGCTGCGAAATACCGCCGATGTTCACGGTGGTTAGCTCGGACGAAATCTCGATTTTCAGCTTCAGACTGACCTCGTGATCTGGGTGCACGCGTGGAGTCATATCCACATTGACGCCAACCTCCAAATATGTGAACTGAGTATTTACCAACGGATTGACAAAGCCCGCGCCGCCGGTGGCGCCCACGCCTACTCCGGCCTGGAAGCTGCCCGTAGCCACTGGAATGCGCTGGCCGATCCTCAAGTGTGCGATTTGCCCGTCAACGGACCGAATCTCCGGGTTCTGAATAATTTTTGTGTCGCTGTCACTTTCTAGTAGGTTGAGGGTGACGCTGGGGAGCGTAACGCTAAAGCTGCTCGGGTTCAGGTGGCGAAAAGTGTCGAAAGTCATGGGATTGTTTGTTGTAGTTGTAGCGGTGCCGCTAGAAGAGCTATTTGTCGTTGTGCCATTTGTTATAGCAGCCGAAGCAGCCTGCCCCGGCTGAAGCCCCAGCTCGCGCATCCTGTCCCTGCTGACTTGCAAGACTTCGACTTGCACGACGACTTCCGGCTTGGCTTTGTCGATGTCGTCAATCATTTTTTGCACGAGCATCAATTTGTCCGGTGTATCGCGGATGATGAGCGCATTTTGTGAATTAACTTGCTGGATCCTCTTCAAATCGAACAGTTGTCTGAGCCCAGTCTGAATCTCCGTTAATTCCTGGGGCTGTGTCACGTTCGAGAGATAGAACGTGCGCACGACCTCTTCCTCGTAATCGCGGCGTTTCTGGGGTTGATCCGGATATATGAAAAGAGTGTTCTCTGTCACCGGCTTGATGACCGCTTTGCTTTCCAGGGCGGTGATCTCTAATGCCTGCTCCAACGTAACGTTGTTGAAGTCCACGGTAATGCGTCGCGCCGGGAAATCCGGGTCATAGACCATGGTTAGTCCGGCGGTCTTTCCTATGGTGTCGAAAACGATTTTCGCGTCGTTTGACATCTTCATGCTGATCGGCGCACGTGATAGCGGCTTGATCTCGGGCGGCATGGAGGCCAGCGGCTGCTGGTTCTGGTCGGTGGGAGCTTCGGGCCGGTTCCGATGGTCCCTTTCTGCGATCATTTCTGCGGTGCGCTTCAATTCTTGCTCGGCGATGGAACTGGAAGGGTCGGCCAGGAATGCCTTCTGCAATTCGACGGCGGCCCCGTCCAGCTCGCCTCTTTTTCGCATCTCCAGTCCGCGCTTGATGTGAAATTGGCCAGCCTCAAATCGCGCCTGGTACAGCCTGATTTTGTAGGTGGCGTTGTGGGGTTCCGCCTTGACCGCCTTTTCGTAGTAAGAGACAGCGGCGTCCCAGTCCTGGAGGTTCTGGGCTTTTTCGCCTAAGTTATAGTCGCTGTGCCCCTTGGGGCATCCGGCGGCGAACAGACCGAAACTTACACAAAGGATTAGGCTTCCCCAATTGCGCTGCATACTCTCTCCGAGGCCTTGGACGTATGACCTTGGCAGTCTAACACCCGCTTTAGACGGGCGGCAAGGTCGCTGGCGTTTACCGTCTTTCATGTAACAATAGTTGCTTTCTCCCGCAGTGACAACTTTTTCCGCTGCAGCTATGATGGACGGTCGTGACCAAACCTGCCAAAAAATCTGAGAAGAAAGGTGCCAAGCCAGGCGAGCAAATCGTGGCTCAAAACCGCGCGGCCTCGTATAACTACCATATTCTTGAGAAACATGAAGCGGGCTTGGTGCTACACGGCACGGAAGTGAAGGCCCTTCGCGAAGGCAAAGCCAATATCCGGGACGCCTATGTGGATTTCAACCCAAGCGGCGCTTGGCTGGTTAACGCACACATTGCACAGTACTTACCGGGCGGTCCGTGGAACCACGAGCCCCTAGGTTCGCGCAAGCTGCTCCTTCACAGGAACGAAATTCACAAGCTTTCCGGACGTGTCGAATCCAAAGGCCTGACGGTCATCCCCCTAAGAATCTACTTTC
This sequence comes from Acidobacteriota bacterium, assembly GCA_003223245.1. Classification (GTDB taxonomy): domain Bacteria; phylum Acidobacteriota; class Terriglobia; order Acidiferrales; family UBA7541; genus Acidiferrum. The sequence continues at coordinate 29,997 of QHYI01000151.1, forward strand.
GCAACAGCCTCGCCAAAGTGGAGATCGCGCTAGTACAAGGCAAGAAGGCCTGGGACCGCCGGCAGGACGAACGCGTCAAGGAAGCGCGCCGGGAAGTGGAAGAATCTATGTATCGCAATCGGAGGCGATGAAGCAACATGCAAATCACGTTGGAGAGTAAGCCGTTCGCGGCCCTCGAAACCGAGGCCCTAGTTGCGTATGTGTTTGAGGAGACCGACCCGGTTCAGGGCCGCGTCGCGGAGATCGATCGGTCGGCTGGAGGGTTGCTGCGTAGGTTGGCCAAGAGCGGAGAGCTTACCGGCAAGATGCTGGAGTTCACCCTCGTTCACGCGCCTGCAGGCCTGAAAGCGGCGCGATTGCTGCTGATTGGAGCAGGAAAACGCGAGCAATTTAATTCCGCTGTGCTGCGCAAAGCCGCCGGCGCGGCTTTGCGCTATTTGAAATCGCGCTCCGTAAAGAATCTCGCTTTCGTCGTGCGCGAAGGCGACGCCACCGAAGATTCGGCACAAACAATCGTCGAAGGCGCGCTGGCCGCGGATTTCGAATCCCACAAGTACAAAACCGACAAAAAGAACGACAAGAGAATCGAATCGATAGGAATCGCCGGTTACTCTGAGGCGGAACGCGCCAAAGGGGAAAAGGGTTTAGCGAAAGGCCGCATCATCGCGGATTCGCAGAATTTCGCGCGGGATTTGATCAATGAGCCTTCGAACAAGCTCACGCCAACCATCTTGGCGCAAAAAGCCGAGGCCATGGCGAAAGCGGCGGGCCTCTCCGTGGAAGTTCTGGACGAAAAGAAAATCGCGGATTTGAAAATGGGAGCCCTTTTGAGCGTCGCGCAGGGCAGCGTTGAGCCGCCTCGCATGATCGTTATTACTTACAACCCAGCGAATCCAAAGCCCGGCGCTCCGGTGATCGGCCTCATCGGCAAAGCCGTTACTTTCGACACCGGCGGCATTTCCATCAAGCCCTCCGAGGGCATGGAAAAAATGAAGTACGACATGGCGGGCGGTGCGACGATGATTGGCGTCATGCGCGCTCTTGCATCACTGAAACCCAATGTCAAAGTCATTTGCGTCGTCCCATCAACCGAAAACATGCCCGGCGGCCGGGCCCAAAAACCGGGCGACGTTCAGACCGCCATGTCCGGCAAAACCATCGAAGTGTTGAACACGGACGCTGAAGGGCGGCTCATTCTTGCCGATGGCGTGCACTATGCGAAGCAACTTGGTGCAACGCATTTGATTGACGCGGCGACATTGACGGGCGCGATCGTGGTTGCTCTCGCGGGCGTCAATGTTGGCGTCTTTGGTTCAGATCAGGCGTTCACGGACAAGCTGCTGGCCAGCGCCAAAGCGACAGGCGAAAAAATGTGGCCAATGCCCATCGACGAAGAATATCGGGAATTCATTAAGGGCACCGTCGCAGACATCCAGAACATCAGCAGCAGCAAAGGCGCCGGAGCAACGATCGGCGCTTTGTTCATCAAAGAATTCACCGGCGACTCTCCGTGGATTCATCTGGACATCGCCGGCACGGCTTGGCATGACGACGCGAAGCCTTGGCTTGCCAAAGGCCCCACCGGCGTGGGCCTTCGCACGCTCGTGCACCTCATCATGTCGTATTAAAAAGCCTTGTTACCGCGGCGGCACGAGCGGGTTATATCTCGTCCGGTGGCGTCTTACGGTCTACTGGCGGTCGACTGAGTTCCCGAGGCCGGTGGCACGATGCCGTTTGCTCGCAAGTATTCAACCAGTTGCCCATAGTGGTCATAGGCGTGTGCGCATGCGTGTGTCGCCATTGCCAACCGCGTTTTGAATCGTGGCACTGGCGCATTTTCCACTATCGTGACTGCGTTGTCTGGCGTGATCGTGCCGATGGCCCGATGGCCCAGGGCAAATGATTCTCGAAGGTAGCGCAGGATTTCCGCCTTTGTTCGAATCGACTGCGGCCCTTCTCTCCCAGGTCCAGCCTCTGCTTTCTCCCCGACGATCGCGCTAAAGAACAGATGATTGGCGAACGCCACGTGCTTCACTTCTTGGGCGAATGTACGCACTCCCTTGAATTCTCCCGTGGTCGGCGCGTAGGAGTATTGATTTTCCGGCATTGCTTCCGCCAGCGAAACGAAATCACTTTCCAGTGCACCGAGCTGGCTGTCTAGCTCCGATGCAATCGTCGGCTTGGTCACAAGTTTTTCCTGCGCCGCAATCATTGTTCCAAGCGTCAAGAGGCCCACAATTCCGCAAAAACAGAACGATTTGCTCATCACGAACTCCTTTGTTTCCTTGTGACTTTTCCTTACCTCACATCTTTTCCGGAGCTTCGATTCCCAGCAAACTCACAGCGCGCACCAGCTGTGCCTCGACGAATTCCGTTAACTGCAGCAAGAACGCGCGTTTCTCTGCGTCCGCTTCCGACAAAATATGATGCCTGTGGTAGAAGTTGTTGAATGCCTGCGCCAGTTGGAAAGCGTATTTCGCGACAAACGACGGCTCTTGCGTGGCGATTGACGCGTCCACTGCATAATCGAGCGAACCTGCCGAAAGCACTAATTCCCACAGATCGGCACCCTCGGCTGCAGAGAGGAACCGACCCGCGGCATCGGAATTCACTTTCGAAGTTGCAGTTTGAGTCAGGGTCTCCGCTCCTCTGCGCCGGATGCCGCGAATGCGCACCACGGCATATTGGCAATACGGCCCCGTTTCTCCTTCAAAACTCAGCGCGTCTTTGAAATCGAACGCGATAATCGAATTTCGCGTGAACTTCAGTAGAAAGAATCGCAGCGCGCCGACTGCAATTGCATGCGCGGTCCGCTTCTGCTCTTTTTCGCTCATTTCCGGGTGGCGCTGCTGGACTTCGCTGGACGTTGCCGCTTCCAATTTGTCGATCAAGTCGTCGGCTTTTACGCCAAAACCCTTGCGTCCGCTCACTTCCACATACGGTTTTTTCGCTTCTTCCGGCGAAAGTTCGTAGTTCAGTTCGGCAGCGCACCGCGGCGTCAGCGCTACGATCTCGTAGGCAAAGTGGATGGAATTCTTCGCGGCTTCTTCGTGCCCCAGCCGCCGCAAACCCTCTGCCACGACATCCTGCAGATACGCTTGCCGTGCATCAATGACGTTGTAGACGGTTGCGGCGGGGTCGCCAAAGTGCGGCGCATCCGGTTCGCTTCTTCTGCTTGTGGTGGCCCAGACCGTTTGCCCGTTGGGCGCATTCGGCCATCTCCGGTAACAAAAATCCTTTCCTAACAAGCCGAATTTCCAAAGCTGATACGCGATGTCTTTTCCGACGTAGGTTACCGTTCCATTCGAGCGCACGATGATCTTGTCTTGTTCATTCTCGTCCTCCTCTGCCGGCGTCTTTTTCTTCTCTGTGCCCTTTGTGCTCTCACTGGCCTCTGTGTTAATTGTTGCTTTTTCTTCCCACGGTAAAACCCAGCAGCCCTTCATCTTTCCGCTGGTCGCGAGATGAATGGCCCCGGATTGTTTCAGCATCTCAAAGGCGGTATCCCAGAATTTCAAATGCAAAATCTCGCTCTCGCGCGCCAGCAAATCGTAGTGGATGTCCAAGCGCGCCATGGTTTGCAGATGGCAAGTCACAATCGCATCTGCAAGCACTTGTGCTACTTCCGCTGCTTCCCCGCGCCCGTCTTCGATGGCCTTCAGCGTTTCCGCGCGCAGCTTGGCTGCTCGCTCGGGGTTTTCTGCAAAAAAACTCGTAGCCTTGGCGTACAAGTCCCAGCAGTAGTAGTCAAACTTCGGTTCCTTCGCGAGCATCTTTACGTTGGAGATGGTTCGCTGCTCCATGCGCAGGAGCCCGATAACCACGTCGGCGACTTGCACGCCGGTGTTGTCGATGTAGTTTTGAATCTGCACGCGCTTGCCGGCGTGTCGCAGAATGCGCACCATGGTGTCACCGAGCACCGCGTTTCGAACATGGCCGATGTGCGCCGCCTTGTTGGGATTGATGCTGGTGTGTTCGACGATGATTTTCTGTTGGTTGCTGCTCGGCGATTGCCGCTCGCCGCTGCCCTCCTTCTGTGCGCTGTCCCAGAACGCTCCGCGGTCGAAGTAGGCGTTCAGGTACCCACCGCCAGCCACTTCCAGGCGCGCGACCCCTTCGACCTTCCCGAGGCTGGCTGCAATTTCCTGGGCAATTTGGCGCGGCGCTTTTTTCAGCCGCTTCGCCAGCTCAAAGCACACCGGCGAAGCCGCTTCGCCCATCTCGAGCTTCGGCGGGCGTTCCAACACGATCTCCACATTCACGCCATACTTTTCGCGGATGTGCGCTGCCAGCGCCTCGCGCAGCCGATTCGTCAGTGTCTGATACACGCGTCCTCTATGTAAGCAATTAGCTGATTCGAATCACGCCAGTATAGGAGATGCCTGCGACGAGGGTCAAAGCAATGGGCCATAAAAAGTTAGGCATCCAATTCAGACCAAATCTAAACCCACACATAAGACGGAAGTTTGTTTTACGTCCGACTCTTTTCCCCTATCCGAAGCACCTCGGGCGGTTTGACACTGTTCATCTGCGCCGATAGTATCAATTTGAATCCGACGGAGTGACAATTCCGGCTCGAAGTCCCACCGTTCGGCGGTAGATCCATGAAACTGGCTTATTTTGACTGTTTTTCCGGCATCAGCGGCGACATGACCCTAGGGGCTCTGGTGGATGCCGGCTGCCCGGTCGAGCACTTGCGCGCGGAACTTCGCGGCCTCGAAGTTCCTGGCTGGGAACTTTCTGCGGAAAAAGTCTGGAAGAACGGCATGGCTGCCACTTACGTCACGGTCCAGACGGAGGACCCGCAGAAGCATCGCTCGTTGAGCGCGATCCTCGAAATCCTGAAAACTTCGAGGCTGGCGGCACCGGTTCGCGATCGCGCTGGTGCGATTTTCACCAAACTTGGCGAAGCCGAAGCGCGCGTGCACGATGTGCCGCTTGAACAAATTCATTTCCACGAAGTTGGTGCTGTCGATGCGATTGTTGACATCGTTGGGGCTTGTATCGGCTTTCACTTTCTGGGCATCGAGCAGTTCGCGTGCTCGGCGCTCAATGTGGGCGGAGGTACAGCAAAAATGGCTCACGGTGTTTTGCCGGTGCCGGCGCCGGCCACGATCAACCTGCTGCAGGGCAAGCCGACGTATTCGAGTGGCGTGCAGAGGGAACTCGTCACGCCCACGGGTGCGGCAATCGTCGCGACACTTTGCGATTCATTCGGCCCGCAGCCGGCGATGAGGGTAAGTGCCATTGGTTATGGCGCAGGCACGGCTGACCTCGAAGGGCAGCCCAACGTCGTTCGAATCATGATCGGCGAGGTTGCCGAAAAAGCGGTTCCCGGCTTCGAGGAGGAAATTGCGGTCATCGAAGCGAATCTGGATGACATGAATCCGCAGATCTATGGTTATTTTCTCGAAAAGGCATTGGCGGCTGGCGCTCTGGATGTGTACACCACGCCGGTACAAATGAAGAAAAATCGTCCGGGGACTTTGCTGACAGTTTTATGCAAGCCACACGACACGCAGGCGCTGATGTCGCTGATTTTTGCGGAGACCACGACGTTCGGCGCGCGCACCTACCGCGCGCAACGCCGCACGCTGCCGCGCGAATTCGTGAGCGTGTCAACGGATTTTGGCGATGTGCGCATCAAGATTTCACGCGTGAACGGCCACATTTTGCACGTTGCTCCGGAATACGACGACTGCCGTAAGCTCGCAGTCGCGAAAAATGTGCCGCTGCAGCGCGTCATCAGCGAAGCCTTGCGCGCGTATGAAACGGCGGGCAAAGCAAACTGAACATGTCACCGCGCAAGCCCAAATTCTATTTGACCACGCCGATCTATTACACGAACGGCCTGCCGCATATCGGCCACACGTACACGACCGTGGTGGCGGACACCATTCGGCGCTACAAGCGTATGCGCGGCTACGAAGTCGTGATGACCACGGGCACGGACGAACATGGCGTGAACGTCGAGCGCGCCGCAAAAAAAGCCGGTATCTCGGAAACCGCATTCGTCGCCAAGATGGCGGCGGAATGGCGCGCACTGTGGGATGAGCTTGGCCTCACTGCCGATGAGTTCGTTCGAACGACCGACCTGCGGCACGTCCGAACGGTGCAATGGCTTTTTCGGCTTTGCCGAGAGAACGGCTACGTCTACAAAGGGCACTACACCGGCCAATACTGCATCTACGACAATGCTTTTGTGAACGACGCGAAACCCGGCGATAACTGTCCGGATTGCGGCCGGCCCACCGAAACGGTGACCGAAGAAAATTATTTTTTCAAACTTTCCTCTTTTCAGAAACCGCTGCTCGATTTTTATAGAAAGAATCCGGATTTCATCCAGCCGGAATCACGCCGTAATGAAATTGTGAGTTTCGTGGAAGGCGGGCTGAAAGACCTGAGCATCACACGCACGACGATCCGGTGGGGAATTCCCGTGCCCGGAGAAGAGCCGCACGTGTTTTATGTGTGGTTCGATGCTTTGACGGCGTATCTCAGCGCGGTTGGCGGCCCGGAATTCGAGAAGCGCGGCATGTGGCCGGCCGACTTGCATCTTGTGGGCAAGGACATCATTCGGTTCCACGCTGTTTATTGGCCCGCGTTTTTGATGGCGGCGATGCAGCCAGTGCCAAAACAGGTGTGGGCGCACGGCTGGTTTTTAATGGACGCGGCGAAGATGAGCAAGTCGAAGGGCAACGTGGTTTTGCCTCGTCCAATTGCCAACATGCTCGGAATGGATGCGCTGCGATATTTTCTGTTGCGCGACGTGGTTTTTGGTCAAGATGGCAATTTCAGCTATGACGCGCTGGTGACGCGGTATAACAGCGATCTTGCCAATGGTCTTGGCAATCTTGCCAGCCGCACGGCCGCCCTCATCGAGAAAAACTTTGGCGGCAAAATTCCCAAAGCAACGGAACGCAAACCGCAAGACGAGGCCCTGGCCAAGGAAGTTCAGGGAGCTATTGGCGAAGCGCTCGAAAGCTATGAAAATCTGAGTTTTTCGCGCGCCCTCGAAACGGTTTGGGGCGTGATCGCTTCGGCGGACAAATATCTAACGACGGAGCAGCCGTGGGCGCTAGGCAACTCCGCTGAGGAGCAGTCGCGGAAAGCTACGATTTTGTGGACCACCGCCGAGTTGCTGCGTATCGTGACCGTCCTGGCGCATCCGGTCATGCCTGGCAGTACCGCAAAAGTGTGGGCGCTACTCGGCCTGCCCGGTTCGGTCGAAGCCGTCGAACTGGATGGGCTCCGCTGGGGCCAACTGGCGCCAGGAAAGCAATTGGGGCCCGGGGAACCGTTATTCCCGCGCGTGGACAAAAATGAAGCAATAGAAAGGATTGAAGCGATGGCCAATGAAGAATTGAATCCGACACCGGCCGCCCAGCCTGCCAAGCCCACCCCGAGCGTGACTCCAGCGGGAGCAGCTGCGGCGCCGCAAGCCGCGCCCGAAAAAATCAGCATTGATGATTTCGCGAAGGTCGAGATGCGCGTTGGGCAAATCAAAACAGCAGAACGCATCGTGGGCGCGGACAAGCTGCTAAAACTCACCGTGGACATCGGCACGGAGATCCGGCAAATTTGCGCGGGCATTGCGCAGTATTACGAGCCAGAAAAATTGATCGGGCGCAAAGTCGCCGTGGTTGTGAATCTCGCGCCGCGCAAGCTGCGGGGAGTGGAGTCCAACGGCATGATTATCGCCGCAGCGGTCGGCCCGGATGGCCGTCCCGTCCTTGCAGGCTTCCCCGACGAAGACGTAGAAATCGGCGCCCGCCTGAAGTAGCACCGGCACTCTTACCTGTGCTATTCGTTTTACAGCGCGGCGCACAGACAAGAGTGTCTGTGCTACCAAATCACACATGGAACTGATTGATTCGCACGCGCACATTGATTTTCCGCAATTTGCGGAAGATCGCGAGGCCATGCTGGAACGCGCACGCGCGGCGGGCGTGACGACGCTTCTCGCCATTGGCACGGGTCCGGGGCCGGAGAAACTCGATTCGGCCATCCCTTTCGCCGAACAGCACGATTGGATCTACGCGACCGTAGGCATTCATCCCCACGAAGCGAAGGAAGTGACACCAAAGCATCTAGAAGAATTGTTGCGGCTTGCGAAGCATCCAAGGGTGATCGCCTGGGGCGAAATCGGGCTCGACTATTTTTATGATCATTCGCCTCGCGAAACGCAGCACCAAGTTTTCCGCGACCAAATGCAGCTGGCGGCGCGGGCCGAACTCCCCATCATCATCCATTGCCGAGACGCATGGAACGATTGTCTGAACCTGCTGGAAGAACATTGGAAACCGACAGGGCTGGGTGGGATTCTGCACTGCTTCACCAGCACGCTCGAGGACGCGCGGCGCGGAATCGACATCGGTTTGCTGATTTCCTTTGCGGGAAATTCAACTTTTCCGAAAGCGCAGAATCTTCGCGAGGTTGCGAAAGCTTTGCCGCTCGAGAAGATTTTGATCGAGACAGATTGTCCGTACCTCGCGCCGCAGCCTTATCGCGGCAAACGCAACGAGCCCGCTTATGTTGCGGAAGTAGCGCACACGCTTGCGAGTGTGAGAAACTTGTCGGCTGACGAAATCGCCGCCGTCACAGCAGAGAATTTCCGGCGACTGTTCCGTCTTTCCCGGCCGCAGCGGTCCACGGCCGCAGAATCACGAACGTAGAAAATAGGCCAGGAGGAAGGCCATCGCACTGCTCACGGCGAAAGAGGTTTTCGATCTCGTCCGCGACGACCTCGCTCTGGTGGAAGACGAGCTGGCGCGCCAAAGCGACACGGCGTACCCGGCGGTGTCGGAAATTACCGCGTATCTGCTCGGCGGCGGAGGGAAGCGCTTGCGCCCCGCTCTGCTGCTGCTTTCCGCGAATTATGCGGGGCGCAAAGATCGCAGCGCGATTCGCCTTGCAGCAGTGGTCGAGCTGCTGCACAGCGCTACGCTGATTCACGATGACGTGATCGACAGCGCCGGGACGCGCCGAGGACGTCCCTCTGCCAATGCCCGTTGGGGCAACCACCGCAGCGTGCTCACCGGAGACTGGCTGTACATGCAGTCCTTCCAAATGGCGCTGGAGGAACGCAACTTTCGCATTCTCGATATCCTCATCGACGTGACCCAGAAAATGGTGGAAGGCGAACTGATCCAGCTGGAAAAAATCGGGCGCATTGACGTGACGGAAGAAGACGCATTGCGCCTGGCCACCTACAAAACGGCTTGCCTGTTCAGCGGCTGCACGCGGCTTGGGGCCGTGCTCGGCCGGCTGGAAAGCGAGGAAGAGGAGGCGCTGGCGGAGTATGGCAGGAACGCCGGGCTGGCGTTTCAGTTGGTAGACGATCTGCTGGATTTCACGGCTTCGGCGCAGCAACTGGGCAAGCCGGTGTTGAGCGACCTGAAAGAAGGGAAAGTCACGCTGCCGCTGATTTACGCGATGGAAAACGGCCATCGCGAAGCGCGCGAGCTTGTGGCCCAGGTGCTTGTAGAAAAAGAATTTCATTCAGTGCGCCCGGAGACGATCGTGTCCCTGGTGCAAGATTCGGGCGCGCTCGACCGCGCGCGCAGCCTCGCGCAAGAGTACGCACAACGGGCCAAATCCTGCCTCAATGGACATCGCGATTCGGAATTTGCGCGCGCTCTGGCCACGGTCCCCGATTTTATTCTGGAACGCGAGAATTAACCTGGAGATCGGAGAGCAGAGATCTGAGATCGCGTTAAAATCACCCGCGTGGTTACGCCTTATGAGAGGTTCCCTGCCATTCACGCTTGTCTACCATCACCGCTATGATTTGAATCTGGGCGAGCATGTGTTTCCCTCGCAAAAATTCCGGCTGATTTACGAAATGCTTTTGCGCGAAGGGCTGGCGAAGGAAGAAGAGTTTTTGAAGCCTGATCCGGCGGAGGATGAAGACATTTTGCGCGTGCATACCAAAGAGTGGGTGTGCAAATTAAAGACCGGCACGCTCACCTCAAGCGACGTCATGCGACTCGAAGTCCCCTATTCCCCGGAACTGGTGGAAGCGGTCTGGCTGGCGGCGGGCGGGTCGATACTGGCAGGACGAATGGCGCTACGAGACGGGTTCTGTTCCAATCTGAGCGGCGGTTTTCATCATGCCTATCCCGACCACGGAGAAGGATTCTGTGCGATCCACGATGTAGCGGTGGCCATTCGAAAGCTGCAGGCGGATGGCGCCATCAAAAAAGCCATCGTAGTGGACACGGACGTGCATCACGGCAACGGGACGGCGGCGATTTTTCGTGGCGATCCGACCGTGTTCACGCTTTCCATCCATCAACTCAACAATTATCCAGGGCACAAGCCGCCTTCGAGCCTCGATCTGCACATGGACGACCGCGTAGGAGACCAGGAGTATCTGGGCACTCTAATTCCTGCGGTGCAACGAGCCTTGGGCGAATTTCAGCCGGACATTCTTTTTTATGTAGGCGGTGCCGACCCTTACTGCGAGGACCAGCTTGGCGGATTGTCACTGACAAAAGAGGGATTGAAAAAACGCGACCGCAGCGTTTTTGAGGAAGCGCGGCGCCGGGGCATTCCCGTGGCGACGACGCTGGCAGGCGGCTATGCCCGGCGCGTGGAAGATACAGTTCGAATTCACGTGAACACGATTCTCGCAGCCAGCGAAGTGGCCCTTGTATTTCCTTCAGCGTCTGCCGCGCGGAGCTGATAGACTCCCGTCCGCAGATTTTCTCCCATAATTCGTGAGGTGCGTCCATGAGATTGCTGCGTCGTCCCTGCCGTGTTTTTATGTTGCTTGTCGTTGCGTCTTGGCTTCTTAGTCCTACAGTGGAGTCACCCGCAGCCAAGAAACTCAAGATCTACATTTCGGTGGACATGGAAGGCGTTGCGGGCGTGGTGACCGCGGACCAATTGGGCCCGGGTGGTTTTGAGTACGAGCGCTTCCGGCATTTCATGACCAATGAAACGCTGGCCGCCGTGCGCGCGGCGAAGGAATACGGGGCGGCCGAGATCGTGGTCAGCGATTCGCATGGAAATGGCGAGAGTCTTTTAATTGAAGAGTTTCCTAAGGACGTGCGTATCGTGCGCTCCTGGCCACGTCATGGGAGCATGATGGCGGGCCTGGACTCGACCTTTGACGCCACACTCTTTGTTGGCTATCACGCATCGACAACCAACACGCATGGCGTGCGTGCCCATACCTTTTCGAGCGCGCATTTTACGCGGGTTGCGCTGAACGGCAATGCCGTGACGGAAGGAGAATTCAACGCGGCGTTTGCCGGCGAGCTGGGCGTGCCCGTGATTTTTGCATCCGGTGACGATGCGGCAATCGAAGAACTGCGGTCCCGGCTCGGAAGCATCGAGACGGTAGAGACGAAGAAGAACTTGAGCTTTCACTCGGCCGAAACACTGACTCCGGAGGCGTCCTGCGAAAGAATCGGCGCTGGTGTAAAAGCAGCGCTGGCGCGCCTGCGCGATTTCAAGCCGTACACGATCAAAACGCCGGTCACGCTGGAAATCAGCTTCAAGAACTACACGCCCGCGCAGATACTCAGTTATTTGAGGTCGGTGCAGCGCGTGGATTCGCACACCATCCGTTTTGTGGGAAAGGATATGGCGGAGGTGTCTGATTTCGTGGATGTGGTTGATGGGTACAGCGCGGACTTGGCGCCCTGATTCACGTCAGGGCGCGGCGCTTTTCAGGGCGTTCGTTTTGTCCAGGGCACGGCGCACCGCCGCAGAAAGATCCCGCTCAAATGCGTCTGGCTGGAATCCGATGGAACGAAACGCGATTTTCCCCTCTCGGTCAATCACGATGACCGTCGGGTAAGAGGTGATCGAGTACAGCCGATCGAGGCCATCGGCAAAGACAACTTCGGTTGTCATCTTGTCTTTCTGCAAGTAAGGCGCAACCAAAGTTTCATCTTCATCACAATTTGCAGAAAGAAAGAGCGCGTCGGGAAGATCATGAAAGTCCGCGGCCACGTGGGCGAACAGCGGCTCGAGCGCGTGGCAAGGTCCGCACCAGGTGGCCCAGAAATTCAGGACCACTACTTTTCCCTTTGCTTCTTTCAACGGGTAAGCGCTTCCATTCGAAGCCTTGCGAACGACGAAGTCGGAAAGTTCTTTAGCCCCTTCATTCCGCCCAGGCTTTTTCAGCGCAGGTCGCGTCACGGAGTCATAAGTGCTCAGCAGATACTCGCCTAAGCCCTTCTCGGAGCCATGCGCGAGCCGCCAGACGTTGCCGATTTTCTTGCGAATTTCTTCCCGGCTAACGTCGCCGTTTTTTCCTTCGGCAAGGGCGAAGGCCCTCGCGTATTCCTCGATGGCGGTATTCAAGTCCTTTTGAAGCTCGGCGGCCTCGCCCAGTCTCTGGGCTGCGCCAGCGGTTGGAAAGATCTCATAGCTGGTTTCGAGATCCTTTCGAGCCGATTCGTAGTCTCTTAGTTTGAAATACAGGTCACCGCGAAGAAAGTGCGTATTGGCGAGATCGCTCTTTCTCTGAAGCTCCCATTGTTCGGCCGAGACGCGCGCGGAACGTTCGGAAGAGGAAACGCGTTGCACGAGATCCAAAATGCGCGTGGAGTAGCTGACAGCGCGGCGAAAGCTGGCTTCGTCGTCGCGGCGCTCGAGAAGCTCGATGGCCAGCAACAGCGTGGAAATATCGTTGGGGTTCAGAGCCACCATGCGTTCCGCATAGTCGGCAGCGCGAGCATCGTCCTTGAGTTGCACGCTGGCCTCGACGAGCGCGCGGTAGATTGCCGTGCGGTTCGGATAATCTGGATACCTTTTCAGAAAGCCTTCAAGGTTGCGAACAAGAGCGGCACGATCGCTGCCAGCTTCGTTCAGGGCGCGCTGCAGTTCTTCCTCGGGTTGGCGTTGCTTGAGGGCAGACTCGTCTTTGGAGCGAGCCGAGGTCGAGGCCTGGGAAGCGGCCTGCTGATTCGCCTGTGGCGTTCCGGCGCCGAGTGCCCAAGTGGGTGAGATCGCGGTGCAGAGCAGAAGCGCTATACAGGCAGGGACCAGGGTCTGAGAGGACATGCGAGAATTCTAAACGTAGAAAGGAAAATTGTCGCTATCGCCTTGCTTTCCCGTAGCAGGAGAAGGCAAGGCCGATGGTCTGCTATGTTCCGCTGATGCGAATCTCCCCAGAGACTGTGTGCACTTCGACGCGTCCACCGCCGGAACCCAGGCGAGCGCGGAGCGAGTGTTTTCCTTGCTCCTCGATCACGATGGGAACATCGGTGCGAATTTGCCCCGAAACTGCGTCTGCGGAAAGATGAAAGTTTGCCGAGGGAGGAACGCTAATTTGAACGCCGCCGGAAGTGGTCCTGAGACTCCAGTAGCCTTGTGCGCCGGGATTTCCCTGTACGTAAACACGGCCTGACACCGAATGGGCGGTCACATCGTTTGCCGCGCCTTGAATCTCGACTTGGCCACTGGTTGTGCTTCCGTCGACGCGGCCGCCGGGTTGCGAAATGTGAACAACGCCCGACGCGACGTGCACGCGAGTATCGCCCTTGACATTTGAAACCGTAACGTTGCCAGAGGCGCTCGAGACCTGGACGTCACCGCCCAGGTCTTCGGCGGAAATGGAGCCGCTTGCCGTAGAAAGCTGTGCGTCGCGGTCGATCTTTGCAACGTCAATGGTTCCGGAAGCCGAGCGGACTTTCACCGGGCCGCGCAGGTCGCGGATGTTTTCTGTGCCGGAAGCGACGCTAGAATCGACCTCCGTCTCGTGAGGAACTTGGATCTTGTAACTAATCGAGACATTGCGCATGCGAGAAAAATCCTTGCCAATGCGAATCGTGTCGCCGCGTTGCTCAATGGGTGGGTTGGAAACAATCTCGTTCAAGCGCGCCTGCGGATTCTCAAATCCGAAACCGGAAGCGCGGACTTCAGCATTGATCGAGACGGTTCCGGCTGCTCCCTCCATGATGTCGACATCCCCTGAGGCGTTATTGAGCTCCAGCCGGATAGGACCCGATACTGTGAACGTGCGGGCGAAGCTTCCGTTGACGGCTGGACCCGTGTAACAGCCGGCAAGGGCAGCGGTGGCTGCGAAGAGCAGCAGGCAGCCGCCGAGATTGCGATAGCGCGCCATTCCTCCTCCCAAGGAACCCGAACAGCCGCTTGGATGTTCCCCTAATAGCTACGCAAAAACAACGAATTATGTTCCGGAAACCGTTTTGCGGAAGGACTTCGCAGGGCGCGCCAAAGCTTCGTTGAGAGAACCTTGGCGATAGCCCTGCAAATCCAGAGTTACGTAGGCGAAGCCGGCGGATTTGAGGCGCTCTGCAATGGCGGCGGCCATCTCCGTCGACAGCGCCCGAGGCATCTCGTCGGAAGAAATTTCGACGCGCGCGAGATTGTCGTGGATGCGCACGCGAAACTGGCGGAAGCCCAGCTCGCGGAGCACAGCTTCTCCGCGTTCGACCAGGGCGAGCCGTTCGGGGGTCACTTCCGTTCCGTATGGGACGCGTGAGGCAAGGCAAGCGGAGGCAGGGCGGTCCCAGGTGGGTAGGTTGGCGCGTCGCGAAAGCAGGCGAATCTCGGCTTTTGTAAGGCCCACATCGAGGAGCGGCGCAAGAACTTGGTGCTCGGTAGCGGCACGGTGGCCGGGGCGAAAATCGAGCGTGTCGTCGGCGTTCACGCCATAGGCGATCGCAGCAAATCCGCGGGAACGGGCGAGATTATCCAGCACGGAAAACAGTTCGTCCTTGCAGAAATAGCAGCGGTCGGGCTGGTTCGCGCGATAGGAAGGATTCTCCATTTCGTGCGTTTCGATGAACTCGTGGCGCAAGACCACACTTTTAACAAACTGCTCTACCATCTCCTTGTCATAGGCGGAAAAACTCGGAGAAAGAGCCGTAACCGACAATGCGCGCTCGCCAAGAGCGCGGTTCGCGGCCCATGCCAGATAAGCGGAATCCGCGCCACCGGAAAGCGCGACGATGAGCGAAGGAATTTCCGCGAAGCGGGAGACGAGAAGTTCTTCTTTCTCTTCGCCGGAAAGAGTCGATTGCTCTCCGTTGCGAATTTGAACGAGAGTTTTCATATCAACGCTGAGTATATCGCACAGCGGGGTTTTCGGTGCAGGGTGATCCGAAGCCCCGCAAAATCACTTGAAATCCAAAAGCACATCGACCGTGCCCGTGCCAGCGTTGGTTTGCAGCCAGTGGCCAACGCTTTCATAGTGGAGCGGGAGCTCGCCAAAGATCTGTTCTTGATGCAATTGCAGCTTGGTCAGGACCGCCTCGTATTTCGTCTTGTCGAAAATCTCGCCCTCGGGAATCGGCCAAGCAGCCTGCAGTTTCTTCTCCGCCGCGGGAGAAAGGCCGGTCAGCACCATTTTGCCGAAGCGATACTGCGGACCTTCGTGAACGGAGACGGAATAAGAAACGGCGTGCGCCGATTCGTCAAATGACGGGACGGGATCGATCTTGGCGTCGAGGTAGCCATGATGGCCAAATTCTTCGCGCACGCGGTTCCAGCCCGCTTCGACCTGCATGCCGTCTGCAACATCGCCGGGCTTCAAACCAAAATCGCGGTTCAGAGTGAACTCCGAGACCGTAGCGTTTCCCGTCCAATGAACTCCTTTGAAATGATAGATCGGCCCGGGTGCGATGGGAACAAATACGGGAACTTCTGCAGGCAAGTTCGGGCCGGGCTTGCCTGTCAGCAGTATTTCCGGGGGGCCTAACTTGGGATGCAAGCATCCTTTGCTTAGATAAATGGGCCGGATCGCTTCGGTCAGGAACAAGTCGATCGTCATTCTCGAATAGGGTTTGCCAACAATCTCGGCGAGATGCTGTTGAACCGCTTTGGAGGCCAAAAGGGAACTGTCGCTGAATTCCAGCTTGGCGATATGTAGATCCGGGCCTTCGACCTTGAACATTTGAACGGTGCCGTCTGCAAGGGGGTTGCCGGTGACCTGATGCTGGACGGTCACTTGCAAGCCGTGAGAGGCAATCAATTCCTTGATCGCATCGGCGGCTTGTTCGACGGCCCCGCCGGCTTGGGGGAGAGTGCCGTCGAAGAAAGGAAGTTTCTTGCGGATAGCATCGGCCAGCTCGGAATCGGCGAACCAGGGAATATTGTCAAAATAAGCGGGGATACGGGGAGATTCCTCCACATGGTAAGTGACAATCACTCCCGTGCGCGTTTCGAAGTTGTAGGTGACCTTGTCGAAAAGACCGGTTTTTGAGAGCTTGTCGGCGGCGGCCTGCAAGTCAGAGCGCCCGACCTCCGAGCCAGGCGTGAGGCCTGTCAAGGCCGCAACTTGAGATTCCGAAAGATGTTTTTCGCCATCTATGCGAACTTCACGAAGCGGCGCGGTTGCGGCATCCGGAGTTTTGGTAGGAGTTTGCGCTGCTATTGGGCCGGCTGAAAGGAGCAAGAGCAGCGGCGAGACAAGGCTCGCTAAAAATTTGCCCTGCATAGAACTATTTTAGCCGAAAGCAAACTGTTCGCCACGCTTGAGTGCCGGTTTCGGATTGGCTGCAGCATCCGTGGATTACTCGACGGTGACCGACTTTGCGAGATTGCGCGGTTGATCGACGTCGCAGCCACGGCGCACCGCGATGTGATAGGCGAGCAACTGCAGGGGAATAATTTCGAGCAGCGGCGCGAGTAATTCCGGAGCGGGCGGAAGCTCGACGATGTGGTCGGAAGCTTCGCGCGCGAGCCGATCCTTGGCAGTGACAACGGAAATCACAATGCCATCGCGCGCTTTGACTTCCTTGATATTGGAGACGCTCTTCTCATAGCGGGTCATCGCTCCGGGATCGGATTCATCGCGAGTGGCCAGCACGACGACGGGAAGATTTTCATCAATAAGCGCGTTTGGTCCGTGTTTCATTTCGCCGGCGGGATAGCCTTCGGCGTGGATGTAGGAGATTTCCTTGAGCTTCAACGCGCCTTCGAGCGCGATGGGGTAATGGATGCCCCGACCGAGATAGAGAAAATCCGTATTGCGGAAAAATTGCCGCGCAAGACTCTCATAAAGACCGGAAGCATCGGCTTGGAGAACGGTTTCCATTTTGTGCGGGATTTGCAAGGACTCCTGCATCAGATCTCTGGCGGCGGCATCGTTGAGTTTCCCGCGGACTTGCCCTAGATAGGAGGCAAGAAGCAGCAGAGCAGCCAGTTGCGACGTAAAGGCTTTAGTGGAAGCGACGCCGATTTCCGGGCCGGCGTGCGTAGGAATGGTACCGCTCGCTTCGCGCGTGATCATGGAACCGATGACGTTGCATATCGCCAGCGTGGGCGAGCCTTTTAGTTTTGCTTCGCGCTCGGCCGCCAGCGTATCCGCGGTTTCACCGGACTGGCTGATGCAAACGGTCAATGTGTTGGAATCAATGATGGGGTCGCGATAGCGGAATTCGCTACCATAATCCACTTCGACGGGAAGGCGGGCCAGGCGCTCGATCATGAACTTTCCGGCCAGCCCTGCATGCCAGCTCGTCCCACAAGCCACGATGCGCACTTGTTGAAACGCGCGAAAGTGCTTTTCCGTGAGCTGCATTTCATCGAGAAAGACTTTGCCGGTGTCCTGAGAAATGCGGCCGAGAAGGGTATCGCGGACGGCGCGGGGCTGCTCGAAAATTTCCTTTTGCATGAAGTGCTTGTAGCCGCCCTTTTCCGCCATGATGGGGTCCCAGGCGACGTGTTGCGGAGGGCGCTGCACAGGGTGGCCGTCGTGATCCATAACTCGGACGCCTTGCTTTGTCAGAACCGCGATGTCGCCATCAGCAAGAAAAAACATTTCGCGCGTGTGCTCGAGCAGCGCCGGAATGTCGCTGGCAACGAAATATTCGCCGGCCCCCAATCCGACGACGGAGGGCGGGCCCAGGCGCGTGGCGACGATTTTTTGAGGGTCTTTGGCAGAGAGAAAAACCAGCGCGTAAATGCCGCGCAACTCTTTCAACGAACGGCGGACCGCTTCCTCCAGTGGGACCCCATCGTCGGAATTTTTCTCCACGAGGTGCGCCACGACTTCCGTGTCCGTTTCGGTGGCGAATTTGTGGCCTTCCTTCAGGAGCTTCTCTTTGAGCTCGAGATAGTTTTCGATGATTCCATTGTGCACCACGACAATTTGGCCGGTGCAGTCACGGTGCGGGTGAGCATTTTCTTCGGTGGGCCGGCCGTGCGTGGCCCAGCGCGTGTGGCCGATGCCGTAAGTCCCTTCGATAGGCGACTTGGCGATGGCTTCTTCGAGATTGCGAAGTTTCCCGGGCGCGCGGCGAATTTCGAGCTTGCCCGTGCCGTTTACTACGGCGATGCCTGCAGAGTCATAGCCGCGATACTCCAGCTTGCGAAGCCCTTCGATGACTACGGGAACGACTCTTTTGGGGCCAATGTAGCCGAGAATTCCGCACATAAGGGACGTCACCTCACCTTGCTTCTACCAGCGTAACACGCCGGCCGGTGGTGGACGATGCGGTGCCGGAGATCGTGACTGGTGATTTGTGACTGGTGACTGAGGGCCTCGAGTCGCAAGTGAGGGATGAGGAGAACATGGATAGGAGCTTGCTGGCAACGGTTTTCGGCAAGCGAGGGGCCGACTCGGTCGGCGGGCGCGGTTTCAGGGTGGAGCGAAGGCCCGAGAGGATACGGGAGCGAAGTTGGATGGGCAGGCCGGACATGGAGTAGACAGAGGGATTCGAACAGGATTGGCGTAAGAGAAAGAAAACACAGGGGTAGAGTGTGCAGAGGCGGCGCGATTTTGAGGAAACGGAGCACCGGACAAAGAGCATTTAGACGCGGTCGCAGGAACGTTAGGCGGGATTTTGAACTACACCCCGAACTTTAGGCAGAATGGTGCTGTGGCGAGTCGAGGCGATCATGCCTAGGGAGCCAAAGGGCTGCCGCAGTCCAAAGGGTCCAAAGCGTATGGTCGCAAGATTTTGCGAGAGGTAATAGTTGCGGGTTACAACCGGCGGCGGGCATCCGTGGCGCAGGTTAGTTTCTGGATCGCGCGGACTTCGATCCTGCCCTCACGGGCGGGATTTGCGAGGTCACGACCCGTGATATACATAGGTTTTGAGGGGAAGGTAAAAAGCTTTCCCTGAAGCTGGCAGCGGATGCGGCATCGGGGGCGGTGCTCCACCAGCCCGCAGGGAACCTCCCGGGCCCAAACAGGCGGCGCGAGGCAATTCTGAGGAACATCACTTCTGGAAACCGCTGAAGTCCTGCTAGCCGCATAGCGAAGCTGAGGAAATCCACTTCCTTTCCGATCCTCAGGTGGAAGCTCGCGAAGAAGAAGGCTGTTCGTCAATTTGATTGAGAGTCAGGGAACAGATCCATGATGGGCTCCAGCTTCAAGGTGCTGTCAAGGCTTCGCACCTCCGCCCTCCGGAGGTTTCCTTGCCGTACGCTGTGACGGAATTTCGTGTCTCCGCCCAGCGGTTAGGCTCCGATATTCTGCTGAGAGGTAAGAAATGGGCTGGATTAAGCAAGCCTGGCCAGGCTGGCTGTGGTCAGCTGCACTTCTCTTAGGGGCAACCTTTCTCGGCCTGGTCGTTCATTTTGTCATTTTCTCACTCGGCCGGAAGCTCGCGCAGAGGACGGCCAGTTCCTTTGGTGATTCCTTTGTCCGTCATAGCTCTCGGCCAGCCCGGATGATCTTTCCGCTCTTAGTGCTTTTCCTGGTGATGCCGGTCCTTCAGCTGCCGCGCAACCTGGTGGATTCCCTACGCCATCTTATCGCCCTCGGGTTAATTGCGGCAGGGGCTTGGCTGATCATCGCCTTCATGGACGTAACGGAAGACTTCATCTCCCTCAAGTACAAAACCGATGTGCAGGACAATCTCCACGCGCGGAGAATCCGGACGCAAGCGCTGGTCTTTAAACGGATCGTCACGGTGGTTGTCGGCCTCGCTGCCTTCGCGATTATGCTGATGACGTTTCCCAGTATTCGCCAAGTAGGCACCAGCATCCTGGCATCGGCGGGATTGGCCGGCCTGGTCGTTGGCTTAGCGGCGAGGCCCGCGCTCACGAACATTGTCGCCGGGGTGCAAATTGCTTTGGCGGAACCCATCCGCCTCGACGACGTAGTGTTTGTGGAGGGCGAGTGGGGACGGATCGAGGAAATTGGCTCGACGTACGTGGTCGTGCGCATCTGGGACTTGCGGCGGCTGGTCGTGCCACTGTCTTATTTCGTCGAGAAGCCTTTTCAAAACTGGACGCGCAAAACAGCGAACCTGCTGGGAACCGTGTTTGTTTACGCGGATTATGCCGTTTCGGTCGAGGCAGTGCGCCAGGAACTTCATCGCATTTTGCAAATTTCGGAAATCTGGGACCGCAAGGCCTGGGCACTGGAAGTTACCAACGCATCGGAACACTCGCTGGAGCTGCGCGCGCTGATGAGTGCAGAGGATTCTCCGAAGCTTTGGGACCTGCGCTGCCAGGTTCGGGAAAAGTTGGTTGCCTTTCTTCAGCAGCATTATCCGCAGAGTTTGCCGAAAACGAGAGCGGAAATCCAGGAGCCCCGCCCTCACTGACTAATGTTTTTTGGGTGGCGGGGCCGGAGAGACGGAGTTTTTGCGGTTTGCTGGGAGGCCTGGGCAACAGAAGAGGGCACGATGTATCGTGCCCCTACAGTTGCCGACGGGCGGGCGGCGGCGTTGGTTAGTTTACGGACTCGGTGCACTTCGACGCTGCCGGGCCGGGGAGGCGCGACTTCTTTGGAGGCAAATAGCAGGTCCTGATACCGGGTTGCCAAATCTGCTCCTCGTTTTCGTCCTCTTGAACGCATTCTTTCACTAGAATTCTGAATCGTATCGAATGTCTCAGCCACAAGGTTTCGCGCGCCCTCCTCTGTGTAACTTGTGACCGTTCCACGGGAGGATGACGAGATGCATCCTGCGCAAATTTGGAAACCCATCAGCAGGCGCCACGAAGCGAGCTACTTTTCGCCTGGTGGCCCTTTCCAAGCTCGGTTAGAGGTAACTCCTATGAAGCAATTCGTTTTCGGTTTCTGCGCGGTGCTCCTGCTTAGACTCGGCTCTGTTCGCACGGCCTACGCTCAACACTGGGTGCAGCCCACTGGTCCTGGTCCCAAGGGTGCAGGAGCGGATACACGCATGGAATGGCCAAAGTGGCCAAAGCTGCATATCGAAAGGTCCCATCAGGAGAAGCTCACGCCGCTCTATACTTCTCCGAAGTCCACCGGCTGGTGGCAGAAAAGTCCCGCGCCCATGGGTGCGGGCTCGGGCAACTGACAAACAGGTGGCTACAGCTTCCTGCGTTGGCCGGTGGTGCTGGCTAGTTCTCTGACCGGTCGTACCTCGATACAGCCGACCTGGGCGGGGGGAATTTGGGAGGCGATTTGGATGGCCTCGTTCAGGTCAGCGGCGTCAATCAAATAGAACCCTGCCAAACACTCCTTCGTTTCGGTGAACGGGCCATCCCTAACACACACCTTCCCGTTGCGGACACGCACGGTGGCAGCGGTGTGGACGGGCTGAAGCGCCTCCGAGGCGAGACATCGGCCGGAGTTCCGCAGGGCTTGGTCGTAGGCCATACACTCGTCGTCGGTCAGGGCGCCGATTTTTTTCTCTTCCCCGTAGACCAGGCATACGTATTTCAAGCGCGATCTCCCTTGCGAAGGTGACCCGCCTACCGACGAGACTCGCTCGGGAAGGCGTGTTTGCAGGCTGGGGCGCAGCATGCTGCGCCCCTACAGAGGAAAGGGCACAGAACGCGGTAGCTCAATCAACGATCTCGAGGCGGTATTCTTCAATGACCGGGTTGGTGAGCACTTCCTACGAAGAATTTTCCCTGGCGCACATCTTTCACGGCAGCGTAACCAAGCCCAGAGAGTGCGTGCTGAATCGTTTGTCCCTGCGGGTCGAGGACGGTGCGCTTTGGCATAACCCACACGTGTGCTTTCATAAGGGGCATTATAGCAAAGCCGCGCCTGCGGCAGGCGAGCCCTGTGGGGCAGCATTCCCGCGAGTTGCTCGGGATAAAGCTGCGCCCTACAGCGAGAAAAGCGCGACGCGGGGTTACGTCGCCTTGTGGGCGGGCTGGAAGGCGTATTGGAAGCCCATTTCACAAATTTGGTCCAACTCGTTTTCGTGCAAGCCCATTTGTGCGGCGCCGGCGTATTCGTCGCAGAGCGTCGTATGAAATAGCGCAGGATCGTCGGTGGACAAGACAACCGGTATTCCGTGGCGGAAAAACGTCGGGAGAGGATGGTCCTCCATTCGTACATTTTCACGGGCGAGTTGGCGGGCGAGCGCGCCGGTGCGCAAGTTGCTTTGCGGACAAATCTCCAGAGGGATTTTGCGTTCTGCAAGCAGATCCATTAATTCAGGATCCTTGATCGCCGCGATGCCGTGGCCAATGCGTTCCACCCCCAGTAATTCAATGGCTTCCCTTATTTTTTCAGGCCCGCCCATCTCGCCCGCATGAATCAACCGATGCAAGCCGATTTCTGCGGCGCGGTCGTACACTTTGCGAAATCCCGCGGTGGACACCTGCAGTTCGTCGCCGCCGATGCCGAAGGCAAGGATTTCTTTTGAGGAGCAATTTTTGGCGGCTTCCACCACGGCCATGGCCGCTTCGGATCCGAATTGACGGGCAGCGTCAAACACCCAGCGAAGACGAAGGCCGCGGCGTTCGAATGGTTCGGTTGCGCGAAGCACAGCGTCGAAATTGGCTTCCGGTCGTTGCTTTCTCAGCAGCATCACGCCCACGGAGAGTGTGACTTCCGCATAGACGACATGCTGTTCAAGCAAATGCTCTGCAAGGTTGGTTGCGACGAGTGCGTAGTCCTGCGGTTCACACAAAAACGAGGTCAGCCATTTGAACGTTTCTAAAAACCCTGGAAAGTCGCGAAAGGCATAGCGCTGGCGCACCTCTTGCTCGGTCACCTTGACTCCATGGCGAGCCATGAGCGTGCGCGCCGTGCTGGGCTCAGTGGAACCTTCCAGGTGCAAATGAAGCTCGGCTTTGGGAAGCGATGCGATTCGGGGAGAAAGTTCCGGCGCTGTCATCCTGAAAAATCAATGCGGCAGACTTGGGCGGCCTGCGTTGGTCCAAGCTGTGAGCCAAAAAGAGCCTACATCCGTGGCGGCATCCGAGAGCTGGCGAATCAGAATGGCTCCTGCTTCATTGTAAAAGCGGTCGTAATAATCGTCGGTATAAGAGTGTTCGCCGCGGAGTGCGTTGCGGTCGGCCAGAAGAATCGATTCGAGCCAGCGGTGAGCGCGGAGACATGCGTCAAACGCATGATCGGTAGGGTCATTGATGAACGATGGGTCATTGGGACGCATGGGAAAAAATGAGGAGTATCGGTCGATCAGGGTGCTACCGAAGCGGTCGTTGATTCCCGCCTGGCCGCTCAGGCGGCCATCGAAATTATCGGTCGTGCTGAAAGGGTCGTGGGCCTGCGCGACATAGTGCGCGAGGATGGCCGCATCCAGCTTAGCCTCCTCCCATTTTCCCAATTTGAAGGCGTTGGTCAGTTTTTCGCTGTAGACACCGATTTGCCACGGCAGGAGGCCGTTCGCTTCGAGTTTTATTCTGCCAAACTTCGTGACGGCGGCCTTGTAGCCGCGCGGCAATGCTTCGAAGGGAAAGCGTCCGTATTTGTCCAGGGCAATAAAGTCGTTGCGCTTCTCGGCGGGGTTTTTCGCCAGCGCGTCGAGAGGGTCGGTGACGTGCTGCGTAAGAAAGTTGCGGCTGGCTTCAAAAAAAGGGCGAATATCAGAGGGCAGAGTGTCCACGGCCTTATTGACCATGAGCCGGTGCGCATTCCTACCCCAAGCCTGGGCGGAACTGGGAAACGCGGCAAATGCAACCGCTGGGGCGAGCAGGGCGATTGCAGGAGATCTCAAATTTGTAGCTAGTTTCCAGTTCATCACGCAGCTTTCCTCATTGAGGCGTAGGCACGGCCAGGGCGCTCCGCTTGCGGCTATAAAGGAAATAGATGACCAGTCCGATGGCCAGCCACACGAAAAAGCGAATCCAATTCTCTAGTGTCAGGCTGGCCATGAGCAAGAGGCAGGTGGCTATAGAAAGGCTCGGGATGAACGGCACCAAGGGCACGCGAAAACTGCGCGGGCGGTCCGGCTGGGACTTTCTCAGAATCAAGACCGCGATCGCGACCAACAAGAATGCAAACAGAGTGCCGATGTTGGAAAGATCCGCGAGCGTCCCGATATCAAAAATTCCCGCAGGAATTCCCACGAAGATTCCCGCAACCCATGTCGCGACATGCGGCGTGCGAAACCGTTTGTGTACTTTCGAGAAAGCGCCGGGAAGCAGGCCGTCGCGAGACATCGCGAACCATACGCGCGCCTGACCGAGCTGGTAGACGAGCAGGGAAGAGATCATGCCCATCAGCGCGCCGACGGTGACCCATTGTTGCAGCCGGCCCAAGCCAATATTGTGCAGCGCCGTGGCTACCGGCGCGGCGTCTCCTTTGAAGATTTGATAGGGCTGAATGCCAGTCAAAACCACGGCTACTCCAACGTACAGCGTAGCGCACACAAAGAGAGAAGCCATGATTCCCAACGGAAGGTCACGCTTCGGGTTCTTGCATTCCTCGGCGGCTGTCGAAACGGAATCGAATCCGATATAGCTGAAGAAAACGATGGCTCCTCCGGTCAGAACGCCTTGCCAGCCATTTGGCATGAACGGGTGCCAGTTCACCGGCTTGATGTATTTCGATGCGAACACAATAAAGAGAAAAATGGCGACAAGCTTGATGGCCACCATAATGCTGTTCGCGCCGGCAGACTCACGAATGCCCAAGACCAGCAGAACCGTGAGAAGCATGACAATCAGGAAGCCGATCAGGTTGAAATGAAGAGCCCAGCCGGTTGCCGGCGAGTACGCCGGAGTGCTTAACGCGACGGGCAGGTGAACGCCAAAAGTTTCCAGCAGGCTGTCAATGTACGCGGAAAAGCCAACGGCTACGGCCATATTGGAAACAGCGTATTCGAGGATCAGATCCCAGCCAATGATCCAGGCGACGAGTTCGCCGAGCGTGGCGTAAGTGTAGGTGTAGGCGCTGCCAGCGATGGGGATCATCGAAGCTAATTCCGCGTAGCAAAGCCCCGCGAACCCGCATACAACCGCGACCAAGAAGAAAGACAGCGCAATCGCCGGACCGGCGCCGGGGCGGCCGCTCATGCCCGTGGCATGCGCTCCATGGAGCAGCACGTCCAGAACAGGGGCCTTCAAAATGGAAGGATACTCGACCGATTCACCGGCAGCGGCGGTGCCGGTCAGCACGAAAATACCGGTGCCAATGATGGCGCCGATGCCAAGCGCAGTGAGGGTGATCCAACCAAGTGTCTTTTTGAGGCGTTTTTCGGGATTTTCGGAATCGGAAATTAGTTGGTCAATGTCTTTGCAGCGGAAAAGTTGTGAGGCCACCCATCTTCTCCGATCGCGCCCCCAAAGGCGGCGGAATCAAGTCACCCCATGCTGCATGGTGGAGTAAGAGCGAAACTTAATTTACTCTGAGATGCTTCGTGGTGCAACCTGCGGAGGATCCTTATGTTTCCAGAGTTGCGCTGCTTCAAGCTTGCTCAAGCTGCGCAAAGCGCTCGATGAATTTTTTTGTGCCGCGTCCAGGAAAACTCACAGAAACGCGGCGATCTTCATCATCGCCTTCCACCCCTACGATGGTCCCGACGCCATAGCTTGGATGCCGCACCTTCCGCCCAAGCATGGGATTCGAATCGCCTGCGCGTTTGCCGGTTGAGCGCCCAAATGAATTGGGGCTTGCCGTTCGCCGCACAGGCGCTGCTGGTTTTTGTTCGCGGCGCACGCGGCGAAGGAATTCTTCCGGAGAATACGAATATTCGGGATCGGGCTCGTAGCGGCGCGTTTCGCCAATCTCCGCCAAAGAGCCTCGTACCGTCTCCACCAGTTCGCTGGGGACCTCCGCAAGAAAACGGGAGGGCAGGGAAGCGCGCAATTGCTGTTCATTGCCGAAAATACGGCGGTATACGGCGCGCGTGAGCGCGAGCGATTTTCGCGCCCGCGTCATTCCCACGTAAACGAGGCGGCGCTCCTCTTCGATTCCTTGGTCTTCGTTGATCGAGCGGCTGTGCGGGCAGATGCCTTCTTCCATGCCCGTGAGGAAAACATGATCGAACTCGAGCCCTTTGGTGCTGTGTAGGGTAATGAGAGTCACGCCGGGTTTGCCGTCGTATTGATCGGCGTCGCTCACAAGAGACGCCGCGTCGAGAAAATCGGCAAACGTTTCTCCCCCTTCCATGCTCTCGGCCACGGCGCGCGCAAGTTCTTCCAGGTTTTCCATTCGCGCGACGTCTTCCGGGGTGTTGCGGTCCTTCAGCATGTCCATGTATCCGGATTCTTCCAGAACAACATGCAGAAACTCTGCCGGTTCTTTGGTCGAGAGCGCCTCCTGCAACTTGTGAATGAGTTCTTGAAAAGCCCGCAGCGGCGCAACGGCGCGGCCTGTCGTCCCACGCGAGACAGTTTTCTCGATGGCATTCCATAGTGGAGTTCCGTCGGAGCGCGCACTCTCCCGCAGCGCATCGACAGTAGTCTTCCCGATACCGCGCGGCGGCAAGTTCAGCACCCGCAGCAAAGAAATATCATCCTCCGGATGCATCGCCAGGCGCACATAGGCAAGAGCATCTTTGACTTCAGCGCGGTGGTAAAAGCTGAATCCGCCGACCAGTTTGTAGCGGAGGCCTCGGCGGCGAAAGACTTCTTCAAAGGCGCGCGACTGCGAATTGGTGCGATATTCCACCGCGCAGGTTTGGTCTGAGTCCTCGCTGAGAATGCGTTCCAATTCTCCGGCAACGTACTCCGCTTCAGCTTGCGGATCCCGCCCTTCAAAGTACTTTAGATTGACACCAGCGCTTTTCTCCGCTTTCAGCGATTTGCCCAGGCGCTCCGGGTTATTGGCGACCACGGCGCCGGCCGCATCAAGAATGTTCTGCGTCGAGCGATAATTGCGTTCCAGCTTGACGATACGTGCGGCGGGGAAGTCTCGCGAAAAGCTCAGCAGGATGGAAACGTCAGCGCCGCGCCAAGCGTAGATGGACTGATCTTCGTCACCCACGACGCAAAGATTTTGCTTCGGACCTGTGAGGAGCCGCATGAGTTCATACTGCACGTGATTGGTGTCTTGATACTCGTCCACGTGAATGTATTGAAAGCGTGCCTGCCACTTCTCGCGCGTAGCGGCCGATTCACGCAACAAACCTGCCGATCGCAGCAGCAAGTCATCAAAGTCGAGAGCGTTGCTATCATGCAGCGCTTTTTCATACGCGCTGAAAACGTTGGCCGTCTGACGTCCGTCCTGGGTAAATGCTTCGGCGCGAACTTGCTCGGGAGTCTTGCCATGATTTTTCGCATAACTAATGCGGCTTAGTACGTTGCGCGGACCGAGTTCATCGGCGTCAATCTGCAACTTGGCCATCGCTAGTTTTACGGCGGCAAGTTGGTCGTCATCGTCGTAAATCGCGAAGTCGCGCGGCAGACCAGCCGCGGTAGCCTCGCGCCGAAGCAGGCGTGCACACAGCGAATGAAACGTGGAAACCCACGGCTGCCCGGGACGGACGCCCGCTCGCAACAGCAAATCGGTGACGCGGTTGCGCATTTCCTCTGCGGCTTTGTTGGTGAAGGTCACCGCCAAAATCGATTCGGCAGGCACACCATTGGCGATCAAGTTGGCCATGCGGTAGGTGATTGCCCGGGTCTTGCCCGTACCCGCACCCGCAAGAATCAATACCGGGCCTTCCCGGGTTTCCACAGCTTGGCGTTGTTCCGGGTTCAGTTCTTCGAGAAGTTTCAGCATTGGTCGGTGGTGTGCAAGAAAGATGGCACACGTCATGGTAACTGACCGCGACGACGTGCGCAAACGCTCTCGATGACTGGTCCCGATGACAAAGAATTGGAATGGTCTAAAGAATTTTTCGTGAGCCACAGAAAAGGCCGAGTTCGTTGCCTACTGTTCTCCGGCCTGGCCTAGATCGATCTCAAAGTAGAGTAATGGACGGTCTTTTTCGAGCGCCACTATGTCTGGGATGTACAGCCGTGCGCTATTCAGCAGATCGAATTGGCTCCGTAGGTCGAAATAAAGTAGCCCTTGTACAGCACTGTGCGGCGCAATAATGCTGGCCTTCACTCCCGCTTCCCGAAGTTCCTGTTCCACTTCCAGCCATTTTTTATCGTGCCCCACTTTGGGTCCGCCGATGGGGATCGGAAACCTGCTCCTGGCCACATTTCTCGCTCCCGGCTTCAAAATCACATCAGCTGCTTCCTCGGATGTCAAAGGATCCAGGGCTTGGCGGTTATCTTCCGAAAGGTTGATGTTGAGGCGAATGCGCTCGAGGTTCACCTTCAGGCTATCATCCGAATCGTTGCGAAATGTCACCTGCACAGCGACAATCCCAGCCGCGTAGGGCGATTTCTTATGGAATTTTTCCTTGTAAAGCGCCGGGTTCCTCCACGGCTGCGCCGAAATGGTCATGCCCTCGTGGGATTCTAGTGCCGAAGTCTTGAGCGGGGCTTGCGACGGTGTTGCGCCTCTGAGGGGCACCAGATGCCAGCCCGCCATAACCACGAGGAAGAAGGTTAGCTTTCCGGTCGGGTTATAATAAACTTTTCTCATATTGACGCCTTCGATTCGTGGGAGATGCGCAGGGTTGCCCTGCGTGCGCGCCGCCTGATGCCGGCGGCTCGCGGACTAACCGGAGCCACGCATAGTGTATTTCATTTATAGCTTGCTGATGAGCCTGGCGGCCCTTTTGCTCACACCGTACTGGTTGGTGAAAGGCTTGCGTCACGGCAAGTATTTGTCCAATCTGCGGGAGCGCCTGGGCCTTTCTTTTCCTGCCTTGGCCAAGGCTCCGTCCGCTCGCGCGGGGGCAATTTGGATTCATGCTGTCAGCATCGGCGAAGTGCTTTCTGGCATTACCCTGGCCCGCCAGTTGAAAGCGGCTTACCCAGACAGACCGCTTATCATCTCCACGACCACGATTACCGGGCAAACGCTCGCTCGCCAGCGCATGTCCTTCGCTGATGCCATCATTTACTTCCCGTTGGACTGGAGTTTTTGCGTTCGCCGTGCATTGCATGCCGTGCGGCCATCGCTCGCTCTCGTGCTGGAGACCGAAATCTGGCCTAACTTTCTGCGCGAGGCTGGCCGGCGCAAAATCCCGGTTCTTTTTGTGAGCGGACGTATATCGGATCGCTCGTTTGCGCGTTACCAGCAATTTCTGGGCATCTTTGGGTTTTTCCTGCGGCCGCTTCTGAAGGATGCGCTTTCTCATGCGGCCACCTTTCTGATGCAAAGTCAGAAGGATGCCGAGCGCATTCACGCTCTCGGCGCGCCGGCGGATCGCGTAACGGTCATTGGAAATTTGAAATACGACTCCGAGCTTCCTTCTCCCACGCCGCTCTCGAATTGGCTGGAGGCGGAGATCAAACGCAGCGCGCGGTCCCCGCTGATCGTCGCTGGAAGCGTCGTGACTACCGAAGAACCTCTGGCGCTCATCGCTTTTGGAACGCTGCAAGGCGAGTATCCCAACGCGTTGTTGGTTCTTGCTCCACGAAAGCCGGAGCAATTTACTTCTGCTGCCGAATATATCCATGAGTCTCACCGAAGATTTATTCGGCGCTCGGCCCTGCCGATTCCCGCTCCTTCGCAAGTCAGCGGGCGATCCAATAGTGCGGCCACGGCCAACTCCATGCCAGCCAACTCCGCGATTCCTCGCGAGGTTACCGTTCTGCTCCTCGATAGCATCGGTGAGCTGGCTTCGCTTTATCGTTTGGCCGACGGCGCGTTTGTAGGAGGTTCGCTCGTCCCCTCGGGCGGCCATAACATTTTGGAACCGGCGGCGTTCGGCAAGGTTCCCATCTTTGGTCCTTCGATGGAGAATTTTGCGGAAATCGCATCGCGGTTCGTTTCTGCAGGCGCCGCGATCCAGGTCGAAAGTCCCGAGGACGTTGGCGTCGCTTGGATTGAATTGTTTCGTAATCCGAAGCGCATGAAAGAGATGAGCGAAAAGGCGCGAAATCTTGTCGAAACCAGCCGCGGCGCCACCGACCGGGCGCTCACAGAGATTGCAAAACACTTGGATCGCGCGGCCAGCGTGCAAGATAGCCGCCAAACCGCGATCGGAGCATCATGATTTTTCCTCGGCCCATGCGAATCTTGCTTTACCCGCTGTCTGTCCTTTATGGGGTCGTGGTACGCGTTCGCGCACAACTTTATGCGAAGGGATGGCTCAAACCGAGACGTTTGAACGGAACCGTAATCAGCGTAGGCAACCTGACGGTCGGCGGCACGGGCAAGACGCCCGTGGTGATCTGGCTTGCCGAAAAATTTCTTTCCGAAGGAAAACACGTGGCGATTCTCAGCCGTGGCTACCGCGGCTCGAATGGCACAAGCGATGAAGTTGAGCTCATGAGATTTCGGCTGCAGGGCCGGGTTATGTTCGGCGTTGGTAAGAATCGCTATGCGGAGGGCCGCAGGCTTGAAACGCAGCAACACATCGACATTTTCCTCCTCGATGACGGCTTCCAACACCTGCAGCTTGCCCGCGACTTGGACATTCTCTTAGTGGACGCATGGCGTTCGCCGCACGGGGAGCTATTACTTCCGGCAGGCCGTCTTCGCGAACCCCTTTCCGCGATGCGTCGCGCAAGTCTGGTGCTTTTTACGCGCACGGAAACTGTCCCAGGAGCGTCTGAAGCAATCCAGAAGCTCGCGGAATTCCCGGTTTTTGCTGCGGCAACGCGCCTTCTTGGATTCCGGCGCTACGGCGGCGGAATCCAACTCCAATCGATACAAGAGATCGGTGCCGGACCATTTTTTGCTTTTTGCGGCATCGGAAATCCCGAAGCCTTCTTCCGCGATCTTCAAGCCTGGGGGCTATCCGTCTGCGGGCGGGAGGTTTTCGCAGATCATCATCGTTATACGGAACGAGATGCTTTGAAGATCCGGCAAGCTGGGAAAAATGCGGGTGCTAAGGCCTTCATTACCACGGAAAAGGACGCGCAAAATCTTTCTGGATTGCAATTCGAGGAGGCTCCCTTATACATTTGCGCGATTGATATGGCGGTCAGTCCGGAAGCCGACTTCCGCAACATCTTAGATCGCTTGCTTGCCGCAAAGATGGGTGCCGCAGCGTGAAGATTCTCATCCGCGCGACCAATTGGGTGGGCGATGCCATCATGGCGTTGCCCGCGTTGCGTGCCGTGCGCATCCGTTTCCCAGAAGCGGGAATCGCCATTCTGGCGCGTCCTCATGTCGCGGACATCTATCGCGACCAGCAGATTTGCGATCAGTTCATTACCTATGAGTTGCAGGGGAAACATTCGGGACTTTTTGGCCGGGAACGGCTGGCCAGGGAGTTGCGCGCTTTAAAATTCGACGTGGCTCTTTTGCTGCAAAACGCCTTCGACGCGGCGTGGCTGGCTTGGCGGGCGGGTATTCCCGAACGCATCGGCTTTGCCCGCGATGCCCGCAGTTTTCTCCTAACGAAAGCGGTTCCGGTCCCTAGGCCGGGCGAAATTCCGCGGCATGAGAAGTTTTATTATCTGGAATTTCTTCGCCGCGCCGGTTGGATCGATTCGCTCCCAGACGAAACTTTCATTGCTTTAAAAGTTTCCGAGCAAAACCGCGTCATTGCAGCAGAGTTTCTTTCTCAGTTTGGCGCGCGCCCCCATTCTCTCCGCATCGCGATTGGCGCCGGCGCTTCCTATGGTTCCGCAAAATGCTGGCCGCCCTCGCGATTTGCCGAACTCGCGAATCGTTTACAGGCACAGACTGATGCGGACATCATCCTCTTTGGAACCGCATTCGAAGCCGCCGTCACACGGGCTATCGCTAGAGAGTTGCGCAAGCCTCCGGTCGATCTTACCGGCAAAACGGCCATTGCCGATCTGCCAGCCGTACTCTCCCACTGTCATCTCTTTATTGGAAACGACTCGGGAGCCATGCATGTTGCTGCTGCCGTGGGCCTTCCGGTAATTGCTATTTTTGGCCCGACCGATCCGTTTGGCACGGCTCCGGTAACGCCCCGCTGCACCATTGTTCAGGAAAAACCATATTGCAGCCCTTGTTTTCTCCGTCATTGTCCCACCGACCATCGCTGCATGCGCGCCATCACTCCCGACATGGTGGAAGCTGCGGCGAGACCTTGGCTGCACGCCTTGGGGGCACAGCATGCCTGAGCTCTCGCGCTTGCGTGCCGCCGTGTTCGTCGACCGCGACGGCACGATCTGCGAAGAGGTCGGCTACTTGAATCATGTCAGTCGTTTTCGTATGTTCCCGTTTGTCGGGGCGGCACTGCGGCGTCTCAACCAGGCGGGCTATCCGGTGATCGTTGTGTCCAACCAGTCGGGCGCCGCGCGCGGATACTTTCCGGAATCCTTACTGCACGAAGTGACGGAACTCATGAAGCAGCAACTTTCTGAAGCAGGCGCGCACTTAGATGCCGTTTACTACTGCCTGCATCCCTCCTCGGAAAGCTGCGCCTGCCGCAAGCCGAAAACCGGCATGCTGGAATGCGCCGCGCGTGATTATGCTATCGATTTGCAGCGATCGTTCGTGATTGGAGATCGCTACATCGATGTCGAACTCGCTCGCAATGCGCGCGCGCGTGGCATCCTCGTCCGCACGGGTTATGGGGAAGGCGAGCTTGCGTGGCATGCAGCGAAATGGCCGGCCGCTCCGGAGTTTATTGCCAATGATTTGGCCCAAGCCGCCGATTGGATTTTGAGGCAGCCACGATGAAGCGCCCCGCCGCTCGAAAAGACCGCCCTGCGTCGGTAGACCTGCGCGACCTCGCCGAGTGTGTGGAAAAATTCCCAGGGAAGACAATCGTACTTCTCGGTGATTTCGTGGCCGACGAATTCCGCTATGGCGACATTTCCCGAGTTTCTCGCGAAGCCCCGGTTCTGATCCTGAAACATCGTGAGACTCATGTAGCCCCGGGCGGAGGCGCAAACGCCGCAAACAATCTTGCCTCTCTTGACGCTAAGGTAGTTCCGATCACCGTTGTTGGCGATGACGCAGCTGGAGATGCCCTTTTTCAGCATTTTCTTCAGAAGGGCATCAGCACAAATGGCATCTTTCGCCTGAAGGGCCGAGCCACGCCGACCAAGACGCGTTTTCTGGCCGGCTGGGCGCATACCGTCGCGCAGCAAGTTCTCCGCTGCGACTATGAACCGCAAGTTCCTTTGCGGGAAGCAATTCGACGCAAGATTCAGCAGAAGCTCTCTGCCAGCTTGCGCAAGGCCGACGCGCTGGCCATCTCGGATTATGGATTTGGTGTTGCCACTCCTGATCTCGTCCGCCAGGCTACGGCAAAGCTCAGAAATTCATTGCCCATCACGCTTGACGCGCGCTACCGGTTGCTCTGCTACGCAAAATCCGGCATCACCTCTGCGACTCCAAATGAGGCTGAACTCGAGGCGGAGCATCACACGGCCATTGGATCGGATCGAGAGCGACTGGCGCGAGTTGGAGGCGCTACGCTTTCCGCCATGAAGTTGCAGGCCCTCCTGGTTACTCGCGGCCGTCACGGATCGGCGCTTTTCGAACCGGGCAACCGGCTTACGCACATCCCCATTCACGGCTCTGACCAGGCGGTGGACGTGACTGGCGCCGGCGACACCGTTCTTGCGGCTTACACGTTGGCACTTGCCTGCGGTGCATCTTCTCTCGAAGCCGCGCATATTGCGAATATTGCCGGTGGTCTCGTGGTCATGAAGCGCGGCACAGCCACAGTCTCGCGCCAGGAGCTTCTCGATGCCATCCGCTGCGAAATTTCCGGAGCCTCTTCCTGAACTATGCGCGAAGCTGCCAGTAAGATCGTTCCTCGCGAAGTGCTGGGGAGCAAACTCGCGGAACACAAGCGCCGCGGCGAGCGCATCGTCTTTTCCAATGGCTGCTTTGACACGCTGCACGTCGGCCACGTCCGCTACCTTGAAGGCGCGCGTCGCGAAGGCGACATTCTCGTCGTGGGGGTCAATGACGATTCGAGCGTGCGCCACTTGAAAGGCCCTGGCCGGCCCGTTCTTGATGAAAACGCTCGCGCATTACTGGTTGCGGCGCTTCGCTGCGTGGATTACGTCGTGCTCTTTTCCGAACCGACCGTGCAAGCGCTCCTCGAAGAATTACGGCCTGACGTTCATGCTAAGGGTACCGACTACACAGCGGAAACTGTGCCAGAGCGCGCCACTGCTGCGCGGCTCGGTATTCGCGTGGCCATCGTGGGTGATCCCAAGGATCACTCCACGCGGTCGTTCTTCGAATCCCTGCGCAAGGCAGCGCATGACTGAGCCGCGCTTTCTTGTCGTGCGCCTCGGCTCGCTGGGAGATATCGTGCACACGTTTCCCGCCGTAGCGGGTCTTCGCGAATCGTTCCCTAAAGCTGAAATTGTTTGGCTGACGCATCCTCGCTGGAAAGAATTAGTCGGCAGCAGCGAGCTGGTCACGGAAATATGGGAATTGGAGACGCGCTCCCTCGCTTCCGTCCACCAGATCATTAGGCGCATTCCTAAAAAGAAATTCACAGCGTCCATCGACTATCAAGGGCTCTGGAAATCTGCGGTATTCCCCTTTCTCGGACGAGTGCCGCGCCGCATCGGATTCTCTTCGCACTCCGTTCGCGAATTTGGCGTGCCAGCCCTGTACACCGACCGTGTTTTCGTTGCCACCGCGCATATTGCCGATCAAAACGGCGAGCTTTCTCACGGTGCAGGAGCGCAAAGGGGCGTCGCCCCGTTTTTGCTTTCCGTCTCTTCGTTGCAGGAGGCGTTTGTTTTGCAACTCTTGCGCGGATTCAACGCAGAGCGCTACATCGTATTGAGCCCTGGAGGAGGGTGGCGTTCTAAGTGCTGGCCTCCGGACCGCTACGGGGCGCTTTGCCGGCAGATCCATGCAAAGCTAGGACTGCGCTGCTTCTTAAACCAGGGCCCTGGAGATGAGGGTATCGTTGCGGCTGTCAAAGCCGCCAGCGGTGACGCGGCTCCCGTTGCCTGTAGCAGTTCTTTGCACCAGCTAATGGTTCTCTTGCGCAATGCGCTTTGCGTCGTTGGTGGCGACACGGGACCTCTCCACCTTGCGGTGGCTTTGGGGACTCCAGTCGTGGCGCTCTTTGGCCCGACCGACCCGGCGCGCAATGGCCCCTATCGGCTGCGCGGCGATTCCACAAAGGACATTGTTCTGCGTAGTCCAAATGCTGTGACCACCTACAAGCGCGGAGATCAGCCCGATCCTTCCTTGCTCGAACTCCATGTGGCAACAGTTTTCGATGCCGTTCGTTGTCAAGTTGAGGCGCGCCGATGAGCCTTCCAGGCACCTTTTTCATGCGCTGGCGCGTTCGCCTCGGCTATCCACTGGCCGTCATTGCTCTTTGGTTTTCTCGTCCGTCCCCTCGGAGCGTCTTGCTCGGCGGTTTGGTGGGGCTGCTGGGCCTTTGGCTACGTGGCTGCGCTGCCGGCTATCTGCACAAGCAGGAAATGCTCACGGTCGGCGGCCCCTATGCTTACACGCGCAATCCTCTTTATCTCGGCAGCGCCGTGATGGCGCTCGGTGCCGCCGTCGCGATGAAATCCTGGATTTCTGCTTCACTCCTTCTTCTGTACTTCGCGATTTTCTATTCTGCGGTGATGCGCCGCGAAGAAACAGAACTGCGCATGCGCCACGGCTCGGTCTTTGAAGCATATGCGCGCGCGGTTCCGCTCTTTCTCCCGCGTTTGCGGCCCCTAAAATTACCTATGGCATCTTCAGCGGCATTTTCGTTCGCGCAATACAAGAAGAACCACGAATGGCAGGCTGCTCTTGGCTTCCTACTCCTTCTTATCGCTTTGCTGTTGATTTGGCATTTTCCTAAGGGTTGACTCCGTCGTGCTGCCCGTCTTAGGGCACGCAACGAAATTGTCATCTGCCGTCGGTCGGTAAGAACATGCACGGCGCCTTGGCGATTGGTCCGCGGGACGCGCACGCCTGCCGAGCTAATCTCGCCAGCGGGTCCGGGTTGGGATGCTCATAGGCTTTGTTTCCCAACGGAAATAATTCCGATTTTTGGCCGCACGGCCTGAGTCGTGGAATTCCTTCCGCCGTGATGGCCAACCTTCATGGCGCTTTTCGCAACCTCACCAGCGTCTCGATGTGGAAGGTCTGCGGGAACAGATCGAACAAATGCATTTCTTTGATTTCGTAGCGATTGCCCGGGGCGTCTATTTCTTTCGGCTTCCGCGCGGAATTTGTCAGAACCGCCAAATCCCGAGCTAGCGTGGACGGGTCGCACGAAAGGTAAACAATTTCTGCCGCTTGGAGTTCGGCAAGGTCCTTTGCGGCCCGCGCGCCCAGCCCTGCCCTGGGCGGATCCAAAACCACAAATTCCGGCCGTTCCTTTGTCTTTTTCAGAAACTCTTCCGCGTGTTGGTTATGCGAAGCGATCGAAACGCCCGCGAGTTCTGCATTCGCTTGGAGATCTCGCGTGGCGGCGAGATTGGCATCGACGCCGACGACTTTCCTGAACGCCTTCGCCAGCGGCAGAGTGAAGAACCCGACTCCTGCGTACAAGTCGAGAGCGGACTCGCCATAGGCGTTCGCCACCACGGTTTTGAGCAAATCCTCAATCAAAAAGCGATTCACCTGAAAGAACGACAAATGGCTGACACGATATTGATACCCACCGGCCTCTTGCATCAGGTGTCCAGGCCCGCTCAGTTCAAACTTGTTTTTCTTCTGATCCAGCAGCAACAAGCTCTCAAGCTGTGGAAGCGCGCCGTGGAACACCGACATTAACTCACTGGCAGTTTTTGGAAAACGCTCAAACGCGACGTTCAGCGCAATTTTCTCGTCTCGTGAGTCCGCAAACGCCTCAATCTCTTGGGTCCCGGCGGGCAACGTGCCGGTACGCGTCATGTCCTGCAACTTCAAAAACGTTTGCGCCAGCAGCGGCGAAAGCACTGGACACTCGTCGATCGGCAGAATCACCGAGCTTTCCGGCAAGAAATATCCCAGTGCGCGAGGCATCCCTGCGCGCACCGCCCACTGCGCGCGGTTGCGGTAACCATAGGGCTCTGCGGCATGGTCGATAATCTCTCCGTTCCATGGAATTCCGCCAAGCCGTGAGAGCGTTTCGCGCAAAATTGCTTTCTTCAACCTTAACTGCTCTGCGGCGGAAATATGTTGATAGTGGCATCCGCCGCACTTCTGAAAGTGCACGCATCTTGGCTTGCCGCGTTCTTTCGCTGGGGAGGTGACTTCCAGCAGTTCTGTCCACAGCAGCTTCTTTTGCCTCTTCTTGGTGACCGCGCGCACTTCTTCCCCCGGCAGGACGTAGGGCACAAAAACCGTGTTTCCGTCGGCGTGGGCCAAGCCCTCGCCGCCGTAGACGAGCTTCTCGATCGACAGTTTTAGATCTTCCGGCATGTAGACAGTCATTCTACGACACCCACGTTTGGCCAAAGGGCCTAGCGGGAGAGGCTGACACCCTGGTATTTTGTATCGTTTTCAAAACAAAGTGGTTACTAAATTTGATCGATGGAAGTTGTTGAAAACAAAGGATAGGCAAGTTATGCCTTACAACTGTCAACCATTAACCACTATATACCATATATACCACAAAGCAAAGTCCGTTAAAGAAAATAGAAGTGCCTTAGATTCAGGGACTTAGAGAGGGGAGTTTCGCGTTCTTTCTTGCTGCGCGCGCTCGCGGGAGCGGCCAAAAGGTCAACAGAGGTAAAACAGACTCAGCCGCGGCAGCCGGAATTCCTCGAGCAGCCGCTTCTGGATGTACTGCTTTTCGACCAGAGCCAATTGCTCGGCTTTCATCTTTCTCCGGTAGGCTGCCAGTTGGCCGTCCAATTCCCGCCGGATTTTCAGCATCAACTCTTCCGGAGCATGGTTTGTCAGCGCCGCTTGCAGTTTGTCGTCCAAAACCGTCAACCGCCGCTCCAGGTCCTCCAGCTCGAGCGCTCCCGGTGTGCC
Organism: Acidobacteriota bacterium; assembly: GCA_003223245.1. Lineage (GTDB taxonomy): Bacteria > Acidobacteriota > Terriglobia > Acidiferrales > UBA7541 > Acidiferrum. The sequence goes on from QHYI01000151.1 coordinate 67,933, forward strand.
GAGCAGTATTTCAGCGGCTTCGACGGATCTGCCGATGTCCTTTAACGCCGCCGCGAGTTCCGGATGCACGTTCTGGCCGTTTTCTGCCGCCTCCTTTAGCTTTCTAGCGTTCTGAGCGAAGTATTTTTTCAGCTCGTCGCGCGAGAAGGGCTCTTTTTGTTGCGCGGACTTTGCAGCCGGGGCCTTGCCTGCTGCGGCTTCTAATTGCTCTTCGGCAGCATCCAAGACCGCGTCCGTGCAATACGCCAGGCTCTTCAGTGGTTTGCCGGCGCCCTGCCGCGATCGGCCATAGCTTTCGAATGCGCGATCGATTCCTTTGAGCGCCGCTTCCAGCGGCACGCCTGCTTTCTGCCAGGCTTCCATGATGGCCCAGTCGAGCGGCGACACCAGCAGGTGCGCTCCCCGCTTCTTCCAAAAATATTCTTCGATTTCCGTAAAGTAGTTGAAATAGTTCCAGCCATTCATGGTGTTGGTTGGAAGCGTCAAGTGCGTCAATCAATCCAGCCGGCTATGGCCGTATCAGCTTGTGCTTTACCTCTGAACTTTCTTTGCTGGAACCGTGCTCCGAGCGTCCGCTGCCGCGCTCTTCCCGTGCTCCGCCGGCTGATTCCTCTCCCAGATCAATCGCAATCCGGTCAAAGTCAGAAACTCATCCGTGTGCTCGATGTACTTCGAGCCTTTGGCCACCAATCGCGCCTGGCCTCCCGTGGCCACCACTTTGGCATTCTCGCCCAGCTCTTTCTTCATGCGCGCGAGCATGCCGTCAACCATGTCGACCGCGCCGTAATACAAGCCCGCCTGCATGTGCGTGACGGTATTCGTCCCGACGACTTTTCCCGGGTCCTTGATTTCCACGCGCGGGAGTTTCGCTGCGCGAGCGAACAAAGCTTCCGCGGCAATCCCCAGACCGGGCGCAATCACGCCGCCCAAATATTCGCCCTTTGCCGAAATGGCATCAAAAGTAATCGCTGTACCGAAATCCACTACGATGCACGGCCCGCCATACTGATGAAAGGCGGCCACGCCGTTCACGATGCGGTCCGCGCCCACCTCGGAGGGATTGTCCACCAACACGGCCATGCCCGTCTTCACGCCCATCTCGACAAAAAGAGCCTTCTTTCCAAGATATACGCGCGTCATTTCCGCGAGCGTCCAATTCACCGGCGGCACGACCGAGCTGATAATTACTCCCGTGATGTCATTCCGGTCGAGCCCTGCCAGCGCAAATAGATTCCGCGTCAGCACGCCGTATTCGTCGACGGTTTGCTCGCGCGCTGTCGTCAAGCGCCAGTTGGCAATCAGCTCTTGGCCGTGGAACACGCCCAACACCGTATTCGTGTTTCCCACGTCGATGGTCAGCAGCATCTAACGCGCCTCCGCCACGTCCCCGGCAATCACCGTAACCACTTGCCCGTCATCGCGTTCCACTTGGAGCAAACCTTCCGGGCCTAATCCAACGGTGGTACCCAGGTAGCTCTCCGCGCCGTTTGTAACGCGCACGCGCTTGCCGTGCGCGTAACTTGAAAGCACTTCGAAACGCTTCAACACGCCTGGCACTCCTTCGCGGGTGAACCGATTGTAGTCGCTCTCGAATGCCCGCAGCAACCGCACCAGCAATTCCATGCGCGATTGCGGTTTGCCTGTTTCCTGGCGCAGCGAGGTTGCAAGATCCGCGAGTTCGGGTGGAAATTTCTCCTGGTTCAGGTTCAGTCCGATTCCCACCACAACAAAACGGATCTGACACGGCTCCGCGTGCATTTCCGTCAGGATGCCACCCGCTTTTTTCCCGCGAATGATCAAATCATTGGGCCACTTCAAATCTACCGAGAGGCCTGTGACTTCCTGTATTGCGGCGTGTGCGGAAAGTCCCGCCATCATTGTGAGCAAAGGAGCCTGCACGGGCGCCAGCTTCGGCCGAAGCAGCAAACTCACGTAAATCCCCGTCGCGCGCTCCGAATGCCAAGAGCGTCCTGCTCTGCCCCGTCCTGCAGTCTGTTCTTCTGCCAGAACTACGGTGCCTTCCGGCTCGCCAGCGTGACCCAATTCGAATGCCACGCGATTGGTCGAATCGGTCTTGAAAAAATGATAGATGCGCCTACCGAATAGGCTGCCTTTCAGACGCCTCTTCAACTCGTCCGCGGTCAAAATATCCGGGACCTTCTCAAGGAAATATCCGGTCGCGGCTTGTCCCTTTACTTTCACACCCAGTTCGCGCAGCCGCTCCACCCACCGCCACACTGTGGATCGCGACACGCCGATTTCCCGAGCGATGCGCGCTCCGCTGATCACGATGGTGGCGTTCTTCCCGAGCAAGGCCAGCAGTCCGGCCACTCTTCGGTCTGTTGTTCCGGTCAGGGTTTCCGGGTTCATGGGGATATCATTGTGCCTGGGCGCCGCCTAAGCTTACGTTTCCTCGACGCCATCCACAAGCAGGCTCAGGTTAGCGGCGGGGGCCGAGTGCGTCAACATCCCGGAAGAGGGAAAATCAGCTCGCGCCTTGGCATAAGTGTGGACATTTTCGAGCATAATTCCGCCGGAAATTTCCATGACGCAATCGGGGCGCATGCCGCGCGCAATCTTTACGCATTCGGCCGCTCGTTCCGGAGTCATGTTGTCGAGCCGTACGGCTTCCGCGCCTGCGCCGAGAGCTTCGATCAATTCGCGTTCGTCCCGCACTTCAATCTGTACCGTTGTCGGCGCCAGCCCCACAGCTTCGGGGTCCAAGCCGGCTGCATCCTCGAAGCAATGACTTCCATCTTTCGGTCCAACGTGCGAAACACATTTTCCACCAGCGGCAATCCCGCACAAACAAGCGTCTGGCGTGCCAGGAGGTACGCCCGGGCCACGGTGTTGGGCGGAGTCGTCGCCGCCGTGCTCGCGTCCCCCGGCCCAATGTCCTCCGCCAACGCATTTCGAACGACTTTCTCGATTTGTTCGGAATGCCAGTTCACGAGCGTCGGGTCCCGGCCGCCTGACTCTCTCCTTCAAGGTCTTTCAGTCTCTTCTGCAATTTTTCCAGCTCAATTCTTTGTTGCGTAAGCGTCGCTTCGAGCCCCTTGATAATCTTTTCCGGCGCGCGGCTGCGAAAGGTTTCGTCCCCAAGCTGTTTCTCTTTCGAAGCGATGGCCTTCTGCAATCCTTCGATGTCCTTCTTCAGACGCGCTCTTTCCGCGCCGGCATCCACTGCTTCTGAATAAACCAGGCGCACGTCAAACGCCGCGGTGGTCCGCACCGCTCCGCTCTTTGCATTAAACCGTTCTTTCGGAATGATGCGCAACTCGGACAAAACCGCGAAGCGTTCGACAGCCTCACGGTTCGCTTGGATCAAAGCTCCCGTTGCGCGATCCGTCGTGGAGAACTCCGCTAAGACTTTTTTCTTGGCGTCGAGCCGCAACTCAGCCCGGATTGCCCGCAACGCTGTCACTGCTTCCTGAATTTGCGCCACGTCGTCGAGTGCGTCAGGGTTCTTCCAGCGCGTTTCCGTTTCCGGAAACCTCCCGAGCGCAATGGACTTCGCTCCGGGAGCCTGAGGCAGTTGGTGCCACAGCTCCTCGGTCAGGAAGGGCATGAACGGATGCAGCAACCGCAGCGCCGCCTCGAACGCCGCGAAGAGGTTCTTCCACGCTACGGTTGCGCGTTCGCGCTCCGCGCTTTGCAATTCGGGTTTTACCCACTCGATGTACCAATCGCAGAAATCGCCCCAGAAAAACTGGTACACGCCTTGCGCGGCCTCATGAAAACGGTAATTGCCGAGCGCGTCGTTCACCATTTCCACCGTTGCCGCCAGCCGCGCAAAGAGCCAGGCATCCACTAGCGGAGTCTTGCCGCCGACCGCATACGGAGCTCTCGCGCGCATTTCCGGTCCTGCCAATTCTTCGAGCTTTGCTCCGGTTTGCTCAAACTTATCCAGGTTTACAAATAAGAATCGCGCAGCGTTCCAAATCTTGTTGGCAAAATTTCGCGAGCTGGCCAGTCGGTCTTCCGACAGCACGATATCGGTTCCCGGCGCGGCCATGGAAGCCAGGCAGAATCGCATCGCGTCGGTTCCGTACTGCTGGTTCAAGGCCACGGGGTCGAGCCCGGTCCCTTTGGACTTCGACATTTTCTCGCCGCTTCCCGTGCGCACGAGCGAATGCAAGTACACGGCGTGGAAAGGAATTTTGCCTGTAAAATGAATTCCCATCATGATCATCCGGGCCACCCAGAAAAACAGAATGTCGTAGGCGGTGATCAACAAGCTCGTCGGATAGTACTTCTTAAAATCTTCTGTCTCGTTGGGCCATCCGAGAGTCGAGAACGGCCAAAGGGCCGAGCTGAACCAGGTGTCCAGTACATCGCTATCCTGCTCCAAATTGCTCGAACGGCACGTCGCACACTTACCCGGAGTCTCCCGCGCGACCGTAATGTGCTTGTTTTCTTTGCAGTACCAGGCTGGAATGCGGTGTCCCCACCAAAGTTGCCGCGAGATCGTCCAATCGCGGATGTTGCGCATCCAGTTGAGATACTCGGTGCGCCGGTTGTCAGGGATGATCAGGATGGTGCCTTCCTTGCCCGGCGCGTACTGCTCGACAGCCTTGATAGCCGGCGCGGCCAGTTCCGTCATCTTGCAGAACCATTGCGTTGAAATGCGCGGCTCCACGATCGTTTTGCTGCGTTCGCAGAGCCCAATCGCATTGGTGTGATCCGTGATTTTCTCGAGCAAACCCTGCGCTTTCAGGTCCTCGACCACTTTTTTTCTTGCCGCGAACCGCTCCATCCCCGCATACGCGCCCGCATTGGCGTTCATGCGCGCGTCGTCGGTCATCACGTCGATTTCGGTAAGATGATGCTTCTTGCCAAGCGCAAAATCGTTCGGGTCGTGCGCCGGAGTAACCTTCACCGCCCCGGTCCCGAATTCGCGGTCCACCATCTCGTCCGCGATAATAGGAATTTCACGGTTCATCAGCGGCAGCAGCGCTTTCTTCCCGACCAGGCGCTTGTAGCGCTCATCCTCCGGATGTACGGCCACGGCCGTATCTCCCAGCATGGTTTCGGGCCGAGTCGTTGCCACCGTCAAAAATTCCTTCATTCCCACAATCGGGTACTTGATGTACCACAAATGTCCCTGGCGCTCTTCGTGCACCACTTCCAGGTCGCTCAGCACGGTCAGGCAGTCCGGGCACCAATTCACCAGCCGCGTCGCCCGGTAAATCAGCCCCTGTTCATAGAGCCGCACAAAAACTTCGCGCACTACTTTCGAGAGCTCCGGCGACAGCGTGAACCTTTCCCGGGACCAGTCGCAGGTCTCCCCGATCTGCCGCATCTGTCGCAGAATCGTGCCGCCGCTTTCTTCCTTCCACTTCCAGACGCGGCTCTCGAATTCTTCGCGCCCTAGCTTGCGGTAATCGATGCCTTGCTCGGCGAGTTGCCGCACCACCACGCGCTGCGTCGAAATTCCCGCGTGGTCCATTCCCGGCAGATACAGCGTGTTATATCCCCGCATGCGGTGCCACCGCGTAAGGATGTCGATTTCCGTGTGATTCAGCATATGCCCGATGTGCAAGGAGCCCGTCACGTTGGGCGGCGGAATGACGATGGAAAACACGGGTCCGGGCGCGCTCGGGTCGGCCTTGAACAAGGCCTCTTGCACCCAGAATTCGGCCCAGCGGGGCTCAATCTGTTGCGGTTCGTACGCTTTTGCAATCTCGCGTGCCATTCCGTAGAGTTTCTCCGGAAAAGTCCAGCCTAGCGCTTTCCTGCCCGATGCCTCACTTCAGGTTAATCTTCGACTATAAGGGGCGAAAAGCAGCTCCGTCAAATATTCGCATCTGCAGCAAAATATCTTCAATTCGAATGCTTCAGGAATTGATATGCAGCTCAGGACACAGCCTTGGGGTTTTTGTCCTTACAGGGGCGTGCAGAAAGTTCAGGGCAGGGAACTACGACTTCTTCGACTTCAGCTCTTCTTTGACCATCGCTTCGACGACGGGCTTCAAAATCTCTCGCGTCACCGCTTGCAGCACTTCAGGGCTCATTTTGGCCAAAACCTTCGCCACGAGATCGTCCATGTTGGGCGCGGTCGGCGTTGCTGTTGACGGGGTCGGGCTCGTAGGTTCTAGCACGCCTTGATCTTCCCGGGCGTAATAGTTGTTTCCTTCCGACGACGCGGCGTCCGGCTCTTCAAGGATGAATGTGGCGCCTTCGGTAACTTGCGCCGCTTCTTCTCGAATCGCTTCAACCGTGGACGGCGGAAGCGCAGCTTCTTCGATCACCGCATCTGCTTCTGGGCTGACCTCGCTCGTTTTTTCATGGCCGTTCTTCGGTGCCCCGGCCGGATGTGCCACTGAGGGCGCATCCCACGTCGAAGCCAACTGACTGGCTGTCTGCATCTCGCTTTCCCACGGGCTCGAGGAGACAGAAAACCACGAATCTTTCCCCCCTTTCCTTTCTTCTGCTGGCTTTGGCTCGCCTATGTGCGTCTTGCCCTCAACAACTGCCGTAGCCGTCTCCCTTGTGCGCTGCTCACTAAGGACCGTGGCCGGCTCGGGAACCGCAGGGGGCGGGACGGGAGGTTGCCAAACATCCGGTCCTGATGGCTTGCTCGAAATCGCTGCAGCTTCCTGCACCGGCGCGGGAGGAACTGCAGCGGTTTCCGGAACGCGATTGCTTGCTGCTGGCGCAGCTTCGACGGGCGCCGGTTTCTCTGCTTCCTCTGGCTCCCATCCCATGTTGCGCGACCTGCCGGCGGCCATTTGCTCGAATCCGCCCATGCGCCAATCGTTTGCGCTGCTCTTGGATTTCGATTCCTTGGACTGGGCCGCAGGAACCACCTCTTCGTCGGCGGTTGCTGCGGGCCTCCAAGCTGCCGGCTCTTCTTCCTCCTCCACGTCCATTTCTTCTTCGGCGCGGTTGCGCCAATCGTGCTCCTTCGGGAATTCCGGCGAGGTCTTCGTCGCGAAACTCGAATCGTCCACTGTTTCTTCTATCGGGGTTTCCAGCAGGCTGCCGAACGCCACCGGTTGCGAGCTCGAATCTATCTTCAATGGCTCCGGCTTCGCCGGCACTTCCTCCACAAAACTTTCGCTCGCCGCCTCCGGGCTGCTCTGCATGCGAAATTCCGGCACGGGCGTTGCTCCGACGATTGGCACGCTCCCGTTGTTCGGCGTCAACATTCCTCCGGCGCCAAAAGCCTCCGGTTCCGCAACTTTTGCAGCGGGCACGCTCACCTGGCCTGGTGCCGAACGCTGCAGTGCCGACTTCACCATCGAGATCAACGGATCTGGTGGAATAAACGGCTTCTTCAGGACGCCGTCTGCTCCCACCCTTTGGGCTTCCTGTTCGTCGAGGGGATCGAAGGCTCCCACTAACAGAATCACCGGGATATGCGACAGCGCGGAATCCATCTTCACAAACTGGCAAACTTCGTAGCCGTTTCTTACCGGCATGAACACATCGGCGAGCACCAGGTCCGGACGCACGTCCGCGATCTTTCGCACGGCCGCTTCGCCATTCCCAACGGCGACAACGTCGATGCCCTGATCCTTCAGAGCCAGACCGACCATCTTCTGGATGTTGCTGTTGTCGTCCGCGACCAGAATCTTCGCCACTACACACCCTCCGGCGAGGCTACACTCGTGAACGCCACATGGGCTCTACCTCAGCAAGAAACTATATGCCCTGCCTCACTTTATTGGAGCATTCGCGGGCGTGGGCGTCAATCACCCCGGGGGACAGTGTGTCGCAAAGCGATACTGCTCAATTGCACACTATTACCCCCCCCCTAAGCCAACGAAAACAAAGAGGATGTGGCCTCGATTGGCCTACCCCCTCACGTTACTTCGAAACTCCTTCTTGTCCGCAGGAGAGGGATTACCAGGGAATGATTTTCTTCAGTCCCTTCTTTTTCTTGCTGCTGGACTCTTTCTTGCTGTCTTTCTTGTCAGCGAGGGCTCCCGCATCCGTCCCGGCCTGCTGTCGCGCGGTATCCGCCTTCGTTGTATCGGCCGGTTGGCCGGCAGCGGTCGCATCCGTTTTTGCCGTTCCATCTGCGGCAGCGGAAGCCTCGGTGCCGCCATCCGTTTTGGGAGGATCGCTCGTGCCTGTGGCCGATGTGTTGGCAGGGTCGCTCGCCGCTGCTGGCGCTGCAGGATCCGGCTGTTGTGTTTGCGGCTTGGCCTCGCTTCCCTCCGCAGCAGGCGTCACATTCTCAGCGCCGCTGGTTGTCCCCGCCGCGCCCCCTGGTGACACCGTGGCCACGATTCCGGTCCCGGCCCCGCCAATCCGCGGCTGGTTTCCTCCCGATAGAATGTCTACCCCGGCATCGTTATCCGATTCCGGAGTCATCGTCGGTGTTCCGTACCTAGCGGCAGCCTGCAATTCCTCTCGGGGGCTCGAATGCACTAACGCCAAGGGTTTTAAGAGCAGGGCGTCATGCTTGCGCGGCGCATTTCTCTCCGCGGTCATCCACGCCACGGCTTTCGGATCCGCTTGCGGTACCGGCACCTTCAGCGCTACCAGTTTTTCCTTGGCCTTCGGAGCTAGCGGCGAGAGAGGATATTCGCGCACGATTCTTGCGTAATAGGGCGCTGCCAGCTCTTTCTTTTCCGTGCCTTCCCAGATATCCGCCAGCATCCACAAGGCGCGATCCGCCTTGCTGTACAGTGGATAGCGGTTTACTAGCGCCGCCAGCCTCGAAGCTGCCGCCCTTTTGTCGCCCCGGCCGTAGTAATAAAATTGCCCGATTCGAAAATCGCCTTCCGCCAGCACTTCCTGTACTTCGCGCAAATACTGTTCTGCCTTCGACGCTAGCGGGTCATTCGGATATTTCTGCAAGAAAGTTTGGAAGGCGTCCTCCGCCTCCAGGGCCTGTGTGCGGTCGCGGTCGGGTTTTTCCATCTGCCGGAAGTGGGCCATGGCCACTTGCAGTTGCGCGTATGCCGCTTCCGGCAACATGGGGAAGAACACGCCGAAATCTTGATAAGCCTGAATGGCCTGCGTCAGGTTGGCGGTCCCTCCCTCTTTGTAAAACGAGTCCGCAATCGCCAGTTTCGCCTTGGCCAGGTATTCGCTGTCAGGGTAGGTGTTGATCAGCGTTTGCATGTTCAGCCGGCCCACTTCGTGTCGGCCGTGCTTGATGTCGTCCATGGCGCGCAGGTAGAGCAGCTTGTCCGGCTCCGCGGTGTTGTCCGCGCTCGTGGATTTATTGACCTTCTTCTTCCTATGGAATTGTGCATTGCTGGGCGCGGCGCTGAGCAGCATCAATCCAGCAGCCATTAGCATGGCCATCAGTTTTGGGCTTGCGCCGGAAAAAGTAACACGCACTCCGCACCTCTCTTGCGAATCTCGGAATCCCCACGACAGACCTGGAAGAGCCTGCAGGCCCACAACACCCCCAGTTTAAACCTGTTAATTATACCCTGAACCAACCGACAGGTCTCATCCCCATCTTTAACAATTCCGGGCAGGCTCGGCAAAGGCTTCCTGCTGCCTAGCCCACTCCTTCTGATGCCGGTATGGGACACCCAAGGTTGCCTTGCGCCTGCTGTTCGCCTACTCCTTGAATTTCTTGCTCGGCGTCGTCTGCTTCTCCCTTTGCAGTTCGAGGACGTCGGCCCCGGTGTCCGAGCTTCCCAGCAGCCATTTCCAGTAGTCGCCCACTTTGCGATCGTCGTTTCGCTCTAGCGCAAACTTCTTGGAATCCTTCGACCAATCAGTGGTGATCGCCGGTGTGCGCGGTCCTGCTTTGTTCGTGTCGCCCTTGTCTTGTTTCTTTAATTGTTCTTCTTGCTCCGGCAGCAACACGCGCGCGTAGCTGTATTTTTCGACTCCGTCGGTCGTCAATTGTGTTTCGACGACGCTCGTGTCGCCCGATTTCTTCAGCGCTTTCGCGTAGTTTTCAGCATCCATAAGGTACAGGTTGTGCCCGCGGGCGAACACCACCGTCTTTTCATCCGGCGAAACGGAAGCCCACATCGGCTTTTTCTTGGGCGCTTCGAAATTGTCCAGCCGCGTGACTCTTCCCCTTGCCAGCTCGTACTCAAAATAGATCGTGCGCGTCTGTTCCGGTTTCTCGCCTGCGGCACCCGCCGCTTGACCCTCCTGCTCTCCCTGCCCCATCTCTCCTTCCTGGCCTTGTTCCTCGATGTCTTCCTGGCTCTTTTCCTTCTTCGGTTCGTTCGGGACCACCGCATCCTTTCGAATCTCCACTTCAAATCGCATCTTCGTGTCTTTGTCCACCAGCTTCAGCCGCTTCACGGGAAGATGCTCGGCGTCGTAAGGAAAATTCGTCAGCATCGAGAGCGCTGCCGCCAACTTGGCGTTGTCCCGCAGCGGCGCCTTCGACCTCTTTAATGGATCCACCAGGTAGTAGCGCGTTCCGTTCGGTGTCTCGTAGCTGTACCAGAATCGGTTGGACTCGCTGAACCAGTGCGGGGTCACCGCCAGATCAAACACTAATTTGCTGAGTTGATCGGGCAAAAAGCGCTCTTCGAGGGCGTAATTGGGCGCTACACGCGCGGAGGCGTCGCCCGCGCCTTCTTTGGCTGTTGCTGCGCCATCTGGCCCCGCCCAAACTCGCAGCGCAAGCAAACTTGCCGCCGCCAGCCCAGCAACCACTCCCGCCCGTGCGACCCGATTTGCCCTGCGACACATCCGGGTTGCCGAATTTGCCGCGCTCATCTTCCATTTCCTCCATTCGAAGCCACGTCCAGGCCGAACGGGCGCGCATTATAGTCCTAATTGGCCTCTCCGCACCGTACGCGCCCTTGCGACCGCGCACCGTCCGGTTACAAATTTTTCTTGGGCAGGGAATATCTCTAGCTTTTAGATAGTCTTTAGAAACAACGCCATGGAGTATTGCGTTTAAGCTCTCAGGGGGCAATGGGACAATCCTTATGATGAGACGCGCTTTGGTTGCTGGCTCACTCCTGGTCGTGGCTGCGGCGGTGCCTCCGCTTGCCCATCAGGTGCACAAACCGCAGGTTGCTCACCTGTCGCTCCAGGTGGGCGACCTCGCTCCCAATTTCACCCTTCTCGCGGATGATTGGAAAACCGTCAAGCTGAGCGACTACCGCGGCAAGAAAAACGTCTTTCTTGCCGTGTACGTCCTCGCTTTTTCCGAAGGCTGCACCAAGCAAATGCGGGCCGTGCAGGCGGGTATCGATTCCGGCCGCATCCCCGCAGCGGACACTGAGGTGTTTGGCGTTAGCATGGATAGTCCCGCCGCCAACGCTGCGTTCGCCGAGCAAAACGGCCTGCATTTTCCCCTGCTCAGCGACATGAACCACAAAATGCTGACATCGTATGGCATCGCATCATTCGTCTCATCGACGAAGGCGACAACGCCGTTGACCCCAACACCGCCCTGACCCTCTGCACGACTCTCCACAAGCAGCCTTCCGCCAATTAGCGTCCGAGTCTTTAGGATTGGCCGGTGCCGAAATCACACCACGGTTGCCGTGCAAGTTTCGGGCAGCAAGGATTGGTCTTCTTTAAATTTCGACTTTTCAACTTTTGAGCCTAAGAAGCTAGTTCGAGGTGCCGGTGGCGGTGCAGGTTTCTTTGGCGGCGTCGCCGTAAAGGTGGAGAAGCTGCGAGGCGCGTTTCAGCAAATCGGAGGGCATGTCCCCGGCCTGGTAATCCACCCAGCCCGTGGTGTACCCGAGCGAAATCTTCTTGCCGGCGCATTCCAAGTCCATCGAGCCCATACGGTTCAATACCTGGCTCACTTCGCCCGCATTGCATTTCGGGAGCACCAGCACGAAGTCGTCGTTGGACAGTCGCACCGCATAATCTGAGCCGCGGCTCACTTCCTTCAGCCGCCTTGCAAACTCTTTCAGCGCTTGGTCCACCGCCGTTTTCCCATATTTCTGTGCAACGTCCGCCAAGTCTTCCAGGTGGATGGTCGCCAAGCTCAGCGCGGTGTTGTGCCTCTTCGCTCGCGCGATTTCTCTTCCGAGATGCAGCAGCGCGGAGGTGTGCGTGTACAATCCCGTCACCGGATCCGTGGCCGCAGATTCGTCTAAAGCGGCTGCGTTATCCTCCGACGCGGCGCTCGGCGCAGTCGCTTGTTTGCCGAGCTTGCGAAACAGCCTCTGCCGGTACAGCATCCAGCCGTTGAACAGCAGCAGCAAACACAAAATTCCCCAGCGTGCTTGCTCAGGGGTAATTTCGTAAAAATGTTCTTTATGCCGGAAGAGCCGTGAGAATGCGGTGAGCAGCAAGACCACTGCGGAGAGCGTCGTCACGGTTAGCGCAGAAAACCACAGCCACCACTCGCGCCGCGCCAGTTTCTTTAAGTCGATTTCTGCCCTCTGCCCGTAGTAACTCGCGGGTCCTTCGAGCGGCGAGGACTTCAGGCTTACCCGGTCTCCGAGCGCAGACACAGTGGTTCTGTCAGGCTGGCCAAACATAACCCCAACTTTACGTAGCGGCTGCAAAGCGGGGCAATCCCCAAGAAGTACAGGCCCTTCCTTTCAACAACCTGCACCAAAGTACTGCTTTAGAAAAATACAATCCCGGGGCTGGTTGTTGGGTATGCGGACTTCCGAGGCCGCCCGCTCGCTAGGCAGTGATCTCGGCCATTTCGAAAACGCCGGTGCGGCGCGTTCCGGGGTTTCGCTATGGCCTGGCGGGGAGTTTGCCGGAGCGGGTCCAATCTTCTGTGGCAGGATACAGCTCGAGCCCCATCTCGTAGCAACCATCTTGACGCCTTTGGCAGTGCGCAATGCGGCCACGCGAAGAACGGTTGCCTCGGATCGGCTGGACAAACAGATCGTGGTTCGCATTCCAGAGGCTCTTGGTCAGCACACGCACGCCGTGGCAACTCACGTCGATCGTGGGCGTGATTTCGAACGCGCCCGTCACCGGGTCAGACAGCTTCACAAACATCTTGAACGAGATGCGGCTTTCCGCACGGCGCAGTAGGGGAGCGTCCACGAAAATGATCCTTGTACAAGTGTATTGTTCAGGGGAAACCAGGCAGGGCCAGCTTCGGCGCTATCCTGCCGCCGGTATACGTCTCGAGTCAATGGTACGCGAGTACAGCTGGCTTTCCCTGCCCGGGCTCACGGGTGCCAGTCGCCGCCGGGCGGGGACCGGAAATCGCTTGACTGCGGCTACCCTCGTTTTCGAAGGCGTAAATCAAAAGCCCGTGCGTTGCATGTTGGCCTTGAGCGCCTCATCGATGCGCGCCATGGATTCGCTCAAGTGCGCGCGCGTCTCGAGAGATATCTTGATGCCTGGCTTAGTGAGCGCGCTTTGCAGCTGGCTCTTGAGCGCAACCAGGCCTTGCCGCGACAGCGTTTGCGCATCCTCCGGCACGGAGGCATCGCGCAGCATCATTCCTACCATTTTGCGCAAATGCGCCCGCTGCAACGACCGGCGGTAGCTGTCAATATTCAGCGAATCGCCCGGCGCCTTGGTTTCCGCCCAGATGGCCTCCTGCACGGTATTGAAGAGCAGCCCCAGGCTGAACGGTTCCGCCGGAGGCGCTACTTGCGCTTCCGAATCTAAAATGCGGCTTAGCACGAGCGGATGGAACAACCGCTCCATGACCGCGTTCTGCAGAGAAAGGACCATGTCGTGGATGGGCACGTCGAATCGCGTGCGCATGACAAAGAAGTCCAGAAAGTCGGAATGGCGCGGGCTGGCCAGTTTGTTGAGCAACCGGGGAGAGAACTGGAACGCTTTCGGCGAGAACAAATGTTCGCGCAACAGTTCCAGCGCTTCTTTTTGTTTCGCAGCAGGCACCACCTCAAAAGGAAGGCGATTTCCAGGGTCGCCCACGTGCGAACGGTAGTGGTAAACGCCACCGATATATTTCGAGGCGAGATAGAGCGCGTACCCCTCCTGTCCGAAAGCGCCGTTGAAGCTGCGGCGCAGCACCTGATAGCCTTCCCCGGGCTTTTCCAGTTTTTCTTCCATCTTGGCGCGAATTTCATCCGCGAGCTTCACGCGCAATGCATAGAATTTCAGCGGGTCGGTGCCGAAGTCGAAACGATTCACCACCGGATCCATGTCGAACGGCCCGCCGCCGATTCCCGCGTCCTCATCCGTGTCGTAGGCCAACTGCGGCTCCGCAGCGCGCGAAGCGATCTTCGCCAACTCCGGCAATTCCTCGTCGGGCGTATTCGCGGAAATGGGTTTGTAGGCGTATTCGATGGCCCAGTAGTCGTAAGGACCCAGCGTGGTTTGATGGTATTGGCCCTGCTTCTGGCCGGCCGGAGAAAGATTTGTCGGGATATAATCCATCACTGATCCGGTCAGCCCTTCCTTGGCCGTCAGCGCCGCGTCCTGTGCTTGCTCGAGCGTGTGGATTGTGCTCGCGCGGAAGTTGTGCCGCAGCCCCAGCGTGTGTCCCACTTCGTGCGCGGCGATTTCCACGAGATAGTCGTGAATGAACTGGTTTGCCTGGGGGCTTTGGGGATCCATTCCGCGCGCGGTCAGCAAATCAAAGGCAAACTCCGCATCCCGCACGGCACCCCGGGCGAGGTCGCAAAATTCCGCTGGGCCGTTGTGCCACGGCGCAAGAAAGGGTTTCTCCTGATCTTCGAGCCAGGGCATCCAGGACGTTCCCGCGGGATTCACATATTCATTGATCTCGCGCCGGAAAAAACGTGTCATGCCCGCGTCGAAGCGGATGTCGGCGTCGTAGATTTCTCCGGTCAGCGGATTCACGCGCGACGGGCCTTCCGCGAATCCGGGATCGGGATAACCCGCGAACCAGCGAAGTGTGCTGTAGCGCGCGTCGGAGGGGTCCCAATCTGCGTTATCGGGTTGTTGTTTCACGACGATCGCGTCTTTAAATCCGATCCGCTCAAACGCTTTGTTCCACAGCAAAACTCCTTCCCGGATGGCGTCACGGTATTCCGCGGGCACGGTATTCTCCAACCAAAAAACGATGGGCTGTCTCGGCGGAGAAAGCGGCGCCGAAGGATCCTGCTTCTCGAGCCTCCAGCGATGGATATAGCGGCGGCTCGATTCGAAGTTCCTGTCGCTGTCGTAGTCTTCCACTTGCGTGAAGAAGTGGCCGACGCGGTCATCCGCAAGACGCGGGCGGAAACCCGGCCCCGGCAGTTCGGAAATGCTGTAGCGGAAATGAAACAGCAGGCTCCGCAGGTCGGGGACGTTGCGCGGCGGTGGCGGCATGGGCGGCGGGGGCGTTCCCGGAGGCAGCATTGGGGGCAAGGGCGGCTGGTCTACGGCGAAATGGTTTATCGTTTCAATTTCTACGTTACGCTCGAACGCCCTGAGCATTCCGAAGTTGCTGTTCTTTACATCGTAATGGTAGGGAATGCGAAAGGAGGCGTTTAGGTCGTATCCTAGCATCGGCACGTCCGCGAGAAGGATCGCTCCCAAGTCCGTCAGTTCGCTCTTGCGCTCCGGGTGCGGCAGGCTCTCACGCTTCGTTGAGCCGAGGATCGAGTCGCTGAAGGAATGTGCCACGGCGCGCGCCATGGGGGAATTTTCCTGGGCCACGAAGCGCGTGTTCTTCGCGATGAGCTGAATACTTTTGCCTTCTTTGTGAAAGGTAATGGGCGTCTCCCCGCAGTAGCTGTCTGCATAAAATCCGCCTTCGCCCAAGCCGGATTCGCAGGTCAGCGACAACATGTACATTTGGTCGAACTGCTCGGGCTGGATTTCCAGCAGGACTTTGTCTTCCGTTTTGTAGAAGGTAAAAAGCCCTTTGATGACTTGAGCCTCCTTCACGACGTCCGCAAAGGGTTTCTCCTTCGGCGGCTCAGGCTTCTGATCCGCAGC
Organism: Acidobacteriota bacterium; assembly: GCA_003223245.1. Lineage (GTDB taxonomy): Bacteria > Acidobacteriota > Terriglobia > Acidiferrales > UBA7541 > Acidiferrum. The sequence continues at coordinate 83,671 of QHYI01000151.1, forward strand.
ACCTGGCTTCTTCTCGGCGTCGGATTTCTGCTCCGCAGGCGCTTGCTTCTTTTCTCCATCTTTTTTTCCTGGCGGTATCTGCCCTGAAAGTTTGCTGCCGGCAAACGAGAACAGCACGGCTAGGAACAGGGCGAAGATTGCTTTTGGCATAGCAGGCACTCCTTGCTTGACCGCTTGGCGGCCACGCGAGTTGAAAAGGATATGCGCCTGATAGCGGAGTTTCGCGGCAAAGTCAAGTCAAACGCATATTTGCATATTGCATATTTGCCATATCTGCCCCAGATTCACCATGGATACGGTTTTGCACCTGAACGGCGTCTCCACATCGTCGAAGTTTGGTTGTCGTGCCGCTTTTCCTCAGTCTGTCTTTGGCGGAAGACGCAGCAGGTAGTCCTGGGCCGGTAGATAGTCGCCAAGAACATGGAGCGCGAATGGCACACCTGAGTGGGTGCCAGATAATCGACACCAGATAATCGGCCACCTCGTATAGGTTTCCGTTTTGATATAAGATGCGCGCTCTCCCCGCGGGCAAGACCAACGCCATTTTTTGAAAGGATCACCCTGGTGCAATCTGAGCGTCCGCGCGCACGCCGCTATCCTTTTGTAGCCAGCATTGAAATGATTGATGTCGAATCCGAGACGCAGATGAACGAACAAACCTGCGATTTGAGCCTGTTTGGATGCGGTGTGAGCACAGCGAAGCCATTTCCGACGGGGACGCGGGTCAGAATCCGGATTGTGCACAAGGGTGCAAGTTTTGCGGGGCAGGGCAGAGTCGCTCATGCTGGACACCTGACGCGGATGGGAGTTGTGTTCACTAAAATTGAGCCACAACAGCAATTGATTTTGGAGCAGTGGATTGCGGGCCGGCGGGAGATGCGGAAAGCAAAGCAGGTAAGAGGATAGCCAGCTGCATCCCAGAGGGGCTTATCTGCGGCCAGGATTAGTTGGCGACCGTGAGGTCGATAGTGGCTGTGGAGGGGACTTTCGTCCCGGCGAGAGGCGACTGGTCCATCACCGCGCCGTGAGGCCACTGGGGAGCGGAAACGTAATTCACTTTGCGGCGTATCTGCGCCTGGTCGAGGCGGTGCTGAGCTTCCGCTTCCATCAATCCCACCAAATGCGGCATGACGTAGTCCGTTTCGCGCGGTCCTTGAGACACCAGCACGTCCACGCGAGGAGAAGAGGCGCCGGAGCGGGGCCCGGGGTCTTGAAGCACAATCGTGTCGGCCGGCTCGTCAGGCATGTTGATGGCGGAGACTTCGCCGAGCTGCAAGCCCTGGCGAAGCAATTCGACGCGCGAGGCGCGCAAAGAATTGCCTTCGAGCATGGGAATCTCCAATTCGCGCGGGCCGAGACTGAGCACAACGTGGGCCTGCTGCGAAACTTTCATCAGCAGACCGGCAGGAGGAGTCTGGCGCAGGACCACATTGATGGGCTGGTCGCTGTAGATGCGGTCGGCAACGCGCAGCACCAGGCCGCGCGACTGCAGCATTTTGCTGGCTTCGGAAACGTTTTTGCCCACAAGGTTGGGCATGGTAACTTCGCGGCCGTGAATGGCGATGCGCATCGCAGTGATGGCGCTGAGAAAGGCCGCTGACGCTAGGATGAAAACGAGGAGCGTCATGCGGGTGAGCCATTCGAGGCGTTCTTTAAGAGTCATGGTCTCAGCAAGAAATTAGAAAACAGAAATTAGAAAATGGAAAGTGAGAAAAGGCAAATCTCCGGTAGCAGTTCTCCGTAATCAATCGGCGGTTCTCAGTCAGGAAAAAGCACGGAGACTTATTTCCTTGTGAGTGGCGGGGGAGGATACTCGGGCAGTTTGTCCTTGCTGGTGTCGGCGCGCTTCACTTCGAGCTCGTCAAAGAGCAGCGAGGGGCTGATGACCGTGGTGGGAATACCGCCGGGACCCGCGCACGAGTTCTTCATGACCGTCGTTCGCGTAAACCCGGTACAGCAGTCGCGGAGTGTTTCCCGGCTGGCCGAGCGTTTCCACGCGGTAGCCGTAAGGCCTCCCCTGGTCTTTGACCATTTCCATGAGTTTCTTCTTTAAATCGCCGGGTGATTGCGGCTCGGAACTTTTGAGCAACAGAACACCGGGGTTTGGGCCGGCGGTCATGCCTGCGGCTGCGCGGCCATGGCCGTTCGAAACCGGGAAGTCACGAAGCGGCTGCCGGCCGATGAGGTAATTGGTGAGGATTCCGTTTTGGATGGCGTCGACGGGCTGGGCTTTCACGCCCTCGCTGTCGAACATGTAGTTGCCGATGAGGCTCTTGCCCTGAAAATCGTTCATTGTGGGATCGTCAATGATGGAAAGAAAATTCGGCAGCACGCGCGCTTTGTAGCTGGTAGCGAACGCGCCCGTTGTGCGATTTGGGCGGCCAAGCTGCGGTTTGCGACCCTCGAGGTTTTGGCCGATCAGAGAGGCGACGATATCGTCGGCGGCGTCGGCGGAGAACAAAACCGGGCCGCGGTATTCCTCTTCTACAATGGGCGCCTTCTGAAGCGCCACGATGGTGTCGAGCATTTTTCTAGCGTCCGCCATCAAGGCTTCGTGCGAAGGCAATTCCTCCACGCGCGCGACAACATAAGCGGGGCTGCGGCTGAGGCGCATACCGTCGGCGGCTTGCGCGGAGCCGTTTAGTAGCACAGAGTAAGCAGTTTTTCCGCAGCGCGTGACTGTTCCTTCGGTGTTGATGAGGTATTCATTGACGGCCGAGAAGTGCGCCGAGGCGCTAACCGACTGCACGTCGGGATATCGGCGGTACAAATTGGTCACGTCTTCGAGGGTTTTCTTCCAGGAAGCTTCGTCGAGCTTCAGGGAGACCGTGGGCTCGACAGCGATCAGGGGTGGGGACTTGGCGAAATCGTCGACCGGGTTGGTGTCCGTTGTATAGCGCTTGAGTTCAGCTTGCTTTTCGGCGAGCGCCTGACCGGCGTCCTTGTAGGCTTCGTCGGTGGCGAGCCAGATTTGGTGGCGAAGGGCGATGGAATCGTTGTCGAGCGGAAGTATGCTGGATTCGCCCTGGCCGCGCGCATAAAAGCTGTCCTGTTTATAGTCGCCGATGCGAACGATGACGCGGAGGACGCGATAGTGCGAGTGCTGATTGTCGCGAAGCGCGCCAAAGGCTGCTTCGGCGTTGTAGTCTTCGACGTCATGGACGCGATACTCGATGAAGTACGGCGCTTGGACTTGATCCATTTTCAACTGCGCTCTGGAGCGGTCTAGTTCGGTGAGCAGGGCGTCCAACAGAGCGTCGCTTTTGGCGGCTGCGTGAGCGGCGACCATCGCGGGATCGAGCGCCGGCTTGGAATCGCCGGAAGCAGCGCGTAATGAGAGAGCGCAAGAAGCGAGCGCGAGGGCGACGGCCAAGTTGCGGTGAACTGCTTTCATGGTTTCACCTCGGCTTTGGCTTGCGTCCCGGTCTTTTCGGGCGACGCCGTATCTTCGAAACCGGGCGGAGGCAAGATCGGCGGGCGATCGTGCTGATGCGCGCGCTTTTGCACTTCCATTTCAGAGAAGAGCATCGACGGAGCGACCGCGGCGACAGGGACTTGGCCGCTTTCCGCGCCGCAAACGCCGTTGAAAACGTGCTCATGGTCGCCGGTCGTGAGAATGCGGGTCAGAGCGGCGAGCGGGGTGCCGACGATGTCCACGCCGCGGACTAACTCATCGGGGCGGCCGTCGGCGTAAACCTTGTAGACCATTACGGGAAGTACCTGAAACGCTTGCGGCAGCTGGCGTGTGGTGATGGTGAAGCCGCCCTGGATGTCATCGAAATAGAGACCGTAGGGCTTGCCCTGCTTTTTCACTTCGTCGATGAGTTTCTGACGCAACTGGGCTTCGGGGACCGTTTCAGTTGAGGTGACGATCAAATTCCCTTGGCGGCCCGTGGGCATGAGGCCGGGCTGATTGCGGCCGTGGCCATTGGAATCGCTGAAATTTTTGATGGGCATGCGCGACATCAGAAAGTTTTTGAGCACGCCGTCTTTGATCACGTCCACGCGCTCCGCAGGAGTGCCTTCGTTGTCGAAGTCATAGGCGCCAGCGAGTTTCACGCCTGCCATTTCGTGAATGGTTGGATCGTCCACCACGCTAAGGAATTTCGGCAAGACTCCCTGGCCAACTTTCTTGGTGAAAGTCTGGCCTTCTTCTTCGTCACGCTGTCGGTGCCCTTCCAGTCGGTGGCCGAGGACTTCGTGAAAGAAGACGGCAGCGGCACGGCCGCTCAGCAGGGCAGGACCGTCGTAAGGCTCAGCCACGGGAGCTTTGCGGAGAGCATTGATATCCGCCGCCATTTTGTCGATTTTGGCCGTGAGTTCGGCTTCTGGCGGCAAGCCCTTGGCATTAGGAGCTTGAAAGGTTTCGACGCGGAGAAGCTCCATGCCGTCCTCGGCGCGCGTTTGCGCCTCCATCACCAGGCGCGCGGAGGAAGCGGGCGAAACGAGCGTGGTGCCTTCATTCGTCACCATACGCGAATTGGAATTCGTAACCTGGAGAATCACCGAAGCGAAATAAACCTCGGGATATCTGCGGAAGGTCGCAGACAGGCGCTTGATTTCGGCTTCCCACGCCGAGTGGTCGAACGGCGCGGCGGCGGCTTCAACGATATGAGTTTCCGGTTTTTCCTTGGAGAAATCGGGAGATTTGTCCTCTTCCTCGGCGCGGACAGCGGTGTCGGTGCGAACGTTCATGAGAGCGGGAACAGCGCGCTTGTATTCGCGATCGGTGAGCTCCCACAATACGCGCGCAATAGCGTCCTGATCATTGCCGAGAGGGAGGCTCCCGGAAGTGACGCCGCTCGAACGGCTCTGGCCGTGGGTGTTGTCGAGTTCAGAGGAGCCTACACGCATGGTGACGTCGGCAAAACGGCGCTGTGCCGCGGTGTCGCCGAGCAGGCTGCCGAAGGCTCCTGCGAGAACGACGAAATCCTGATCGTAGACCGTGTAACTCAGGTAGTAGGGGGGTTGCTCGGCTTTGCCGAGTTCGGTGATGGCGCGCGCAAGCTCGGTCTGCATAGCTTGCAAGACGGGATCGTTGGCGGCCACAGGCGCGGGAACTTTCGATACGCGGGCTGACCGAGAGGGCGTATTGCCAGCGGCAGACGCCAGAGGCAGGAGGGCGAGTTGGCCTGCTAGGAAGCAGGCGGCGACCAGGCGTAGAAGTTTGAACCCGCGGGCATGGGCTCGCCCGCGATTTTGAGAGGATTCAGAGATATGCATGAAAAATGGACTCCCCTTGCGATGAATCGATGAAGCGCTCAATTAGCTCCAACGATCCGCTAATCCGTGACGCTTCTCCAAGGAACGACCCAGGATTTGAGTATGCCTGAGTGTTTAGATGCGCGCAAATGAGCTCTGATTTGCTTGTTGCCTAAGAGTTTGACCCAGGCCCGAAGAGAAGGGATTGCAAACGGGTCTGGCATGGTGATTTTGTTAAAACCATCTGGTAAAAAAACTCAAGTCTGCAATGGTCCCCACGAAAAATCATGCGCTTCCGAACGCTTCACCGGGCTTAAGGCGGGCACCGTTGGCGAATTCGGAGGCGCTAACTTGTTTGCGGCCTTCCAGTTTGACGGATTGCAGGCGCAAAACAGTTGCGTTGCCACAGGAGACAAACCAGTTGCCCTTTGCTTTAAACAGAGTGCCGGGAGCCACATGGGCCGCGGTCGGGGATTGACCGGCGGGGACTTCGGGAGGAAGAGATTCGGCCTCAGACACGGGTTCGCCCCAGAGGTGGCAGGTCTGGCCGCGGAAGGTCGTGTAAGCGCCAGGCCAAGGTGCGAAACCGCGCATGCGGTTGTAGATCTGTTGTGCTGAGCGATTCCAATCGATGCGGCCATCTTCTTTGTTCAGGATCGGAGCGATCGAAGCTTCAGCGTGGTTCTGCGGACGTGCCACGATTGTGCCGGCGGCTAGACCGCGTAGAGTTTCTTCCATGAGGGGGGCGCCCGCTTCGGACATGCGGACCGCAAGTTCGGGAGCGGTTTCGGCGGGACCAATGTCCATTTCCCCCTGGACGAGAATGTC